>JAFRTE010000028.1 GCA_017427285.1 Clostridia bacterium
ATACGGCATAATTGAAGAATCTGTAGAAAACTACATGACGATCATAGCCGGCGATGCAGAAACCGGATTTGTTATAACGAACAAGTACACGGCACCCGAAACACCGGTAGTAATCCCCGACACAGGCGATGACGAAGTCGAGACCACCAACGCAACCCCGATAATTGTCGCCTCGTTGCTCTTCACCGCAGGCATATGCTTCTTTGCAAAAAAGAAATTTAACGCATAACCGTAAACCATGAAACCGTAAATACCCCTCCGTGGAAAGATTCCCTCGGGGGGGTATTGGCATCCTTGACAAATCAGGGAAGATAAAGTATAATTAAGTTGCTAACTCACATTTTCACAGACACATAAAAAAGAATCGAGGTTAAAAATGCAAGCTAAAAAATACAGATTTATCCGTTTATTTGCTGTCGCGGTTTTATCCGTATGCTTATTTTTACCGCTTGTCTCCTGCAACGCATCAAACACCTCCGATGATGTTATAAACATTACCGTGTCGGACATAATGTGGATAACCGGCACCCCTAAAACCGTTGTAACCGTCGGAAAAGCGGATTGGCTTATAACGGAAAATGACAGTCATGAATATCTTATATACGATTTCTCAGGCAAATCAGTTACGGAAGAAGAGTTCGATTATATTGCC
The DNA here is from genome assembly GCA_017427285.1 of Clostridia bacterium. Lineage (GTDB taxonomy): Bacteria > Bacillota > Clostridia > Oscillospirales > UBA644 > HGM12619. The sequence continues at coordinate 653 of JAFRTE010000028.1, forward strand.
GATACACCCTGCGACGGAGTTCTTTCCGTAAAAAAAGACGGAAAAATCGGATTTATTAACGAAAACGCTCAAACGGTTTTTCTTCCGGATTTTGACGATGTCGGCTCATTTTCCGAAGGCCTTGCGTATGCCCGTCAAAACGGCAAATACGGTTATATAAACAAAGAAGGCAATACGGTGATCCCTGTCGAGTTCGATCTTGCAAAGGATTTCTCCGAAGGTTTCGCTCCCGTTAAAAAGGACGGCAAATGGTGTTTTATCAATACTGAAGGCAATATTGTGTCATCAACCGATTTTTCCTGGATTTACAGTTTTTCCGAAGGTATTGCCCGTGTTTTTAAAGACGGCAGATACGGATATATAAACACCGCTGGTGAAACGGTAATCAATGTTGTTTTCGATTCCGCCGAGGACTTTTCAAACAGACTTGCCAAAGTTTCAAAGGACGGCAAATACGGATTTATCGACACCGCAGGAAAAACCGTTATTCCTCTTGAATACGACGATTTCGGCATTTTTTCCGAAGGTTTTATTTCTCTGAAAAAAGACGGCAAATGGGGCTTTGCGGATGTAAACGGCAATATTATAAATCCGTTTGATTTCGGCTTTGCGGGTTCCTTTAGGGAAGGTCTTCTTGCGGTTGAATATGAAGGCAAATACGGGTATGTGGATACCGAAGGGAAAACGGTAATTCCTTTTGATTTTGATTCCGCCGGCAGTTTCCATGACGGTTTTGCCATGGCAAAAAAAGGCGAAATCTGGTCCATTATCAACACCGAAGGCAATCCCGTTGTCACCTTTGACAGATACAGCCAGTCAGTGATTCGTTCATTTGTCGAAGGTCTTGTTGCAAAGAAAAACAGTGACGGCAAATGGGAATATTTCGATACAAACGGCAATATCGCCATTACAATAGACTGTCACTATGCCGGCAATTTCTCCGGCGGTATCGCATGTGTTGAATCGGACGGCAAATACGGATATATCAATAAAGAGGGCAATCTTGTTATTCCGATGGAGTATGACGATGATTTCATTATCTATGAAAACAGACTGTATGCGGAAAATGCGGATATATACGTCGGTTATGTTAAAAAAGACGGTAATTACGGCTTTTTCACCGTTACAAATAAATAATTATCTTCTAGAAAGCAATGACCTGTGATTTTATCACAGGTCATTTTTGTGTTTAATATGTGATCAGTTTTTTGCAGGGGGCAGGGGAGGATCTTTGGGAAGCTCAATTACCGAGTCAGCAACGGGAACTCCTCCGAAAAATAAATCATAAAGCCATGAGAAAAACTTGCTTGAAGTGTTTGACAGAGCTTTTGAAATGTTTATTTCGCATACTGAGTCAACAACGCTTGCATCGGTGTTTCCCGCAAAAAGATTTATGCCGAATGTAAATATCAGCTCGCCCGCAGGGTTAAACCGGAAAAGACGCTTCTGCGCTTTTTCGGGATTGTCGTAAATCCATCCCGCACCCGTGCCGAGAAGTTCGGTAAGGTATTTTTCCGCTATTCCCGATCTGGTAACTTCAACGTCAATATTCAGTAAGGTATCCTTGAGCGCAAGATCGCCGTACAGCTGCTGGCTTTCATTGTATACCTTTTCAACGTTGAATTTCTGATCTTTCAGATTGTCTCCGAACCACTTCTGCATAAATTCCTGAATCTTTGGCCCTATTTTCTCTTTGAAAGACGCGCTTTCAAGCCACTGCTTGAAGAGCATGCTTGCCGCTATCTTTACTGCGGTAACGGTAAGGTCTTTAAATGCGCCCATTATCGCCCCGTAGAAGTCGTTTTCGCCTTTTTCAAGACTCAGAAGATAGTTGTTAAGCACCGCAAACGCAAAATATGCGCCTAAAATCGCACAGGCATATTTGATCTTTGCCGGGTTGGACATCCCCGACGACGCAAGCCAGGAAATACCGTCGCTTGCTCCGCCGGACATGAAATTGTCGCCCGCATTTTTAATGTTGTCGTAAATCTCAAGGTTTTTAACGTCGAATTTCGTACCCCATACGATGTTTACGCCAACTTCGCCCAGTGCATTTACAAGTACGTCTTTTGCCGGTGTAATAATCGCTTCAAGAGGTCCCGTATATGCCGCAACAACATACGAAAACGCGCAGTCGCCGATCCATTTAACCCATTCAAGACCCCATACCGCCCAATCGAGCGCGTCCGCGGTCCACTGGTCTTTTTCATGCTGAGTGGTCCAGTATGCCATATATGCCCGCAGAATATCCTTGCTCATCAGTCTGAGCTCCCATGTTGATATTCTGCATGTGTCCTGAATAGCTATCTCTTCGAGCTTTTTCAGATTATAGTCAACTTTGTCTGGCAGAGAGAATTTCCTTATGCGTTCCTTCGTCTTTTCGTATTCCTTCTCCCACGCCTCCATCGGGTCTATATCTTTACCTCTCAGACGCATCGGGACTTCTGCCTGATACATCTGTCCGTTATATTCGCAGGACATGGGAAGTAAAATCATAAAGAAAGTGTTGTTTGTCGGCTCCCAGAGTCTCGTATTCGGTTCAAATGTATACGTAAACTTTTCGTTCCATTCGCCGTAGCTTTCTTTATATTCGTATTTATCCGCAATCGCCTGTTCTTCGTCCGCTTTTGCGCCTTTGCCGCCCGCGCCTTTGATTTTCTCAAACTTGTACTGTGCCTGCTTCGGGTCTATTATCGCTTTGTCCTTGCCTTTTACGGCAAGTGTAAACTGCATTTCCGAAACCTGCCACTTCCTGTCAAGATCGCCGACGTGATCTTTTTCGTACGACTGAACACGGACGTATTTAATATCGTTTTTCTTGCCTTCGTCTCGGGACTGAACCGTTATTCCTTCGGGATACAGATTTAAAGTTACATATCCTTTCAGCGGCTCTTTTTCGCCTTCAACGATCACGTGGATCTCGAATTCTTTTCTCTCGGCTTTGGCGAAGATATCGTGCTCCGGTTCGGGCTTGGTGTTGTTCTTCACGGTCATCCTGTAGAGCGCGGGCTGATCCGTCAGCGCGAACTCTACGTCAAACTCGCCGGTATTGACGGCGGATATGTCGGAAAGCTTCGGAGCGACCGGAGCATCAACAACGGCAAAACGCTCGGTATAGATAAATCCGTCGCCGGGGATCGCGTCGATACCGCAGTTCTCGTGATAAAGCGTTCCGTCCCTTTCGTCGACGAATTTCAATGAGGGACCGTCAACAATTCGGAAAACCACGTTATTCGTAAAAGTTCCGCCCTCGCCGGTAAAAACAAATGAAATCGTTGCGGTATCCTTCTGATATTCCGCCGGCACGCTTACCGTTGCCTCTATGTATCTTCCCGCAAGCGCAACTCCGTTTATTGCCATTCCGTCTGCGGATACGCTTATTTTTGCCGTCAGGTCGTCTCTGTCCGTTTCCTGTCCGAATTCGCTCACTTCCGCCATTCGGGCGCGTATTACGGACGGCTTATCCGCTCCGCGTCTTATGGCGTCCCCGAAGTCCTTCTGAATATACATTTTATAGGATTTCTTTCTGTCGTCTCCTGCTCCTCCGTCACCGACGGCAGCAGCACCTACTATCGCCGCTCCGCCGCCTGCAACGCCTATAACGATCGCAACAGGGACGGATACTCCGCTGTCTTCGCCGGGGTTTTGCTCAGCGTTTTGCGTAATCCCGGAGTTTACAGGTGGCTTTTCTTCGTTTTCTGTTTTTCCGTATTCATCTGAAATTACCGGATCGTTCCATGTTATTGAAACTCGCGAAGCCATATCCAGAAATCTCTCACCCAAATGCAGTTTGAGAAAACCTTCAATGCGTTCAATGGCATTGTTATAATGCGGTTGCCAGTCGCCGTCATTCGGATAAAAATCGGAAGCCTTCTTGTTCGACTCATCTTCTATCTCAATTGTCTTGCTTATTTTCTGAGTGAAAATGGCTTTCATAAATATTCCCGGAAGCTCCGGAAATGACATAAACCGTATGTATGTCCATTCATCGGAAACACAGTCAAAAACATCGTATCCTGCGCTTATCGGTAATCCGTCAGATCGCGCGCCGAATACGGTCGGTTGCTGATAGTGCAAAATAATCGAATATCCGTCGCTTTCAGCTCTTATTGTAAACGGGTCGTCAGCCTGGTTACTCTCGTTTTCTTTACGATTACGGTATTTGTCTACTTCTCTTTCCATGAGTTCCGCTACGGTTTTATCCTTATCTTCCCCGTATCGTTCCACCTGATAAATAGTTACATCTTTAATTGTATAATAAATGCCGTAGTCAACCGAATTAACCGCATACTGGTTAAACCATGTTTCGCTCTCACCTGCGTTGAACACGTATTTATCCGGATCTGTTTTATAACTGTATTTTGCATAATCAAAATATCCGTCCGGAAGAGCAATTTCAAGTCTTGCAGTCTGGGTATAAATTGCCCGTCCGCTGTCAGGTTTGCTTCCCTGGTATTCAATCGTTCTGGTAAGCATCAGTCCGTCAGCAACTATATATTTTTCATTATCCGCAGAGTCATACAGAATCGATATATCGAGAGTGTGGTCCTCTCTCTTGAATTCATTAAACGGAAAAGCATATACCGTTAAGCTAAACAACGGAATCAGCATCAAAACAAGCAGTATTACGGCAAGTATTCTTCTCTTCATTGCATATTCACCCTGTTTCCGATTTTTACAGCGCCCGTTGCCTGAAGAATCCACAGTATTCCTCCCGCGATAACGAGAAGCGAGCCGAGAATAATAAGAATCAGATTTATTCCCGTAAGACCTATTATTGCGGAAGCTGCAAATCCAACGGAAAGTCCGCGTATTACGCCGTTTATGCTCTCGCTTGCCCCCTTGCTTCCTTTCGGGACAAACGAACCGAGCAGTCTTTTAAGAAAACCGTTGTTAAGAGCCGCTTTTGCCGCAAGAAACGCAGCCGCAACGCCGCCCATAAACGATACTCGGGTAGCTCCGCCCGAAATGAAAAGATATAAAAGCATCGCAATACCGATACCCGTAATATATGCAAACATGCTTTCTGCGGAAACTCCGAAAGCTCCTTTCAGAATATCCCCAAACGAGCGTTTTGCTCCGTTTTTACGCGTAAAAAGACCGATAAGCGAAACAACGGCGCCCGCAAACATTCCCTTACCGATTATACCGCCGATAGCTCCCATAATTCCGCCGTGCATTCCCGCTTCCGCAAAAGTAAGGAACGAAAATGCTTTTACGGGCAGAATGTTTATTCCGCATCCCTGCAGTATATTTATTATAAGCCACAGCACCGCAAGAATGAGCGGAGGCAGAAGCTTTATCGGGTTTTTAAAAAGAGCGGTAACAGACGAAATCAGCGATTTAAAAGCGTCTCCGATTACTTGTCCCGGTCCGCGGCTTTCCTGCGCGCCCCCGTTTACTTCAACAGTTCCGAAAGATCCCTCGCCCGAAACTATCGGAGCATGAAAACTTGCTTCCTTTGTTTCAAATTCGGGGGTGGGGGATGCGTTCTCAACGGGCGTTCCGCAAACGCCGCAGAATTTCGAATCCGCAGCCATTTTGTTTCCGCATTTCGAGCAGAAGATCACGTTTTCTTCCGTTTTTTCTTCAACTACTTCTTCTGCCGCAACCACGACCTGTGGCGCTGCCACGGGGATTTCTTCCTTTACGCTCTCTACCGCAGCGGGCGCTTCTTCCTCCGTCACATACTCCGCCTGCGGCTCTTCCGTAACGCGTTCATTATTAACTGTCGGCGCTTCTTCTGCAACAGTGGCTTCCGTCTCAACGGGCGTTCCGCAAACGCCGCAGAATTTCGAATCCGCAGCCATTTTGTTCCCGCATTTCGAGCAGAAGATCACGTTTTCTTCCGTTTTTTCTTCAACTACTTCTTCTGCCGCAACCACGACCTGTGGCGCTGCCACGGGGATTTCTTCCTTTACGCTCTCTACCGCAGCGGGCGCTTCTTCCGCCGTCACATACTCCGCCTGCGGCTCTTTCGTAACGCGTTCATTAATAACTGTCGGCGCTTCTTCTGCAACAGTGGCTTCCGTCTCAACGGGCGTTCCGCAAACGCCGCAGAATTTTATCCCTTTTTCAATTTTATTGCCGCATTCCGGGCAGTAATAGTCGCGTTCCGCACTCTTTGTCGCAATCTCCGCCTGAACGGACTCTGCGGCCGGAACGGGCGTTCCGCATTCGGCACAGAATCTCGCTCCGTCTTTTATTTCCGTTCCGCAATTCGGACAATGGGGGATTTTTGGTCGTCTTATTTCTTCCGTTGGCATGGGCGTTCCGCATTCTGGGCAGAATCTCGCTCCGTCCTCCGTTTTATTGCCGCAATTCGGGCAAAACATGGCTTTCCCTCCTTATAAATTCTATTTCTTTTATTTTACTATAAAAATTATAAATTGTCAATAAAAAAAGGACGAATCCGCAAAGATCCGTCCGTATTTTTACATTAATATTCGGGTATGATAACCTGCTCGCCGTTTTTCATTGCCGATTCATGCGCACAGACGCCCGCAGCAGTAATATTACCGCCGAGTTTTTCGTCTATCCAGGGCTTTCTTTCTTCAATGATGCTTCTTACAAATTCGTTAACAAGATGCGGATGCGAGCCGTGATGTCCGCCGCCCGATCCTTTTTTGAGTGAATCCTGCGGATTTAACGGGTCGAAATTGCCGCCAACAGTAAACCGCTGTATCTCTTCGGGAAGACTCATATGGAAGTTCGGCATCTCAGTCTTTTTGTATTCCGTATATTTTCCGCGGCCGTTGCCGAGTGAACCGAGCGTTGTTATATACGGGTCGTCGCCGTCCGTAAAGCCCCATTCAAACGATTTTTTGCTTCCGTAAACGAACATTCCCTCCTGATACATACGCGCCGTTTCAAACAGACTGCGGGTCGCTTCGCCCTTTATCCCGTTTTCAAATTCAAAAAGCGCGCTTTCAACGGGGAAAGGATTTCCGTATTGCTCAGAAAGCCACGGCTCCATTTTTCCCGACCCGAAACATATAACTCTCTTTATCCTCGAACCAGAAAGCGCGACCATAGGCCCTATCGCATGCGTGCCGTACCACATTGGAGGCAGTCCCATCCAGTAGTCGGGCCAGCCCGCCATATCCTGATAGTGCGAACCTCGCATAAACTGTATGTCGCCTATCTCTCCGCTTTCGATCATCTGCTTTACGTAAAAAAACTGATATGTGTAAAGCGTCGTTTCCATCATCATGTAGTTTTTGCCGCTCTTCCGCTTCGCTTCGGTTATTTTTCTTATTCCTTCAAGCGAAGTTGCCATCGGAACGGTGCAGGCGCAGTGCTTGCCCGCTTCCAATACGCGGACGCTCTGCTCCGCATGAAGGGGAATGGGAGTTACAAGATGGACTGCGTCAATGCTTTTATCTTCCAGTATTTCATCAAGCGAACGGTATTTTTTCAGTCCGAGACGTTCAACGAACGTATCCGTTCTCTTTTCGTCAATATCGCAAACTCCTACCGTGTTTACGTCAGGATGATACTTGTATATTTCGGGAAAACATCCTCCGAAGCCGAGTCCTACAATCGCAACGTTGATTTTGCTCATACCGATACCTCTTTGGGTCTTTTTTTATAATTATATTACATTATTTATTGTTTGTCAATATAAATTACTTAATTATAAGTATTATTCCCACATTTTTGACTGTGTTGCGGTAAAAAAACACTCTGTTTTACCGTTTTAGTCATTTTTAACAAAAAACGGGGTCATCTGTTACTTATGTTTTATGCGAAGTTTTTTTTATTTAATCAAAATTACCGATTATGACATATTTTTCGTATACAATATATATGGTAAAAATTTCAAAAAAATAATTAATATATTCGGAGGAAAAATCACTCATGTCAATCAAAGTTGCTATTAACGGTTTCGGCCGTATAGGCCGTCTTGCATTCAGACAGATGTTCGGAGCCGAAGGCTACGAAGTTGTCGCTATCAACGACCTTACAAGCCCCAAAATGCTTGCTCACCTTCTTAAATACGATACCGCTCAGGGTCGTTATCTCGGTCACACCGTAGAGTCAAACGACGAAGCAGGCACGATCACCGTTGATGGAAAAGTTCTTAAAATCTACGCTGAAAAGAACGCTGCAGACTGCCCCTGGAAAGAGCTCGGCGTTGACGTCGTTCTCGAATGCACAGGTTTCTACACATCTAAAGAAAAATCCATGGCTCACATTCAGGCAGGCGCAAAGAAAGTTGTTATTTCCGCTCCCGCAGGAAACGACCTTAAAACCATCGTTTACGGCGTAAATGAAAATACCCTTACTGCCGAAGATCAGATAATCTCTGCAGCATCCTGCACCACAAACTGCCTCGCTCCCATGGCAAAAGCTCTCAACGACTATGCTCCCATCGTTTCCGGTATCATGACGACTGTTCACGCATACACCGGCGACCAGATGATCCTTGACGGTCCTCACAGAAAAGGCGACCTCAGAAGAGCAAGAGCAGGCGCAGCAAACATCGTTCCCAACTCCACCGGCGCTGCAAAAGCTATCGGTCTTGTTATCCCCGAGCTTAACGGCAAACTTATCGGTTCCGCTCAGAGAGTTCCTACTCCCACAGGTTCCACCACGATCCTCGTTGCCGTTATCAAGGGCAAAGACGTTACAAAAGACAGCATCAACGCCGCTATGAAATCCGCAGCTTCCGAATCTTTCGGATACAATACCGATGAGATCGTATCTTCCGACGTTATAGGCATGCGTTACGGCTCGCTTTTCGATGCTACCCAGACAATGGTCACAAAGATCGACGACGATACCTATCAGGTACAGGTAGTTTCCTGGTACGACAACGAAAACTCCTACACCAGCCAGATGGTAAGAACGATCAAATACTTTGCAGAACTTAAATAATCAATAACTGAAAAAAGAAGCTTCAAACCTTTCCGTTTGAAGCTTCTTTTAATTCACTTAAAATCACAGCGAAGCCGAAAAACCGCTTTCAATCATGCTGCAAAGCGCCTTTATTGCGGCCGCCTCGTCAGATCCGTCCGCAATTATATTTATTTCGTTGCCCTTTGTAACACCAAGAGACAAAACGCCGAGCAGACTCTTTGCGTTTACCCTGCGGTCTTCACGTTCTATCCAGATAGAGCATTTAAACTCGTTTGCCTTTTGTATAAAGAAAGTTGCCGGTCTTGCATGCAGACCTACCGAATTTGTTACGGTTATTTTTTGATTGATCATATGCGTTCTCCTTTATTGATCGAAGAAGATGAAACCCGTAAAGAAATCAATCTTACTTTGAATAATATTATACTATAATAATGATGAGTTGTCAATCTCAAAAAGCAACAAAATCGGCGATTTTTTTACGAAAATAATTATGCAAATTTTATAATAACGCAGATCGGGCTCCCATAATCAGAGAGCCCGATCGCAAATCAACGGCTATTATTCCGTTTTTATCCACTTTACGGGACCGATTATTCCGGATGCCGGTATTGCCATATAGTTTGACAATCCGTCCCTTATCGCATTTGCCAGCGTATTCGATACGTATGCGACCATCTCGTTTTCTCCGTCCTTCAAAACGGACGAAATATCAAACGAGTAGGGTGGGCATACTCTTATTCCGAGGTCCGCGCCGTTGACTGTAAGGCGGATGTTTTGTCCTACCGCGCCGAAATCGATGCCGCAAACGCCGTTTGGTCTGTCAAAGCTGCAGGTGTATCTTACCGTTCCCGAGAATGCGGGATTTTCGTTTACGTCAGTGATATTCGGCAGGTTTTTGCTGTCAGCGCAGTCTTTATAAGGTCTGAACTCGGTCAGATTTTCGTATCCCGCGGTCTCTATGCGGAATTTCAGCTCCGCGTCGCAAAGAGATACGGCCGCTTTTGCGGGCACTGATTTAAACCGTTCTCCGTCCTTTTCAAACACAGCTATTACGGACTGATAAGGCGCAAGCGAAATATTCATCCTTCCGTTATTCAGTCTTACGCTGTAAATACTGTCATTGAGCAGGTCCGTTACGGTGCCGCCCTCGTATTTTTCGGCGGCGCGGAGATATACATCGGTTGAAACGCAGTCCGCGATCGATTCGTTAACGAACATGTATACATCCGAATCGTCAAACGAATAATGCGCGATGCGAAGCAGGGGATATTTGCCCTCGACCGTAACGTCTCTTGTGATCGCATTGTCAACGCGCTCGATAAGCTCCTTTTTCGTCTGATCTTTCTTCATTCTTATAATACGAACGCCTTGATTTTCAAGCTCTTCAAACGCCTTTTCTATCTTTTCGGGCAGATATTCCGCATACGGTAAAACGAGACATCCGTAACTCTGTTTTCCAACGCAAAGACGCCCGTTTTCGGCTCTCGCGGGGAATACGCGGCTGCCTGTGCCGTCTATAAAGCAATCTGCGGGCAGGATATCAAAATCTATATGCTCGTCGTAAAGCATTTTTGCGGGAACCTGCGTAAGCATTGCTCCGCCGTCAAACGAGCCCCATTCCGCGTCGGCGTGATAAAGCACCGCAACGTCCGAAACATGTCTGCCGTTTGATAAAAGATGCGCAACTTTGTTTCCGTAAGCCATAATCTTCGAAAAACCGTCGTATTGCGGGTCTTTGCCTTCCGCTCCGAAATGCGGCGGACAGTCCGGGTCGGGGAACGTCGGTGAAAATGCGTGCGGTACAAAATGGTTTACGCCGCGAACGAGCAGGTAGTCAAGCAGCCATTTCATACACGGCGAACCTTCCGCCCATCCGTATGCGCCGAATACTTCGCACATCGCGCGTCCTTCCGTCTGCGTACCTATATTCGCAAATGACGATGCAAGCTTTGCAAGCACATAGTCGAAAAATTCGGGATCTGCGTTGTTGCCGAAGGTGGACGAGGTATGTATGTATTCAGACATACCCGGCATTATCTGATGAAGGACTATATCGATCCCGCTCATATGCTGACCGTCAAGCGAACGGAAATAATGTCCGCCGCTGCAGCCGAGTCTTGCATGCGCGTTCATGTCCTCTATAATATGGCCTATATACATTACGCCGTGCGCCTCGCACCAGTCGCCGAGCTGCCTCGTAAAACAGTCTCTGTAAAGCTTAGTTGCCGCGTCCATATATGCGTGACGGATTTTATGCGTGATTTCACCGAAATCAAACCATAAAGCGGGGAGCAGCGAAAGCGCGTCTTCGCCCGTCGCTTCCTCCATCATTCCTATAATGCGGTCGTTCCAGGGCAGAGCAAGTCCGGGCTGTCCGAGGCGGTGGTTATACATTCCGTAATCCGTATCATGAGGCCCGTACCAGCCGTTTCCGAAAAAAGGCTCGTCAGAGAAAAATCCCGCAACCGTATTCCCGAAATATTTTCCGTAATGCTCAAAATGTGTTTCGTATACCGCGTCTACCAGCAGTTTTACAGACTCTTCTCTGAGCATGTCTATATAGCCGTCTCTGCCGCCTTTACGTGTTTTGTAAAGGAAAAATACTCTCAGACATCCTTCGGGAACTGAAAACTGCAAAAATCCGTTTTTATGCCCTGCCGAAAGACATATCGGCTTTGCCTCGCATTCTTCGCCTTTCCCCGTGCGCAGATATGCGTATGCACCGAGAAAAACATGCTCGTCGCTTACGGGGTCGGCTATCAGCAGAGCGTCTTTCAGCGGACCGATAACGTCAACATGTCTTTCAACAAGCTGCCACTTGCGCAGTTCTGGGTGCTTGTTGACCTGTCCTACGGCATGTCCCGTCGGGAAATGGTCGTCGTCAAGTATCCATACCTTCATTCCGCGCTTTGCAGACTCGGAAATGATAAGATCCATATCCCGCCACCACGTTTCACCGCAGAAATCACGATGCGGACGCGACTCAACGCAAAGTGCGCGGCAGCCGCTTCTGTATATCGACTCTACCTGCTCTGGTATCTTTTCGTAATGGTCTCCGTGTTGCCAGTAAAACGGAAGCATATAGTTGTCTTCCTTACCGGCAAGAATATCGCTTAAATATCTGTTCATCTCTTTCTCCTCCGTCAAATGCGATTTTTACGGGAAAATTATATCATAACACTTTCTTTGTGTCAAGCATTTTTACGCGGTTTTAATAATTGTTTATCTCTTTCGGGCAGGTTCTGTTTTGCGGCCGCGTTTTGATTGAACCGTATCAAAAGAAATGAAATGTAAAATCTTTATGTCTTTTATAAAAAAGACTTGATTTTTTTATGCCCATGGTGTATAATTAACTTCGTTGACGGCATATGCCGTAAGCAAGAGTATATTATTTACATCAATTTCGACCATGGAGAAATCGCCTAGCTGGTCGAGGGCGCATGATTGGAAATCATGTAAACGTGAAAGCGTTTCGAGGGTTCGAATCCCTCTTTCTCCGCCAAAGTAAAGGGACAGTCTTTTGACTGTTCCTTTACTTTTTGTGTACTGTATAGGATTCGAACCCGTGAGAGTTTTTGCAATAAGCAAAGTCTCCTGTGGAGAGTTGGCAGCAAAAATCGCGAAGCGCTTGCGCTGAGCGGTCAGTATGCGAGTGAAGCGACGCAGACGGCGAATCCCTCTTTCTCCGCCAAAGTTAAGGGACAGTCTTTTGACTGTTCCTTTACTTTTTGTGTACTGTATAGGATTCGAACCCGTGAGAGTTTTTGCAATAAGCAAAGTCTCCTGTGGAGAGTTTGCAGCAAAAATCGCGAAGCGCTTGCGCTGAGCGGTCAGTATGCGAGTGAAGCGACGCAGACGGCGAATCCCTCTTTCCCCTCCTGAAAAGTACTTGCATATGCAGGTTCTTTTTAAACGAGTAAATACGAAAAAACATTCGAAACGTCAAGATCCGCCGTAGATAATCTAAGGCGGATTTATGTGAAATACGGTTTTCAGTTTATATTTTAGCTTGTACTCAGTCTTTCCCTTGAAATATTTAATACCGTATCATCCCTGAAACAGAAACTGCATTTTTTTACATCTCATTTTCTGATCTTTGATTCTTTGCAGCATTCTGCACGCAACCATAAAGAACTTTTGAATACTCTGCCGGAGGTACGTCGCAGTTGTTTTCGAGCCATTCCCTTATGCAGATTATCAGTCCTGCCTGAATATACAAGAATCGATATTGTATTTCCATTTCATCTGATATCCCGGATTTAATGAGAGCGCTCCGCACGATTTCGAAAAATAATCGTAAAAGAAATGA
>JAFRTE010000029.1 GCA_017427285.1 Clostridia bacterium
ATACGGCATAATTGAAGAATCTGTAGAAAACTACATGACGATCATAGCCGGCGATGCAGAAACCGGATTTGTTATAACGAACAAGTACACGGCACCCGAAACACCGGTAGTAATCCCCGACACAGGCGATGACGAAGTCGAAACCACCAACGCAACCCCGATAATTGTCGCCTCGTTGCTCTTCACCGCAGGCATATGCTTCTTCGCAAAAAAGAAATTTAACGCATAACTGAATAAACAGTAAAAGGACCGCGGAAGAATTACTCTTCCGCGGTCCTTATTGCCGTATAAAAGTTTTACAGTCAGTCTTTTAAAGAAAATTCGGTTTTAACGCTTTTTTCAATGCCTTCGCGTAAGCGGTCAAGACGTTTTATACTGTCTTTTTCAAGTTTTGCGTGAACAGAAAACGCCCATATGTCCCACACGAGCTGGCGAAGATCGTCTGAAATGCATTCTTTTAAATATTGCGCTCTTTCTTTCTCTTCCAGCGCCCAATAAATATTGCGTTCAAAGGACGTTTCGATCTTCGGCATTTCCGCCGCGATACGTTTTGCTTCGTCAGGCCTGTTTGTATCGCAATAATGCCTGAACATCAGGCGCTTTGATTCGTTGCGGCAGTAGTTATCCGTCGAATATTTCTGTATGCGATAATAGATCGATACTATCTCGGAATCATATTCGCGGCAAAGATCCTCATCCTCGCTCGCCGCGTAAAGAGCATACATAAGACACGTTAACAACCTGTCGTTATTAGGGTAAAACCCCAGCGCTTCGCGAAGTCTGGCTATGGGTTCTTCCGTGATATTTTTGTTAATTTTCTTTTCACAGGCGGATATCACGTCGGATATTTCCTTCTGCTTCTTTTTTTCGTCAACTCCCAATAGTTCGTCAACGGTTATATTGAAAATTTCCGCAAGCTGGGGCAGGGCGGAAATATCGGGGCATGTTGCGCCTGTTTCCCATCTGCTTACCGCCTGTGGCGATACGCCCATGCAGTCTGAAAGCTGTTCCTGCGTAAGATCGTTAATTTTGCGTAGTCTTTTCAGCCGATCGCTTAAAGATGTCATATTGTTAACCTCCGTAAAATGTGTTTTGTAAGCTTACGCTCATATTATATCATATCAAAACTGCAAGTCAAGCAATCATTTTGATTGAAATAATAAACAAAAGTGAGATTTTTAAGCGATTACCAAAAATAACATCAGTATATTATGACTATATATCATTAAAAGGTGTATCGGGACTGCGCTTCGAGACCGTGAGGACAGTCTGATGAAAAAATCATGCGTTCTATATGATTTTCAGCAGGATCTTGTTCACGTCCTCCGTCGGCCTCCCGGTTGCCAGAAGTTTATTACGGAAATGGAGCATGGCATGGATCAACAGTCGTTTCTCCGCCGGGGATAATTCCAGGACGCGAACATCTTTTTTCTTTCTGAACATAACAAAACCTCCCGATTTTGTTTTTCTTAATCATATGCAGTCGGGAGGCTGATGTTAAATGTGCGGCAGAATAAATATATATTCCACTGATATTGAAAAACTCATACGATGATGATTGACAGTTGTAAGGATTACAGTTCATATTTTTTCAGAAACAATTGATATTGCTGTTTATAATCCTCGTCTGACTGTCTGAATATTCTTAGGTTCTCATGGATGTTCATTGTATGTCCTACAGTATCAAGCACACATCCCGAGATATTGGAACAGTGATCCGAAACACGCTCTAGATTTGTCAGCAAGTCTGACCAAATAAAACCGGCATCGACCGAGCACTCGCCTTTTTGCAGGCGGAGAATGTGGCGGGTGCGAAGTTCCTCTTTCAACGAATCAATAACCTGTTCCAGAGGCTCGGTATTTCTTGCGGCCGTGAAATCACCGCTTGCAAATGCCTGATAGGACAGATCAAGAATTTCGGAAATCGCAGAACAGATACTTCGGTATTCCTTTATTGCCTCTTCGGAGAAGACGATTTTCTTCTGCATCATTTCCTCCGCAGATTCAAGAATATTCACAGCGTGATCGGCAATACGCTCGTAATCACCGATCAACTTCATATATTCGGTCGCTGTTACGCTTTCTTCCTCTCCGAGCTGGTGGGATGTCAACTTTACGAGATATGTGCCGAGAATGTCTTCATAATGATCAGTTTTATCTTCTGCTTTTCTGATTATTTCTGCTACTCCGGCATCATATTTCAAAACGCAATCGGTGCTCGCCTTTAATGCTTCTATTGCAGAAACAGCCATCTTATCAAGCACCTGCTTGCACTGATTCAGTGCAAGAGCGGGACTTCCAAGCAGTCGTTCGTCCAGTTCTTTTGCCTTCTCCGGCTCCTTCGCATCCGGGATTAACTTGCAAACCAGCTTTTCAAGTACCCCACTGAGTGGGAGCATCAGCATTGTACA
>JAFRTE010000002.1 GCA_017427285.1 Clostridia bacterium
GTGGGTGTGGTCCAAAGGCCCGCAGCTGCGTGCTCCGGATAGTAATGATAGCCGTGGGCCGGGTCCTCCTTCTGCGCCAGCCGGAAGCCGAAGGCGGCATTGGCAACCAGTTCCTCGTCCAGTGGCTGGAAGAAGCCGGTGCGTTTCAGTTCCAGCGGCTCGGCAACCTCTTTCTGGAATGCCTCCCGCAGCGTCGTTCCGGTGATCCGCGTGAAGGCGAGCTCGGCCAGCGTGTAGCCGCCGCCGGAGTACATATGCTGTTTGCCGTAAGGACGAATCCTTCTGAGTTTCGGTGTGTTGCCCTTGCCGTTCAGCACGTCTTCAAGTGAAAGCGGCTCGTGCTTTGCGGGATAGCCGGGGAAGCCGTGGAGGTTGTAGCCCGCCGTGTGGGAAAGCAATGCGGGGAAGGTCACCGGACCCTTCTTGACAAATTCCGGCACCACGCCCGAGATATCCGCGTCAAGATCGATCAGCCCCTTGTCCACGTACCGCAGGAGAGTCAGCGCGAACATGGGTTTCGATACAGAGCCCGCCTGAAACAGCATATCCGGGTTCACCGGGAAATCCTCGCCGCAGCGTCCGCTGCCGGCGCAGTAGGTCTCGAGCTCATTTCCACTTGCGATCGCAATGCTCACACCGTAGCCGTTTTTCTCTCTGATCCGCAGACGCTCCTTCACGTTGACGCCGTACCAAAGAAATCTGTTCTGTTCTTTTTTTGTTTTCTTCTTCAGCCACAGTCTCAGAACGGCCTCATCGCAGTCGATGCACCCGGTTTCCCGGAAGCCGGCCTTATGGTACACGTGCAGGCCGCGCTCGTTCTCAGGCTCGGTGGACAGGAAGAGCCGGTCGGCGCCGTTTTCTTTGAAGTATTTGATGATCTCCTGCAGGGCGGCCTGACCGTAGCCCTTGCCCTGTTCGTTTTTGTCGATCATGAACCGCCAGAGCCAGTAGCGGTCGTCCTCGTCCTCGTCTTCAGGATTGAATGCGAACATGCAGAAGCCTACCAGCTTCTCATCTGCATAGATGGCAAAGGGCCGGGCAACGCCGGGTTGCTCCGCGTTGGCCTCGTCCGCCTGCCGCAGCGAAACTTCATTTGTTGCGACGAAGGGCTGATCCTCTCGTACGGAAAGGGCAAGAACGGCTTCTCTATTATCATCATTGATAGGTTCCAGTTTAATTATCATAATTGGTTTTTCTCCTTGAATGTAAGATTTGATATGTAATCGTTCCTGTATGGCGTCGGCGCCTGAAAAAAGGCGCAAAAATACCGCAGCGAAGCAGCTCCCGTCGTGGCTGCACCCTGCGGTTCCCACTATAAGAAGTTACCCAAAAACGGCGCGCCAAATCAGAGGGGTATACCCCTCCATCATGCTCTGCGCCTCTATTCAGTTATCAGGCGATAGTAATAATCATTGGTGTACACACCTTTCATAGAGTTCTTCTGTATTATAATATGCAAATGCAGCAAAAATCAATCAGGAATAATACTAATTGCCGTTGTCGAAGAAATAGAAAAAGGATTGCTGCCTTTGTCAAGATAGCAATCCTTTTCTGGCAGGGGCAGAAGGGATCGAACCCTCGGCACGCGGTTTTGGAGACCGCTGCTCTACCTGCTGAGCTATACCCCTGTATATATAATCTTTTTTCAATACTTTAATATTATATCATAGTTTGCTTGATATTACAAGTCCTAATTTGTAAATTTTATGTGAAATTGCCGTTGATGATCGTGTCACAACAATTTTGTCCGGATCCCTTTTATGATGTTTGATAAAGACAGCATATTAAAAAACAAGATATAAAAGCCGCCCTCCGCAATATCTGTTTTTACGGAAGGCGGTATGACGTTTCAAATATATAAACGATCTTCGGGAAGATCTGTGATCATTGACAGAATTTCAGTGATCTCATTCCTTAATTCGCTATTCTTCAGCCCGTTTCTGAAAAAACAGAAAATCGGCCATTGGCAAGCCATAACGATCCATGCATACAGCGACATCGCCTGTCGCTCCTCTTTTTCGGCATGATATATCCTGAGCATTCGTTCTGCGTTCTCACGGTATGAAGATACAGCTCTGTTCAACCTGTCAGCAGCCCCTATAGGCGAATGGTTTTCTTCATCAAAATCAAAGCCCGCCAGATTTGCAAGCTGGTTCACAACGACCTCTGTTCCCGCCATATTAAAGTCTATGAACCCGGCAAAGTGTTCGTTATTATCGATCAGAACATTCGAAAAGTTTTCGTCTGCCTGAAATACACAACGCGGAAGACCGGTGTATACGGCTTTAATTTTTTCACGAATTTCTTTGTGCCTTTTTGTCAGTCGATCAGCAAGATCATTCTGCCTGATCTCCTGCAGACAGACGATCAGCTCGTTGAAATTATCCTCTTTTTCATCGATACCGATCTCTTTGTCGTACGGGGCAAGATCAAAAAGGCTGTACATCCCGAATGTGGAAGAAAGATCAATATTGCGGTATCTTTCCGCAAACATTGCAACACTGTCGGTAATTTCTTTTTCGAGGCTTTTAGCGTCCTTAAGATTTACTTCGCTCGCCAAACGCAGGTCGATATACTCTGAAAGATAATATTTTAAAGGTGTTTTGTCATGAAGATATTTGCCGTTTTTTTGCATGATAAATCCGGGACATACTATCCCTGCATCATGGTATCTTCCGACAAGTCTGTTAAGCTCGCTCAAACGGTTTTCCGTAATTGCAGGATCATTGCAAAACCTTAGTACATATTTTTTATCTATGATATAGTTCAGACGTATGTCGTCAGCATCGCGGGTGGAATCGATCAGCTGTATATAACCGACGGTATTGATTCCGTAATTGCGTAAAATAAGTTCGATGTCCGAACGTCCAGGGGCATTTACTTCGGATGGGAAATGCTCGTTCGTTCTGATATCGTCGTTATAAGTCATTGAAATTCGAACCTTTCCGTAATATTTTCAGCTGTTAAAGATTATATATCTCTGTGTATTTCTTTTCAAGATAATCTGTGTAAACCGTTGGATCGAACGGTTCGCCGAGAGCATTTTCAAGCAGTTCTTCCGGTTTCAGCATTCTTCCGTATTTCCATATATGATTTCTGTTCCACTCGTTTATCGGCTTGAAATTACCGGAATACATACATTTCTCAACGTCTGTTTCCTCATTCATTTTACGCAAAAACTGAGCGCCGTAAGCGCTTCCGAGAGCGTAGGACGGGAAATATCCGATAAGTCCGCCTGACCAGTGACTGTCCTGCAAAACGCCTTCTCTGTCGCTTGGGACGTTTATGCCGAGATATTCTTTGTAAAGTCTGTTCCATTCCGAGGGAAGATCTTTTACTTCAAGCTCGCCGTGCATAAGGCGCTTTTCGAGATCGTAGCGGATCATTACATGCAAACAGTAGGTTACTTCGTCCGCTTCCGTTCGGATAAGTGAAGGCGTGACCATGTTTACTGCGCGGTAAACGTCTTCAGCTGTATAGCCTGCCATTTGAGACGGAAAGTATTTTTGCATAACGGGAAAAATATATGTTATGAACCCGCGGCTCCTTCCGAGAATGTTTTCATATAAACGGCTCTGGCTTTCGTGGATATTCATAGCTGCGCCGCCGTCAAGATTCGTATACGCAAGGTCGTCATCCGACCCCGAATCGTAAAGCGCGTGTCCGCCTTCGTGAATTACGCTGTACATCGAATACGAAACGTTTTCGCGGTGATAATTCGTCGTTATGCGGACGTCGCGGTGCGAGCCGAGACTCGTAGTAAAAGGATGTTCCGTTTCGGCAAGTCCGCAATGGGATAAATCGAGACCGATCGTTTTCATAAGCTCATACGCAAAATCTTCCTGGGCTTTTTTATCGAAATCCCCGCATATACAGGCGTCCGATATCTGCGGTCTTTCCGAAATTCTTTTCAGAAGCGGGACAATCCTGCTTTTCAGCGCGTCAAAAAAGCGGTCGCATGTTTCCGTTGTAAGCCCTTCGGCGTATCGGTCTATGCAGTAGTCGTACGGGTCTTTTTCCGGCGCGCACAGTCCCGCAAAACGAAGCGTAAATTTGACTATCCTTTCAAGGACGGGGCGGAAAAGCTCAAAATCGCTTGTTTCCTTCGCTCTGTGCCATACTTCGTCCGCTTCAACCATAAGCTTCTGATATTCAATATACTCATCCATCGGTATTTTCTGCATTTCTCGGATATCTTTCAGCGCAAGATATACCGATCTTTTTTCTTTTTCCGTCAGCTCGTCCCTGCGGCTGTCCAGAAATTCGAGAAGCTCTGCCGTCTCTTTGCCCGTTGCAAGAAGGTATTCCTCCTCGCTTAGCACAGAAAGGGTCTGACTTCTGTTTGAGGCGGTCCCTTTCGGGGCGGTCGTTACTCCGTCAAAATTGATCAGCGACGTTGCATGGTCGAATGCCGCAAGCTTTTCCTGCAGTTTTTTATATTTTACGCGCGCTTCTTTCAGTTCCATTTTGTTTTCCTTTCAATTTTCTTTTGACGCACTATCATAATTTTTACCGTATCTTATAAACGAAACAATTACCGAAACTATATTGAAAGACTCCGTAAGTATTCCCGAAATTGACGTTACCGAAATATTGTAAATCAGCCATAAAGGGGATGTTGCCGCAAGCTGGGTCACACGGATTTTAAATCCGTCGCCCGTCCACATAGCAAGCGTGCTTACTATCATCGCTATCATCGGCAGCAAGCCGAGAACGCCCGAATAAGTGACTATGCCCGAAACGATAAAGCACAGTATCAGTCCTGCAAGCGTAAATTTGCTCCTCGCCCATTTTTTATCGCGGAAAAGAAGTATTATTCCGCGCAGGATCGCCAGCGAATTTTGCAGCGCTCCCGTATATGCTCCGAGAAGGACGAAATGCACGACGAAAAACACCGCGCCTGCAGACTGCATAATAAACAGCTTCTTTACGTCTTTTATCTGAAACGAAAAAACGTAAATTCCCGCGCCTATAAACCCGAGCGCCTGCGCAAATATGTCAAAAGGACTCATAATGCCTCCGAAACGGTTACTCCGATAAAGAGATTATAACATAAAAACGGAAAAATATCAACAGAGACCGTCAATAACTGCTCATATGCGATAATAATACTATTTTTTTAACGGAATGTCAATACTTATCTTCAATATTATAATAGTTTGCGCAGGCCGGAAACGCTTTGCCTTACATAAACATGAGTTATTGCCGTTTTATCATATTTTAATATGTATTTTTCGCTCCGAATTATTATTTTGTTGTTATTTTTTTTTTTTTTTTGAATTTTCCCATTTTTTGCCGTAAAACCCTTGACAACACTCATATGGGTGTGGTATAATTTATACTGTATAATGATAAATATGTGGTTTTGTGTTATTTTTCTATTCTTAATATATACACAAGAATCGCAAGAGGAGAATTTTTATGAAAAAAACATCTGGAATCAACAGAATGCTGGCTTTCTTTATAGCCTTTATAATGACAGTCAGCCTGATGCCTCTCGGTGCCTTTGCCGAAACGGAAGAAACGTGGACAGTCACGTTCTACAACCGCGACGCAGAGGTTCACAAAACCGTTGAGGTAACCAAGGGCGAAGCTATCGGAGAAAATCTTCCGGCAGTTATTCCCCGAGATGATCGCGACGCGTACTGGGCGATCGGCGAGATAGTCCAGGGCGGACAGGGCAACGAGATAAGAAAAACCGGCGATCGTATCGACGAAACGTTTACCCCCACTGATGATACCGTCATCGTGCCCGATTACGAACTAATCTTATATACCGTCACTTTTTACAAAGATGATACATTAGCGGAGGTCGTAACTACAAAAACCGTAGATGCCGGTTCAAGCTACTGTCTTAACGATATTCCGACAGTTCCGGCCAAACAGGGACACACTGCCAAATGGGTTTATGCTGACGGCGATTTTTCCAATAATGTTGCATTAAACGGTGTGGAATCTGCTCAGGATACCAGAACGCTTGCCGTATGGGCAGAATACGAACAGAACGTTTTCACCGTTAAGTATATTGTAGAAGGTGAAACCCATACAACAGATACCTATTATTCGGGTGACACCCTCACTCTGCCCGCAGACCCCGTTGTCGAAGGTAAAGACTTTGACGGCTGGTTTGACGGCGATACGGAGTATTCAGGTGGCGAAGCCGTTACGTCTGATCTTACTCTTGTTGCAAAGTTCAAAGATCAGTATGCCGTTTCGTTCGTTGTTCTTGCAGACGACGGATCGGTTATAGAAAGACTTGCTCAGTATTTCAAATCCAGCGGCGAAGCTATCCAGACTATGCCTCAGGATCCGTTCGTCGCAGGCAAGGTCTTTGTTAAATGGGTTAATGAAGACACCGGTGAAGAAGTTACTGCCGATACCGTTGTTACAGAAAGCTTTAGAGCAATTGCGGAATTCCGTCCCATTAATGTATATATAATTAGCGTAAAATATTGGTATACGGGCAACAACGGTGAGGTAGTTTTCAATGAGGAGCTTATCGAAGTTGAAGCTCACGACCTGCCCTATACGATTACCACACCCGGCACTACTCAGACCGACCCCGACGAAGTTGCAGGCGGACCTCTCTATTATCCGAGCACTCCCACCCTTGAGATTACTCAGGATGACTTTGACGAACAAAACGAGTATTCAGGCGATATCGAATATGTAGAGTATACTGCCGAATACGATTTCGTTTATATGCTCAAAGATCTTACCGGCAGCGGATATACGGAAATTCCGGATTCCAGAGTGCATATCTTCGGCGTCCTTAACAGCTATGTAACCCCCGCCGTCAAAACGTTTGATTTTGCGGTTCTTGAGCTTGCCGAAGGTCAGCAGGTTACCCAGGCTGAAGGTCAGGAACTTGAAGTTAAATATACCCGTAAGAATTTCCAGGTTTCCTATGAGTCAAACGGAGGCAGCTACGTAGGCGGCGCCACCGTTCCTTACGGAACCGAATATACTCCTTCCTCAACCGTTCCCACCCGCGCGGGCTATACCTTCGAGGGCTGGTATACGGATGCCGAACTCACTCAGAAAGTTACCGGCACTGTAACCATTAACGATAATACCACTCTTTACGCAAACTGGACCGGCGATACCGTAAACTACACTATCGTTTATATGTTCGAAAAATATAACGATGCCGGAACGCAGTCGTCCTATGTCTATGACAACTCCGAGACCGGCAACGGCACGGTTGGTTCGACCGTATTTGCCAACGACAACAGTGTTCCCGACAAGACCAAGAAGGGCTGGGAAAAGGATACAACGAGAAACGCAGAATCCAGCGTCGTGATCACGGCAGACGGCAGCGCGGTTCTGTACGTGTATTATAAGTTAACTACTTATACCTTCACGTTTACAATCCACAATAGCAGCAACAACGGCAGATACCGGATGACCATAGGCGGAACGACCTATCGAGCTAGCGACAACACCAAGTATAGTTTTACCGCAAAACTCGGCGAGGACATTTCAGCCAAATGGCCGATGAACGGCGGCAACGCGACAATTTGGGATAATAACAATGGTTATTATTTCTACTACTGGAGTTGCCAAGGCACCTCTTATGCATCGAAAATCCTCCGAGTAATGGATGCGCTGTTGCCGAACACAGGAACGAGTATTTCGGTAACAGGCCATTGGCGGAACAATAACAACAACGTTCAGGTCAACTATTATCTGCAGAATGCGGATGATAACGGTTATACGTTGTCCACTCTATACAGCCAGACTGCTCCCAGCGGCAATTATAATCCTAAAGAGATTTCCGGGTATACATACGACCACTCGGACAACACCACTTCTTGGGGTACAATTACCGCTTACAATTTCTATTATAAGAGACATACTTATCAAATCGAGTACTATCACGGAACCGACAAGCTGAAGACGATCTCTAACGTCAAATATGACGCCACCATCACAAGCAGCACTTACAACTGGACTCCTACGCAAGCCGAGTGCGGAGTTGACAGCGACTTCATATGGGGCGGCTGGTATGATAACGCAGGGTGCGAAGGAACTCCCTACACCTTCAGCAAGATGCCGGCAGGCGCCACGAACGGCAGCGTAGCGCTCGTGCTCTACGCAAAGTGGACAGCTCCTTCTTATACGGTAAGCTTTGTTGACGGAGCAAACACTTCCAGCAAGCTCTTTGACGACGTTACCGTTGAAAAATACGGCAAAACATCAAACCCCGGAACGCCTTCCAAGTCAGGTTATGTTTTTGACGGCTGGTTTGCCGCGGCAACAGGTACCGATCTCTTTGACTGGAATACTCAGATAACGTCCGATACAACGGTTTATGCTCACTGGACGCAGCAGACCCTCGGCTATACCGTTGAATACGTTGACAATTCCGATGACCACCTCCCCGTTGCCCCCGAAAAAACGGTTACCAACCCCAACTTTACCGTCGGTCAGACCGTAACCGAACAGGCAATAGCGGTTGCCGGATACCGCCCTCTGGAAACAAGCGCTTCCATAGAGCTTTCCGGCGATGCCAGCGAAAACGTAATAACGCTTGTCTACGTCGAAAAAGGCGAATACACGTCATATACCGTTAAGTATGTTCTCGATCCCGAGGAATTCCCGGGCGAGGAAATCATTGTTGCCGAAACAAAAGTGATGCCCAAGGTCCCCGGCAGCACCGCATCCGTTGTTGAAATAGCTAAAGCCGTTAACAGCAGCATGCTTCCCGCTTCCCTTTCGGGCAAGGAATTCTTCCCCGATGCTGCCGAAAAATCGTTCGTTCTCACTGCGGTTGAAGAAAATAACGTTTTCTATTTCTACTATTCCGCATACAGAAGCGCAACCGTAACCGTTCACTACGTTGATATGGACGGAAACGCTCTTACGGATGACGATGTAAACAGCTATAAAGTAGGTAAAACGTTCACTCTCAGCCGCACGCCTATCGCGGGCTACGAAATCTACAAAGCCGTTGTCGGAACCTCAAAAACCGGTTCTGCTGCCGGCACCGACTATAAGATAACCGACGCAATCGCAGAAAGCGGACTTGAATTTACTGTTTTCTATCAGAAGAAAGTAACGATTACCGCTGTAAGCGCAAGCAAACAGTATGACGGAGAAGTTCTTGCACTCCCCGAAGCCCTTGCAGACCAGATTATTGTTGAAGGTCTTCTTGAAGGACACTCAATTACATCTGTAGAATTCACATATTCGGGTGCCGATTCAACGTCGCCTCTCGGCCGTCTGAATGCGGGTACCGCAACCGTAACCCCGAAAAACGCTCAGATTACCGCGGATACGCCTGTTTCGTCCGATTATTATACAATCCGTTACATCAGCGGCAACCTGGAAGTAACCAGAATCAACGTTACCATCCGTATTGAACCAGACCGCTGGACAGGTGCTTACTACAACGGAAATCCCTACAAAACCGGCTTTACAAACCCGACCAAGGAAGCTCCAAACGGCGCGGCTTACGTTATAATCAGCCACGAGGGCTATGCAGAAGAATATCAGGATGAAATTTGGGCAAAAGTTATTGCTCTTGATAATGTAACTTATGAAAAAGGCGCGGCAGGCCTCGGATATTACGTCCTCGCGGAAAAAGACGTCGGGGATTATACATATAATCTCGCGCTCACCTCTGAGGACGTAACATTTGACGACAACTACAGCGTAAGCCTCTATGTCCGTCCCGGACGTCTTCAGATTCTCCCCGTTTCTCTTACCGTCACCACTGAGAGCGACGAAAAACAGTATGACGGCACACCTCTTACAAACAGCGGAGCAACCCTTGAAGGTCTTGTAGATGCTGATGCAAATAAGGTAACCGTAACAGCAACCGGCAGCCAGACGGAAGTCGGATCAAGCGAAAACGCTTATGAAATCTCCTGGGGCGATGTAAACCCCGATAACTACACTATAACCGAAAACCTCGGTACACTGGAAGTTAAAACAAGAACATTAACTGTTACCGTAAAAGATAAAACCGTTGATTATAACGGATCTGAACAGAACGGCTACACCCTCCCCGAAACAATAACCGGCACCACCGGCAAAACCATTGAAACCGATGATTATACGGTTGCAGGACTTGCCGAAGGCGACGTTCTTACCGTAACATATACCCCCGCAAAAGGAACCGATGCGGATACGTACGATAACGGTGAGTTCGCAGTTTCTGCGGATACCGCCGAAACAACTGTAGTTTATACTATCTCAAAATCCGACGGAACCGATGTTACTGCAAGTTACGAAACGCCGACCTTCACCCCCGGTAAATTAATAATCGAAAAAGCAGCGATCACGATCACCATCAACGGTACAAGCGATACACAGACGTATACCGGTGAAGAACTCACATCCGGAACGGAAGTAACTGCATCGAGTGACGATGATCTGTTTGATGAAAGCAAGTTCAGCTACGACGGAGCAACAACGATAACAGAAATCGATGCAGATACCTACACTGAAGATATCGACATCACCAAAGCATCCTACGATGATGAAAACGTTGAAGTAGAGTTTGTAGCAGGCGATCCCGTAGAATTCATAATCGAAAAAGCAACCGTCACCGTCACAATCACCGAACACAGCGGAGAATTTGATTACGACGGAGACGAAAAGACCGTAAGCGGCTACGATGTGGATATCGACAATGATCTGTATACCGAAGACGACTTCACGTTTGACGGAGACGATACGGTAGCTCAAACCGATCCCGGCACTTACGATATGGAACTTACCGAAGATGATTTCCATAACAATAACGATAACTTCGACGTAACCTTCGCAATCGTAGACGGTCAGCTGGTAATCGGCAATATCTCCACGCAGAGCATAATTGCCAAGATCACATGGTCTGACGATAACGACCGCGACGGCAAACGTTCGGGTGTAGTTGCGGTAATGCAGCTTTACAAGACAGTAGGCGACGGCGAACCCGTTCCTGTCGGCGAAGAATACATTGCAGACCATGAAGACGGCATTGTTCATGAATGGACAAATCTCCCGATATTCGAAGACGAACAGAAGATAGTATACAGCGTTAAGGAAACACTTACAACACCTAACGAGTACACTATCAAAGAGTTTACGAAAACAAGGAAGATGATGGCCGCAAGAAAAGCTGCAGCCATAACCGAAATGTTCGCACCCGCAGAACTCGGCGAAACAGTAACGTTTGTAACCGAGCACGAACCCGAAATAATCGATATCGCAGTCGAAAAAGTTTGGGACGACGCTGACAACAAGGATGAATTAAGACCTGACAGCGTATCCGTAACGCTTACAGCCGGCACCGATTCATATACCGCAACAATCGACGAAGCTTCTCAGTGGACTTATACATTTGAAGGACTTTACAGATACGCAGACGGTAAAGAAATCGAGTATGACCTTACCGAGGATCCCGTAGACGGATACGAAACCGCAATCACCGGCAATGCAGCAGACGGATTTACGGTAACAAATACTCATGTACCCGCAGAACCCCCCGTAGTTCCCGAAACAACAGATGTATCCATAACCAAACAATGGGCGGATAACAACGATGCAGACGGCATACGTCCTGACGCGATCAACGTAACGATCTACATGGTAGAGAAAGCGCCCGAACTCGTACTTCGCTCGGCAGCCGTAACAGGTAAGGCGAAAGAAGAGCTTATCCTTGTAAAAACTGTGGAA
>JAFRTE010000003.1 GCA_017427285.1 Clostridia bacterium
ACACTGTTTATATGGACGTAATAGCTTACCGCAAAGATTATGCAGAAGCTTATTACCGAAAACGATGTTACGGTTATTATCTTATATATCCTTCCCCTGCTGCTGCCTGTCTGCGTTTTATCTCTTATTACCGAGCTTAAATCTGTATGTTTAAGGCGTATAACCACTATTATGAGACTTATCAGCGCAAACAGCAAAAGCATAACGAGACATATTATCCAGCCGGCATAAAAGCCGTATTCGCTTTCCGCCGGCATGGTATTTACATAATTCGTTATGATATTACGTATTCCGTAAGCGTTTGAGCCGAGGATAAAGCCGAGCAAGGTATATATACATATTTCACCGACGACATAGCTGTAAATATTACCGAACGTGCCGCCGCTGATAAGGTGAACCGCATAATTGCGAATATTCGAAGAGATCCTGTTTACCGTCATTAAAACAACTGAAACGAACGCAAACAATACAGTGATATACGTCAGCCAGAGACGGATATCCATATTCTCTTTGTAGTTGTTCGCGATAGATACGGTATCGGTTTTTGGCTTGATAAAATACAGTTTTTCTTCAAGTCTGTGCTTCTTCAGAACTTCGTTCATCTGTTCGAGAACTTCGGCGTTGCGGTCTTTTTCGACGAGAAGAAACATGTGTGTATATGTGTTTGCAAACGAAATATATTCGTCAAACTCTTCGTCCTTTTGTTTCGTTCGTCGAGGTTGGTATTCACTGATTCTTCTAAAATTTAAAGGTAAAACTATAACCCTGTCAAGGTCGTTAAGTCTTGTACCATTTATATCCAAGAACGTCTCCCCTTCAGCTGCAATTCCTACTATCTCAATAGTTACATGATCCCAGAATTCATACTGAATAGTTGCTTCGAACGTATCTCCTATTTTGCAATATTTTTTAAAATCATATCCGAGTACGGCGGGGACGACGGAACCATTATCATAAGTCAGCTTGAATTCCTCATTTGTAAAAAAACGTCCGGAATCTATGCGGGGGGATCCGAAAATATCAAAATATGATTTATCTGCAAAAACCTCAGGCCAGTTTGTGTGGCCATCAAATACTCTGTATACAAGGCTGAATTCAGATTCACTGCAGCCTTTTTCATCCCATGAGTCAAGATTATCGTAGACATACAGCAAGAAACCGTCGCATATATTAAAGGCAGGGTGAAGGCCGTCTACCTTAAAAAGATCGTTTATTAATGCGTCTACTTCTTCAATTAAATAGCCATTACTTTCCTTGTTTTGTCCCCGAAGATATTCAGCAGGATCAATTGCAGTATGATTATAGCCCAAGCGGTAAAAATAATAGTTAGTATATGTTGTATTAACTATATCGAACTGATCCGAATCATATTTCACTTCAAAAGAAGAAGTAAACAAAACAAAGGCGGTAACTGCTATCAAAAGGATAAAAAGAAATGAGATTAAAGGATCTTTCTTAAAACTTGTCCAGAGATTTTCACATAAAACATTCATTATCTCATCTTCCCAGAACAATTATCGGCTTTATTAAGAATAAATATCTATATCTATTTAGTTATGATCAGCCTGGGAGCATTGAGCATACCACCAAGAGAGCAAAGGCAAAGTTCCATGTAGATCACAATTTTTGTAATTGGAGCGCGCACTTCCATTACCACCAACAAAAGCATAAATACTCTCACCAATATTAGTGTCTCCGTCAATGGTGGCCTCTGGGGTATTACCTGTATAAGAAAAAACTTCGACATATCCTCTTACCTGATACTGATTTTTCCATTCGGGGTAAGCATCCCATGTTACGGTATTTACCGCCAGAGCGGAAATGAGGGGAAATATAAGAGCGGAAACTACCAGAAGAGCCGCAAGCGCAACAGAAAATACTTTTTTCATTTTAATTTCTCCTTTTTTGGTTTATTAAGAGTAATTCTCTTTGTAATTATTATACATCAAGACTCATTTTTTTGTCAATATGTTAAAGTATACAAATATCTGATATAATCAATAGCATATTTTGGCAAAAAAAAACGAAGGACGGTCGAAGAAAGTCGTCCCTCGTTTCAGTACTATTCAATTACCTTATTTGTCCGCTGCCGTAAACGCAGTATTTAACGGTGGTAAGCTCTTCAAGACCCATAGGGCCGCGGGCGTGAAGCTTCTGTGTGGAAATGCCGATTTCCGCGCCGAGGCCGAATTCTCCTCCGTCCGTAAAGCGAGTGGAAGCGTTGACGTATACTGCGGCGGCGTCTACCCTTGATAGAAATTCACGCGAGTTTTCGTAGCTTGACGTTACTATACATTCGCTGTGCCCGGTGCCGTGTTCGTTTATATGCTCTATCGCTTCGTCGAGCGAATCAACGACCCTGACGGAAATTATATAGTCCAGAAATTCCGTATAAAAATCCTCGTCGGTCGCGGAAACGCAGGGAATTATTTTTGCAGTGCGCTCGCATCCGCGTATTTCAACGTTTTTGCCGTCAAGCTTTTCCTTTACGTAAGGAAGGAAAATCTCCGCGACGTCTTTATGGACAAGAAGACTTTCGGCGGCGTTGCATACGGACGGACGGGAACATTTTGCGTTGTAGACTATTTCGGCGGCCATATCAAGATCGCAGAGACTGTCAACGTATATATGGCAGTTTCCCGTACCGGTTTCGATAACGGGAACGGTGGAATTTTCCACAACCGAGCGGATAAGACCCGCACCGCCTCTCGGGATAAGAACGTCAACGTATTTGTTTAAGCGCATGAGTGCGTTTGCGGTTTCGCGCGAAGTATCTTCAATAAGCGAGACTGCATTGGGATCTATGCCCTGTTTTTCGATCGCGCCGCGCATAATATCGACTATCGCTTTGTTTGAGCGGATCGCTTCTTTTCCTCCGCGCAGGATAACGGCGTTGCCCGATTTGAGCGTAAGAGCGGCGGCGTCGGCGGTTACGTTCGGTCTTGCCTCGTAAATAATGGCTATTACGCCGAGAGGAACTCTTATTTTTTCTATTTTAAGACCGTTGGGACGTATATGCGAGCCGAGCCCCTCTCCTATCGGATCGGGAAGAGAAACGACTGCTTCAATGCCGTCCGCCATGGCGTTTATACGTTTTTCATCAAGCGTAAGTCTGTCGATAAGCGTATCTTTTATGTTTCCGCGCGCCGAGGCGATATCCTCGGCGTTTTTTTCAATGATATATGCGCTGTTTTCTCTTATTGCTTTTGCCATTGCCGCCAACGCGGCATTTTTCTTTTCCGAGCCCGCGCACGCAAGAGATACCGACGCTTTTTTTGCTGCCGAGCCGATCTTTTCGAGTGTCATACTATTTCTCCTGTTTTCTGCTTTTGAAAAGCGTTCCCGCGCGTTTTCCGTCCAGCACATCGTAAATAAGACCGGGATCTTTGCCGTATATTATATGAACGTCTATTCCCGCAGCGGTCGCTATTTCAGCCGCGGTGACCTTCGTTGCCATTCCGCCCGTTCCTTTTGACGAACCTGCGCCACCCGCAAGCTTTTTTATGCGATCGTCTATCTCTTTGATCACGGGGATCGGGCGCGAATCCTCGTCGTCAGGCGCTCCGTCGTAAAAAGCGTCCACATCGGTAAGCATTATGAGCTTGTCTGCGCCGATAAACGTGGCGACAAGCGCAGAAAGGGTATCGTTTTCGCCGATTTTTATTTCTTCAACCTCAACGCTGTCGTTTTCGTTGACAATGGGGATACATCCGTATTCGAGAAGTTCGTTGAAGGTGTTTGTTACATTTTCTTTGAGCGACGGAATATCTATAACCTGCTTGTTTAACAGTATCTGACCGACATTATATCCGTAATCGGTAAAGAAGCGGTCGTAAATCGCCATAAGTTCGCACTGACCGACTGCGGCAAGCGCCTGTTTTTTTGTTATCTCCTCGGGTTTCTTTTCAAGACGGAGGCGCGCCATGCCGGCTACCTGAGCTCCCGACGAAACAAGAACGACCTGATGACCGTTGTTTTTTATATCGGCTATCACGCGGACAAGACGGTCTATCATTCTGAAATCGAGTTTACCGCTTGAATGCGTTAAAGTGGATGAACCGACCTTGATTACGATTTTCATTTTGCACCTCTGTTTTACGGTTTTTCGGTTTCTGCTATCTGACGTGTGACATATCCACCCTGGACGAGCACTTCAAAGCCCATGCCGAGATCTTTTACTCCGTCTATAACTCCCTGAAGCGCTTTTACGGTATCTGCGGTATCGTGCATAAGTATTACCGCGGCCTTATATTCTCTGCTCAGGCGGGTCTTTGCGCCGGAGACGGCATTGTTTATTATATTGGTTACTCCCGTGGCGGTAGTATAGTCCTCGGTATCTACGTTCCAGTCTATTACGGTATATCCGCGGGCGTAAAGTTCGCTGACGATATCGTAGTATACATCCGAGCTGCCTGCGTAGCGCTCGCAGAAAGAACGCGCCGAATATGTTCCGCTCGGAAGACGGACGATCTTCGGGGTCAATCCGGTCATTTCCTTGAGAAGCGCGGCTATTTTATCAAAGTCTTCGAAATACGCTTCTTTCGACGTATATATCTTATTGTATTCATGCTCGTAAGCGTGTATAGCAAGGACATGTCCTTCCTCAACGATACGTTTTATCGCCTCTTTGCTTGCGGTACCGCCGTTTTCGATCTGAGTACCGACGACAAAGAACGTGCCCTTGATATTGTTTTCTTTGAGAATATCAAGAATTTCAAGTGTGTGGTAAGATGTTCCGTCGTCAAAAGTTAAAAAAGCGGTCGGCTGAGTTTTGTAGATGATCCTTCTTTTGATCGCGTCGATCTCTGCCTGAAGAGACGCTTTTTCTTCCGATAAAGCGGATATTTTCGGTGTAATCTCGTTTATTTCGGCGCGGTAAAGCTCGCTTTGCTCTTCAAATACCGCGGCTTCCTTTTCAAAACGCTCTATATCCTTTGAATCGTTATACATTCCGAAGCCGAGAAAAATGGAAAGAACGATTGCGAGGAAGGTTAAAACAACGCATAAAAATCTCATCTCTCCACCACCCTTATTCAGACAGAGAATCGTATTCGATCCTCAGTTTGTCGAGCTCAGACGAAAGATTTTCAAATTCGGTATTTATTGCTCTGCGCTCGTTGTTAAGTCTTTCCGTTTCTTCTTTTGCGACCGCAAGTCTTCCGGCCGCCTCTTCTCTCTGAAGGCTGATATCGCGGTATTTGAAAAACAGTATCGCGGCGGCGATTACCGCTATCAAAGCGATAACGACAAAAACGGCGTTGATCGCTTTTCTTCCGCGCCTTTCCTGTTCGCTGTAGTAGGAAGAGGACGAGCGCGAAGACGCTTTTACATAGCTTCTCTGTCTCATTTTATACTCCTGTTTGGTGATAATTCGGGTTATTTGTTGTGTTATATTTATTGTAGCATACAAAAGCGGTTTTTTCAATATCAAAATATCTATCCGGCAACATTTTTACAAATTTTTTGAATTTTTAAAGCATTCCTCGCTTGACACTGACATACAGGAATGATATACTTATTATATATAGCGTTGACACGGATTTACAATCTTGAGAAAAAAGTGACGATATGACGAAAAAACAGATTATCCTTGCAATTCTTTTCGCTCTTGCCGCAATTATTATAACGGTGATTATTTTGTTTTCGATGCAGTCGGGAACGGATTCCAACGCGGAAAGCGGAATTATCGCAAAGCTTGTAAGACCGATAATTGACCCGGAAGGGAAAATGACGGAAACAGAGCTTCAGTATATAGTAAGAAAAACGGCTCATTTCACCGAGTATTTTATTCTCGGCGCGGTGCTCTCGGCGATCGCTCTTATCATTGCAGAAAAATTCCCTACGCCGTGGATCTTCATGTCTTTGTTTTTCACGCTTCTGACGGCCGTGACGGACGAATTTATACAGTCGTTTGTGGAAAGAACAAGTCTTGTTTCGGACGTTGTACTGGATTTTTACGGATGTATGGGCGCGCACATTATTGCGGTCGCGGTTTATTTTATAATCCGCGCTGTAAAAAAGCGGAAAATAAAAGCAGACAGAATAGATAC
This sequence comes from Clostridia bacterium, assembly GCA_017427285.1. GTDB lineage: Bacteria > Bacillota > Clostridia > Oscillospirales > UBA644 > HGM12619. The sequence continues at coordinate 6,051 of JAFRTE010000003.1, forward strand.
TCTGTAAAACAGAGACAAAAAGAGACGGAAGTGAAATCCGTCTCTTTTTTATTATATACTTTCGGTTTTATTTGCTCTTTGTTATATCGTTTAAGAGCTTGAGGAAGCTGTCGTTTGAATCGTCGTCTTCAACGACCGAGGACGAAGCTCTTCTTGCGGAAGGACGTTCCGTGCCTATCGGGCGCTGAACGTTGCCGGTCCTGGGCTGTCTTGTGGGCAAAGGTTCAAATTCCGCTTCGTTTGTCTGAGCGGGTGCAGGAGTCTGTTCGGGCGCCTGCTCTGTCTTGGGTGCAGAGGGGATATTGAAGAAATTGTCGATAGGAGTTGCAGCCGACTTCTTTGCGGGAGTGGAAACGACGGATTCGTCGAAGCAGGAAGCGATTACGGCTATGCGCAGTTCGTCCTGAAGCGTATCGTCAAGAATAACACCCCAGATAATATCGACATCGGGATGAGCCTCTTCTTTGATGATATCGGCCGCCCTGTAGATATCTTCAAGGTCGATGTTGGAGTCTGCCGTGAAGTTGAGCAGTATTTTGCGCGCGCCTGCGATTGATGTTTCAAGCAGCGGCGAGGTGATAGCGTTTCTTGCGGCTGTTTCCGCTTTGTCTTTGCCTTTTGCGGAAGCAACGCACATATGAGCGTATCCCGCGTCTTTCATATTGGATGTAACGTCGGCAAAGTCGAGGTTGATAAAGCCGTGACCCTGAATAAGCTCGGTTATGCTCTGAACGCCCTGTTTGAGAATTCCGTCCGCCATTTCAAATGCGTTGGCAAGCGTTATCTTTGCGTCTGTAACGAGTTTAAGGCGTTCGTTGGGAATAACGATAAGAGCGTCAACTTCCTGGAGAAGCTCTTCGATACCGCGTTCTGCCTGAGCCATCTTGCGGGTACCTTCGAAAGCAAACGGTTTGGTTACGATACCTACCGTCAGGACGCCGATCTCCTTTGCAACTCTTGCAACAAACGGGGCTGCGCCTGTGCCTGTACCGCCGCCCATGCCCGCGGTAATAAATACCATTTCGGTGCCTTTGAGAACTTCCTCTATCTGGGCTTTGCTCTCTTCTGCGGCTTTACGGCCTATTTCGGGATTTGCTCCCGCGCCTCTGCCGTGTGTAACGTTTTCACCGATAAGGACTTTATGAGTTGCCTGCGAATGGTTGAGCGCCTGCTTATCAGTATTGACCGCAACGAATTCCACGCCGAGAACTTCGTCTTTGATCATCCTGTTTACGGCGTTGTTTCCGCCGCCGCCTACGCCTACGACTTTGATGGTTACGAAATTATCCTGTTCCTCTATACTGCGAAATGCCATACCGTTCATCCTTTCAGAACATTCCATTTTTGTTTTTTATAATATGGTCAGGTGTATATACATAATTATACTCTTATATATTATCACATTTTTTCGATATAGTCAATAGTTTTATCGAAATTTTTTTTGAATATGCATAATTTTTGAAAAAAAGCCGAAATTATTCCAAATTGCGGTATCTGCCTTCGCTCGGATTGCGGACGTTTATTACCGCTCGTCTGTCTGAAGGGTTTCTCGAAAGAATTTCGAGAAGCATGCCCATTTTTCTGTCGAGCTCTTCGCTCGTGCCGAGTTCGACCTGAATAATACCGTCAAGATAAAATGTAAGATTGTATTTTTTTGTAAAATCGATATACGTTACGCGTTTATAAAGCCCGTTTCTGTCAAGCTCGTTTAAAAGTTCGGCAAGGACAGACATCTCTATGTTGTCTTCGATATTTATTTTTTTTCCGAGAAGATACGATTTTTCCGCGGTTTCTTCACCGTCGGAAACGCCGAAAGAGATCCCGTCTATCTGCAGCAGTCCCGGATCCGGCGCTGCGGATATTTCGAGGACCTTGAAATCTTCGTCAAGACAAAGGTACACGTCGTCCGCCGAAACGGAATAAAGAGCGACGGCTCCCTCGACCGAGACATTCAGTCTGTTCGGAAAAGCGACCGAAAAAGTTGCGGTTTTGATATAGGGAAGAGCTGTTTGCAGGCGGTCCGTCGCTTTGTTTTTGTCAAAACGCAGGATCGGCTCGCCGCGAAGCTCGTCAAACCTTGCGAGAAGCTCGGAAGAATCGTATCGGCTTGCGTTTTCAACGGCGATTACGCCCACACGAAGGAAAATGCCCGATAAAATATACAGGACGACCGCAAGGACAGCTACGGCAAAAAGCGCCGTGACGGTCCTTTTTATGCGCCGACGTCGAAGTGTTTTGTTTATTCTCTCTATCTCGCTTGCCATACTGCTCCTTTCCGGTTATTTACCGCCGTAATTTATTTGCGGACATCTTCGATGACCTTTTCCGTTTCTCTGCATATCTCCGCAGCCGCGTCGGTTTTTGCAAGAGAAAGGGCGGCCTTTTCCATTTGTTTAAGTCTCTCGCGCTCGCCGCAAAGCTCTTTGACAAGACCGTATAGCTTTGCCCCGTTTAAATCTTTTTCTTCGATCAAAACCGCTGCGCCCGCATCGGAATATGTTTTAGCATTGTAATACTGATGGTTTTCCGCTACGTTGGGGGACGGTATAAGTATCGACGGCTTGCCGAGTGCGGCGATTTCGGTAAGAGTCATGGCTCCGGAGCGATTGATAACTATATCCGCGGCGGCCATAACGGTAGGCATATTGTAAATATATTCCATAATATGGAGATTGGGCGAGGATGCGGTTTCTCCGAGATTTTCCATAACGCTTTTATAGCCGGAAGAAGCGCCGTGATAATGTATGATCATCCCGTCCTTTGCGGAAAGCTTCGCCATTTCGCAGAAGGCGTCGTTTATCTCGCGTGCGCCCAGGCTGCCGCCGCACGATAAAACGACCGGGGTTTTATCGTCTATACCGAGCTCCCTACGCGCTTCCTCCCTTGTTTTTGCAAGAAATTCGCGTTTTATGGGATTTCCGGTAAGAATGCATCTGCTTTCGGGACAGTCAAGCTTGTTTTTAAGGGGAAAACTGAGAAAGATTCTGTTGACGCGCTTTGCGAGCATTTTTGTTGTTACGCCGGCGAATGCGTTTTGCTCGTGAATAACGGACGGGATACCCATTTTACAGGCGGTATACATTACGGGTGCGCTGACGAAACCTCCCGTGCCGATAGCAACGTCGGGAGCGAACTCTCTGATTACTTTTTTCACTTTCGACGAGGTCGAAGCGAATGTGAAAAGCGCTTTGACGTTATGTTTTACGGCTTTAAAGGTCTTTGCCCTTGTAAAGCCGTTTGCCTTGACAAAGTGGATCTTATAGCCCGCCCTCGGAACGAGGTCCGCCTCCCTGTTGTTTTCCGTGCCGAAAAAAAGGATATCGGCATCGGGATGACGGATCTTCATTTCGTTTGCGATAGCAATTGCGGGGTTGATATGTCCCGACGTTCCGCCGCACGCAACGATTATCTTCATATTCAACCTGCCTTTTTATTTCGAATTCATATCCCTTGATACGCCGAGGACAAGCCCCATTTCAACAAGCAATACCGAAAGCGCCGTTCCTCCGTAGCTGAAAAACGGGAGAGCGATGCCCGTTGTGGGCGTTGAGTTTGTAACGACGCAAAGATTTAAGATCACCTGGAGAGCGACCCTTGTGATTATTCCCATTGCGAGAAGGGATGAAAACATATTGTTTGATTTAACGCTGATATATATCCCGCGCCAGATGAGAAACGCGAAAAGGATGATTATGAGCACAACCCCTATAAAACCGATCTCTTCCGCTGTTATCGAGAAAATACAGTCGTTTTGCGGTTCGGGAAGGAAGAGGTATTTCTGCCTGCTTTTTCCGTATCCGAGGCCGAAAAGGCCGCCCGACCCTATAGTTATAAGCGACTGGTACGGCTGATGGCCGCTGTTAAGAAGGTCGACCGTCGGGTTAAGCCATACTTCTACGCGCTTTTGTATATACGGTACAAGAAGCACCGCGGCAACTACGCCTATAATTCCGAGCACAACCGCTATGCCGCAGAAGATTTTGTTGCTGCCGCCGACAACTATCATGATAAAGCCTACGCCGAAAATAAGTATCGCGCCGGAAAGGTGGGTTTCGATGCCGACGAGAAATGCGGGAACGGCAAATATAAGAAACGGAACGACAAATCCTTTAATAAATTTTTTCATCTCGTTTCTGTTCTTTTTCATATACTGTGCAAGCGCCATTATTACGGCAAGTTTTGCAAACTCAGACGGCTGAAACTGAACGCTGCCTATGTAGAGCCAGCGTTTTTCGGGGTCTTTGCTGACAATAAGGACAAGGACGAGGAGCGAAACGCTGAAAACGTAAAACAGAGGAACGAACATTGTATACAGTTTTGCCGGAAATATAGACGCAACAAACATTCCCGCAATACCGACTGCCGCCCATATAAGCTGGCGGCGGATAAAAAAGTAGCTGTCTCCCGTTTTTGAGAGCGAAGCGGCATGTCCCGCAGAAAGAAGCATCATAAGCCCTACCGCAAGAAGAAGCAGGACTATGAAAAGCATTGGGAAATCAACCGGTTTTAACAGCTTTTCCTTTTTAAGAGGGGTTTCGGGGTCGTTTACCCTGTTTTTTACGGAAGTCATATCAGTTTACCTTCAAATAAGAAGCAATACGGCAATTATGCACGCAATAACGGTTATACCGGAAAAGAGAAGGCATATTTTCTCTTCTCTCCAGCCGGACATTTCGAAGCTGTGGTGAATCGGAGTCATTTTAAACAGACGTTTACCGTGAGTGATCTTAAAATAAACGCGCTGAATAATAACGGAAAACGTTTCAATAAGATATATTATACCGACGAGAAGAAGAACGAGCGGCATATCGAGAGAAAACGCTATTGTAACGACCATGCCGCCGAGGAACATCGAGCCGACGTCGCCCATCATTATTTTGCAGGGATGCCAGTTGAAAACAAGAAAACCGATAAGAGCGCCGACAAGCGCGAGCGAAAGGACGGTTATATCGTATGAGCCGCGGGCAGCGGATATCACAACGAAGAAAATCGCCACGGGAATAGTAACGCTCGTGCAGAGTCCGTCAAGACCGTCGGTGATATTAACGGCGTTTGTAAAACCGACCATGATTATCATGGCAAGAACGTACCAGAAAATACCGAGATCTATCTGAAAACCGCCGATCGCGTCAACAAAAAACGGATAATCGAACGTGATAACGGTCGATCCGCCCGTCCGAATCGCGTTAAAGACGAGAAATCCTGCGGAAACGATGATCTGCAAAACCATTTTCTGTACTTCGGAAAGACCCGCGTTGTTTTTCTTTCTGATTTTCAGGAAATCATCGCTGAATCCGATAAGAGAAAAGACAAATGACGAAATAAGGCATATTATTCCCGCGGACAGACCGTTTGCTGCGCCCGTATAGTAACTGAAAGCAAGAATGAGATATGGGACTATAACGGCGCACATGAAGATTATTCCGCCCATTGTGGGAGTGCCCTGTTTGGATTTATGCCATGTCGGGCCCATATCCTGAATAATCTGCTGCCCCGCTTTGAGTTTTCTTAAAAACGGAATCGTAATGGGTGTAAAGATCAAAACAAGCGCGAGGGACACAAAAAATGCTATAATTGCCTGCAGGGGTATCGTCATAACGATTTCCTTTCTTTTTTAGGCTTTATTTTTCAGATTTTCAATTATTTCCTCGGCGTGCATGGCCCTGCTCGCCTTGAAAAGTATAACGTCCCCGCGTGAAGCGATACCGAGAAGAATATCGGAAGCTTCCGCCGCGTTTTTGCAGGTATAGACGGATGATGGGTTAAGTCCCGCTTTCTCGGCGCCTTTTTTGTAGCTTTCGGCAAATTCTCCGAACGCTATGAGTATATCCGCGCCGCGGATACGTTCGCCCGTCATTTCATGAAGCTCTTCCGAATGAGAGCCAAGCTCGAGCATGTCGCCCAAAACCGCGATTTTTCTGCCGTTTTTAGTCCTTAATACGTTAACCGCGGCAACGACGGAGTCGGGGCTTGCGTTGTAGCAGTCTTCGATTACGGTCATTGAGTTCATCTCGTAAATATTCTGTCTCAAAGGAGCGTTTCTGAATTTCAGAAGCCCTTCCTTTATTTCGTTGTTGTCAAGACCGAGGCACTGACCGACAGCTATGGCGGAAAGCGCGTTGTAGACATTGTGCACTCCCTCCGTCGGGATCGTTACGTCTATAACTCCGTTCGGCGTTTCGGCAAAGAAGCTGCAAACTCCTTCCGCACCAAGGATGTCCTCGGCTCTGAACTCCGCATTTCTGTTGCCTATACCGTAATAAATCACGCGCTGACTGAGAGATTTCGGGTCTATCCCGGAGAGATATTCGTCGTCGCCGTTTATGATAAGCGTTCCTTTGCCGTCCATTCCGTCAAGGATCTCGAGCTTTGCCTTCATAATATTTTCGCGGCTGCCGAGAAATTCGATATGCGAAAAACCGATATTGGATATTACCGCGATATCCGGACGGGCGATTTTTGAAAGAGTTGATATTTCTCCGAAGCCGCTCATGCCCATTTCAAACACGCACGCTGTGCTGTTTTTTGGCATATTGAGGATGGTAGCGGGAAGACCGACGGTGCTGTTTTTGTTGCCTTCGGTTTTATATATGTTGAAACCGCGGGAAAGGACCGCCGCGATAAATTCTTTCGTCGTTGTTTTTCCGACGCTTCCCGTTACGGCGACCGTGGGGATGTGAAGAGTTGAAGCATAAATGCTCGCAGCCGACTGGAATGCTTTAAGAGAATCGTCGACAAGAATATAAGGAATGCGGGATTCGACCTTTTTTGTGCAGATCGCCGCAACAGCGCCTTTTTCGGCAGCGCTGTCTATAAAATTATGCCCGTCGGTACGTTCTCCCTGCAGACAGACAAAAAGACATCCGGGAAAAGCTTCACGCGAATCGTATGCCGCACCGATAAATTCCGTATCGCCGCCGATGATTATTCCTCCGACGGCGGACTGTAGCTGAGAAAGTTTCATTTTGTCCTCTTTCGGGCCTACTGACGGCCTTATGTTTTAAGCGTTATTATTCAAAAGTTACCGTAACAACGGTTGTTTTGTCCACGGTCGTGCCTGCCGCAGGGGACTGCGAGACTGCGACAACGTCGGGATAGTTTATGTTTACGCCTTTTACCTTTATATTAAGGTCGGCGCCGAGAAGCGCTTCGTTGCATTCCGCAGACGTCTTACCGATAACGTCAGGAACGACGGTTTTTTTCTCGTAGGGCGTATCGTTGGTATAAAGAATGACAGTCGCGCCGTCGGGAAGAGTTGTTCCCTCAGCCGGCATCTGACCGGTCACAATCCCTTCGCCTCCGACTATTCCGGCGTATAGATTACGATCGATAAGCTCTGAAAAAGCGTCTGAGGAGTCGTATCCGAGCAGGTTGGGCATTGTGGGAAGTTCGTTTGCCTTATTCGGCTTATCGTCGTATTCCGGTTCGATATTCAGATGCTTCATACAGTCGAGCATTATTTCTCTTCCGAGAGGCGCGGCGATGTAAGAGCCGTAAATCTGATCGCCCTCCGGCTCGTCGACAATAACGAGAACACATATCTGAGGATCGTTTGCGGGGGCAAAACAGATAAAAGAAGCGATTTTTTTGCTGTTTTCGTAAGTACCGTCGGAGACCTTCTGCGAAGTACCCGTTTTGCCTGCCATTTTGTATCCGGGAAGGCGGCTCTGTTCGCTTGAATTGACTACATATTCAAGCATCGACCAAAGCGTTTCGGCGGTTTCTTTGGAAACGACCTGTCTTACCGCTTTAGGTTCGTTTGCAACTACGATATTGCCGTCGGCGTCGATTATTTCCTTTATTATATAAGGTTGAAGATATGTGCCTCCGTTTGCAATGGCGCTTACGCCCGCGATGAGCTGCATACCTGTGATCTTGAAGGTCTGACCGAATGACGACGAATAAAGGTTGTAGTCAGTCATTGAAGCAAGGGAGTGATGGATGCCCGCGACTTCACCGGGAAGTCCGACTCCGGTTTTTTCGCGAAGGCCGAATATGGTAATATAATTATAGAAGCGTTCGATTCCTATTTTTTCGGCTATCTGGATGAATACGGGGTTGCAGGAATTTGCAAGCGCCTGCTGAAAATCTTCGTATTCGTGTCCGCTTCTCTTGTGGCAGTGATACGTAATAACGCCTTTTGTTATCGAGCCCGAGCAGTAAAACGTTTCGTTGAGTATAGGGAGCTTTTCTTCAAGGGCCATTGCCGAGGTAAAAATTTTAAACGTTGAACCGGGGTCGTACTGTTCAACGACCATTTTGTTCGTCCTGAGCTCTGCCGCAGTCTTGTTATACTCTTTTATATATTCATCCGTTACGGCGCCCATTTCGTCAAGGTAGGACGCAAGACTGTCGAGAATAAGCTCGTCGTTGATTGTAAAGGGATCGTTTGGGTCGTAATCGGGTTTTGTGGACATGGCGAGGATCTCGCCCGTTTTAACATCCATAATACACGCCGCAACACGGTTTTGAACGTTATGCTCAACTCTTGTTTTCTGGATATGTTTTTCCAGAAAATACTGCATTTCGATATCGATCGTAAGCTTAACGGTGCATCCGTCTTTTGCGCTGATATACTGTTCGTATTCAAAAGGCATAGAAGTGCCGCGGGCATTGTTTGACGTGATTATCTTGCCGTTCGTGCCTTTGAGGTAGTCGTCGTAAAGATATTCAACGCCTTCAAGTCCGTGGTTATCCGTGCCGACAAAGCCGAGAACTGTCGAAAGGAGGTTTCCGTGAGGATAAAACCTTTTGGGGATTTCGGTTATGCTTACCATCGGGGCTAGACTCTTGTTTTCGTTTAAAAACGCCGCAACTTCCTCTTCCTTCTCTTTGTTTATACCGCGTATTATCTCCGCGTAGCTTGTGTTTCTTTTCGTTTTTTCAAGAAGAGAGGAATAATCCAGGGAAAGAATTTCGGAAAGACCCGACGCGAGAAGCTCGCGGTCGTCGTCGCTCTTAAACGACGAAGGAGACATTGTAATGAGATATGCGGTTGCGGAGACCGCAAGCTCGTTGCCGTTTCTGTCTACGATAGCTCCGCGCTTCGCCTGAATTGCGGTATCGCTCGTCTGCTGAGAAATGGCAAGCTTTTCGTAGTCGTCGTGTTTGATTATCTGAAGATAAAAAAACCTTCCTATAAGCGCGATAAGACAGACCGAAAAGAAAATACCGACGGCAATATACGTAATTTTACCGTTTTTTGGGGGCTGTGAAGACGCGGAATACATAGGCGGACTTATCCTTTCCCGAAAACACGTCAAGTGATTTCGACAATTATCATACAGAGGGTTTTTTTGAGAAATCAAGGGCCACTTGCGTGACCCTTAAGAGTTTTGGAGATACTGTATGAAAACTTAAAAACAATTATAACTGATTTGCTGCGCCGCAATAAGCGGCTGTGATCATTTGCAGAGGAGAGACATTCGGGAATTTTCGCGGGGACATTGAGTATCCGTTATTTGAAATAATCCATCGCAACGGAAAACGCCCTTGATATTCTCGGGAGTATCCCCGCATCTTCCTCCTCTGCGGCGATCAACAGTGTTTGGTTTGAGTTTTTGCTGACGATATATTCTATTTGGTAATTGTTGATTTTGATCATGCCCAGACGGTTTACCGCATAATCTTCAACGGCGCGGTAGTTTGTGCGTTCTTCATATTTTATTTTAAGAAGTTCGCCTTCGTTCTGAGCTTCGGCAAGCTGGCGGTTAAGCGTTTTGAGCTCGGCTATTTTTTCGTACTGAGTAATACAGCACATTACGCTGAGCGCGCCGACCGCAATGATAATTACGATAAGGATCGCCGTAAGTATATCGATATTTTTATGTTTCGCAGTTTTTTCCATTTCGATCCTTCCTTTACCGTAATTCAATCTATTTTACTTCAAAAACTCTCAGCTTTGCGCTTCTTGCGCGGGGATTTGCATTTATTTCTTCTTCCGAAGGGAGTATCGGTTTTTTCGTTATCACTTTTCCCGCGCTTTTTTTGCCGCATACGCAGACCGGAAAGTCAGGCGGACATGTGCAGGGATTTTCGGCTGTGGCAAAAGACGTTTTTACGATCCTGTCTTCAAGCGAGTGAAAGGTGATTACGCATATCCTGCCGCCTTGATTCATATGAGGGATTATATCCGTCAACACGTCGCTTACCTGTGAAAGCTCGCCGTTAACGGCTATCCTTATCGCCTGAAACACGCGTTTTGCGGGATGCTGAGCTTCGTTAAGCGCCTTCGGAGGCATTGCGGATTTTATTGTATTTACAAGCTCAAAAGTTGTTTCGAACGGTTTTTCGGTCCTTTTGGCAACTATTTTTTTCGCTATCTGCCTTGACCATCTCTCTTCGCCGTATTCAAAGAAAATACGGGCGAGCTCCTGCTCGGGATACGTATTGACGAGATCCGCCGCGGTGAACGCATCGTCTTTGTTCATCCGCATATCGAGCGGCGCGTCGTGCATATATGAAAATCCGCGTTCGTATGAATCAAGCTGATGAGAGGAAACGCCGAGATCGAGAAGCAGTCCGTCAAGTTTTATATTTCTCTCTTCAAGGATTTCGGGAAGAGCCCTGAATTCGGAATGAATGATCTCCTTTTTGCATTCAAGGGCTTCAAGACGTTTCGAACACGCTTCAACGGCTTCCGAATCTCTGTCAGTACAGATGAGCGTGCCGCTCGGGGAGAGACGTTTGCCTATTTCAAACGAATGTCCTCCGCCTCCTGCCGTTCCGTCAGCATAAACGCCGTCCGGCTTTATCGCAAGATTTTCGACGGTTTCGTTAAGCAGTACGGAGACGTGGGAAAAGCCGCTCATTAAATGCCGAGCTCCTCAAAAGCGGAAAGGATATCCTGACCGTTTTCCTCATCGTAAACATCCCATTTGGCGGCATCCCATATTTCGATACGGGTCATTGCTCCGACTACCACAACGTCTTTTGAAAGATCCGCAAATTTGCGAAGCCCCGGAGGAAGGATTATACGACCCTGCGCATCGATATCGGAACGGAAAGCGTTACCGATAACCTGTCTCTGGGAGACTATGCCTTTGCTTATCGACTTCATGGCGATCTCTTTTGCGAAATCGTACCATCTTTTTTCGGAAAAGACGAAAACGCAGTGATCTGAGCCCTTCGTCATATATACGGCGTTTCCGACCGTTTCGCGGAATTTGGCAGGGATGAAAACTCTGCCTTTGGCGTCCATGGTGTGGCGGTAATTGCCTATGAGGTTCATCGCGCCGAAAAATAAATCGTCATCTGCCGTATTTTCTACCGCAGAAATAATTTCTTCGTTATCCAAGATTTCGACGCTCCTTCCTCAATTTTTTCATTAAAGTGTGGGCATTTTATCCACCGATAACCCGCTATCCACCACTTCAGTGTCAACATTATACTATATCGGTTTTTTTTTGTCAAGATAAATCGTGAAAAAAACTGATGCAGCATATGTAAATGTTTTATCACGCAGAAAAAAACTTTTCGTCATTTTGCACAAAAAATTCGCCTTTTTCGTCCATTTTGGTAAAAACAGCGGTTTTACATATTGATTTTTTGCACGTCTTATGATATACTTTACGTAATATTAAAGATAAAGAAGGCGCGCGGAGGGTTTTTATGGCAGAAAAAAAGCCGTCGACCGTAATGATGATAGACGGCAACAGTATTTTAAACAGAGCTTTTTACGGTGTTCGCCCGCTGACAACCTCAACGGGTATACCCACAAACGCCGTTTACGGGTTTTTAACGATACTTTTCCGTCATCTTGACGAAGATAGACCCGACGGCGTGGGAATCGCCTTTGACATGAAGACAAAGACTTTCCGTCATCTGATGTACGACGGATACAAGGCGGGCAGAAAAGGGATGCCCGACGAACTTGCCGAGCAGCTTCCCTGGATAAAAAGAACGCTTGCGGCGATGGGCTTTTCCGTATACGAAAGAGAAGGTCTCGAAGCTGACGACATCATAGGGATCATCTCAAAAAAACAGAGCGGAGAAAACGGAAAATGTATTATAATCACAGGCGACAGGGACGAGCTGCAGCTTGTGGACGAAAACATTACCGTTAAACTTGCCGTAACAAAAAACGGCGTTCCCTCCGACGACGTGTATACGCCCGATGCCGTAAAAGAGAAATACGGACTTACGCCCGACAGACTCATTGACCTGAAAGCGCTGATGGGAGACTCTTCGGACAATATCCCAGGCGTGCCGGGCATAGGAGAAAAAACAGCGACAGAGCTTTTAAAGGAATACGGTACTCTTGACGGCGTTTATGAAAATCTGGACGGAATAACGAAAAGATCCGTTCACGACAAGCTCGCTGCCGGCAAAGACAGCGCGTATATGAGCAAAAAACTGGGCACTATCACCACCACGCTGCCCGAAAACGAGATGTTCCCCACTCCGCTCCCCTATAATCCGGATACGGACGAGCTGAAAAAGATATTTACCGAGCTTGAAATGACAAAAATGCTCGACAGGATAAAATCTGAAAAGAAAAGTCCCGAAAAAAGGGCGGAAATAACGGAGTATGCCCCGGAAAAGCACGCTTTTTTATTTGAAAACGAACCGATTTATATCATTCACACGCTTCCGGAGAAAGAGGTATATATAAAAAACGGCGATGAAGCCGTATCGGCGGATATCGACACAGTTTTGCCTCTGACCGACGGAAAAAAAATAGTTACCCACGATTATAAAGCGCTGCTCAGATATTCGCTTAACCGCGGCGCTGTCCCCGTTGCAGTTTTTGATACGATGCTGGCAGCGTACGTTGTAAATCCGTCGAGAAACTCATACGGACTAAAAACCGTATACCTCGAAATGCTGGGACGGGAAGCCGACGGCAACGCCTCATGGGCGGTTTATCTGCCCGAGCTTGAAAAAAGTCTTTCCGACAAATTGAGTGAGGACGGCTCAGCGGGACTTTACAGCGATATCGAACTGCCGCTTTCAACCGTGCTTGCTGAAATGGAAGTAAAGGGCGTGCTTGTTGACTGCGAATTCCTCGAAAAATTCGGAGTAAAGCTTGATGAAGATACGGAAGAGCTGAAAAAGGAAATTTACGCCCTTGCAGGCAAGGAGTTTAACATAAACTCAACGCGTCAGCTCGGCGCGGTCCTTTTTGAAGACCTTCTCCTTCCCGTAAAAAAGAAAACGAAAACCGGATATTCCACCGATAACGACGTGCTCGAAGCGCTGACTGAATATCATCCGATAGTTGAGCTTATTATTTCATACAGAAAGCTGACAAAACTTAAATCGACCTACGTTGACGGACTGCTGAAAGCGGTGGACTCTGACGGACGGATACATACCGTATTTACTCAGACAGTCACGCAGACGGGCAGGATAAGCTCGGTCGAACCGAACCTGCAGAATATTCCCGTAAGGACTCCGCTCGGAAGAGAGCTGCGAAAAGCGTTTAAAGCGGAAGAGGGCAAATGTCTTGTTGACGCAGACTATTCGCAGATAGAGCTGAGACTTATGGCGCACATATCCGGCGACAGAGTGCTGAAAGAGTCGTTTATTACGGGCGAAGACGTCCATGCAAGGACGGCGTCCGAGGTATTCGGCCTGCCGCAGGATTTCATTACCGACGATATGCGGCGGCGCGCGAAGGCAATAAACTTCGGAATAATGTACGGCATAGGCGATTACACGCTTTCGCAGGATCTGGGCGTATCGAGAAAGCAGGCGCGAAAATATATAGACGACTATCTTGCGGCTTATCCGGACGTAAAAAGATATATCGCCGAAACGGTCGAAAAAGCGAAAAGCAGCGGATACGTCCAGACGCTTTTCGGACGAAGGCGCTACGTTCCCGAAATCAACGCTTCAAACAAAATGCTTGCGGCTTTCGGCGAACGTGTGGCGATGAACACGCCGATCCAGGGCACCGCGGCGGACCTTATTAAAATTGCGATGATAAAGGTTGCGGAAAGACTGAAAAAAGCGGGCATGAAATCTCAGCTTATACTGCAGATTCATGACGAACTTATTATTGAAGCCCCGGAAGACGAAAAGGACGCCGCGGCGGCAATACTGCGAGAGGAAATGGAAAACGCATATAAATTCGATGTTCCCGTAATAGCGGATATTCACACGGGCAAAACATGGTTTGAGGCAAAAACCTGAAAACGAGGTGAGTATGTTGAAAAAGAAAGTGTTTCTGATCAATTCGTATTCATGCAGAGATAAGATGGACACGGTAAGAGAGCTTATAAAAACCGTGATGGCCGGCGAAGAATACGAGATTTTTGAATCGGAATACAGCGGTCATATAACGGAATACTGCAAAAATCTCAGCAACTGCGTTCTTTTTTCCGTTGGCGGCGACGGCACTCTTCTTGAAGTTGTAAACGGCTCCGCCGGCTCGGACAACGAGATATTCGTTATTCCCGCAGGTTCCGGAAACGATTTCTGCCGGGTACTGACAGACGAAAAAGACTGCAAAAAAATACTTCGCGATCATGACTCATATGCGCCTGAAACCGTAGACTGCGGAAAAGCGGGCGATACGTTTTTTGCGAATATCGCGTCGGTAGGTTACGACGCGGAAATAGTTAAAAACTCGCTGAAATTCAAAAGCAAGCCCGTTTTAAGAAAAATAAGCTATATCGCCTCGCTGCTTTATACGATCTTTACTTTCAAACCGATCAGTCCGAAACTTGAGATAGACGGCACGGTTTACAGTAAACCGCTGCTTCTCGCCGCTTTTGCAAACGGGGAATATTACGGCGGCGGCATACATATCGCGCCGACGGCAAGGATCGACGACGGATATCTTGACGTGTATCTTTGCGACGCGGTAAGCAGATTTACGCTTATTACGCTTCTGCCGAAGCTTCTTAACGGTTCGCACGTCAAAGACAAGCATATGCATATCATAAAAGCGAAAGAAATAAAGCTGTCAAGTGAAAAACCTTTACTGATGAATATAGACGGGGAACTAGAAGAGATCACGGAAACGTCCGTTTCGGTTGTGGAAGGCGGAGCAAGATTTTACTGCAAACAATAAAAAATTTAAAAATATAAACTTAAAAGAACGGAGAAACATTATGGAAAACCTGCCGAAATACAAAAACCCGAACCTGCCTATAAAGGAGAGGGTCGAAGACCTTATTTCAAGGATGACGCCCGAAGAAAAAGCCGCTCAGACCGATATGATGCCCGGCGTTGCTTTTGCGACAAAACCGTCGAAAATACACAATTGCAGCGTTGAGCCCGATACGGAATATTATATCGATAAAATAGTGGAAGAATTCGGACATACGGGAGTGGGATTCGTTCACGACAACTATGCGATACCCTCAACGATGAACCGCGTTCAGAAATACTTTATGGAAAACACAAGGTTAGGCATCCCCGTTATTTTCACTGGCGAAGCGCTTCACGGCATAAGCGGAACGCGCGGAACTGTTTTCCCGTCCCCCATAGGTCTTGGCGCATCGTTTGACAGAGACATCGTAAACAAGGTAGGTCAGGCGATAGGAAGAGAAACGAGAAGTCTCGGAATACAGGAAATACTTGCGCCGAATCTTGACATTGCGAGAGAAACACGCTGGGGAAGGACTGAAGAAACTTTCGGCGAAGATACATATCTTTCGTCACGGATGGCGGTAGCTATCGTATCGGGTGAACAGAAAGGCGATGTAAGCAGAAACGATGCGGTAGCAGCCGAGCCGAAGCACTACTGTTTTTACGGAATTCCCGAAGCCGGCACAAACTGCTCGCCGGCAAGAATAGGCAGAAGAGAGGCGGAATCGGTCTACCTTCCCGTTTTTGAAGCAGCGATCAAAGAAGGCGGAGCATATAATGTTATGGTCAGTTACAACAGCATCGACGGCGACGTTATGATGTGCTCTGAACACTATCTGAAAAAAACGCTCAAAGAAAAACTCGGACTGAGAGGCTATGCGCGCGCCGACTGGGGCGGAGTTGAAAAAGTCAAGGGCGGTCACAAACTTGTAAAAACAGACAGAGAAGCGATAAAGAAGTGCATAAACAACGGTCTTGACATGAAAGGTCTTGATTATCCCAACAAATTCTGGAGAGAAACCGTAACCGACCTTATCAAGACAGGCGAGATACCAATGGCGAGGATCGACGATATCGTCCGCCGTGTGCTGACCCTTAAATTTGAACTCGGTCTTTTCGAACATCCGTATACAGATGAAAATGCGTGGGAAGGCATCATCCGCTGCGACGAACATAAGCAGATCGCGCTCGAAGCCGCAAGAAAGTCGATGACGCTGCTGAAAAACAACGGCGTTCTGCCTCTTTCAAAAGACATAAAATCGATAGCGGTTATCGGTCCGTCTTCGGCGGCTCAGAAAATCGGCGGATATTCGTCTACCCCTACGGGATACGAAGTCAAATCTGTATATGAAGAAATCAAGGAGCTTTTCGGCGATAAGATCACAGTCCGTCAGCATGACGGCTGCGCTATAACGCCGGATAAAAAGACACCTCGCTATATCGAGGGTCAGCCTCACCTTGCGTCTGAAGGCGAAGACGAAATTCCCGATGATATCGAGGGAGCAGTAAAAACCGCATCGGAATGCGACTGCATTGTATTTGTGGGTGGCGACAACTCTTTAACCTGCGGAGAGTGGAGCGACAGATGCGACTACGTTCTTCCAGGAAAGCAAAGGGAACTGATAGAGCGGCTCGCTAAGCTCGGCAAAAAGCTTATCGTTGTTCTTGAAGTTGGCAGACCGGTCGATCTTACCGTTGAAAAAGATATATGCGACGGCATCCTTTGCGCATGGTTCGGCGGAGAATTCGGCGCGAAAGCTATTACCGAAACGCTTTTCGGCTTAAACAACCCCGCAGGCAGAGTCAACGTATCATTCCCGAAAAACGTCGGCTCTATCCCCTGCTATTACTCAATGCTGCCCGGCGGTTCGGAAGTTTATTACGAAGGACCGAAGAGCGCGCGCTATCCGTTCGGATTCGGTCTTTCCTACACCACTTTTGAGTATTCGGATATAACGACCGAGAAAAAAGGGAGATATGACGTTGAGGTAAGCGTTACAGTTAAAAACACAGGTAAACTTGCAGGGGATGAAGTTATTCAGCTTTACATAGACGACGTTGAAAGCTCCGTTGCAACCCCGCCTATGCTGCTCAAAGGATTTGAACGCGTCCATTTCGAAGCGGGCGAGGAAAAGCGGATAACTTTTACTCTTAACAAGGACTCTTTCAGTCTGATCGACATCAATTACGAAAAAACGGTCGAACCCGGCGAATTCAGAATACTTGTCGGCGCCGCGTCAAACGATATAAGACTTGAAACGGCTATTGAGCTGGACTGAAAAACGAATAAAAACTTATCCGGAAGCGGCAGTAAGCGCCGCTTCCGGATATTTATTCAACGTATCATTTTTATGTATTTCAACTTTTGTTTTGGAAGTGTGGCGTCTGTTAAAGTCCCGCAAACAGAGGCGAGAGAAACAATATTGCGAAAGTATGCATCCCTGTGCTTGTTTCAATAAGTCTTTACGCTCTGTATTCGTTTGTATTGCCTGCGGTGAAGGTTTTTGCGATTACTTAATCACGTCCGACATATCTTGTCTGAAAAGTCTCATAACAGGCAAAACAGATATAATAACGGAGCATGCAACCGTTACTACCAACATAATTAAAACAGACCGGACGGAAAACGTCATAAGCATAACTTCATCGGACTCGACGAAAGCTGTAAACCTCAGAAGAAATGCGGTAATAATTCCGACGACAACGCCTGATAGTGCAAATAAGGCGTATTCTCCTATTATTTCCGCAGCTATACTTATGTATGAAGCTCCGATCATTCTCTTTACGGCGACGCGGTATTTGCGTTTTTCGGCATAGAAAACCGATACTATCGCTATATTGACAATTATTGCCGCAATAATGAAATCATATATTCTCTGCGTAAAATATGATATTGAACGAAATCTTCTTTCGTGCACGATCTCAGAGGATGAAGCGCGTATGTCATCGGGAAGAAGATCCAGCAGCTTTGTGACCGCGGAGTCTGTCTGAACTTCGTTTCCTCCGTCTATATAAAATTTGCCGTATGCAAATGCAGAATCAAAATATGCGACCATATTGAGCCAGACCATATTGTCAAGATCGGTCACCTCGTCTTCGCGCCCCATATATCCGATCACTTTATAGTCCACACCGGCGAAATTGTAGTATTCTTCGCCGTTTTTTTCGATCACATTGCGCGAGCAGAGATTTCCCAGAACGGCAACAGGCGCGCCGTTATCAAACTCTTCTGCGGTAAAAAACCTTCCCTTTGTTATGTTGGGAACTGCGACGTTGCCTTTCATATAAACAGCCCGAATATAGTCGTTATCTCTGTCAAAAGCTTCACTGATCCCATAGTATACGGCATAGTTGTTTCCGAGCTTATCATACGGAAAATCCGAACCGTTTCCGTATTTTATTTCAAATGAACGCATGTATGACGAATAAAACTCGTTGTAATACATATCATCTTTTTGTGATTCGAAATATGAATTTGCCATCATAAGAACGAACAGCGATATTATTGCAAACATGATTATAAGAAGTATCTGAGCGTAAGAAATTTTTCTCATTGCTGTGTCACTCCTTCTTTTTGAGATATACTGCGGTGTCAAATTTTCGCAATACGAAAGCTGAAACTGCAATTGCAAAAATAAGAGTTGAGATATTGACCGCAAGTACGAACAGAGGCGATTCTCTTCCTACATATATTCCGTTGCCCATGCTTACTCTGTGGTAATATAAACTGTATGGCACTGCGAAGAAAAACGCGTCGGCAATAATCATTAAAAGAGCTATCTCTGTTATCGAGCACATTATAAGATCATAAACGGTTGCACCGTTAAGAGAGTGAATTGCGTAGTTGCGTTTGTTATTCTGTATTTTTGTATTAACTGACATCATTATGCCAAAGACAGAAATAATATATGTAATAATCGCGACCGTATTGTAGAAATCAGATGCTTTTGCCTGATTCTGAGCAACCATTGTGATAGTATCGTTTGATTCTCTTGCTATATAGTATTGTGAAAGAAATCCGTTATTTGCGATTTCTTCATTTACGAAATTCAGGGCGTCCTTCATATCATCGCTTTTTATGAAAAAATCGGTACTGCGGAAAAAAATGAATTCAGTACCTATGTAAGACAAAACCGAGTCGTTTATCTCGCCGTTGTTTTCTTCAAGAACCTCATCAAGAGTGGGGATATTGAAGAAAGGAAGAATTGCTATATTATTTACAGGATGTACCTGCCCTCTGTATAAATATGAGGAGTCTTTTTCAAATACACCTATTACTTTCCAATTGTATGTCTGACCGTCTTCGAAACCGTATTCATCTATGACTTTGCGTTGTTCTTCATCAAAAATCATATCGGCGATGAAAGTATCACCTACGGAAAGCCCGTATTTTTCCGCAAATTTCGCGCCTAAAACCACGGGGGCGATATACCCCTTTTTTGTCTGTTCCGAACGGTTGAAATCTTCTTTTTCAAACCATTTCCCCTCTTTGATTATCAGCATGGATGAAGAAACTGCATAAAAATCGTATGAACAATATTCCGCAACGAGTTCGGGGGGTCGGTTCCGTACCGTAAAGGGATTGGATGTTTATACATTCGAAAGAACCGAATCTGTCACGGAGCCCGTTCATAATGTTGTCCATAGCTCTGCCGGCGGCAAGCTGTTCTTCCGGTAGCATCGAACTAAGCACAACTGCCTGCCTCATCGGAGACAGGTTTGTAAAAGGAACCATTTCTATTTCAGTGTAGTCGATAAGAGACGCCATATCAGCCCGTTCGCCCGATATGTTCTTTAAAACAGTCTGCGCGGATGTTTCGGCAAATATAATAAATAAAATAATAAAGCACAGAATCAGAAGAAGCGATGTTATAAGATTTTTTTTGATATTTTTGAATGCTTCGATAAAAAAAACTGTTTTCATTGCATATTCTCTCCTAACCCTATGATTGCGAAAAAGATTTTCCGCAATCATAGGCAAGTTCAGGTTATTTAATAACCGCGATTATAGAATGCGCAATAGTCCGTTTCCAGACCGGAAGGATAACCGTATGCTATTATTTCGGATCTGCAATAAGAGGTATATCCCTTGCTTCCCCAGTTTTCGATCCAACTTGAATACTCCCCTATTCGGATAGCCGTCCATGCATAATGCTGTGAACTGCCCGAAGTGTTGATTTCAATCACGCCAAGAGGCATGCCCGGATCGACTTCCCACAAATAGTTGTAACCGTTATGAACAACGGTAATTGTAGCACCGTAATAGATATCCGGCAAAAATGTCGTTTGTGCAAAAACCGGGATCATACTGACCGCCATAATACAAACCACAGCCAGAACAAGGCAAATGTTTTTCTTCATAAAAAACGCTCATTTTCATTTTTAATTATGAAACATCCGTCAGCGCCATATCCGAAGTATCCGCGCGGTCGGGTTCCGTTTTATATTGCGGCCGCGTAAAACGGAAATCGCAATAATCCGAAAAATGGGTTGGCTTTGTTTCACAAATACAGTATAATAAAAAAAGGTGCGCTGTCAATGCCCACTTTTTCAAAAATGTC
>JAFRTE010000030.1 GCA_017427285.1 Clostridia bacterium
GTTGAGATGCCGGATATCCGGCATCTCAACTTCCAGGAAGCAAGCCGTGCAATCGTGTCCTACATAGAGTTGTATTACAACTCACATAGGATTCATTCCGGTATTAATTACTTAATACCCAACGAAGTTTTCACTCTTCGTTGTGTCCGAAAACATTGACAAGTTTCGATGAATAGTGAATAATACAAAGCAAAAAGCCAACCGCTGGCGCGATCGGCTTTTCGCTTTGTGGGTTGGAAGCATCATTCTGATACCATGCACCCTTTCGTCGATCAGGGTGCAGTTTTCTTTCCCGGGTGCGCACGTCATCATCGTTTTCGCCGGCGGATAACTTTCAGAGTTTCTCGTTTGCATTTCACCTGCGGATTTCTGCCACTCAGGCCAAAACAGATGACAAACTCGGGTCGGTGTGTTATGCTTTCACCATCGAAAGGAGGTCGCTATGAAGGTCGACATCAAGAAAACGGAAGAAGCGCTTGAACCGTACGCAGTGATATACTGCAGGGAGATAAACGCGGAGATCCTCTCCGCCGCGGAGGCGTTGGGACGAGCGGGAGAAGTCATTACGGCTTACGATAACGGAAGCATCGTCGTGATCGATAAAAAGGATCTTTTCACGATCCGCGCGGAGGAGGGCAGGACGCGCCTGTGCACCGAGAATGCGGTATACGAGACGGGAAGGCCCCTTCGGGATTTCGAAACTCTTTCTGGATTTATGCGGATATCGAAGTTCTGCATAATCAATCTCGAAAAGATAAAGAGATTCGATCCGATGTTCTCGGGTACTATGCAGGTAACGCTCAAAAACGGATCGAAGGATTATATCTCACGAAAGTACCTGCCTGATATTAAAAAATTCTTGGGACTGTAAAGGAGGAATAAAAATGAAGAAATTACTGAATGCAGCCTGGAGCGGAATAGTGCTTTCCGCAGTAGTATTTGTTGTAGCCTGCATGCTGATCGGCTTAAAGCACGGCGAAGCTAAGTTTGCGGACGGGATCGGCATGGCGCGCATATGCGCAGCGGTGCTTGTGATTGGACTCGGGTTCGGCATCCCCTCTATGATCTACGGTACCGAGCTTCCCACGGGGCTTAAGGTGCTCATCCATATGGGAACGGGCACGATCATAATGCTCGCGGCCTCCATCTGGGTCGGCTGGATCGACTTTTCCCGCGGCTGGCTGCCCTGTCTGTTGATCGCCGCCTTCCAGATCGCCGTCGCGTTCATACTCTGGCTTCTGACCTGCGTACAGACAAAGAAAGACGCAAAGGAGATGAACGAAGTCATTGAAAAAAAAGACTGATGCGAGCTTTGAATTGAAAAACGCACAAGCCCGGCGGAACGATCCGTCGGGCTTGCTTATCGGCATACGATCAGTTGTTGTTCTCCGCTTCCCTCTTTGCGGTGTTTACTGAAGAGATAAGAATGCGTTTGAGCTCAAGGCAATCGTTCAGAAGCGATCCCGCCTGTTGTTCATCAAGGTAATCCGATTTTTGAAGGATATGAAGCCAATACTCCGTTTCCGCTGTTTCCTTTAAGGCGATCTGAAGCTTTGAAATAAAATCCGCCCTGCTCTGCCCGTATTGGGCCTCGCTGATATTCGCCCCTATTGACGTGCCGCTGCGGAGTATCTGTTTTGCTATTACCGATTCATGCTTTTCTTTTATGAGATAACGGTGCAGCTTGACAATGCGGGCGCCGAAATCGATGGATTTTTCTATCAATATGTTTTCTTTCATACTATCACCTCAAAGAGATTATACAGGAACCAAAACTGTTTTTCAATAATATTTTGCTTTGCCGTGGGCAAAGCTTCCGCAATTATTCATTGAAACTTGTCAATGTTTTCGGACACAACGAAGAGTGAAAACTTCGTTGGGTATTAAGTAATTAATACCGGAATGAATCCTATGTGAGTTGTAATACAACTCTATGTAGGACACGATTGCA
>JAFRTE010000031.1 GCA_017427285.1 Clostridia bacterium
AAGAGGAATAGTCGGTGTCTATGACGGCGAGGATCCACCCGTTCCCATTCCGAACACGGTAGTTAAGCTCGCGGGTGCTGAAAATACTTGGTTGGCGACGACCCGGGAAGATAAGTCGATGCCGACTCTCCTCTTTTTTATTACATTCGGCCCGGTGGTCAAGTGGTCAAGACGGTGGCCTCTCACGCCGCAATCAGGAGTTCGACTCTCCTCCGGGTCACCATATTTCCCTTTCAGGGGCCATTAGCTCAGTTGGTCAGAGCTACCGGCTCATAACCGGTTGGTCCGGGGTTCGAGTCCCTGATGGCCCACCAGAAAAGCCTCGTCTTTTGACGGGGCTTTTCAATTTAGTTTTATTTTACATAATAACTGCCAATTCGCAATTTTCTTCTGTTTAACCCGTTTCTTAACTTATTTAAAAATCTTATTTTCTTTACTGCGTATATTTTTTTAACATATATATTCTTTCTGTTTCGGGAGTAATTTAATGATACTTGTTGAGCCCTCCGACGAATATTCTGTTCAGATTGCCTCATACCGCAAAGAATTTCTTGAATCCGGAGAATTCTATGGACGGCACCGGCGGTCTTAGAAATTTTGATGATCCCATTGAATTTATCGCATAATCAAACTGCCTTAAAAACCCTCTTACCGTTCCCCAAGGCAAAGCTCCGTCAACGCAGTATATTTTCGTTCGCGAAGAAGACCGTAAAGTCGTCGGTATGATCCAGATAAGGCACTTTTTAAATGAATATCTTGAAAATTTCGGCGGACATATCGGTTATTCCGTTTCTCCGAGCGAAAGCCGCAAAGGATATGCTTCCCAAATGCTTAAAGTTTCTTTGCCCGAATGTAAATCTCTCGGAATTGATAAAGTTCTGGTCACCTGCAGCCCCGAAAACATCGGCGGCAAAAAAACGATAATCAAAAAACGGCGGTGTGTACGATTCAACCGTTTACGATCCGCATGAAAACGAGCATATCGAGCGTTATTGGATAACTATTTTCGACTGAGCAATCGTTTTTAATTACTTAAAAATGTTGACTTTACCTTTATTATGTGTTATACTACATAATAACGTTTTTTTACGGAGGCAAATGTGAAAATAAAAAAGATTTTCTTTGATCTTGACGGTGTACTTGCCGATTTTGACCGCGGTGTAGTCGAGCTTGCCCATACGAACCCTCTGGATCAGTCGTCGGAAGAATACGAAAAGGAGGACAGAATGTGGGCTGAGATCAGCAAAGCAGACAGATTTTACTTTAACCTTTCGCCTATGCAGGGCTCTTTGGATATGTTCGGTGAGATTTATTCCGTATACGGGGACCGCGTTGAAATTCTTTCGGGAATTCCGAAGCCGAGGCGCGGTATTGTAAACGCCGCATCCGACAAAGCTGCGTGGTCTCACCTTTATCTGTCTCCGTTTATCAGGGTAAATATTGTATATAAAGAACAAAAAAAGAATTTCTGCACGGGAAAAGACTGTATTCTTATAGATGATCTCGATCTTAATATCAACGAATGGAAAAAAAACGGCGGAACGGGGATCTTGCATGTTTCTCCCGAAAAAACGCTCGCACAACTGAAAGAAATCGAACAGATATAAATAAAACGGAAATATAAACAGGAGGATCGCAATGCTTCTTATCAAAAACGGATATATCAAGCCCATGTTCGGCAACGACATCGAAAACGGCTGTGTTCTTATTGGTGACGACGGAAAAATAGTCGCCGTAAATGAAGAAATCACCGCTGATGAAAACACGGAAATCATTGACGCAAAGGGAAAACTCGTTACTCCCGGCTGCGTTGAGGCGCACTGCCATATCGGCGTTCACAATACCGCAATGCGTTGGGAAGGCGCGGACTACAACGAAATGTCCGACCCGGTAACTCCTCATATGCGTGCAATCGACGGCATAAACCCGATAGACGAATCGTTTGATCTTGCTATAAAAAACGGCGTTACGTCCGCATGCACAGGACCGGGCAGCGCAAATGTCGTCGGCGGAACGTTCGCCGCGATCAAGCTTGTCGGAAACCGTATTGACGATATGATAATCAAGGATCCCGCCGCCATGAAATGCGCATTCGGCGAAAATCCGAAAGGCGTTTACGGACAGGGCGGCAAAAAAGCTCCTTATACCCGTATGGCGGTCGCAGCAATGCTGCGCGAGCTTCTTTTTAAGTCCAAAAACTATTATGAAGCAAAACAAAACGGAAAAGATCCCGCATTCGATATAAAACTCGAAGCCATGATCCCCGTTATTAAAAAAGAAATCCCATTAAAAGCTCACGCTCACCGCGCGGACGACATCTTTACGTCTATCCGAATCGCAAAGGAATTCGACGTCCTTTTAACTCTTGACCATTGCACAGACGGCGCTCTCATCGCCGATCAGCTCGCTAAAGAAGGTTATCCCGCATTTATCGGACCGTCCTTCGGCTCAAAAACGAAGATCGAGCTCAGAAATAAGGAT
This sequence comes from Clostridia bacterium, assembly GCA_017427285.1. GTDB lineage: Bacteria > Bacillota > Clostridia > Oscillospirales > UBA644 > HGM12619. The sequence goes on from JAFRTE010000031.1 coordinate 2,482, forward strand.
TTCATAACGCCGGGCGAACTGTATAAAGCAGGTGTCAAGGTTAGCATCATTACAGACGCACCTGTTATCCCTCTTCAGTATCTGCCGATGTGCGCGGGATTTGCTGTCGATTCGGGACTTCCTTATGAAGAAGCGTGGAAGGCGATTACGATCAATCCAGCAACGGCTATCGGTATCGCTGACCGTGTAGGCAGTCTTGAACCCGGAAAAGACGGCGACGTTGTTATCTGGAATGCCGATCCCCTTACAACCGTTGCAGCAAGCGCGTTTATTACCGTCGTTAACGGTAAAAGGGTTTACGAGGCAGAATAGTTTTCAACGGTTATAAACTATAATAGATTTATAAGGAGCCAGCATGTCAGAACTGATACCGCAATACGATGAAAAATCGTTAATTGAGGCACTAGGTGCAAACAGCATAGAAATCAAAAAATGGGATGAGATTGTAACCTCAGACAGTATTGCATATTCTGTCATTGATTTTTCTTCACTTGGAACCGCTTTTTCAGGACTTTCTTCGTCTATCGGAGCGCTGAGCCAATCAGCAAAAGCCACAGGAACTCTTTACGAGGTAACATTCCCGGTTGCCGGGAAGCTTGCTGCCGCAAAGGACGGAAGCGGTCTTTTGGGCACCATCATTAATGAAAAAGGAATTGCCGGACAGGCAAGATTTAAAGAAGTAGGAAATATTGTCCAAACAGCCGGAGGTATCAGTACCTTCTTCATGGCATTTGCTATTATGGCAATAAATCAATCGTTGAAGAATATTTCAGAAAATCAAAAGGCGATTTTGGGCTTCCTTGAAATTGATAAACAAACGCAGTTAAAAGGTGATTTGAGTATTCTTACTGAAGTTATAAACGAGTATCAATACAATTGGAATAACTCGCAATGGCTGTCAAATAGAGAAACTCAGGTTCTGGATATTAAAAGGAGTGCCGAGCATAACATTTTGTTTTACCGAGAGATGATTGAGAAAAAACTCGGAACAAAAAAACAGTTTGTCTCTCTTGATGCATCTAAAAGCCTTAATGAGCTTCAAACGCTCTTTAAATACTATAAATTAGCTTTATACCTCTATTCTTTTTCATCTTTCATGGATATCATGCTGTTAAAAAACTTTGATGCTAACTATCTTGAATCAATAAAGAGCAGAATAGAATCGTTCGCCAATGAGTATAATGAGTTTTATAATGCTTCGATTGAAGGTGTGAAAAAAATAGCATCAACATCTATTCAATCAAGGACAATACAGGGATTGTCAATCGCAGGGAAATTCCTCGGAAATCAAATTGCTAAAATCCCTGATAAAAACAACAAGATCAAGATTGACGATAAGCTCTTATCGGGAACTGATAAATTGGACGGAATTAACGAAAAATCATTAAATGATACAAAAGATGCATTTTTGATTGTTCAAGACAGCGGGATTAATCTTTTCGTGGATCGGATATCACTTGTAAACAAAATATATAACGAGCCTCTCAAGCTGTATGTCGGTGCGGAAAATCTATATCTGTCCACAGATTGAATTCACAACAATTAATAATGCTAATATCGATAGAATTAAACTTGCGCATAATCCTTGAGTTAACATGTTTATTTATGAGGTTACTTAAGTGAATATAAAAACACTTTTTGCTCCCGCCGATATGACGCAGGGCGCGCCGTGGAAAAGCATACTTCTCTTTACCGTTCCGATGCTTATCGGAAATGTCGCGCAGCAGCTTTACAGCACGGTAGACAGCGTAGTCGTCGGTAAATATATAGGCGACAACGCGCTGTCCGCAGTCGGCAGTTCACTGCCGATACTTAATATGCTTCTTGTTCTGTTTATCGGTATATCGACCGGCGCAACCATTATGGCTTCGCAGTTTTTCGGTTCAAAAAGCAGAAACGATTTATCGTATACGATCGGCAACAGCATAACCGTTACTTTGATTGCCTGCGTTGCGCTTATTGCGGTTGCAGCGCCGTTTATCCGTCCGCTGCTTACGCTGCTCAATACTCCTACAGACCCTGTTGTTGCAGGAATTGAAGACTATACCGTGCTTGACGCGTGCGCAGACTACCTTTCCATTTCGCTTTTCGGCATTGCGGGAATGGCGTTTTACAATATTCTGGGCGGTATTATAAGAGGACTGGGCGATTCCGTTTCGGCTCTTATATATCTTCTCGTTGCTACCGTTATCAATATTTTCCTCGATATCCTTTTCGTCGCCTCTTTCGGACTCGGCGTTTCCGGTGTTGCCTGGGCAACTATAATCGCTCAGTTGATAGCGTCGTTTCTTTGTCTTATTAAAATAATCAGAATGCGCGAGCATTTCGATTTCGCTCTGAAATATATGAAGCCCGTCGGTCATTACGTAAAAACAATAATCCGTCTCGGACTTCCTTCGGGGCTTACGCAGGCAATTTTCTCTTCCGCCATGATAATAGTGCAGTCGCTTACAAACCGGTTCGGCGTGCAGTTCGTTGCCGCAAACATCGTTATTATGCGTGTAGACGGCTTTGCAATGATGCCTAATTTCTCATTCGGCACCGCACTTACTACTTTTGCGGGACAGAATGTAGGCGCGGGACGTTATGACCGTGTAATTAAAGGCGCAAAACAGGGCACTTTGATGGCCGTCGGCTGTTCAGTCGTCCTCACTCTCGCAATACTTCTTTTCGGAAAACCTCTTATGAGCATTTTCACCGATACAGAAGAGCTTGTTGAGATGAGCTACAGACTGATGTTTATACTCGCATTCGGATATATCGCAATGGCTGTTACTCAGAGTCTTTCAGGTATTATGAGAGGCGCCGGAGATACGATGACCCCGATGTGGATATCTCTTGTCACTTCTGTTGTCGTCCGCGTTCCTTTGGCTTATATCATATCTTATCTTACCGTCAGTGAGGAGCTGCCTCACGGTATCCCGCAGTGTATACAGATATCGCTTCTTGTCGCCTGGGTTGCCGGCGCGTTGCTTACAACGGTTTTCTATGCCCGAGGCAAGTGGAAAACAAAAGCGATCAAATCAAACTGACGTCATAAAAACAAAACCGACTGATTTATTCAGTCGGTTTTTTGCTTGACGTAAATTATGTGGATGGAACAGATGGCATCTCCGAATTGTCATTTGGGATTGGAGGGGGATTCTGCGGGAATATTGATTTTAGTTCATTGACTTCTTCTGCCTTCGACCATTGGGCCATTCCTGCCGTCCAAACTAAACTCTCCTTTAAGAACAAACCGGCCGCAACCATTTGTGATAGCGTTGCAATGTCGAACGGACCGGTTGGCTGTCCGTTTACAGCCACATGATATGATGCCGAAATGATCGGTGGAGGTGTTGTCCGTTGCTTAACATCTTGGCGAGAAAAGTTGACGGGGAAATCTACGATATAGTAATAAATGTTAAGACGACAAGCAGCGGCGAACATTATATATACACCGTAGAATTACAGCAAGAAAAAAGAGTCCCTTCACCCCGGGGCTCATACTACCATAAAAATGGCAACGGCAACGAATCAGTCGAAAAACGACCTATCCATGATGGGGCAAAGAACTCTTTTAATGACGATAATATATCACAAAAAAATCGAAATGTCAATACCCTTGAAGAAAAAAAACTGAAACAGCTGGAAATAATTCAGCAAACGAACCCTGCAACCGACGATTATCATACGAGAATAAGAAGCATTGACGATATAAAAACTGCGGAAGAAGTATTTACAAACGATTCCGACGATTATTTCTATCCGGACTTTACTCAGGAAGATGCGCAGCGAGCGCTTGATGCCGGAGAGATAACAGTATACAGCAGTAAGAGGATTGAAAACGGCGTTTTTGTTTCTCCGTCAATAATGAACGCAAAAGATTATGCCGGAGGACAGAACAGGCAGGTTTATTCAAAAATTGTGAAAACCGAAGATATTGCCTGGATAGACAGCAGCGAAGGTCAATATGCCAAAATAACGTGTGTGATTTTTAACACCCTAATCTATAAGAAACCACGCGATAGCCGCGTGGTTCAAAAGAGGTTAACCGATGAAAAAATCCTCCGGTTGTGATATAATAAGATGACCTGCCAGTCAAGATAAAAATCACAAACGGAGGATTGATCTATGAAAAAAGAAAACATAGACATAGATAGTTTAGTACATACGAAGTGGAATTGCAAGTACTATATAGTATTTGCGCCAAAATATAGGAGAAAAATATTTTATGAAGAAAAAAGGAAAGAAATTAGAGAAATATTGAGAGAAACTTTGACCCACGGGATCATTTAATGGTAGTAAAAGTAACATTTGCATGGCCGGCAGATCAATCCAAAGCGCACTTGTGCGCAGCCGGTATAGGGAAGGGCTATGCCCGAAAATGAAATACCACCCGCTATGCGGGTGGATATTTATTGCTTTCTGTCTTCTGCTTTGATTTTTTCGACCGCTTCTTGCCACAAAGCAAGAGTTGTTTCGTCGGTTTGCAGTTGTTCTTCGGCATATTCCGCTTCGCAAGGGATAAGATTGTTGCCGCAGGAAATATAATCGAGCACCTTTTTATGGTCTTTCTTTTCCTTTATATATATTTCCCCGTCCGCAATTATTACTTTTATCGGCGCATCGTCAGTCTCTTCTTCGCAGTCCGAAAAATCATAGCAGGAGGGTTTCAGTCTTCCTCCGTAAAGGAACAGTTTTATATGTTCTTCTCCTCGCAGATGTTTTTCGTATATCTCCCCGATAAGATCCGCAACGGTCTGAGCGGACGCGGCAGTCGTATCAACAACGAGGTCATAATTGCCCAGATATCCGCAGTCTGCGCCGTAAAGTGTTTTATACCTCATATTTTCGCTCTGTTTGCGCATACGTATCTGACGGGCTGTCTCTTCAAGGGTTTCAAAACTTTCGGAAGAACGCTGCTTATCGTTAAAAATACGCTTTGCCGATTCTTCCGCAGAAGTTGAGAGGTATACCTTAAAAGTCCCCTGCGTGAAAAACCATGCCATCCTTGAGTCGATAATAAGATTCCCCGGTTCGTCGGAAAGGAGCTTGAGACGGTTATCCATCTCAAAATCGATTGTCGGGTCCGATTCCATGAATTTGTTTATATCCACAACGGAAATGCCCCGCTCCATCGCAATTTTGCGGACTATCGGCCCCGTTGAGTATATTTTCGCATCATATTTTTCGGAAAGTATTCTGCATACGGTGCTTTTTCCGCTACCGAGATCTCCTGTGAGTGAAATTCTGAAATCCATCTGATCCCTTTCGGCTTTTAGCTTGATTATTTCGGTTTACCGCTTAAAGCATCGCAATAATATCGTCCTTCGGACGTACGCCGATTGATTTGTTTATGGCTTTTCCGTCCTTGAAAACGATCAGGGTAGGTATACTCTGAATGCCGTATTCCGCCGCAAGCTCGGGTTCTTCATCTACGTCGACCTTGCAGACTTTTATGTCGGTTCTTTCTTCCGAAATCTCTTCGATCACGGGCGCAAGCATTCTGCACGGTCCGCACCATGTTGCCCAGAAGTCAACGAGAACCGTTTTTTCGGATTTGATTACTTCTTCTTCAAAATTTGCCGCTGTTATAACTGTGTGAGACATATTGTCCTCCTTATTGTAAACTATGGTATCAAATAAAATAGATTATATCATTAACCGACGTTTTTGTCAACTGTTTTTTTATATAAGATTAAAAACGTCTTTTATACTGTCAACGGGTATAAGCTCGATATCCGTATGAAAATCAGTTCTGTTCCTTTTCGGTATCACTGCGCGCTTAAACCCGAGGACTTTTGCCTCCGCAACACGCTTTTCAAGAGAAGTTACCGCGCGTATTTCTCCCGCAAGCCCAACTTCTCCGATAAGTATAGTATCGTCAGGTATCACAAAATCCTTCAGCCCGGACGCAAGAGCCGCAGCAACCGCAAGATCCGCAGCCGGTTCATCGATTTTCAGTCCGCCAATGACGTTGATATATACGTCCGAAGTCCCGAAAAACATCCTGCAGCGTTTTTCAAGCACCGCAATCAAAAGATTTGCCCTTCCGTAATCAAATCCTACGGCAACGCGCCTCGGCGCAGGGAACGGGGTAGGGGCAACGAGCGACTGCACTTCAGCAATTATCGGCCGCGTTCCCTCAAGCACGCAGACAGTTGCTATACCCGAAATATCGCTCGGTTTGCCCTGCAAAAACACCGCTGACGGATTGCCTATTTCTTTCAGCCCTTCTCCCGTCATTTCAAAAACGCCTATTTCGTTCGTTGACCCGAAACGGTTTTTCACGGCGCGCAAAATCCTGTATTCCGAGTTCCTTTCGCCCTCAAAATACAAAACGGCGTCGACCATATGCTCCATTACTTTCGGACCGGCGATAGACCCTTCCTTGTTTACGTGTCCGACAATGAAAACGGGTATATCCTTTGATTTTGCAAATCTCATAAGCGCCGAGGTGCATTCTCTTACCTGGGAAACGCTTCCGGGCGTTGAGGCAACGGACTCATGATTCATGGTCTGTATCGAGTCGATTATCAGAAGCCCCGGGTTTTGCTCCGCCGCCTGTTCGCATACGGTTTCTATGTCCGTTTGCGCGAGGAGGTAAAGATCGTCTTTTTTTACCCCGAGTCTGTCTGCGCGGAGTCTCAGCTGTTTCGGCGATTCTTCGCCCGAAACGTAAAGTATCGGTATTTCAGCGCCGAGTTTTTCGCAAAGCTGCAAAAGTATCGTTGATTTTCCTATTCCCGGCTCGCCGGATACGAGATATAACGCCCCCTTTACTATTCCGCCACCGAGAACTCTGTCAAGCTCATTTATCCCCGTCGAAATACGGACTTCTTCTTTCCCCGTAACCTCTTTCAGCTTCAGGGGAGCGGAAAAATCCGAAGAGGATATTTTCTTCGCCGTTTTTTCGGGTTTTTGGACGACTGTTTCTTCAACAAGCGTATTCCATGCGCCGCATTCGGGACATTTTCCCGACCATTTGGGGCTTTCCGCGCCGCATTCGGAGCAGACGAAAACCGTTTTGTTCTTCATTTGCTATCCCTCTAAAATCTGAAATATAAAAACGGATTGTAACTACCCGATACAAGACTTGCCGTTGATAAAAACCAAATTGCAATACAAGCTATTACGGTGATCACCGGTACGGCTTTCTGCAATGCGGGCGAAAGCTTCTGCCTGATAAACGGGACCGTAGGCATTGAAGCGAGTATCAAAATCACTAATATCACGGCGTTTGTATATAACAGATAAACAGACCTGTCATCCGCAAACGGTACGCCGCCGAAACCGAACATCGTTGCAAGGTAACTTCCGCATTCCGAAATATCTTCGATAGCAAAAAATACCCAGCCGATAAGGACCGCAAGAAGCGAATAAATATGTCTGAATACACGGGGTATTGACCATAAAAACTTGAAAAGAAACTGCTTTTCGATAATAAGAAGCACTCCGAAGTAAAGACCCCATATAATGAAGTTCCAGCCGGCGCCGTGCCAGAAACCCGTGCAAAACCATACTATGAATAAATTCAGGATATGTCTCCAGGGTTTTACTCTGTTGCCGCCGAGCGGTATATACAGGTATTCGCGGAACCATGAGCCGAGAGATATATGCCATCTTCTCCAGAATTCCGTAACAGTCTGCGATATATACGGATAGTTGAAGTTGATACAAAATTCAAATCCGAACATCCGCCCCAGACCTATTGCCATGTCGGAATAACCCGAAAAATCAAAGTAGATCTGAAAAGCAAAAGCGATAATTCCCAGCCAGGCAGTTACAACGGTCATTTCCGATTTCGGAAGCGTTGAAACCGTGGTCCACAATGCCCCGATGTTGTTTGCGAGAAGGACTTTTTTCGCAAGTCCTACCGTAAACGTTTTAACGCCGTCCCCGAAAGTCTGCAGCTCGTTCGTTCTGTTGTCAAGCTGTTCGGCGATAGTTTTATACTGAACGATCGGTCCCGCTATCAGCTGCGGGAAAAACGTTACGTAAGCTCCGAAGCTTATCGGGTTTTTCTGTACTCCCGTCGCGCCTCTGTAAACGTCTATCGTATATGACATCGTCTGGAACGTGTAAAACGATATGCCGATAGGAAGCGCGATTTCAAGAAAATCTATCCCGAGCCCGAAAATATTGTTTACGTTATTGATAAAGAAATTGCAGTATTTGAAAAATCCGAGACATCCGAGGTTGAGAATTACGGAAATAATAATAAGAGTTTTTGAAACGGACGGCTTTGACTGCCTGTATTTATCTATCAAAAGCGCAAAAATGTAATTGTGAAGTATCGTAAAAAGCATAAGGAAGATATACATCGGCTCTCCCCATGCGTAAAAGATTATCGAGGCAAGAAAAATAGCCGTGTTTTTAAAAGCGTTTTTCTTTCCTCTCGGGCATATATAATATACAAGCAGAGTTATCGGCAAAAAGCAAAACAAAAATAAAAGAGAGCTGAAAAGCATTTTGTACCTCTTTTGCGGCAGGCGTAAACCTGATGATAGTTCATTATAATTATAACATATTACCCACTCGGTTGTCAATATTTTTTTGATCGATTCTTTTCGTATGTACTGTTGACATCTATGCTCAAATATGATATACTGAAACAGAAGAAATCCAACCGGAGGAAATAATATGACAAGCAAGGAAAGAGCAAAAGCGCTCGTCTCTCAGATGACGCTTCCCGAAAAACTTTCGCAGCTTACAAATGAAGCTGCCGCAATCGAAAGACTCGGAATCCCCGAATACAACTGGTGGAACGAGGCACTTCACGGCTTTGCGAGAAGCGGCGTTGCTACGGTTTTTCCGCAGGCGATCGGTATGGCTGCGTCGTTTGATACAAAACTGATGAGAGAGGTCGCGGACGCGATCTCAACCGAAGCCCGCGCAAAATACAACGAATACAAAAAATTCGGCAGAACAAAAATATATCAGGGCCTCACATGCTGGTCACCTAACATTAATATTTTCAGAGATCCTCGCTGGGGCAGGGGACATGAGACATACGGAGAAGACCCCTACCTTACGTCCGAAATGGGCGTTGCTTTCGTAAAAGGAATGCAGTACGGATTTGAAGAACACCCGAAATACAGAAAAGTAGACGCAACTCTGAAACATTTTGCCGCGCACAGCGGGCCCGAAAAGGGCAGACATTCATTTGACTCCGTTGTGAGCAAAAAAGACCTTCACGAAACATATCTTGCCGCTTTTAAATACATAATCGAAAAGGCGCGTCCCGCCGCCGTTATGGGCGCATACAACCGCGTAAACGGCGAACCCGCGTGCGGATCAAAAACTCTGCTGCAGGATATCCTTTACGGTGAGTGGGCTTTTGACGGATATGTCGTTTCGGACTGCGGCGCGATCTGCGATATTGACTCCTTCCATAAAGTAACATCAAACCGCGCGGAGAGCGCAGCCCTTGCCGTTAACAACGGATGTTATATGAACTGCGGCAGCGCGTTCAAATTCCTTAAAGTTGCCGTTGCCGAGGGCATGGTAAGCGAAGAAACGGTAACAAAAGCCGTTGAAAAGCTTTTTGAAGCGCGTTTCGACCTCGGTCTTTTTGACGAAACCGAATACGACTCGATCCCGTATTCCAAGGTCAACTGCGCCGAGCACAGAGCCCTCGCCCTTGAAATGTCAAGAAATGCAACTGTACTTCTTAAAAACAACGGAATCCTTCCTTTCGGAAAAGACGACGGGATCAAAAATATCGCGGTGATCGGTCCGAACGCAGACGCTACGACCGTACTTGTAGGCAACTACAACGGTACTCTTTCGGAATATACCACCCCGCTTTTCGGGATCAGGGATATGGCGAGAAAATACGGCAAGGACGTTCGCTACGCTATCGGCTGCCATCACACTTCCGACGCCGGAAACGACGGAAATATTGAAGAGGCGGTAATTGCCGCAAAATATGCCGACGCCGTTGTCCTCTGTCTCGGTTTGACCCCCCAGCTCGAAGGCGAAGAGGGCGACGCTTACAACAGCGATCTGGGCGGCGACAAACCCGGACTTTCATTACCTAAGGTCCAGCTCGATCTTTTCGAAATGATGAAATCAGTCGGCAAGCCGATAATCGTTGTAAATATATCCGGCAGCGCTATAGACCTCCGTTTTGCGGACGAAAACGCCGCGGCGGTTATCCAGAGCTTCTATCCGGGACAGGACGGCGGAAAAGCGCTCGCGGAAATTATGTTCGGCGAGGTCGAACCGACAGCGAAGCTCCCGGTCACCTTCTACGCCTCCGATGAACAGCTTCCCGATTACAGCGACTATTCTCTCAAGGGAAGAACATACCGCTATATGACCGAAAAACCGCTTTATCCGTTCGGATACGGTCTCGGATACAATAAATACGCGGTTTCGGATATCAGATGCGACGGCACAGTCACGTCAAGCGGCGCCACAGTATCTTGCGATATCGAAAATCTCGGTAAAATGCCCGGCGGGAATGTCGTTCAGGTTTATATCAGCCATAAAAACAAGCCCGACGCTCCTATCTGTCAGCTTATCGCATTCAAGAAGATATCTCTTGCCGCCGGCGAGAAAAAGACGGTGGAATTCGATATTCCCGTTGACAGATTTATGCTTTACGATTCCGACGGAGAGCTTATTCTTGAGGACGGCGAAGCAACGCTTTATATCGGCACTTGCTCGCCTGTAAAAGAAGAATTCTGCGCTAAAACGGATATTACTATCAAAGCATAACGGTTTACGAAATAAACATAAAGGAATACCGCCCTTCTCGGGCGGTATTTTCTATACTCCGTATTTAAGTTTGACCCTTTCAAGCTTTTCGCCGAACGGCTTTGCGAGCAGCGCGAAAAACAGCATATTCGAAACCGCATAAACCGCCGTATACGGTATTGCGGTAACAAGCGACGCGAGATACGCTTCAAACGAGATTATCTCGTTATTCCATATCAGCGCCCAGAAGTCCATTATAAACGAATAAACTATTCCCGCCAATACCCCGTAAGTAATAAGCGCCGCGTGGCTTTTTTTCAGAAATTTTGAAAGCAGACCTCCGACAAGACCTATCATTCCCCACGCAAACATCTGAAACGGCGTCCACGGTCCCTGACCGAACCAGAAATTCGATATCAGCGCGGAAAGCGAGCCGACAAGAAATCCCGCCTCGCCTCCGATATACACCGCAGTTATAACCGTCAGCGCGGTAACGGGCTTGAATATCGGTATAAACCGTCCTACTACCGAAAGCGCGGTCATTATCGCAACTATAATAAGTCTGCGCGTGCCGGTTTTCTTTTTTTCAAATCCGCTTACAAAAAGCAGCATCGAAAGCATTATAACCGCAACGCTTATAAACATATAGCTGTTTTCCTTGAAAACGTAAACACCCGTAACTATAACCGCCGGGACAAGCAAAAAGGGGATTATTATTTTAAGTACTTTGCGCACGGAAGCGTTTTTGATTGTAATCATTTTCTGCCTCCGTTTTCGTTTAACTTCATTATTTTAACCGCGTTTGATACAGTGGCTATGTTTTTGTAATAACCTCTTGTCATTCTGTTTGCCGCGGTCGTATAGAAATTATTGCCGGCAAAAAACTCCGCAGGCGTTCCGCTCGATGTTATTTCGCCTCGGAAAAACATTGCGCATCTGTCTGCATATTCGGCTGCAAATTCCACGTCGTGCGTAACGCATATTACCGACAGTCCGCTTTCAGCCAGCTTTTTAAGTATTTCGCCTATCTCTTTTTTTGCATATGCGTCCAGCCCTTTTGTAGGTTCGTCGAGAAGCAGGATCTTCGGCTCGGTGAAAAGGACTTTTGCAAGCGCGAGAAGCTGTTGCTGACCGCCCGAAATATCGTAAGGATGTCGGTCGTTTAAGGCGGAAAGATCGTAAGGAAGCGTATATCCGACGTTTTTAACGTCGTCCAGCTCCTCCTTTACGGTGTTTTTCAGAAACACCGTCTGTACGTCCTGCGGAAGCAGCGATAAACACCCTCTGTAAAGCTCATTTTTTTTGTAATCTTTGATCTTCTTTCCCAAAACGCGCACGTTTCCCGAATAGTGTCTGTTTAATCCGGCAGCAACGGAAAGACATGTTGATTTCCCTGACCCGTTTCCTCCCAGAATACAGAAAATCTCGCCTTTATATACTTTAAAATCGAGTCCGCGAAGAACGTCCGGCAGTTCTTTGCCGTATTTGAAATATACGTCGTTAAATTCAAGAACAGTCTCCTTTTTCCCCGTTTTTTCGGACTGAATTTCAAGCGCGTCGATCTCGTTTGAGAAATTGCTTTCTATGAAATCGCGGCCTTCACGGGCTGTAAGAGGGCAGGGGACGTTAAGATCGAAACTGTTGAATATCCTTACCGCGGCGGGCATACCCTGCATAAACGCCGAGTTGTTTTTCAGTAAAGCTACGGTTTTTCTCGTTTCTCCGTATTCAAGCAGTTTCCCGTTTTCCATCGCAAAAAGTTTATTGCTTACGGGAATGGCCTCTTCAAGACGGTGCTCGGTAATAATAACGGTAAGCGAGAGGTCTCTGTTGAGCTTGGAAAGCGTAGCGATAAAATCCGACGCCGCGATAGGGTCAAGCTGCGCCGTGGGCTCGTCAAGCAAGATTACGTCCGGCTGCATTACCATCACCGATGCGAGATTAAGCAGCTGCTTCTGTCCGCCCGAAAGCTCCGAAACGCTTTTTTCAAACCAGTCTTCTATCCCGAAATAACACGTCATTTCGCTTACGCGTCTGCGTATCATATCCTGAGGCATTCCCATGTTTTCAAGACCGAAAGCAAGCTCGTGCCATACTTTATCGGTAACTATCTGCTCCTCAGGTCTTTGCGCAACAAAGCCGATGGCGCAGGCCGTTTCACTGTCGGGCAGACTGTGCAGCTCTCTGCCCTTATAATAAACTCTGCCTGACATTTCTCCGAGCGGCGTAAGCTCTTTTTTCATCATGCGCATCAGCGTTGATTTGCCGCAGCCGGTCGCGCCGCAAACGGTAACAAAATCACCGCGTTCAACGGAAAAAGAAATGTTTTCTATCGCTTTTTCTTCGCAGCGCGGATAAGAAAAGCTCAGATTTTCGATTTTAAGTATTTCCATCTTAATTCCTCCTCCGCCTCTATAATAACCGGCAAAAATGCAAGCAGACCGTATGAAATATATGTTACAACCGAAACAACGGATGTTTCCGCATGCGATATTTCGGGATAAAAGCTGAAGTTTACGCTTCCGGAAATAACGCCCGCAAGTATCGCGGCGAAAAGTATTACGGAAAGGACCGTAAGCAGTATATCCTCGCGCCGAAACTTGAAAATCGAAAAAAATGTCCTTTTCGTTATTCCGTATCCTCTCGCCGTCATACTGTCTGATGTGATAACGCCGTTTTCAAGCGCCCACGTGACCATTACCGAAAAAACTCTCGTTCCGCCTCGGACTCTGCTTATAAAATCCGTGTCGCTGTAGAGCCCGAGTCCTTTCTGCGCCTGAATTACTTTTTGCGTCTGATTTTCAAACATCGGCACATAACGCAGCGTCATTGAAAGGATAAGTGCGAATTTCGGGGAAATATTTCCCAGGATATAAAGCAGCTTGTCGCTCGTCATTATCTGTGAAAAAGAGCGAAACCAGTATATTACGCTGATTATTGCTGATGCGGACGCCGCGCCGTAAAGAATTGCTTCAAGCGTTATCGGGTTGTTGTTGACAATAAGCAGTATAGTAACTCCGTTATGATTGAAAAGGGGGTTTAACAATACAAGCAAAAGGAACATTCCCAAAAAGAAAAGATGCGATTTTGCGCCGGAAGTCCTGTTTCTTATAATAAACGTTGTCATAGCTCCCGAAAGCGATAAAAACAGAATAAGAGGATTCATCGTTACGGGGTTCAGACAGAACATGCCTATCGTTATTACCGAAGCGAAATATGCAAATACCGCTATCGGATTATAATTGTCAAACGCCTTCATATTCCGCTTCTCCTTTCGTTTCAGTCAAGATCGAGACCGAGCTCTCTCGTGTAATGCCACACAATTTCGTCCCCGTCTTTCAGTATGCACTGACCGCATCCGACGGATACGGTTTCGCCGTTTACTTTGTATATCCAGCCCGACAGATCGCCGTAGTCAAATTCGTATAAATGGTTTATTCCGTTTACATAAACCATATTTTTCGGACCGGTCGTTTCAATATGTATCGAGTATTTCTTGACCGCTTCAATAAGTATGTCGTATACGGTGTCGCCCTCTTCTATGTCGAAATACGTTTTTTGCAAAATAACACCGTCTTTCGGAATATAATCCGAATCAAACTCCGTAATTATGTCGCACCGTATCTGTATTGAAACGGTTCCTACGGCGTTTTGTTTGTTTGCCGTGCTTCCGTAATATTTTTCGGGCGTCTGGATGTCGGTAAGAAAAATCACGGCTATTACTATGGCAGTCAGCGCGATTACAAAAATATAAGTTGCCGGTTTTTGCTTTTTTATTATGCAGACTGCTATCAAAACAGCCCCCGCTAAAATCACGGCCGCCGCTATCAACGGTTTATTGCTCTTTTCGGCCGGATTTTCGACTTCTGCTTCACCGATCGCTTCGCTTTCGGACTGTTCAGGGACCTGCCCGCTCTCCGCTTCGGGTAAAATCTGCTCTTCCGTCTGCTCATTTACTTCTGTTTCGGACGGAGCGACATCCGTCGGCGTTTCTTCTTCGGTGATCTCTTTTGAGTCAAACAAAAAAAACGAACTTTGGCCCCGGCTGAAACGGACAAGCGACGTTATCGCCATAAACGCCTGATACGTAGCCATTCCGTTTGTGCCTTTGCCTTCTTCATGGCAAAAGCTTCCGTCGTCAAGGCGGAATTTCATCATACCGTCAAACGGACTTTTGCCGTTTTTTATGAATCTTTCATCGTTTATCGGGTCGATCCCCGCGGATGTCAGTGCGATTATCACCTGTGCGGCGCTTTCCGGATTTTTCGTTCCGTAACTCTGAAATCCTCCGTCTTCAAGCTGTTTTTCCGAAAGGAACGAAATGGCTCTTTCCACCGCTTTAGCCGTTTTTTCGCTCTCGGCGATATGCGGCGCCAGCGCCTGCACGGTCATCGCAGTAACGTCAACGTCCGAATAGTTGCCCGAAAGCGCCCATCCTCCGTCGTCAAACTGCTTTGAAACAAGTTCTGCGGCAATTTCTTCCGCGGTATATTTTTCGGACGGTGCGCCGTTGTTTAAAAGAAAAAGACCGTAAATATAGCTCATTATCCCAAGCTCGCCAATCGTGGAGTCCGCAAGGCCGACAAGCTTTTCCGAGCTGCGTTTACCTGCCGAAATCAGCGCAAGTCCGTGTTTTTGCCTCGTTACGGCGCTCTTTACGTCATTTTCCGATATGTATTTTTCCAGAGCAGCGGCATATTTGAAAAGATATTGGCCTTCTCCGAGCTGACTTAAAGATATCGCATAAAAGTCAGTACCGCTTCCTGCGCCCGCTGCAAGCCATTCCGAAATATCCGACGTATTCGAGAGATCCCGATTAAAAACAACAATAGCGTCGAGGAGTTGAGTATACTCCCCGACGTTATTTGATTCAGCAAAAAAAGCAGTTTTTCCGCAGCTTAAAATGACAATCGCCGTCAAAAGCAATACGGCAGTGATCTTATTTTTCATACCTTCTGGATTTGTTCAGAATTATTGCGGCACATGCAAGAGCCATAACTGCAACCGCCGCAAAAACAACGGCTTCGCCGTCATCCGTTGAGGGGTTGGACGAAATAAGCATCGGGTTTACCGTTACTTTTGCAACAGGGGGGACGAGCGTCATCGAATCGGAAACGGCGCTTACGGTATAATCGCCGCTCTTGTCGAATTTTACCTCAACTTTGCCGTTTTCATCGGTAACAAACGCCGTTTTTTCGCCGTTAACGTTTATTGTTGCTCCCGCAAGAGGATAAACAACGGGCGACCAGTTTTCGTCATAGCCCGATACTGAAAGCGTAAGCGAAACGCTGCCTCCCGCAAGCACCTCTGCGGCTTTAATATCAAAGAAAGAATATGAGTCGGACCATCCGACGGTATCGGTAAATACGTAAGCGTAAACGTGGTCGCCGCTCTTTACTTCGTCCGAAAGAGACATCGCCATCGCGTCGTTTACCATATATCCGTAGCTTCCGCCGTTTTCAACGCCCCAGAGTTTTGCGAGGGAAAGACCCCAGTCGCTCTGGACGGCGGAATATCCTGCCGAAGCGCCGCCCGAAAACCCTTTTTCGTGCGCAGCATAAAGCGCATCGTTTACGGAGATTACGCCGTCGCCGTCATAGTCCGAAACGGTTACTTTTTCCATTGCAAAAACAATGTCGCCGTTAGCGATCGTTACATAAACATCCGCCGTAGCTTCTGCGCTTGCGGCAATAGCAAACACGCTGCATATCAGCGCTGCGGTCATTATAATTCCTATAAGTTTTTTCATTTTGTTTCTCCTTTGTCGGTCGTGAATATTATTTTTCGTTTTCCCGACAATGAATTTTAACACGGAAAAAAATATGTGTCAATTAAAAAATCGGTGATTTTTTAATTATTCCGCTCTTTTCCGTGTTTTTAAGCTTTTTAACGGTTTTATTTCGTGCCGTAAGTGCCTGAAAGATCGGCAACTTCTTTTGACACCGTTTCCGGCTTTACATATCTTGAAGATGCGATTTTTTCTTTAAGCAGAGCGTAGTATCTCTCTTCGTCAAGCGGAATATCTACCCAGCTGTTTGTCCATGCCGAAAGATGCATCGCGTTCGAAACAGTCAGTCCGCGAATGCCCTCTTCGCCCGGAGCGAGCAGGGGAGTACCGTTAAGGATACAGTCCGCAAAATTATTGAGAATTCCTATATGCTGATCTCCGCCGTTGTCGAATTTGATTTCCTCAACCGTGCATCCGGGGGTCGAAAATCCTCCGCCGTTGCCGTAAGTATAATCTCTGACGGACATGTTATTTTTATAGTAAAGGAATTTTCCTCCTTCGATAACTACTTTTCCGAGGTCGCCCGAAACTTCAAACCTGTTTGTTCCGGGATATTCGCCGGTCGTTGTAACGAAAAGGCCTGTCGCGCCGTTTTCGTATTCATAAAATGCGGTCACTTCGTCTTCAACTTCTATATCGTGATATTTTCCGAATTCCGCCTTCGCAAATACTCTTTTCGGCACGCCGCATATCCACTGCATAAGGTCTATCTGATGCGGACACTGATTGAGAAGCACGCCGCCGCCTTCTCCTGCCCAGGTTGCTCTCCATCCGCCCGAGTTGTAATACGCCTGAGTTCTGTACCAGTCCGTAATAAGCCACGTCGCTCTCGTCATAGGGCCGAGCACGCCGGTATCGATCATATTTTTAAGCTTCTGATATGCGGGATTTGTTCTTTGATTAAACATAACTCCGAATACCTTGCCCGACTCTTTCGCAGCTTTATTCATTTCGCGTACTGCTTTTGTGTATACTCCGGCGGGCTTTTCAGACATTACGTTCAGACCGTTTCTGAAGCCGTCGATAGCTATTGTCGGGTGAAAATAGTGCGGTGTTGCGATAAGTATTGCGTCAACCTCGCCGGAGCGTATAAGCTCTTCGGAAGTTGAATACATTTTTACGCCGTCTCCGAGCTTCTCCCCCGCAGTTTTAAGTCTTTGCGGATCGATATCGCATATCGCCGTCACGGTGATATTTTTGAGATGTCCGCGAAGATAGTTGTCGATATGGGCAGAACCCATGTTGCCGAGTCCGATTATTCCCAAACGAACATTGTCCATTTTTTCTTTCTCCTTTTTGTTTTTATTGCGGTTTATAACTGTCTTTTAATCCTACCGTCAGATTGTAGCTGTTTTCGTTTTTTGTGTCTTTTACGAAATATCCCGTTCTCACAAACTGGAAGTGGTCTTCGCTCTTTGCGTCTTTAAGGGACGGCTCGAGCTTTGCGCCGGACAGCACCATGTGCGAATCTTTGTTGACATAATCCATAATCGAAGCGTTTTCGGGAATGTCAAACACGTTTTCAAGCGTAAACAATCTGTCGTAAAGATGGACCGTTGCGTCAACAGCCGTCTCTCTCGAAAGCCAATGTACGGTTCCCTTTATTTTTCTTCCGTCAGCAGGGTTTCCCGCGCCCGTTTCACGGTCGCACGAACAGAGGATTTCCGTAATGTTTCCGTTTTCATCTTTAACGACATCTTCGCATTTAACGATATATGCGCCCATCAGTCTTACTTCTCCGCCCGGTTTGAGTCTGAAGAATTTCGGCGGGGGTACTTCCGCAAAATCGCTTCTGTCTATGTAAAGATATTTTGTAAACGGAACTTTTCTCGTGCCCGCTTCGGGCTTTTGCGGATTGTTCGGGAGCTCGAAATACTCCGTTTCGCCTTCCGGATAATTCGTTATAGTTACCTTTACAGGGTCAAGCACCGCGATCCTTCTCAGAGCCGTTTCGTTAAGCTCTTCTCTGATACAGTGCTCAAGAAGCTGGATATCAACTATGCTGTATGCTTTCGCAATTCCCGCTCTCTTTACAAAGTCAAAGATCGCGGAAGGAGTATATCCTCTTCTTCTCAGTGCGCAGAGCGTAGGCATGCGTGGGTCGTCCCACCCGTCAACGTGCTTTTCCTCAACGAGCTGACGCAGATAACGTTTGCTCATTACGGTATACGTCATATTCAGTCTTGCAAATTCCCACTGATGCGGCTTTTCGGCAAAACCTATATTGTCTACCACCCAGTTGTAAAGCGGTCTGTGATTTTCAAATTCTATCGAACAGAGCGAATGTGTTATTCCCTCCAGAGCGTCCTGGATAGGGTGGGCGTAGTCATAAAGCGGATAAATACACCATTTGTTGCCCTGCCTGTGGTGAAACGTGTGAACGATCCTGTATATCGCAGGGTCTCTCATGTTCATATTCGGCGAAGCCATATCGATTTTTGCTCTCAGGGTTTTTGCTCCGTCGGGAAATTCTCCGTTTTTCATCCTTTCGAAAAGATCAAGATTTTCTTCAACGGAACGGTCTCTGTATGGGCTGTTTTTGCCCGGCTCGGTCAGAGTGCCGCGATATTTTTCCATATCTTCCTTCGAAAGATCGCAAACATACGCTTTGCCGTCCTTTATTAGCTTTACGGCAAACTCGTAGCATTTGTCAAAATAGTCCGAACCGTAATAAATTCCGCCGTCAGGTATCGCTCCGAGCCAGTTCAGGTCGTTTTCTATAGCGTCAACGTATTCCGTATCTTCCTTTACGGGATTTGTATCGTCAAAACGCAGATTAAACTTGCCTCCGTATTTTCTTGCGGTGGACCAGTTTATGTATATCGCTTTTGCGCTGCCGATATGAAGATATCCGTTCGGCTCGGGCGGAAAACGCGTATGGACGTGGTCCGTTCTTCCTTCCGCAAGATCAGAATCTATTATTTCATGAATAAAATTTGTTATTTCTTCCATATTGCTGCCCTCGTCTCAGAGAGAATTCCTTTCGGTTTATTTGCTTTCGATTTCGGCTCTGCATTTTTCTATGCGCCGCTTCATCTCGTCCGCGCCCAGAATGCGTATTACGGCATATGTATCGGGGGATACCTGTTTTCCGGTGATCGCAACCCTTATCATCATGGCGATATCGCCTACGTGGCCCTTGTATGCTTCGGGGTTCTTTTTGTATTCTTTCGTATCTGCAGCATATCCTACGGACGACGCTATCGCTTTCAGCTTTTCAAACCATTGTTGCTGATCGTCGTTTTCATCGTATACAAGCGGATATTTTTCAAGTACGGCAATGATATCTTCCTTGCGGAAATTTTCAGGGAATATGTATTCCGGATCAAACAGCTCATTGTAGAAAAAGCCCATATAATCCTTTATTTCTTTCCAGAGACCGAAGTCTTTTCTCGGCTTGTTCCCGCCTCTTCCGATTGAAAGGATGCTCTTTGCGTAAGCAGGATCTTTCGTGAATACGGCATAAAAATCGGGGTCGTATTCCTTCATCCACGCAGCGGCATTTTCATATACGGTATCCGCGTCCATGCGCGATACTACGTCTTTGCAGATATCGTAAAGCTTTTCAAAATCAAACAGAGGTCCCGCAACGCCCATTTTTTTAAAGGAAAACGGGAATTCGTTTTTATCCGCCAAAGGGTTCGTTCTGCGCCATTCCTCAAAATTGGAATTGAGAAGTGTGAGAACGTATTCGATAAGTCCGTTTTGCGGATATCCCTCGCGCAAAAACATCGCAACGTCCGCTTCGGGGTCTTTTCTTTTTGATATCTTCCTCTTCGAACCGTTGTCAAGCTTCATTATGTTTGCGGTATGGCAGTAAACGGGACGTTTGAATCCGAGCGCCGAAAAAAGCTCAATGTGCCACGGAAGAGTTGCAAGCCATTCTTCTCCGCGGACAACGTGCGTTGTCCTCATAAGATGGTCGTCTATCGCATGCGCAAAATGATAGGGGGGAGTGCCGTCAGATTTAAGGATTATAAAATCCTGATCGTTTTTCGGAAATTCAAGGTCGCCTTTTATCGCGTCGGTTATTTTTATACGTTTTGTCGAATCTCCCTGCGAGCGCAGTCTTATAACAAACGGCTTTTTCTCGTTAAGAGCGGCAATGATTTTTTCTTCGTCAGCGTCTCTCCATACCGCCCATTTGCCGTAATATCCGGGATTTTCTCCCGCGGCTTCCTGCGCTTTTCTTATCTGCTCTATTTCTTCGTCGGTGCAAAAACACGGATACGCTTTGCCTTCCGCAACGAGTTTTTTTGCAAAAGTCTGATATATTTCGGTCCTTTCGCTCTGTCTGTAAGGCCCGTAATCGCCGCTGTCTCCGTTGCGAACTGCGCCTTCGTCAAATTTAAGACCGTATTTTTCAAACATCGTTATGAAAAGATCCGCAGCACCCGAAACTTCGCGTTTTGAGTCGGTATCTTCGATCCTCAGATAGAATACCCCGTTTGAAAGATGCGCCGATCTCTCGTCGGTAACGGCGCCGTAAAGAGCGCCGATATGAAGGTATCCCGTAGGGCTCGGAGCAATACGCGTTACTTTTGCTCCTTCGGGCAGATTTCTCGGCGGATACTTTTCTTCGTAATAATCCGCCGTCTTGTCAATATGCGGGAAAAGAAGCTCTGCGAGCTTTAAGTTATCCATTTTATTTATCCTTATCCTGAAAATTAAATGTGTTTTTGTCAGCTGTAATCGTCTAGCGCGCCCGCTTCGATGCTTTCGACCGAAATATGCTCAACTTCAAACGTATAGAAGTTCATTACGGCGTCGCCCTCTCCGTTGGGGGACTGCGCCATCATGCCTACCTGGATCTTTTCGGGAGCGTTGAAGCGGAAATAGCGCACGAGCCTTTTATGCTTGTCGTCTGCGGAATAATACATTCCGAAAGTGTTGCCCTTCCTTACAAAATAAAGGCGCACGTTGTTCCACTGATACGTCTCGCCGATAGCTCTGTCAGACCATCCGTCATGAGTTATCGAGCTTATCAGAGAATGTGTGCCCGTTTCGGACTTTTCAAATCCGAGCTTCGCCCAGTTTTCGTCGTCAACGCGCATCATTATGCTCGCCGCGTCTCCGGTATAGATAAAATCGTGATCCACGTGCGCTCTCACGATAAAATCGCCTTCAAGCTCTGCATACATGAACACGGCGTTCGAGCGGTTTTTGTTTCCGTTCGGATCGCAGTAAAAAGTTGAGTTTTCGTCGGGAATAAGCGATATTCCGTCCTCTTTCGTGAAAAGTACGGAGCTGTCGTCGTCTTCGTCAACGTTAAGATATTTAAAATTGCTTTTTTTAAAATTTGCAAGCAGGTTTTTCATTAATTTTCTCCTTATCGCGCCCGCATAAGATACGGCAATACGGAACACGGATATTTAATAATATATATTAACTTATATAATACAATTTTCTGTTCGATTTGTCAAGATTTGTGTTTGACAATTGTTTGAATATTTGCCGATTTCCGCGATTTTTTCTTTATATACGGAAAAATCGCCGACGTTAAAGCGTCGGCGATATGTTCGCTCAAAGTTATTAGATTACTGAAGATTGAATTTCTTCTTGAATCTGTCTACGCGTCCGCCTGTGTCAACCAGCTTCTGTTTGCCGGTAAAGAACGGATGACATTTAGAACAAATTTCAACGTGGATATCCTTTTTGGTGGAACGTGTGGGGATTTCGTTTCCGCACACACACTTTATAACGGTATCCTCATATTTGGGATGGATTCCTTCCTTCATGACTTAAACCTCCCTTTCGACTATGATTGCAATTACAGATATTATAGCATATTCGAAAGAATATTTCAAGTAGGAAAGTTTGAATTTTTTATGGCTTGAGGTCGGTTTTATTCGTTCTTTATCGCTTCGAGCGCCGAAAGCTTCATTGCTCTTATTGACGGGTAAAGTCCCGAAATAAATCCGACAAGGGATGAAAACAGTATCGCCGCAAGACAGAGCCAGAGGGGAATTATCGAAGACCCCTGCGAAACGAGGGTAGGATCGTAATAATACCCCGTGTTTCCCGTTGACTGAGCCGCCTGCATGTAGTTGATTATAAACGAAACAAGATAGCTCAGCGGTACGCCTATCACGCCGCCGCAAAAGCCCATAAGCCCCGCCTCGAGAAGGAACAGATTGCGAATGTCGCTTATTTTGCAGCCCAAAACCTTCATTATGCCTATTTCTCTTGTTCTTTCGTATGTGGACATGAGCATCGTATTAATTATGTTCAGCGCCGCAACGAGAAACGCGATACAGCCAATCGCAAGAAAAAGAAACTGGTCGTTTTCTATTTTTTTCTGCAGCGGTTCAACGTAAGACATATAGCTTGAAGTGGAATATCCCATTCCTTCTATTTCTTTCTGTATCGCCGATACGTCGTTCATTGTGTTCGCTTTAACATATATCTGCGAATACTGCATTTCTCCGTTTGAAGACGTTGTTTCTTCATAATAGTATCCGCCGCCCCCGCCGTTTTGCTTCTGATATATATTGTATTCCGCCTGAAGATACTTGTAATCTTCTATGGAAATATATATAACGTCGTTTGTTGTATAATCGGGGTCAAACGCAAGATAACCGACAACGTTGAGATTATAGAATTTAGTTCTTTTTATCGGAACGACTTCCGAGGAATCAAGCGAGAGATCTATATTCGGCGGTTCGCCGTATTCCATATTGAACGTCAGCTTGATCTGGTCGTTTTCGGGGTCGATGCGAAGCTGTCTAGGATCTTCTCCTTCACCGCTGTACCATTCGCTCCAGATTGAATCCTGGTCGCCTCTCTTTTTCGGATTGTAAAACGAATACGGAACATTGTATCCCAATACAACGTTGATCGTCTTTTCGTCATCATCGTTAACGGGAAGAAGAGATCCGAATTTAACGTTTTCAAACTCTTCGAAAAAAGGCATCGCTTCGGGGTCGATCGCTCTTATCTGCGACCACATCAGCACCTTTTTGCCTGAAACAAGCCGCGCCGAGCCGAAATTCATTGTCGGAGTAACGGCTTTTACGTTTTTGATCTTCTTAAACGCCGCCACCGCCGCATCGTTTAATACGGCTCCGACAGTGCTTTGTCCCGTCGAGTCGTCATAGTCCCACCGACGGTAAACTTCTATTTTTTCAAGACTTGTAAACTGCGAAAGAAGCTCTTTTTTTGACTCGTCAAGACCGAGACCTATCGAAATCATTATTATAACCGATACAGCGCCAACGGTAATACCCAGAAGCGTTAAAACGGTTCTCGCTTTTCTTCGGAAGAGGTTTTTAAACGCCAGTTTAATAACGTCAAATATCCTCATCTTCCGTTTCCTTCGCTTTCTTCTTCTTTACGGCAACGACGATAATTATGATTATTACCGCAACAATCAGCACACCGCCGCCTATGATCGCATATATAAGCCACGGATACTGCTCGAAAATTCCCTGCTCTTCAACGGGCTCCTCATACATGCCGGGGTCGACGGGTTCGTCTTCGTAAAATTCGGGTTCTTCAAACGTTCTTTCATAAATATCAATCGTGAACGGGTAGCGTATGGTCGTTTCCTGGTTCAGACTGTCTTTAAAATTGAAAACAACGGCAAATTCCTGTAGACCGGGTATATCGCCGAGTATAAGCGTGCAGTCAACGCTGTCGCTGTATCCGGAAGGAACGGAGCCGAGCTCGATCTTGCCGTCGGCTATAGTGGCGTTTCCCTCGATATCTATATTCATAAAATACAGGTTGGAACGGCTTTTGTTTGTATAGTTGAAGGAAATGTACGTCTGACTGTTTGTAAACGACGACTGATCGCAGTAGAAATTCGATACCTCAATATTTATCGGTTGTACAACTTTCAGCGAAATCGTCTCAACAAGTGAATTTGATCTGTAGCTTCCCGTTTTTTCGGTTTCCTGAACGTAATATTCGTATTCGATCTGGAAATTCAGCGAATATATTCCCGATTCAGCCGCAACCTTTGCAAAAAGAGGGATAGACAGCGTATGAGTTCCGAGTTTTTCAACTTTTTCCATAAAGAAGGAGTAACCGGAGTTTACGGGTGTGAAAACAGGGGAGCCGGTAGCGGAATCCATAAGAGTTATTCTCAGGTTTTCAACGTCAAGATCTTCGCTTGTGTTTTTCAGAGTAAACGTAAGTCCGAATTCCGTACCCGCGCTTATGAGATCGGTATCGGTTTCAAAGCTTTCGATAATTACTTTCGGTACCTTGTAAACAGGAGGCACAAATTCGGGATCGGGCTCTTTCGTCTGTTCCTGCTTCTGTTCGGGAATCGGGCTGACAATATTGATAATGGCGGTGTCAACGTAATTTTTGCCCGTAAGGTCTCCGTAGGAAAGAGAAACGGTTATAGGCACGTTTTGTCCCTGCGGGAAAACGGAAGAAAGCGTCATGGAGTATTCCACCGTCGCGGTCTGCTGACACTCTATTTTCCCTACCGTCTTTTGCGGAGTGATCTCTCTGAGAGTAATGTACTCAGCTTCGTATCCGCCTACGGATACTTTTACGTTTTCCGCATTCAGCACGCCGAGGTTGAGGAGGTTGAGCTTAAGCGTTACTTTATCACCCGGCTGCGCCTTTGTAGGATTCATTTTAAAAGAATCTATAATTACTCTCGGCGACTGATCCGTAAAAGCGTCGGGCTGTTTTTCGGGTATTACCGTTACGGTAAAATATGCGCTTTTCGTGGCGGAATATCTTTCGCCGTATTCGTCCGTTGCGGAAAGCTCGATATTGAAATTATAAATCTGCGGAGCGGTCTTCTCTCCGGTTTTCATTTTTACGGTGAATTTCTTTGACTGATATGCGCCGAGCTCATTTATGCGGAAAGACTGATCCGGGTCTGCGGGGTCTACTGCGCCGTCAATAAATCCGGAGAGCGTTGCGGTAACGTCCAGAAGCGAAAATCCGTTCGGGTTTTCAACAGTAAAGGACAGCACCGGAGTATCGCCCGCATGATATTCCGCCGCGTTGAATTTCATATCCTTTATCACGGGCTGCAGAATTGAAGCGCCGCGCTCAACTACAAACGATATAGTTCCGGAAAAAGTATATGACTGCACTGAAAACAGATCTTTGCTCGTTTTGCAGGTTACGGTCACGGCCAAAGTCTGCTGTCCGAGCGCGGAGGGCGACGCGGTAACGGGAACGGATACTTCCGATTTTCCGTAAATGGAAATGGCGTCAACTTTTATTATGCTGTCTTCGGGTGCGATTTTTATATCCGAAGAAGGGGATGTTACGGTAACGGTAACGTCCGAGGCAAAGCTGAACGAAGCGTTTTCAAGAGTAAAGGCGATCGTTCCGCTCTGACCGGCCTTGATAGTAGGTACCGTTTGCTGTTTTATGCTTATGTCGGGATCCGCCAGCTCGGGCATCTCGATTTCCGTGGTCGCAAATGTCGCGGAAGCCGCCGAAAGGCAGAGACATAAAGTCATGATCAATGTCAGGATTTTTTTCATTTTAAATTTTACTCCATTCGTATGTTGTGTTATGTTCGGGAATTATCTTTAACTTCGGGTATAGGCATATTTCTGACGGGGTTTTCGTTTATTTCTTCTCTCTCAACTTTTCCGTCCTTTATATGCAATACTCTGTCGCCGAATACGGCAAGCTCGGGTTCGTGTGTTACCACTATGAGCGTCTGTCCGTTTTTACGGACAAGATCGACTATCATGTTCATTACTTCTATCGTTGTCGCCGAGTCAAGGTTTCCGGTAGGTTCGTCGGCAAGAATTATCGGCGGATTAGATACGAAAGCTCTCGCGATCGCTACTCTCTGCTGCTGTCCGCCGCTCATCTGCGTGGGACGGTGCCGCATCCTCTTTTCAAGACCTACCGCCGCAAGCATTTTCTTGGCGGCTTTCTCTCTTACCGAGGGCTTTGTTCCGCTGAACATCAGCGGCATGGCAACGTTTTCCGCCGCTGTCATGGTAGGCAGAAGATTGTAAGACTGAAAAACAAATCCGAGGTTTTTCTGTCTGAATACGGCAAGCTTTCGCTCGCTCATTTTTTCGATGTGGGTGCCGTTTAATATTACGGTTCCGGAAGTCGGTTTTTCAAGTCCCGCTATCATATTCAGCAGCGTTGATTTTCCCGAACCCGACGTTCCTACAAGAAAACAGATCTCGCCTTTTTTTATTTCAAGCGATACGCCCGCAAGCGCGTTAACGCGTTCTGTACCGAGTTTGTAGACTTTCCTGAGGTTTTCAACTTTAATAACCGGTTGTATTCCCATCATCCCCTTTCGTTTGTGTCTGTTATGTTCATTGTGGCTGATGAAGCGGGTTATCGTTCATCCTTCTGTGTTAGACGGAACAAAAACGGATATGTTCCGTAAAACAGCGAAAAAAATAAAATATTTATTTATTATATAATAGCGTTTTCTGAAAAGCGTTGAATCGTGTGTTTGGCGACCGCCCGAAAAAACGAACGGACGGAGAAATTATTTCACAAGTGAGATAAATTCGTCAAGCGAGTTTATTATAACGGCTGTCTTTTTAACGTATTCTGTCGGCGGTTGCATATCCGGCACGAAGATGGGGATCATCCCCGCATTTTTCGCGGCAATGATTCCGTTTTCCGAATCTTCGAAAACTGCACACTCATTCGGCTCTGCGCCCGCTTTTTCGGCAGCTTTTAAAAACAGCGCGGGATCGGGCTTTCCGAGCATAACTTCGTTTCCGCAGGTTATCGCGGAAAAAAGCTCCGTGATCCCCGCTTTTGAAAGCAGTTTTTCCGCCCTTGCTCTCTCGGACGAAGTTGCAACGACAGACCGGACGCCGTTTTCCCCGAGAAAGGCGATCAGCTCCCTTACCCCTTTTTTCAGCGGAAATCCGTGTCTGTCTGCATATTCGTTGATAAGACCGAGTCTTATCCTGCGAAAATCCCCGACGGGGCAGTCGTCTCCGTAAAGCGAGCGTAAATACCGCTTTTCGGATTCCTCGTTTGTTCCCATAAGTCCGCACCATTGCGAATGCGTCATTTCGTATCCGAGGATATTCGCAGTTTCGCGCCATTTTTCAAAGTATATTTTTTCCGAGTCAAGCAAGAGCCCGTCCATATCGAAAACGGCGAGCTTCAGAGCTTTCCCGTTAATCAACGGCATAAGCGATCGTCGTCATCAGCGCAAGCGCGTCCTGCGCGGTATCCAGCCTTGAATACTGCACAACAACGGGAATGTCGCTTTCAACGAGTATAGCGTAGGGCGTATCGGTAGGGACCGATTTCCCGTCGCAGTTTTTCAGCTTGTCCATGCGTATGTGGTGCGTTCTTCTTGCGCCGCAGCAAGCGGTAAATCCGCCGAGTTCTTCCCTGTCCTCAAAAAAGAGCGTGAGCTTGATCGTTGCGTCTTTTTCGGACGTGTTAAGAACGCATACTGCGTCGTGAGATACCTGCTTTACAAACTGCGAATCATAGTAACCGTCCGGTATAAGCCATGTTTTTCTTCCGTATTCACTCATTATTGTTTCCTCCTCGGATTATTTATCCGTATGTTTATAAAGAATTTCGATTTTACTTTCTCCGCCGGCAAATTTGAAAAATACCGTGTTTCTTTCTCTTAAAAACTGCGTTTCCTTTCCGTTGACGAGTATATCGGCGTCTTCGGTCAGCCACATGCGGCAGCAGCATTCCGTCCCTTCGGGAGCTTTTGCGTAAAACGAAAAGACCGTATCGTCAAAAATAAGCTCTTCGGTGTATGCGCTGCATGCGATTATCGAAGTCCTTGCGGGTTCCGCCTCGTCGATATCGTAAAGAAGCCAGAAAGACCCGGGTTCGGCAACTATCAGAGACTGATATTCGAGATTTTCGCTTAAAAGATTGATAAAATTGCCGATAATCGGGATGTTTACCGCTTTTTCAGTATTCAGTACCGCGATTATTTTATACGGACCTCTGTTGAGCGACAAAAAACCGTTTTGCTCTATCTCGGTCCCGCACCGCTCTGCCGCGGACATAACTATTTTTACCAGCAGTTCGGAAAAAACTTTATCCTGCGCGCATTTTGCGGGGTTTGCGTCAAGCACCGCCACGACGCCTTTGCCGACGTCGTATATCCCGTAACTGGGCGTTCTCGAAATTACAGTGTCTTTCCGTCTTAACGCCTTGATTTTGGAAGTGATTCCAAGCGTGTCGAAAAGATGTCCCGCAGGCGTTGCAAAAGTACACCCGCAATTTGACCACCATTCGTTCGTTTTATTGAACGAGTCGCTGTCTTCGCCCGCGTAAACGAGCACTCCGCCGTTTCTTACCCACGAGGCTAGAACGTGATGGTAAGCAGGGGAGAGGGGCTTCATAAACTCATAGCTGAGCACCGCGACCCTGCATTCGTCAAGTCCGTCTTTCGGGTTTGTAAGATTTTCTAGGATAAGCGGTCTTACGTTCATCCCGTTGAGCATCAGCGAAAGGGAAAGACCGTAAAAACACGAAAATTCCTCTATCGAGTCGGCATACGCAAAACTGTATCCGTTTTCGTCAGGATACTGTCTTTGAAACATTGCGGTATCGGACATGAAAACGCCGACAGCCGTGTTAGCGCCGCTTTTCTTCTCTGTTTCCCCCTTCATCCTGCGCAGGGCGTTCATTACGGTTAAAAGCTCCGTTCTGTATGAATCGGGAACGCTTTTTGTTTTCGTAAAAACATCCTTTTTGCCGAAAAACCTTGCCGGCTCCGAACATACCTCGAATTTCGTGATATCGGGATAAAGAAGCGAAGCGGTAAGTATTTTCTCGTAATTGCCTTTGGCGACGTCCCAGTCCGGGTTCGGATTTTCGTCTGACGGAGCGTTGACGAAGATCATCTCTTTGCCGGAGCTTTCCGAAAGCGCCTGAATGATGCCGTATTCCAGGTATGCGGACTCAAAAATGCGTTCTTCTCTCTTTCCGTTGAAAACAACCGGCGTTTTCGCGTTTTCGGCGCTTACCCTCGCCGCAAAACCGTCTATCTGCGGTCTGGAAGCAAGATCGCGGCCGGGAGTTATAAGACTTCTCTGCGAATAGTTTATAAATCCGTTCAGCACGGAATAAATCTTTATCTGACAGTTGTATTTTTTCTTCGCATAGTATTTCAGTCTCGTGCATATGTTTACAACGCAGCGGCGGAGTAAAAACGCCTTTAATCTCGACGCTTTAAACTGCGCGTCCTCTGTCATCTTCGGATCCTGCCACGGGGAGCCGTAAAAAATCTCCCATTCGGTCTTAAATGCGTCGCTGTAACCGCTTTTTGTGAAAAATACGGGCTCTTCAATAAAAATGACCCTTACGCCCATATCTATCACTTTTGACAGAGCGTCGGAAATATAATCGGTAAATCCAAGCGTGGGGACCATATACGGCGAAGAAAGACCGTGAAGGACGTATGAGCCGGAAGCGTCCGTCTGCACTTCGTCCCAATGATTTTTACCGTCGTATTTTCCGTTGAGATAGGCGGAATAGTTTCCCCAGGAAAGACTTGTCATGAAATGCGTTGTGTAGCCGTGATCCCGCCAGTCTTTTATCCTGTCGGCAGTCGTTTCGTCGAGCTTGCAGACCGTTACGGCGTCTGTGCCTATGTCTGCATGCGGCGAATAAAAAGAGCTTACTCTCATAAAAGTCCTTTCGGGCTCGGTGCTTATGTATCTCAAACAAATCCCTCCTTCCGCAATATACAATATAATATGTTGATATTTTATATTTTTTTCAGTATATCACTTTATTTGTGACTTTTCAACGATACTTGCGATTGTTCATAAATAGTTCACCGAAACAAACGGGAAATGCCGTTTTTTTGCCGACTGTAAAGTCAAATGATATTACAGAGTCAAAAAAAACCGTTGACAATTAAGCGTTTTTGCGTTATAATATCCGTATAAAAAAACAGAAACGCAGGTTATATCATGAAAGGAATCATTTTTGACCTTGACGGCACGCTGCTTGATACTCTTCCGGATCTTCTGCGCTCAATGAACGCTTCTCTTAGCGAACTCGGCTATGAAACGGTCGATGATGTAAAGCTCAAATCCTTTATAGGCGACGGCGCGCGCAATCTTGTCATCCGCTGTCTCGGGGGAGATCCGACCGAAGATGAAACGGAAAAACTGCTTGCTGTTTACAGAAGACAGTATTCAGAAAATCTTACAGTTCTTACAAAGCATTTCGATGGAGTGAGCGAAATGCTCTCGTCGCTTGCAAAAGACGGAATAAAGCTGGCTGTTTTATCAAACAAACCCGACGACCAGACAAAAAAGATCGTAAAACACTATTTTCCCGATATACCGTTTGTGACAGTAAGGGGTAAAACCGAGGGTGCGCCTCTCAAGCCAGACCCTTTTTCCGCGCTTGCGATCGCTGCGGAAATGGGAATATCGCCCGCCGACGCCGTTTTTGTCGGAGATTCTCCCGTTGATTTCAAAACGGCGCGGAATGCCGGCATGAAATGCGTCTCTGTCCTTTGGGGCTACCGTACAAAAGCCGATTTTGACGGACTTTCGCAATCAAATTTTGCCGAAACGGCAGACGAGCTTCTGTCGCTTCTGAAAACGGAATGTAAATTTTAAGAATGAGAAAAAACGCTTCCGTCCTCAGCGTATGAAAGCGTTTCTTTTTTATATTCTTATTTCTTGAACATATCGGTAAGACCGCCGATAGCGTCTTTGATGCCGTCAACCGCGCCTTCTACGGCGCCTTTTGCCTTGTCTGCTTTAAGTTTGTTTTTTACAAGCTCGACTATTTTTGATATTATGTCGTCGGGAAGATTCTTGCCGATGATCTTTTCAACTATCTGAACAGGCGTTTTCTTGAATTTTTCGAGAAGAGAACTGTCCTTTTTCAGCGTGTTCGTTACTTTTTCAACCGATTTTTCGATCGTTTCCTTGATATCCATTTATTTGCTCCTTTTCGTTGATTGCAGCGTATAACGCATTTTATAATATGTTACCACCGAAATATATAAATACGATTAAGATTTTTTGTCGAATTTCGGAAAAACGGCGAAGGTTGTAATCTTTTTTTTCTCTATCCGTATTGTTTACCGATCGATTTTATTGACAAAACGGTAAAATTGTGATAGAATACAGATTATTACGGAGGTATGATATGAAACGGATTATCGCACTTTTTCTCGTTATTATTTCGGTGTTTGTCCTTTGTAGCTGTGCACAGGCGGAAAAAGAGGAGTTTCTTCTCGATCTCGATTCGCTTTCAAGCGGCGACAAAACGGATTTTGACGGCACAACTTTCAACGTCTGGTCCTGTACTCTCGACGGAGACAGAGAGGCGCTTTTCAGCTATGTTCCGGGCACTCTCGGCTCGGATCTTCTCTACGAGCGCATACACGACATAGAAAACGAATATAATTGTAAGCTCAATATACAAACGGACGGTACGGGCAGACTTACGGGCGTTGTCCCCGCGCTTCTGAGCGGCACATATGTCGGCGACGTTATGTTTTTAAGCTCTCCTGCGGATCCGATACGTTCCGGACTTCTCTATCCTCTCGACGCTTTGCAGGATTATATCGACTACTACGACGAAGTAAAATACGGCGGATACGGTCTGCTCGAGCAGGGGCTTTACAACAGCGTCCCCTATACCGTTTCCCCCGCAAGGTGGCCCGGTAAACAGGGTACGATTTCCTTCGGCGTTTTCGCCATTAACGAAAACATAATTATGCGTTACGGTCTCAACGACCCGCGCGATTATCTCGAAAACGGTCAGTGGAACTGGGATACTTTCGAGCTTTGTCTGCCCGAATTCAGAATAGACGACGGCTCGTATAAAACAATATCGGCAAACTTTACCTGGTCTATCCTTGACCTTTGTATGATGAACGGTGTAGACTATTATTCCGTGCAAAACGACGGCACAGCGGTCCCCGCGCTCGATTCCGAACAGTCTAAGGAGGCGATAGATTACTGCTCCCGTATTTTTACTCAGTATTCAGACTGCGTATCGTTTCACGGTCACGACGCAATGCTTCCAATGTTCAAGAATAACGAGATCGTTATGACTCAGACAGCCGTAGACCATATTATCAGATTTATGAGCTACGATATGGAAAACTACGGTATAGTCCCTATGCCGTGCGGCCCTCACGGAACATACGGCAAATGGGTAACAGCTCACTCCGAAAACATCTGCTTCGGTATTTTCTACAATACAAACGATCCTGCCGCCTCAGCAATGATTGTTGACCGCTTCTGCGATCCTTTTACGGGATACGAAACAGATGAAGATCTTATGGGCTTCATGTCCTCAATTTTCTTTGACGACCGCGACGTTGCACTTCTTATGGAGCTTAACGAGGACGCGCGCTGGCAGTACTGGCCGATAGGTTCGATTTACGATTTCTATACGGCTGCCACGGCTCAGGCAAAGAGCGGCAAGTCTTCATCCGAAATAATCGAAAAATATTCCGGCGCCGCTGTTCAGTCAATAATAAAACACGTAATTCCGAACGTTGAATTCATAGAAAACTACAAATCGGCGCATAACGGTTAAAAAACACGGCGCAGTCGTTTGACTGCGCCGAAACTTTTTTAAATTTCAAAGAGTATTCCGACCGATTTTCTTGACATTCCCGTTTCGTTGTGGTATACTCTCGGTTAAGAATGATTCTTATTTGAGCACTTCGTATAAAGCGTCAAGCAGTTCTCTTACGTTTTTGCTGTTGTGATCCCAGTAGAATACGCCGCCGAAATCGTTATCAAGCACATACTGCGCCTTGCAGGTCATCGATTCGGGGTCGTCGTAAGAAATAAACGTGCTGCCGTTGAATACCCAGGGAGCTTTCGCTTCGTCGTCCCAGTAACGGACGTATCCGTTTTTGCCTATGTAATTTTCCTTGATATCGAGATATCCCGGGCCGTATCCCATCGCTTTGGGGGCAATCTGCAAAAGACCGTGGTTCCTGTCGGTAAGACCTTCCGCTTTTCTTGAATAGCTTGCGGCGCCGAGAAGGAGCTTTTCCTTCGGTACGCCGTACGAGTGGAAGAGACGGAGGGCCTGGTCGCAGCTGTTTCTGAAAACGTCGCCCGTTGACGAGAAAAGCTGTGTGTGATGTCCCGCAAGAGCGTGGAAACCGCACTTTAAATCGTATGTCATTACGTTGATATAGTCAAGATACTGCGATATTTTGTCAAGCTCCGTGCTTTCGGCATAGTAAAGATCCGCGCCTGCGGCAATTGTGAGAAGATATCCGTCGCCCGCGGCGTCAAGATGAGCTCTCAGTACCTTGATGAGCTCCGTAAAACGGTATTTGTCTTCGGGACATGTGTCCTGTCCGTTTGAGGGAACGCAGGGATATTCCCAGTCAAGATCGATGCCGTCGTAACCGAGAGTTTTTACTATCCTGACCGCTTCTTCTCCCATTTTATGCATGTATTCTCTGTTTGCGCATACGGAAGTAAAAGAGTTGGACTGCGTCTGCACGAGAGAAAGCACAAATTTCAGATCGGGATTCCACTGCTTGTAGAGAGGTATTTTTTCATTCTGATGGTGCTCCGCATCGATTCTTCCGTCGGGGTAAAGACGTCCGAAAGCGATGTTTACGCAGGTAAGCTCCTTAGCGTCCTGCTCGGTAAATTCTCCTCCGCCGAGATATGCGATAAGTTTTTTCTTCATAATCTGACCACCTTTATATATGGGATTTTATTCATATTATCATAGTTTTCTTTTTTTGTCAAGTATAATATTATTAATTATTTTCGGAGGTTTATCATGAGTAAAATGAAAATCGGTCTGCAGGTCTTCTCAATAAGAGACGTTGCGGAAAAAGACTTTAAAGGCGCAATGCTTAAAGTAAAGGAAATCGGTTATGACGGCGTTGAGCTTGCCGGACTTTACGGACTGAGCGCAGACGAGATCCGCGCCGTTCTTGATGAAGTCGGTCTCGAGGCAATTTCGGCTCACGTCGGTTTTTCCGACCTTGTCAGAGATCTTGACGGCACCGTTGCTGCGTATAAAAAAATCGGCGTAAAATTCATCGCTCTTCCGTTTATGGGCGAAGGCGATCTCCCCATGTCCGAAAACTGGGAAAAGAATCTCGCATTTATTATGAAAATAAGTGAAAAATGCAGGGAAAACGGAATAACGCTTCTTTATCACAACCACGATACCGAATACAAAAAAATGCCCGACGGCATGTATATAGAAGATTATCTTTTCAAAGCAACGGGCCTTGACGCAATGAAACCCGAATTCGATACCTGCTGGGTTCGCGTAGCGGGCGAAGATCCCGTAGGATACATCAAAAAATACGCCGGATATATCCAGGTAGTCCATCTTAAAGACTATGTCGGCTCGAAAACCGCAAACATGTACGAGCTTATAGGTACCGACAAAAAAGCGGACGTTACCGAAGCTTTCAAGTTCCGCCCCGTCGGCTACGGCGTTCAGGACTTCCCCGCAATAATCAAAGCTTCGGAAGAAGTCGGCGCGGAATGGCTTATCGTAGAGCAGGATAACTCCTACGAAACCCCGTCCCTCGAAGCCGCAAAGATGAGCAGAGATTATTTAAAGAGCATTTACCGCTGAGTATAAAAAACAAATTCCGGGAATATGTTTTTGCGTATTCCCGGAATATTTGCGTATTCAGCTTCTTTTCGGCAGCGTAAGCGTGAAGGTCGTTTTTCCGTATTTGCTTAAAACGTCAACTTTTCCTTTGTGAAGGTCAACTATCTTTTTTACAACCGCAAGTCCGACGCCGTTTCCTTCCGTTGCGTGCGATTCGTCGGACTGATAAAACTTGTCGAATAGTTTGTGTATCGCTTCTTCGGGTATGTCTTTTCCGTAATTTGAAATATCAACTTTTACCGCATTCCCCGTCGTTTCTATCCCGATCTCGACCTCGCCGCCGTCCGAAGAGAATTTAATGGCGTTGTCTATTATGTTTATCCATACCTGCTTCATCAGCTCTTCGTTGGCGGTAACGAAATACTCTTTTTCGGGAAGCGAGAGCGCGATGTTTTTTTTGCTCCATTTGCTTTCAAGCATCAGCACGCATGTCCGTATCTGCTCCGAAAGATTGAATTGCGATACGTCCGTCAGTATCGTCTGATTTTCTACTTTTGAAAGATTCAGCACGTTCGTTGCCATCTGCGACAATCTGAGAGACTCTTCTTCAATGATATTCAGGCATTCTTCTTTGTATTCTTCCGATATGTTTCCGCGTTTAAGCAGCTTTGCAAAGCCCATTATCGAAACGATCGGCGTTTTAAACTCGTGCGAAAAATTGTTTATGAAGTCCGAACGCATGATCTCCGTCTGTTCAAGCTCCGACGCCATACGGTTGAAGCTGTCCGTCAGCTCGATTATCGAAGGATGCTTCGCAAAAGCGCCTTTGAATGACAGCCTCACGGAATAGTCCCCGGAGGCCAGTCTGTTCATTGCGTTAAGTATCTTGTTTACGGTTTTAAGCGGAAAACGAAGAGTTACAAACGTAAAAACAGCGCCGATCCCTATGCTTATGAGCACCATATCCCTGAAAAGCGTCCATGCGTCAAGCGCATTTTCGCCTACCCGCAGCGTATCGCGGTTTATAAGGAAAAATACTATAACGCCTACCACTATCGCCGTGATGACAAGGATAGTAAGCACAAGCGCGGAAAAAGACAGCATCAGGGAAAATCTGTGTTTGTATTTATCGTAATTTGCCTTCATACCTTCTTCACCGCCTTATATCCCAGTCCGCGTACGGACTCTATCTCAAATTCGTTCCATCCGTCAAAACGTTTTCTGAGTCTTCCTATATGCACCGTTACCGTCTCCCAGCCCGTATCGCTTTCCGCGCCCCATATCTCGTCCATGAGCTGGATACGGGTAAAGATCTTGCCGGGGTAGGAGAGGAGCTTGTAAAGGAGCTGAAATTCCTTCTGCGGCAGCTGCTGCGTTTCTTCTCCCCGCGTTACGCACATGCTGTCGTAATCGATTATCACGTCTCCGATCACGATTTTTCTTTCGTTTGCTATCTGCGCGCGCCTCAGAAGCGCTTTTATGCGCAAAATCATTTCAGTTTCGTCGATCGGTTTCGTAATATAGTCGTCCGAACCCGCCAGAAACCCTTTGTGACGGTCAGAGGGCAGCTGCTTTGCGGACACCATAAGTATCGGCAGGTTGTTGTTTGACTCACGTATTTCTTTTGTAAACGTGTATCCGTCCATTTTCGGCATCATAACGTCAAGCACAACGAGGTCTATATACTCTCTGTCCATTATTGCAAGGGCCTCTTCTCCGTTTTCAGCAACGGAAACAGTATATCCTTCCGCTTCAAGGACTGCGCTTAAATATTTTCTCGTATTTTTGTCGTCATCCGCAACAAGAATATGAAACATCAAAAAACCTCCGAATACAGCTTTGTTATCAGTGCGACGGTTTAAGTATAAATTCCTGTAATATACAAGAAATCCCGCGTAAGCGGGATTTCTCAATACGGTTTTCAGGCAAGAAATCCGTTTATTATTTCTTCTTCCGCTTCGTGCTCTGTCAAGCCTAGGGTCATAAGCTTTATCAGCTGTTCTCCCGCAATTTTGCCTATCGCCGCTTCGTGGACTAGCGCAGCGTCAACGTGTCTCGCTTCAAGGGAAGGCACGGCGAGGATAGTTCCGTTATCCATGATTATCGAATCGCATTCCGTATGTCCCTTGCACGGCGCAAAGCCGGCGACGCATGCGTCAAACTTCTGCATTGAGCTGTCTCTCGCCACGCTTCTTGAAACAACGTCGGCATTTGCGCCCTCTTCAAGAAGACTTACCTTGTATACGCTCAGCGCGCTCTGATGCCCGTGCGTCATAAGTCTTTCTCTTACAACGAGAGACGCGTCTT
Organism: Clostridia bacterium; assembly: GCA_017427285.1. Lineage (GTDB taxonomy): Bacteria > Bacillota > Clostridia > Oscillospirales > UBA644 > HGM12619. The sequence continues at coordinate 39,752 of JAFRTE010000031.1, forward strand.
TTTTAAGTTCGGCTACGGTGGACCGTTCCGTGGAATCAACGCCTTTTATCTGCGCCATTTCCATCTCCATACGGCTTCCTTCTTCCATATACACTTCCGTAACGGGGTTGAGTATCCTCTTTCCTTCTCCGTCGCCCGAACCGTAATGTTTTTCAACGTAACGGACCTTTGCTCCTTTTTCAACGTAAAATCTGTGTACTCCGTCGTGCTGAGAATCCTGATTTCCGCAGTTGTCTATTCCGCAGCCCGCAACTATTGTAACGTCTGCGCCTTCTCCTATGTAAAAATCGTTGTAAACGGTTTCTTTCAGTCCGCTTTTTGAGAGTACGACCGGTATATGAACGCTTTCGTTTTTTGTTCCCGGCATTATATGGATGTCTATGCCGCTACCGTCCGCTTTCGAACGGATATCGATGTTTGCGGTCGTATTTCTGCTTTCGGTAGCGCCGTCAATGCGGAAATTGTATGCGCCGATAGGCACCTTGTGCAGATCGGCAACCTCCGCAAGTATCTTTTTCTGTATCTCGGTCAACGCCATTTTGCTTTCCTCCTATTTCAGACGCGTGCACGCGTCCTGCGCAGATTCCGTTCCCACAAGCGTCGGGAATATCTCGTCCCTTTTGCCGTGTTTTTCTATCGTTCCGCCTGCAAGAACGGCGATCTCGTCCGCAATTTCAAGAATGCGTTCCTGGTGGGAAATAATGATCATCGAGCTGTCGTTTATCTTTTCTCTCATCGAACGGAATACGCGTATCAGATTCTGAAAACTCCATAGGTCTATACCGGCTTCCGGCTCGTCAAAAACAGAGAGTCTGCTCTGGCGCGCGAGCACGGTCGCTATTTCGATTCGTTTCATCTCGCCGCCTGAAAGCGATGCGTTCGCTTCCCTGTTAATGTAATCTCTTGCGCAGAGACCGACTTCGGAAAGATATTCGCACGCTGCTGACGGGGTTATCGGTTTTCCCGAGGCGATCCTGAGAAGATCGTAAACCTTGATGCCTTTAAAACGCACCGGCGCCTGGAAAGCAAATCCTATCCCGGCATTCGCTCTTTCGGTTATTCCCAGATTCGTAATATCATTTCCGTCAAGCAGGATCCGTCCTCCCGTCGGCTTTTCTATGCCCGCTATCAGTTTTGCAAGCGTCGTTTTTCCGCTTCCGTTCGGACCGGTTATTACGGTAAACGTTCTGTCGGGTACCGTAAGAGAAAGATTTCGGATTATATCTTTTGTATTTCCGTCTTCTGATGAAACGGAAAATGAAATGTTTTTTAATTCGAGCATTTATATACTCCTTGCTTTGATTATTGCATTCAAGTCTGCTGCCAATATTATTTATTTACAGCCGTTCAATTTTTATTATAACATAAAAAAGTCGATTTGAAAAGGGGGTTATCCGTCAATGAGCCGTTTTTTTACCGTTTTTTCGGAAATTCGGTTAATAATTGAAAATTCCGCGCATAAATAACGCCGCAAGTGTTGAAAAAGACATAAAAATGTGATATCATACTGTTGTTTGGAAAAGAACGGGGTGATAATGTGGAAAAATATGTATTCGGCGACAAAAACGCAAAAATAACGCTCGTTCAGCCGACGGATGAGCACGAATTCCAGACGCTTGAAAACGAGGTCAGGCTCATAAAAGAGTTGTCGGGAGCGGATTTTCGCCTTATCGCCTTTTGTGTTGACGACTGGAACCGCGATCTTTCTCCCGCAAAAGCTCCCGCAGTTTTCGCAAACGCTGAATTCGGCGGCGAAGGACAGAAAACTCTCGATGCGATAACGGAAGAAATAAAAAGCGAAAACTCTCCCGTTTATATCGGCGGCTATTCTCTCGCGGGCCTTTTTGCTCTCTGGGCAGCGTACCGAACATCCGTGTTTTCCGGCGTTGCCGCAGCCTCTCCGTCGGTGTGGTTTCCCGGTTTTACGGACTTTATGCAAACAAACGGGATATGCGCCGAAAAAGTCTATTTAAGCTTGGGCAAAAGAGAGCCGAACGCAAAAAATCCCGTTCTCGCGTCGATAGGGGAACACATTAAAAAAGCTTACGCCGCGCTTGACGAAAACAACGTCCGCTGCTTTCTCGAATGGAACGAAGGAAATCATTTCAGAGATTCCGAACTGAGGACTGCAAAGGCGTTTGCATGGCTTTTAAATAACTGAAAACAAAAAAGAGCGTTTTATATGAAAAACTTACCATTTGATTTTTATATCCGTACAAAAAACGACCTTGTCAATGCCGTAAAAACGTTTGGCTTTGTTCCGCTTCTTGCGGGAAAGATCCACGGCTTTTCCGTTGAAGAGCATGTCGATCCATCGGTATGGTTTGAAAGCGGCACGGAAGGCGTATGGGAGTGGAAAGGGCCCGTCATACGCGAAAGCGGATGCGCATACGGTAAATTTTTTGAAAACAGAGCGGTTTTTATCAGCAAAGAATGGTTTTGCGATTTCGCAAATTACCGTCGAAACGGTTATGATTTCGATTCAAAATGCGACGAAGGACTCGTTTTTTACAAAGATAAAGACCTTTACGAACTGCTTGACAAAAACGCTCCCGTCCTGTCTAAAAAACTCAAAGCACTCGGAAATTACGCCAGGGACGGAAAAAAGGGCTTCGATACGTCGATCAACCGCCTGCAGTCGCAATGTTACGTTATCATAAGCGATTTCAAATACGAAAAAGACAAAAACGGCAAAGCGTACGGCTGGGGCATCGCCGAATATTCGACTCCTGAAAAATTTATGGGCGACTTTTTCACGTCAAACGTCTATTCACGCACCCCCGAACAGTCGTATGAAAAAATATTCAACCACCTGAAAACGCTTTTGCCTGACGCCGACGAAGAAGAGATACGCAAAATTTTGAAGTAAAAATCTTCTGACAGAGGGCAATGCTGGTCTCATTCTGCGCATGTGAACTGTATCTGTAATAGGCAATAGCAAGATTGTTGTTCTGTACGAACTTTTTCTGCTTCGCCACTATACCACCGCCTCATCTGCCAGTCTGTCACCATAGGGGAGAGCCTTGATATAGTTCTCCATAAACTGCCAATCTGGATCGCCATCTGTTGTTATAGGTAATTTTATCATCACTTCAGCTATGGTATCTCTACGCATTTTTCGCCCGTAGTTATAGCGACCTCTTGCATCAAACGCAAGCATAGTTTTAAAGAATAACAACTCAAAAGCATTCCAATCTCTTGTTTTGGGATACATCCCTTGAACATGGGCAAATCCAATAAAGAAATCGGGTTGATAGAAAAACGTGTTCCCATCTGTTGTATCACTAAATGTGATAATACCACCTTCCTCAGTAGGAATAAGATCACACATGCCAGCAACACCATTATTCTCGGCTGAATTTACCACTAATGGAGCACCGTAGCCAACACAATCGTCAGCCGAGACACCATCAATAGTTTTTGTCGGATGAATATCAAAGAAATCTCCAACTCGATACTCTTTCCATTCAGATACATTCAGAGCAGGTGTAACGCCTTTATTTGCTACCAAATATGGAAATTTTCCTGCTTTAACAAGATAGCCACAATAATCATTCAATGTCTTCTGGAAATCAGCTTCAGACAATTTGCTATAATCGGTCTTCATGTAGGCTTCGCAAAGCCACTCATCGTCACCTGTAACGGCTTGCATTGCCGACATGCCGTCTTTCACCGTCTTATTCCTGAATAAATCCAGCCACTCTTCCTCAATCTGCTTCCAGATACTATTGTTGTCCTTATCAAACTGCTCAATCCTGCCGAGGTTCTTTTTCTTCTTGTGACCATCGTCTTTATAATAACCAAAGAACGTCTTCGGAATTGTTCCATCAGCCATGACATGCGGTCTGCCAAGTGTAAATACCATGCAACAGGCAGTTACAGACGCACCAGGATAAAAAACTTCATTAGGAAGGGTGAATACTGCATCAAGCGTGTTCTCTTCCAGAATAATTGTTTTCATTTCTGATACGAAATTACTTGTCCCAATAGCAGCTGATACAGGAAGTAAGATAGCAACCTTAACTTCCTTCTTCGGCTTGCCAGCAGCCAAACGCTCCTTATTCATCTTCACTACAACGTCAGAGATAAACTTCAAGAAGACCATACCTTTTGTCGGATCTTCTTTCGCATCTGACTTCCAGCCTGTTTTATATGCAGCAGGAATTGTAATAGGCTTGGCGTTATAAGGTGGATTCATCAGGATAATATCAGGATTAGCCTGCCTGAAGAACTGTTCGCTATCAAACAGACTGGCGTGATTGATATTGGAATTTCCGTCACCATGAATGAGCATATTTGTTGTGGACAGACCGAAAGCCTTTTCCTCGATTTCTATGCCATAAATATGCTCTTTGGCTACCTTCTCACGCATTGCCTGCTTCTCAGCCTCAGTAGCCCTCTGACGGTTACAGTCAATCAGTTCAAGCACCATTGCCTGTACAAGGAAGGAACCAGAACCGCACGTGCCATCAAAAACTCGCTTTGTCCTGTCAACGCCAGTAGCTCTACACATGAAATTCGTGATATGGTCAGGTGTAAAAGCTTGGTTCTTGTCAGCCTTTCCTGTGTACTTATTAAAGGCGATGAAGAACAAGTTCAGAATATCCTGTCCCTCGGAACTATCCTCATTGATATACCTGTAAATATTGTTGACAATCTCATCCAGAACTTCTATCCAGTCCTTCAGAGCCAGTTTCTTGACCTTCTGATTATTGATAACATTCCTCTGAAGCAATTCAATCTTTAGCGTCTTATTATCAGAACCATCAAGCAGATTGGAAAGCGTCTCTCCAATACTGCTACGAATTAGGTTTGCAGACAATCCGCCCCAGTAATCCTTCAGCTTCTGCCTTGCTTCTGGGGTAATCACGGTGATACCCTGCTTTTTCAGCACATCACGTAGATAAAGGAGAGTAGTACCCACAAACTGGCTGCGGAGCGTCTCATCAATATCCTTGCGGTGGAGCGTCTCATTCAGAGCATATGTATTTTTCAGAACAGCCTCACGGTTATTCTGCCTGTTTACCTCAAACAGGCTTACATAGTGCTCCATTGTATCAAGAACAGTCTCGTCTTTCAGTAGATGGTCGTCGTCCATCTCTGACTTCCAGACCTTGATCTTGTCATTATTCGTGTTCGCCAGAATACAGATAATCTTCTTGGCGTAATGAAGCATACGCTCTTCAAAAAGATACTCCCGAAGCTGCTTTTCATCCGCATCAGTGAAGTTCTGCTTTGTCTCCACCAGAACAACAACGCCGTTGTGCTCGAAGCGGATATCCAGTTTAAAATGCTCAGGCTCATATCCGATAGCCTGAACCAATTTTTCTTTGGAGCCTGCCGCCTGAACATAGGAATACTCGCCGCCCTCAATATTGGACGTCTTGTATTCGTTTCCAATGCGGTTGCACATTGAAACTCTGTCCATTACTTCTCAGCCTCCTTCGCTCTATATTCTTCCAGCCAACGGCGGATAAGCTCGGACACCGAGCAGTCGTTGTCCAGAGCCGCTTGTTTCAAGGATTTCTTTTCTTCTTTCGTCATCGTGACGGTAATATTTTCAAGATTGCGTTCTGCCATAATAGGACCCTCCATGCGCTCTCTGTGTGTTCGTGTAGTAGTGTAACACAAAGACCGTGATTTTTCAAGACTCTAAGATAAAACAATCTGTGTGGAAAGATGGACAACTTTATGAAGTTGCCCACATTACACACACAGACTACTACTGCTTCTGCGTCTCATCATCAGACTTACTTCCAGCCATCTCTTCGACCTGTCTTGCAAGTCCAGCATCATATTTATGCATCCCCGCTGATGGCATAAAACCCCCGCCAGATAAACGAGAGACCCCAAAAACGCATAAGAAAAGAGGCCAGCCTTAACGGTTGACCTCTATTTCTATTGCAAGCGCGAACATGTTTCTGATGAAACCGAGTTCAACGCTTCGTATTCTGGTGGAGCATACGGGATTCGAACCCGTGACCCCAACACTGCCAGTGTTGTGCGCTCCCAACTGCGCTAATACCCCGAACATAGTTGAAAGATTAACGATCTTTATTTTCTGTGGTTATAATACCATATTTTGAAACGATTGTCAATACTAAAATTAAAAAATATAAAAAGGAAACCGTGAAAATAAAAACAGCGCATCTGCTCAAACATTTTAATTAAAAATTTTTGAATTGCCTATGACTTATCTCTCTTCTGTTGAGAATTAAAACGAAAAAAGAAGGAGAAAAATAGCATAAAATGGAATTGATCGCCGCTCGGCGAAAGTGATGTGATATGTTCAACATTCTCTTGCCGAAGGCAAACATCACGCATGAAGTGCGCATTTTGTTCCGCAAAACGGAAAACATCGTTAAAAAAGCAGGCCGAAGGATGCTTTTTTTGTGGGATTCCTCTCCTGCGGGCGAGCCATTCCGCGGTTCTGACAGCCCACCGGCTGTCATTCAGACGCCGATCCACTTTGAATCCCACGCCGATTTCATCGACTAAAATTAAAAAGACGGCAAAAAAGCCGTCCTTTTATTTTTGGTGGACCTGGTGGGATTCGAACCCATGACCTCCGCGTTGCGAACGCGGCGCTCTCCCAACTGAGCTACAAGCCCGTATAATGTTTTCATGTATTTATGTCAATGTCAGCTTCGGACAGGTGTCCCGACAGATTATTCTGGTCCACCCTGCGGGAGTCGAACCCGCCACCGACGGAATCGGAATCCGGTACTCTATCCATATGAGCTAAGGGTGGTCAATATTGGTATTATATCACAAAATTTCTTCCTTGTCAACTGTTTACGAAATAAAAAGACATAAAAAATTTACATCGCAGAGTATTGACAAACAGTTTTTTTTCTGTTATAATGTGTAAGCTTTTAAAAAACATAGCGTTTGATCCACTAGCTCAGTTGGTAGAGCACATGACTTTTAATCATGGTGTCCGGAGTTCGACTCTCCGGTGGATCACCAAAGGTCTGCGGTTTCGCAGACCTTTTTTCTGCTTATTTCTTCCGATTCTTCTCTTTTTTTTCAACGCCCGTCGCGCAATTATGACCGAATGATAAAAAATCGATGTCATCCTTGACAAAAGCTGTCGTTTATGCTATAATCTAAAATAGGTTTTTATTATGAATAATTATGCCCGGAGGGAACTGTATGTGGATAGCTGACAAGTGGGACGATTACGAAGTCCTTGACGCCTCCGCGGGCGAAAAACTCGAACGCTGGGGCAGATTCATGCTTGTAAGACCCGATCCTCAGGTAATCTGGCATACCGAAAAGTCCCTGAAAGGGTGGAAGGAACCCGACGCGCGCTACGAACGTTCCTCAACGGGCGGCGGCCGCTGGGCGGTTAACAATCTTCCTCAAAGCTTTGAAGTAACTTATTCGGACCTTAAATTCAATTTACGTCCGATGAATTTCAAGCATACGGGGCTTTTCCCCGAACAGGCCGTAAACTGGGACTGGTTTTCGGAGATAATCCGCAATTCCCAAAGAAAAATATCTCTTCTCAATATGTTCGCCTATACGGGCGCCGCGTCCGTTGCAGCATCAAAAGCCGGCGCGGAAGTCGTTCACGTCGATGCCTCGAAGGGTATGACCGCATGGGCGAAGGAAAACGCCGCCCTCAACGGAATATCGAATATCCGCTTTATCGTGGACGACTGCATAAAATTTGTTGAACGCGAACAGCGCAGGGGACACAGCTACGATGCGGTCATTCTCGACCCTCCCTCATACGGCAGGGGTGCAAACGGCGAAGTGTGGAAGCTTGAAAACGATCTTTTCGAGCTTATGCAAAAAACCGTTGCCATTCTTTCGGACCGTCCTTTGTTCGTCCTTCTCAATTCATACACAACGGGTCTTTCCGCATCCTGTATGGGATATATCCTGGGTGTATGCATGAAAAAACGATTCGGTCACGGAAAAATATCTTTTGACGAAATAGGGCTTCCCGTTGCCTCAACGGGCTTCACTCTCCCGTGCGGCTCATCCGCGCGCTGGGTAGAAGAATGATACGGAGTAAAATTGAGCGCATTAATTGAATTTCGGAATGTCTCTTTCCGTTATACGGAAGAAAAAGATATACTCAAAAACATCTCCCTTTCCGTTGAAGCGGGCGATTTTGTCGCCGTACTCGGACATAACGGAAGCGGCAAATCCACTCTTGCAAAACATATAAACGCAATCCTTCTTCCAACGGAAGGCAAAGTAACCGTTGCGGGGCTTGACACGTCTGCAGAAGACAATCTTCCCGCGATCCGCAGAAAAGCGGGCATGGTCTTTCAGAATCCCGACAATCAGATAATTGCCACTATGGTCGAGGAAGACGTTGCTTTTGCACTTGAAAACCTCGGAGTTCCACACGATGAAATGGTAAAACGCGTAGACGAGGCCCTCGATTCCGTAGGAATGCTCGAGTTTAAAAAATATGCAACGACCAAGCTTTCGGGCGGACAGAAACAGCGTATAGCCATCGCAGGCATTATTGCGATGCGCCCGGATATCATCGTTTTCGACGAACCTACCGCCATGCTCGACCCTCAGGGGCGCGAAGACGTTATAAACATAGCAAAAAAGCTCAACGAACAGGGTATAACCGTTATATACATCACGCATTATATGGAAGAAGCTGCTCAGGCAAAACGCGTTGTAGTATTGAACGACGGCGAAATCCTTCTGGACGGCACGCCGCATTACGTTTTTCAGAATGCCGGACTTTTAACTTCCGTCGGTCTTGACGTCCCTCAGAGCACGTCTTTGATGTTCCTTCTTAGAAGCCACGGCATCAAAGTACCGCTCGCGGTATTGAACGAAGACGAATGCGTATCAGTCCTTTCGGATATACTCACACGAAAGAATCAGGCATAAATGGAACCAATTTTAAAAACCGAGAATCTCCGCTATGTTTACGGAGCGGACACCCCGTTCGAAAAAGTTGCGGTTGACAATATAAATCTTGAAATATTCGAAGACGAGTTTATCGGCGTGATCGGAAGGACCGGCTCGGGCAAAAGCACGCTTATACAGCATTTCAACGGGATCCTTCGTCCCACTTCGGGAACAGTTTTTTACAACGGCAGCGACTGCTGGGCAAAAGCTTTTTCAAGAAACGCTCTCAGATTTAACGTCGGCCTCGTATTTCAGTATCCCGAATACCAGCTTTTTGAAGAAACCGTCGAAAAAGATATCGCTTTCGGCCCTTCAAATATGGGCCTTCCCGCAGACGAGATCGAAAAAAGGATATCTGACAGTCTTCGTTTTGTAGGACTTGACGACAGCGTCCGCAAAAGCTCGCCGTTTGAGCTTTCGGGAGGACAGAAAAGACGCATTGCCATTGCAGGGATAATGGCTATGAACCCAAGAGTACTTATCCTCGACGAACCGACGGCAGGTCTCGATCCGAGAGGCCGAGACGAGATACTTCAGAGGATCTCGGAATACCGTTCCGAAAAGAAATCGACCGTTATAATCGTTTCACACAATATGGAGGATATTTCACGGGTTTGCAGCAAAGTTCTCGTAATGCGCAAAGGGCAGGTTGAAATGTTCGCGCCTGTAAACGAAGTGTTTGAGCATTCCGAAGAGCTCTGCTCCATGGGACTTAACGTTCCTCAGATAACGCGCGTTTTCATCTCTCTTAAAGAAAAGGGATTCGACGTTCCGTCCTCCGTATATACTCCCGCTCAGGCGTGCGACGCCGTTATTAAAGCGATCGGAGGCGACGGTACATGATAAAAGATATTACCATCGGTCAGTATTTTCCCGGCGACTCCGTTATTCACAGACTTGATCCCCGCGTAAAGATAGTCCTTGTTATTCTGTATATAGCTTTTCTGTTTATTATTCAGACTGCGGCAGCGTATCTGTTTGCTCTCGCCGTAACGTTCTTTTTTGTTATCCTTACGAAAATCCCGCTTAAAATGTATCTGCGCGGACTCAAACCGCTGCTTTTCATCCTCATTTTTACGGCGTTTCTCAATATTTTTTACTCAACGGGAGATCCTCTTTTTCAGTTCTGGATATTCACGGTCACGGCTCAGGGCATAAAAAACGCTGTTTTTATGATACTGCGTATCTTTATGCTTGTGATCTCCACATCCATGCTTACTTATACGACCTCTCCGATCGTTCTTACAGGAGGACTTGAAAGACTGCTTTCACCGCTTTCGAAAATCAGACTGCCAGTTCACGAATTTTCAATGATGATGACGATCGCGCTTCGCTTTATTCCCACGCTCCTTGAAGAGACAGACAAAATAATGAACGCGCAGAAGGCGAGGGGAGCCGATTTTGAAACCGGCGGACTTATAAAACGCGCCAAGGCGCTCGCTCCCATCCTTATCCCGCTCTTTATCTCTGCTTTCCGCCGCGCCGACGATCTCGCCGTTGCGATGGAATGCCGCTGTTATACGGGGTCGGGAGAAGGAAGAACGCATTTTGTAACGTATTCGATGTCCGCTGCGGACTATATCTCTCTCGTGATCCTTTTTTCCGTTATAGCCGCAGCAATTCTTCTGAATTTTGTTACTGTGATGGGATTTTGATATGGCCGACTATCTTTTGACGCTTCGTTTTGACGGAAGAAACTTTTACGGATATCAGATCCAGAAAACACCAAACGGCGAAAAAAGGACTGTCGGCGGCGAGATAAAAAAGGCGCTGATTTCCGTATTCGGCTCCGTAGAAAAGCTCTCGGGCTGTTCAAGGACCGATTCCGGTGTTCACGCAACTGCATACCGCGTTTCTTTTTCGGCAGAAAAGACGCTTCCCGAGGATACGGTCATACGCGCTATCAACGCAAACCTACCCGACGATATCGCCGTTTTCGAATGCCTCGCCGTATCGCCCGATTTCCACGCAAGATATTCCGTAACGTCCAAAAAATACGAATACAGGATATATACGTCCCCGGTAAGAGACCCATTTAAAAAAGGCCTTTATCTGCATTATCCCCATCCGATCGACGAAAAACTTCTCAACGCTTCATGCGCGGATTTTTGCGGAACTCACGATTTTTCTTCGTTTATGGCTGCGGGCAGCAGTATAAAAGACGCCGTACGCACGGTATACGACGCGTCTTTTTATTCGCCCCGCGAAAACGAATATGTTTTCAGCGTTTCGGCAAACGGATTTCTCTACAATATGGTCCGGATAATGGTCGGAACTCTGCTTGAAATCCAGTCAGGCAAGCTGCCTGTCGGATCCATCCCTTTGATAATCGAAAAAAAGGACAGAAATTGTGCCGGATTTACCGCTCCGCCCGACGGACTGTATCTTTGCGAGGTGAGATACGATAAGTACTGATGTTTTCAATATGAACGAAAAAAAGCTTAAACGGCTTTTTCTGATAAAAAGGATCATTTTCGTTGCAATTATAGCGTATATTGTCATTTTCGCACTTATGAATACGTCGTATCTTTCCGTTGACAATCTTCGCAGATTCGGCTACAGCGCAAGAACAGCTCTTACGCAGACATCCGCTTCGAATAACGACGTCCTTACGTATTCCTCGGAAGATATCCCCGTTTTCACACCCTTCAAAGACGGATTTGCAGTCCTTAACGGTTCTCAGCTTTCCGTTTACAGTAAGGATAACATAAGGCTTTCGTATCACAACGTAAGTTTTCGCCATCCCGTGATCCGCGTTTCAGACGAATTTATACTCTGTTATGACCGCGGCGGAAAACTTCTGAAGGTATTCAACAGCTTTGACCTTCTTTTCGAGTATGAATTTTCGGAGCTGATAATCAACGCGTCTGTCGATAACAGCGGCAGAGTAGCGGTCCTTACCGAAAAATACGGATATAAAGGACAGCTCACGCTTTTTGACGGTTCTTTCAAAGAACGCTTCTTATGGTATTCCGCAGATACTTACCCCATCGACGTTGCGTTCACATCTACAAACACTCTTTCCGTTGTTACTATAGCGCAGGAATATGAAAACCTTAATACGGTCGTTTATACTCTCAACTATTCCGCGGGCGAGGAGAGGGGCAATATTACGTCACAGGGAACGTTTCCGCTTTCCGTAACGATGAAGAGCGACGGTTCGGTTGAGGTCATGTCCGAATCCGGTCTGGTTTCGTTCAGAAGCGGCGGCTGCAATACCGTTTACACTTACGGAACAAGAACTCCGCACCGTTTTTATCAGGGCGGGAAATATACCGTTATTTCATACAGAAATTCAGCTCAGAACGACACTTATACCGTCTGCGCGGTCGATATTGCGGGCAACCGTCTTTTCGAACAGGATTTTCAAAACGTCCGCGCCGTCAGCGCATTATCCGACGCGATTTTTGTTTTGACGTCAGACAGCTTCTTCGTCCTTGACGCAACGGGAACTCCCGTAAGCCGTACCGACGCTCCCGCAGGCGTTACCGGCATTGTCCCCGGCCGCCGGAAACTCATTCTTTACGGCGCAGAAAAAGCATTTATCTACAATGTTACCGATTTTTTAAAACAACACTGAAAAACACAACACAAACAAACACATAAAAAGGAGAATCTGCTTTGGATATCGCTTTACGTACCGGCCTTGATATTCTCGTCGTCGCGATAATCGTTTTATGTATCGTTCTCGGCGCGAGAAAAGGTCTTGTCCGCTCGGTAATAGGACTCTTCGGTAAAATCATATCTCTTGTCGCCGCATTTTTCCTTTCGGAAAATCTGGGCGTCTATCTCGACCGTAATTATATTCATGCTCCGATGCGTCAGTGGCTGATAAATCAGCTTTCGCCGACTGCCGAAAACGTTGACGCTTCGCTGCAGTCTCTCGATCTTAATGCTCTTTTCGGGCAGAAACCGCAATTTTTTACGGATATGATCGATTTTCTGCATCTTGACTTCACTCAGCTGATGTCGAAATATCTTTCTTTAAGAGAGCAGGGACCCGAGCAGGCAAAGGCCGCTATTATAGACACTATGATATCTCCGTTATCGGCGACCGTAAGCAGAATAACGGCGTTCATAATAATATTTATAGTCTGCGCTGTCGGAGTTGCGGTTTTGTGGTGGCTTTCGGACCTTATAATCAATCTGCCCATCATAAAGCAGCTTGATACGCTGGGCGGCGTTGTATTCGGTGCTCTGAACGGTATACTCATTGTTTTTATCGCGGTATCCGTTTTAGGCGTAACGTCTCAGTATATACTTAAAGATAAATCTTACGAGGACCGTCAGCAGATAGTCAGCGGAACGTTTGTCTATAAGCATTTCAAAAAAATCAACCCCATTACGGGTCTTTTAACGCAAGACGATAACAAATAACTTCCTCAAGAGGATTCTGTCATGACCGTTCCCAATTTTATCACAACAATCAGAATACTTCTCGTTCCCGTATTCTGTATCCTCTATTTTATGCCGGGGCTTCGATGGGCGGCGTTTATTGTGCTTGTCCTTTCGGGTATCTCCGACGTTCTCGACGGCATAATAGCAAGAAAATTCAATCAGGTATCAAGGTTGGGAAAAGTTCTCGATCCTATTGCCGATAAGCTTTTTCAGCTTTCAACCGTCATATGCATCACGATAGATAATCCCGAGATATGGTGGATGCTTGCTCTGATGGTAGCAAAAGAGCTTTTCATGCTTATAGGCGGTACGATTTTCTATCATAAAACTCACGCCGTGATCGCGTCGAAATGGTACGGAAAACTTACGTCGGTCCTTCTCTTCTCAACGTTTGTAATATCTTTTTTCCTCTATTTCATGGACGCGTCTCGCTGCATAAGCATAATTATTATCTCACTTTTCGCTGCCGTTACAATGATATTTATGATAATCTCTGCGGTCAGCTATACCCGTATGGCGGTAGCCATAAACAACGAACATAAAAAGCAAAAAGGACAAACTGAAAATAATGGATAACATGAAACGTTTACTCTGTGACAGATGTCACAAACGTATTGCAATAGTTTTTATCTCCAAGGTCGAAAACGGCGTTCCAAAAAAACAGGCGCTCTGCCTCAAATGCGCAAGGGAGCTCGGTCTCGATCCCACAAAAGACCTCGCGAACAATTTCGGCATAGACGAAAAACAGTTTGAGGAAATGAACGACGAAATAAGCAGAATGATTATAGACGGTCAGGACGGAGATTTTTCTCCCGGCGGAGCGCTCAGTCTCGACCCGGACAATAAAATATTCGGCGACGTCGAGGGTGACGGAGACGAAGGAGAAAAGACTGAACAGGGCGACGCAAAAAAAACACGCGATACAAAATCCTCACAGCCCAAAACAAGATTTCTCGGACAGTTTTGCAAAAACCTTACGAAAGCTGCCGCCGAAGGCAAAATAGACAACGTTGTCGGCAGAGAAAAAGAGATGGAGCGCGTTTTGCAGATCCTTACCCGCCGCACGAAAAACAACCCGTGTCTTATCGGTGAGCCCGGCGTAGGCAAAACAGCGATCGCAGAGGGTATCGCCCTTAAAATCGCCAAAAAGGAAATTCCCGCAAAGCTTGCAAACAAACAGATATATCTTCTCGACCTTACCGCTCTCATCGCCGGCACGCAGTTTCGCGGTCAGTTTGAGAGCAGAATAAAAGGCCTTATCGAAGAGGTTAAAACGATAGGCAATATCATTCTCGTTATCGACGAGGTACATACTCTTGTCGGAACGGGAGACGCCGAGGGATCGATGAACGCCGCAAATATGCTCAAACCGGCCCTTTCGAGAGGCGAGATCCAGGTTATCGGCGCTACCACGCTTAACGAATACAGAAAATATATCGAAAAAGACGCGGCGCTTGAAAGACGCTTCCAGCCCGTTATGGTCAATGAACCGTCAATCGAGGAAAGCGTAGAAATGATACGCGGTATCAAATCATATTACGAGAAATTCCACAACGTAAAAGTCCCCATGCTTATCGCCGAAAAAGCCGTTGAAATGTCCGAAAGATACGTAAACGACAGATTCCTTCCCGACAAAGCGATAGACCTTATCGACGAAGCGTGCTCAAACGCAGTCCTTAAAAACCCGCTTTACGACGAGTATTTCAAGCTCGGAGAAAAACTGAAATCCGTTAAGGCGGAAGCCGAAAAACTTGAAGCAAAGCAGGAAAAAGACGAAGAGGACTATAAAAAGATCGCCGAAACCCGATCCGAAGAGCTCCGTCTTGAATCGTCATATTCCGAAATGACGAAAAAAATAGAGGAATGCACCGTATCTTTCGACGACCTTGCCGCCGTAATAGAATTATGGACGGGCATTCCCGCGTCGAAAATCAAAGAGGGCGAATACGCCAGACTTCGAAACCTTGAATCCGAGCTTAAAAAACATATAGTAGGACAGGACGAAGCCGTAAAAGCCGTTGCAGACGCCGTAAAACGCGGCAGGATCAGTCTCGTCCCCAGAAAAAGACCGATCTCCTTCATTTTTTCCGGACCTACGGGCGTAGGAAAAACCGAGCTTGTAAAAGTGCTTTCCAAAGAGCTTTTCGATTCTCCCGAAACACTTATCCGTCTCGATATGAGCGAATTTATGGAGAAGCACTCCGTTTCCCGTATAATCGGCTCTCCCCCGGGATATGTCGGCTATGACGAAGCGGGTCAGCTTACCGAAAAAATCAGGCGTAAACCGTATTCCGTCATTCTTTTCGACGAAATAGACAAGGCGCATCCCGACGTTCTAAATATACTTCTTCAGATCCTTGACGACGGCGTTATCTCTGATGCTCACGGCAAAAAAGTAAGCTTTGAACACGCCCTTATCGTAATGACCGCAAACGCCGGCTCGAATATCAAAGGCGGAGAGGTCGGTTTCAACAAGTCCATCGAAACCGTATCCTCCGAGAAAACGAAGAAAGCGCTCAGAGAATTTCTCCGTCCCGAATTTTTAAACAGAGTTGACGAAATAATCACCTTCAAACCTCTGCCCAAAGATCTCTTCCCGGATATCATCCGCATCAGACTCAAAGAGCTTGCAGACGGACTTGAAGAGCGCGAGATATCTCTTGAATACACCGACGACGTCCTTGATATCCTAACTGAAAAAAGCTATTCTGCCGAGTTCGGCGCAAGAAACGTCCGTCGCGTAGTCCAGAAGGAAATAGAAGACAAAGTTGTCTCCGTAATGTGCGACAGCGATATGGTTCCAAAAAAAATCGCTGTTTCCGCGGAAAACGGAGAGCTGAAAGTAGAAGTTGAATAAAAGGGGATTTTTATGGCAGATTATGATATTATAATTATCGGTTCAGGCCCCGCGGGCGTATCTGCGGCTTTATACTCCGTCCGTGCGGGACTTAACACGCTTATCGTTTCCGCAGGCGCGGGAGCTCTTGCCAAAGCCGAAAAAATAGAAAACTTCTATGGTACGGGCAAACCGCTCACGGGTAAAGAGCTTCACGCTTCGGGTGAAAAACAGGCGGAAGACCTCGGCGTCCGTATCGTTCGCGAACAGGTCGTCTCCGTTGAATATTTCGGCGATTTCAACGTTTCGACATCTTCCTCGACGTTTACCTCCAAAGCCCTTATCCTCGCCACCGGCACGTCCCGTAAGGCGCCGAAAATCAAAGGCATAGCTGAGTTTGAAGGTAAAGGCGTAAGCTACTGCGCGGTATGCGACGCATTCTTTTACCGTAAAAAACCAGTTGCGGTAATAGGGGAGGGCGAATACGCTTTAAAGGAAGCGCTCGAGCTTTCTCACGTCACCGATAACGTAACAATCCTCACAAACGGGCTCGATCCGAAGACCGATATGTCAAAATTCAACGTGATCACCGATAAAATATCGGAAATATGCGGCGAAGAAAACGTCAGCGGCGTTTCGTTCGAATCGGGCGACAAGCTTGAAGTAAAAGGCGTATTTATCGCTCTCGGCGTTGCGGGCAGCACCGATATGGCGCGCAAGATCGGCGCTGTTATAAAGGACGGCAAGATTTCCGTAAACGAAAATCTCGAAACGTCCGTTCCCGGTCTTTTCGCTGCGGGCGACTGCGTTGGAGGCACGCTTCAGGTCTACAAAGCCGTATACGAGGGCGCTTTGGCGGCAAAATCCGCTATTTCCTTTGTAAGAAAATAAAAAACGGCGAAGATTTAACGTCTCCGCCGCATTTTTTTGGCCAAAATCTAAAAAAAAGTATTGACAAATGAAAAAAAATGGTATATAATACGTTCAATGAATCATATGAAAGCGCCTGACGGCGATTTTTAACTGTTTTTGGGGTTTGATTCCCCTCGCTTTCACCACTTAATCCTTTAGTGTTTGTTGTGTGTTTGGGTTATGCTGACGACCGTTTTCAGTTTATCTGATAACGGTCGTTAAGCATTTTACGGATATTTGCATATTATACATAAAAAGACGGAGTCGGGTATATTTCGATTTTTTCGCAAGCAGATAAAGAATGTAAAAGAGTAAAATTATAACAGCAATTAAACACATCGGAATAACCTCCCTTTGTATCCGGTTACAATTATATCAGTTATTTTCCAACACGGCGGAATACCCGTTTGTCTTGTCGCCCGTTACCGAAACATAATATGTTTCTCCGAAAGCAGCCGTAAAGGAGATGGCGTCCATCGGTATTTTATATTCTTCGGGGTAGTCAAAGCTGTAATCCGGCTCAAAGTATTCGGTCACAACTATAAACGACAGCGTCACTTCCGCCGTCTCTGCGGGACTTTCCATAAACTGCCTGTCAAACGTCCAGCTTAATATATCGTTGCGCTTTATAAACGACCTGTCGGCGTTTGAGCAGCCGCTCCCTCCGGTTTGTCCGTTCACAGTCCATTGGGTGAGAAAAAGCCCGATATCCTCTTTGATGTCAAGATTGATTATAACGTTTATCTCATCTTTGTTGTCCTGCTTGCTGTCGCATCCTGTCGCCGCAAAAACTATCATTAAAACAACAAATACCGCGATTACCGTTTTGCTTATCTTTCTCATTTCTTCTTTTCCTGTTTTTCTTTTTTTCGTAAATGTTCATCTCGTCCGTATTATTTTTACCTGATTATATTATTCTTGATCTGTGTAAATACTATACGGCGGCCGTTTATTTCACAGCCGGAGAAATACGCTGAAAACCGTTAAAAACTCCAGAATCCCGTCCCCGTTTCCGGGTCGTATTTTCTTGATATTATACCGCCTTTAACGGGTCTTAACTCGATCTCCGCCGTGTATAAAACGGTTATCGACTTCATATGTCCGCCCGCAACGCAATGTTTCTCTCCGCCTTTATACGAAAAAACTGCGTGCGTATGATGAAAAAGCCCGTTTTCGTCCGAGGTAATATTCCCGGTCAGAGAAACAAGCTCAAGCATCCCGCAAACCGTTTGCGATTCAAACCTTCCCTCATCCGGCAAAAAAGTCTGTATCGTTGCTTCGCTGCACCCGCCTATACCGTTGAAAACGGCGGAAGAGATCTTCTCTTTTTTACAGATGTCGATAATTCCGCCGATTATTTCGTCGCCTTTGTCCATACGAATATATAAAGTTTCACCGAATTTTGCGTATTCCATTTCGATCCTCCGGTATCGAGCCGTTGAACGTCCCGTTTTATATATTATACACCGAATATAAAATCTTGTCAACCTCTAAAAAAGAGCCGTCAAAACGCTTGACTTTTTCTCAAAAAAGTGGTATAATACTATTTGTTGAGTGGCAGAAATGCGTAAGTCCGAACAGGGCTTGCGCATTATTTTTTTGCCCTCGGGAGGTTGAAATGATCGAAACACAAAACTATCTTGCCGAGGAAAAACTCGGAGTTTTAATGCGAAAATACTCTATTCCGTGTATAATATCGCTCCTTGTCGGGGCGCTTTATAATATCGTTGATCAGATATTCATCGCCAACGCCGATTACCTCGGCTCATACGGAAACGCCGCCAATACCGTTGTGTTTCCGCTGACGGTCATCGCTCTTGCCGTTGCCGTTTGTATCGGCGACGGATGCTGCGCAATGGTCAGCGGACTTCTCGGAGAAGGCAGCCCGGATAAAGCCCGCCGCGCGTTCGGCAACGCCATACTTATTACCGTCATTTCGGGCGCGGTGATAACCGCTGTATATCTGATATTCGGCGACGCTCTCGTATCCATGTTCGGCGGACGTGTTAACGGAGAGACATTTGAACTGTCTGAAGAATATCTGTTCTGGATAGCTCTCGGCATCCCGTTCTATATGTTCGGTCAGGCGATGAACCCCGTGATCCGAGCCGACGGAAGTCCGAAGTTCGCCATGGTATCCACTCTCGCCGGAGCGGTCCTTAATATGATACTCGATCCTGTATTCATTTTTGTTTTCAAATGGGGCATGACGGGCGCTGCCGTGGCAACAGTTGTCGGACAGATCGTCACTGCGGCTATGTCGGTTTGGTACGTATGCCATCTTAAAAGCGCAAAGCTCGACAGTCACTCTTTTGTTCTGAAACGGAAGATAGTTGCAAGGATGCTTTCTCTCGGATTTTGCAGTTTTCTCTCGCAGATTTCTCTTGTAGCGGCGATGGCCGCGATAAACAATATGATCCGCAAATACGGAGCTCTCGACTCCGTTTTCGGTATGGAGGAATACGCCCAGATACCCATGGCGGTCGTGGGGATAGTAATGAAATTTTTCCAGATAGTTATTTCTGTCGTCGTCGGTATGGCTGCCGGATGTATACCGATAGTC
The DNA here is from genome assembly GCA_017427285.1 of Clostridia bacterium. GTDB lineage: Bacteria > Bacillota > Clostridia > Oscillospirales > UBA644 > HGM12619. The sequence goes on from JAFRTE010000031.1 coordinate 59,353, forward strand.
GGCTTCAATATGGGAGCAAAGCGGCCCGAAAGAGTTAAAAAACTGTTTACAATGCTGCTTATAGGAGAAGCAGTCGTCGGTTTGGTCGCCCTTATTATTGTCGAGGTATTCCCGGATCTGCTTATCGAAATATTCGGCGCGAGAAACGAAAGCGTGTACTATACCGAATTTGCAGTTAAAGCGTTCCGAATCTATCTTTGTATGATGATTTTCGCGTGCGTCAACAAAGCTGCATTCATATTCCTTCAGGCAATGGGAAAAGCTTTTTCATCAACTATGCTTTCAATGGTTCGTGAGATCGTCTTCGGCGTTGGCTTTGCGCTTATCCTGCCTATGTTTTTCGGGCTTGACGGGGTTTTGTTTTCGATGCCTGCGTCGGATATACTTACCGCGGTGATCTCTGCCGTTATAATATCGGTTACATATGTTCAACTTGACCGTGAAATCAAAAAAATATCCGAATAAAAAGCAAAATACAGCTCCCGCGGTCATACGCGGGAGCTTTTTGTATGCCTGAATCCATACGACAGACGCACGGTTAAAACAGAGTCATTGTATTTTGCGCCGAACGCACACGGCAGTTTAAAAATACATGGGTACTTCCGCAGGTTGCATCTCCCGGTTTTTTTTGAGTATAAAATCCGTTTTGAAAACTAAAATTGTACGATGAGTTTTTAAAGATTTCTCCACGATCCGTTTGTCACGCACCACAAGCGTGTCTGCGGGTTTATTTGCCGACTTATTCGGGCGAAACCGCCTCTGCCTCCTCGTATTTCAAAGACACCTCCGCACCCTGCATAAAAAATACATTCCCGCACAGGGCAGGGCGCTCGCGTCCGACACAATCAACCGCTCACCTCCAAAACGCTGAAAACACTTTCAAGTATTATTTTAATTACTTGATAAAGTTTTTTTAAAGACACTTGACAAGTTCTATGGAAGGGTGATATAATATAAAAATAAGATATCTTAGATTAAGGAGAACGTAGAAGTGAACTATGCCAAGGTATGAATTGAGGGAGCAAATAAACGGTACAGAGCTCTATTTCGATTCTATTCCGGCTTCCTCAACTCTTATGCAGCAGAAACCCGTCAAACCCGTACCACAACGGAAGACTGCAAACTGCCGTTCTCTATCTATATGACGACTGATTGGATACGGAGTTTATTTTTATAGGAAAGAAAGGATTATTTTATGAAATACGGAGAATCTGCTTTTGATATACTTTATCTGCTTTTTGCAATAGTCAGCGGTTGTGTGATCCTTGTAAAAGCTCAAAACCGCACGCAAAAACTGATGGGGTGTTCGGCGCTCGTGCTCGGACTCGGCGACGCTTTTCATCTTATCCCGCGCGTGCTCAACTATTTTGTTGATGCTGATTTTACCGCGGCGCTCGGTATCGGCAAACTTGTAACATCCGTTACAATGACGTTCTTTTATGCGCTTCTCTACTACGTCTGGCTCGGATATTACAGGGAAACAGAGAAAAAGAGTGTAACCGCTGCTGTGTGGACACTTACCGTGATCAGAATCGTTTTGTGCGCATTTCCGCAGAACGGTTGGCTGCAAAACAGCAGCGATATGACCTGGGGGATAATCCGCAACTTACCGTTTGTTGTGCTCGGAGCTGTAATCTGTGTTTTGTATTTCCGCAAAAGGAAGGAGGACGCAAGATTCAGACCGATATGGATATATATCCTGTTATCTTTTCTGTTTTATATCCCAGTCGCAGTCGGAGCGGGCGCGGTGCCGATACTCGGAATGCTCATGCTTCCAAAGACTGTATGCTACATATTTTTGCTGCTGACATTCCTTCTGTCAACTTTGAAGGACAGGAAAACGGCAGGATAAACATTACCAAATCTCGATGTCGCACAGTATCGAAAAAGAACATGGAATGTCACAAATATTTATTTACAAAGACGTTCTTTTATGTGCTTTTATATGTGAAAACATTCTTGACTCGGATGCATATATGTAGTATAATCATTCCGACAGATTATCATTTTGAGGCGGTCATATGAACAATACTGATTTATTCCTCGATTTATATAAGCAGCTTGAGCAGGCGGCAGTGACATATTACGGACTGCCTTCAGACGGGAGCGCCGTTTCGAAGCTTGAAAAGCTCAGTCACTTCAAAGAGTTGCGCGAACGGATAAAATACTGCAGGGAAGTCCGCGCACTGTTAACGCATAACCCGAAAATCAGCGACGGTTTTGCCGTTACTCCGAGTGAAGGAATGATACAAACGCTAAAAAATGTGATTGAGCAGGTAAAAGAACCGCCTAACTGTTTTGACAAGGCGATAAAAGGCAGCAACATTCTTATCGCAGAGCCGGACGATAATGTAATAGAAAAAATGAAGGTTATGAAAGCGTTCGGATATTCATATCTGCCGATAATAAGCAAAAACAGAGTTGTAGGCGTGTTTGGAAAAGACACTATATTTGCGATAACTCTTGACGGATATGACGATATTATTTCCGATGCGACATGCTTCCGTGATATATCCTCTTATACATCCGTAAGCAGAAAAGACAGAAATACTTTCAAGTTCGTGCCGAAAACCATGCTTGTTTCGGCCGCAGAAAAAGCGGTTGTGGATGCTTTCAGAAAGAAAATAAGGATAAACCTGCTTCTTGTCACCGAAACGGGAAGGGCAAACGAGCCGCTCCTTGGTATTTTGACCCCATGGGACGTTATGGACGGATGATTCTGAATAATTACAAAAATACATATGCAAAAGGTACAATTCGAATATCGTTTGGTAGAGATAATACTCAAGATGATGCGGACAAAATAGCAGAAGCTCTTACAAAAATACTAATTTAAAGTGCGTTGAGATGTTTCAATAAAAAAGAAAACGCAGTTAAATAATTATCAAAACCACTACATTAGGTTTCAATCATACAATAAGGTTCAAGCAAACGATTTGGATACTACGCGAAAGGATCAATTTATGAACGAATTAAAATGCCCTAATTGCGGGAAAACCTTTCAGGTAGATGAAGCTGGTTATGCTTCAATTGTAAGGCAAGTTCATGACACAGAATTCGATAAGGAAATAAGCAGGCGTGAAAAGGAGTTCAAGGCGGAAAAAGAAAACGCTATCATGCTGGCTGTTACTCGGTCGGAAGCTGACAAGGATAAGATTATCTCAGACCTTGAGGCTACGCTGTCTTCATATGAATCCGCCAAGGCTGCTGAAATTGAGAAAATCAACTCTTCAAATGCCCTTACACTCGCAACCAAAGAACAAGAAATTCAGCGGCTGAACAGTCAAATAGAAATCAACAAGGCAAATGCGGATTCCGCTATAGAAAGAGCAGTGCAGGAGAAGAACAAAGAAATTCTTCAATTAAAGAACGACCTTTCACTCGAGCAAAATAAATATGAAATAAATGAAAAAACGCTTAAAGAAGCACATGACGCCGAAATCAAGCGAAAAGACGAAGAAATTGCATATTATAGGGATTTTAAGGCACGTCAGTCCACCAAGATGGTTGGAGAAAGTCTGGAACAGCATTGTGAGATTGAGTTTAATAAACTTCGTGCCACTGCGTTCCAAAACGCTTACTTCGAGAAGGATAATGATGCAAAAACCGGCAGCAAAGGCGATTACATTTATCGCGAGTGCAGCGCTGACGGAGTAGAGTTTATATCCATAATGTTCGAAATGAAGAATGAAATGGATGAAACAGCGACCAAACATAAAAATGAAGATTTCTTTAAAGAACTTGACAAAGACCGTCGGGAAAAGAAATGCGAATACGCTGTTCTTGTTTCATTACTTGAAGCGGACAATGAGCTGTACAACTCCGGCATAGTGGATGTTTCGTACAAGTACGAAAAGATGTATGTCATTCGGCCGCAGTTCTTTATTCCTTTAATAACTATTCTCCGCAACGCCGCAATGAATTCACTGTCATACCGACAGGAACTTGCTCTGGTTCGAAATCAGAACATTGATGTTACCAACTTTGAAAACAGCCTGCTGGATTTTCAGGCAAAGTTCAGCAACAATTACCGATTGGCAAGTGAAAAGTTCCAAAACGCTATAGATGAAATTGATAAAACCATTGATCATCTTCAGAAAGTTAAAGAGAGTCTTCTTGGATCAGAAAGACAGCTGCGTCTTGCAAATGATAAGGCGCAGGACCTTAGTGTAAAGAAACTCACAAAAGGCAACCCGACAATGCAAGCAAAATTTGACGAACTCAAAAATTAGTAAATTGCGTTATTTTATTCTTAGTAAATTCATTTAACCTGTTTTATTAGGAAGGACTATACTGTTCACAGTGTGCATTCTTCTTTTGCTTCAAATGATGATTATAATGTAAAAAAGGCATATGTCCTTTCAAATGACAGAAACGTCAGGCTCAATGGTAAAATTATATATATTCCGATTTACTATATTATGTGTTTCAACGGAAAAGAAAACGAAAATCTCTCGTTTTAAAATGCCATCCAGTAATCAACTTTTTAACAAGACCGCATATCAAATCACGCCCCGACGGAATTTTCCGCCGAGGCGTTTTATGTTTCAGATAATTATATGTTGTTATCGCTCAAAACAACTATTTTTCTCACAGTAAAACTCAATTATTATTTGGTAATAAATACACCGACTTAACTGTAGCTGTAAAAGACGGTAAAAACAGGAAAACAGCACGAATGATAAAATGAATACAGGGGAATGACAGCGAAATTCTTTATAAACGGTGAAACCGAATATGCGTCTTTTGATCCCGATGATGCAAGAAAAGTGGTGTACGGCGATAAAAGATCTGACAAGCCGGGAGACAACGCGAGAACAAATATCGGGGCAAGCGGAGATATTTTTACCCTTCTTGAAAACTCGCTGTATCATGGATTCGCGGATCCGAAAGAAGGCACTTCAAATAAAGCGGGACATGAAAATGTTGACAGGTACAGTTATTTCGTAAAAACTTTCGGAGTAAGAACAAGCGAAAATGTTATTGAGTATTATGACATGGTTGTTAATGTAAAGGAAAAGGCGACAGGAAGTTATGTTTATACTATACAGATAAACGAAAACAAAACAAGGAAGCAGCCCTTAGCCACCCAGGCGACCGATAACGGCGCGGGCTTAAAATCGCAAGAAGCTGCTTCCTTATTCAGTATTATACCACGAAATGAGCGGGATGTCAAGCCCCTTGAAGAAAAAAAACTGAAACAGCTGGAAATAATTCAGCAAACGAACCCGATGACGGACGATTATCATACGGGAATAAGGAGCGTTGACGATATAAAAACGGCGGAAGAAGTGTTTACGGATGATCCGGACGATTATATATATCCCGATTTTACGGTTGAAGACGGACAAAGAGCGCTTGAAACCGGGGAAGTGACTGTTTACAGCTCAAAGAGGATAAAAAACGGGACTTTTGTTTCTCCGTCAATAATGAACGCAAAAGATTATGCCGGAGGACAGAACAGGCAGGTTTGACAGACTTTCCGCCGAATCGAGGGAACGGCTGCTGAAAATTGCCCGCCGTTTGCAGAAAACGAAAACGACTCCGGAAAATCTCGCCCTTATAAACGAGACGGTAGGAAACATATATACGGGCGCACTGTCCAAAACTGATAAGGTTAAAAACAATATCGCCGCTCTGGCCTCCGCAGTAAACAAATACCGGCTTGAACATGCGGGAGAGATCCAGGATGTTTTAACGGCGACAAACAACCTTATGAAACAGTCCGAAAAAATGTTCCGGGGTGAAGGAAGCACGGAAGCGCTGCGACTTTCTGCGGTTAAATACGCAAAGGTTCTCGCCGAGGCGTTCGGCGTGCCGGTAAGCAACGTATCAAACATGATATACGGCGGCGCTATCAATGCGGCGAAAGCATTCGGAAGCTATGAAGCACAGTATGAGATCATGAAGTTCAGATACGGAATAAACAACAAGTCTGAGTATTATGATCTTATATACCAGGCATACAAAAACAATAAGACGGAATACCAAGCACTCCGCAAGAAGATGATCAACGACGGATTCAACCCGGACACTATTGACAAGGAGATCAGAAAGAGAAGAAACATGGGAAAATAGTCTGATTTTTGACAACATTTTTGACAACAAATTAATGTATTTCTATGTATTTCAATGTATTTTCGTGCTTGTTTGACGGAATAACAGAGAATATGGAAAAGCCCATAACCGAGCCGATTTTTGGCTTTGTTATGGGCTTTTTAAGGTGGCGCGCTGTGAGGGACTCGAACCCCCGACCTACTGGTTCGTAGCCAGTCACTCTATCCAGCTGAGCTAACAGCGCATTTTCTTTTATTTTTTGGAACTTTAGTATTATAACACAATTATCGAAAAAAATCAAGCTTTTAAATTGATAAATTTATGTAAACTTTTCGTTTTTTTAAAAATTTCAAAACGAATTTACAAATCGGGATTGAAATTATCCTTAATATGCGTTATAATATATCTGTAAAAAGATGCCGTTCAGGGCGGCGGACGGCGAAATAATAATGAAAGTAAATCAAGGCGGTGGACTTAATTGAAATATGTTCTTGCTCTCGATGAAGGTACGACAAGCGCTCGCGCAGTGCTGTTCGACGGAAGCTGCAATGTGATTTCAATGGCACAGCGCGAATTTACCCAGATTTATCCTCGTTCGGGATGGGTCGAACACAACGCTGTCGAGATCTTTGCAATGCAGCTTGCTTCTGTTACCGAGTGCGTTGCAAAAAGCGGCGTCGCGCCTTCCGAAATAGCCGCGGTCGGAATAACTAACCAGCGCGAAACAACAGTCGTGTGGGATAAACATACGGGAGAGCCCGTCTGCAACGCCATAGTCTGGCAATGCAGGCGGACCGCAGATATCTGTGAAGACCTGATAAAGCAGGGGCTTGCGGAATATGTTGCGGAAAAAACAGGACTCCGTATAGACGCATATTTCAGCGGAACAAAGCTTAAATGGATACTTGACAATGTCCCCGGCGTGCGCGAAAGAGCCGACAGAGGAGATCTTCTTTTCGGTACGGTCGATTGCTGGCTTCTCTGGAAGCTTACAGGCGGAAAGGTCCACGCAACAGACCGAACAAACGCTTCGCGGACTATGCTTTACGATATTTCCGCGGATCGTTGGGATGACAGGCTGCTTGAAGTTCTCGGTATTCCCGCATGTATGCTGCCCGAACTAAGAAGCAGCAGTGAAATATTCGGATTTACCGATATAATGGGCGCGCAGATCCCCGTCTGCGGTATAGCGGGCGACCAGCAGTCCGCTCTGTTCGGACAGGGATGCTTCAATCCCGGAGAGGCAAAAAATACATACGGCACCGGCTGTTTTTTGCTTGCAAACACGGGAACAGTCCGTCCGGAAGTGAAAAACGGACTTATCGCTACCGCTGCGGCTACCTGTAAAGGCGAACCCGTTCAATTCGCCGCAGAGGGCAGTATTTTTATAGGGGGCGCAGTAATCCAGTGGCTCAGAGATGAGCTTAAAATCATAGAAAAATCATCGGAAAGCGAAAAACTCGCTCTGAAAACCGAAGATAACGGCGGCGTTTATCTCGTTCCTGCCTTTGTCGGACTCGGCGCTCCTTATTGGGATATGCGCGCAAGGGCCGCAATATTCGGTATGACAAGGGGGAGCGACAGAAAAATACTCTGCCGCGCCGCGCTTGAATCGATAGCTTATCAGACAAACGATCTTTTGCGCGAAATGCACAACGCCGGATTTCCGCTTACATGCCTAAAGGCGGACGGAGGCGCGTCTCAGAATAAATTTCTTATGCAGTTTCAGTCCGACATATCCAACGTTGAAGTCCTTTTGCCTACGTCGCCCGAAGCTACCGCGCTCGGAGCCGCGCTGCTTGCCGGACTTGCGGTCGGAGTATGGCGCGACCGTGCCGCAATAAAGGAAAAACTCGGCGCTGGAACGCGATATTCTCCGAAAATGGACGAGGCGGAACGCGAGAAGCTTCTTGACGGATGGAAACGCGCCGTTTCCGCATGCCGTTCGTTCGAAACAGGTGTATGACAGATGATGGCGGTTAAGGAAAAAGATGTTCTTTCATGCGACGGCATTCATATTCTGAGAGGTAAGGTTTACCTTCCCGAAAAAGAGGCAAGAGGACTTTTTCACGTCGTTCACGGCATGACCGAACATATCGGCCGTTACGATCCGTTTATGAGCAAAATTGCAAACGAGGGCTTTATCTGCTTCGGATATGACCATCTTGGCCATGGAAAAACCGCAAAAAACGATTCCGAGCTCGGTTATATCGCCGATAAAGACGGCTGGAAACTGCTCATAAACGACGTTGCTGTATTTTCGGATTCAGTCAGGGAGGAATACGGCGAAAATCTCCCGTATTTCCTTCTCGGTCACAGTATGGGCTCGTTTATAGTCCGTTCCGCAGCCGAGCTTTCCGTAAAACCCGATAAACTTATCGTTATGGGTACAGGCGGTCCGAACAGCGCGGCGGGAGCGGGAATATCGATGCTTTCGGCAATAAAACTGTTCCGCGGCGGTAAATCATATTCGGGTCTGATGGAAAAAATGGCGTTCGGTAGATATAACGACCATTTTTCGGACGAAAACGATTCGAGAAGCTGGTTCACGAAAAACGAGGAGATCAGAAGAAAATACGACGCGGACAAATTCTGCAATTACAGATTTACCGTCAGCGCGTTGCGCGATTTGCTGCGTCTTTTGAAGTTTTGCAACAGAAAGCAATGGTTTGAAAACTTAGACAAATCTATTCCGGTCCTTCTCGTATCCGGGAAAGACGACCCCGTCGGTAATTACGGCAGCGGCGTAACGGCTGTTTACGATCTGCTTAAAAAGGCAGGAGCAAATGTGAAAATCAAGCTTTACGAAAACTGCCGTCACGAAATATTAAACGATACCTGCAGCGAAGATGCAGTTTCGGATATTCTTGATTTTATACGCGATGAAGGGAGATAAAAAATGAAAGTAAGGATTATCGCATCAGTTTTATTGTTATGCATTGTTTTAACCTCATGCGCGACGGCTGCGGAGGAAATCGTTCCCGATTACGATATCGTGATCACCTCAGACAATGCCGACCTGCTCGGATATGAGTATATCATCGCTGCCGGAACTCACGGCGGCGGACAGGTCCAGCTTGCTCCCGAACCCGGTTCGGACGTTAGAGGCGACAGGCTTTTGCAGCGCTATAAGGATGCTGAAGAAAAATTCAATATCAAGCTTACGGTTCTAGGCGAATGCAATCTCGGCACATTTATGACCTTATGGGCGGCGGGAATGAAATATGCCGATCTCGCAATCGCTCAGGCAGCGGAAGTCGCAACCGGAAGATACGTTCAAAACGGATTTTTCCTTCCGTTTTCCGACATGGATATCGACCTTTTTTCGGGTATATACGGTACTCAGGGTATGCTCGATGCGGGCTGCTTTGACGGAAAATATTACTGCATTATGTCGTATTACTGGGGACTTCCCTCGCCGTATACAATGCCCGCAATGTGGTATAATCCGAGAGTTCTTTCAACGTATCAGCAGGCGATGCCTCACGAGCTTGAAGAACAGGGCGAGTGGAACTGGGCGGCTTTTGAAAAAATCTGCGAAGCAGTTCACGATACGTCGTCTCCCGACTCAAAAGACCACGTATACGCTGTTTCTGCGCTGAGCGAGCCGTTTTTAGAGCTTGCGGCGATGTATTCAAACGGCGCAAGACCGGTCACAAAAGGGGAGGACGGCAGACTTTACTGCACTCTCAATTCTCATAACACACTTGAAGCTCTCGAATTCATTAAAAGTCTTGAAGACAGAAAGCTCATCGGCAACAGAAGAAACGCCGATAACCAGGATGTTACTGAGTTTGTTGAAAACAGAAACGCATTTTTCCTTCAGTATACGCATTCGGGTCTGAGCTCGGAAGACCCCAACAACCTCGCAAACCGTATGGAAGACGCCTACGAATGGACGATGTTCCCGACAGGCCCGAGCTATGATCCGTCCATGTCAAGAACCGCATACTCGTATCATTCAAGATTCTATTTCGCTCCGGGAAATTCCGATCCCGAGGTCCATTCCGTTGTTCTTCCGTTCCTTTTCCAGCCTCTTCCCGGCGAAACCGTCGAAACATGGCAGGACGTTCTTGAAAGAAACAATTTCTTTTCAAGAGAGTCTTTTGAAATATACTGCAAGATCCGCGACGATGCGTTTTACGATTACGCCCCGTATATCCCTTATACGGAAATGAACGGCGTCCTTTCAAAAATCACAACCGGCGCCTCCGTTGCGTCAGAAGCTCTTGAGAGCATAGAAACGTCTATTCAGGCGTCTCTCGATAAGCTTTACAACGATTATATAGACTGATAAAAACCGTTTTAACGATCAAAAAGGAGGATTATTATGCTTTGTCACGTTTGCGGGACCGAAGTAGGGGAGGATATTAAATTCTGCCCGAAGTGCGGTTCACAGGTCATATCTGATTCAAGCGCCGAATCGCAAAACTGTATCGTCATAAACGAGGAAGCGGAAAAAGAAAACGCTAAAAAGAAAAAAACGGCGGTTACTCTTTCCGTAATCGCCTGCGTTTTAACTGTTTTCGGCGCGATACTCGGCTTTCTTGCGCAGTATTTCAGCCAGATCGCAACAATGGACCCTGCGCCGGATTTCTTCGTAAGGTATCTCGGCGCCAATATCGCGAATATTCTTACAGATGTTTTTGTGCCTGCAATTATTGCGGTGCTGTTTACGGTTTTTTGCTGCCTTGTCATTTTCAGCTCCAACACAAGAAAAGCGCTGACGGGTATCCCGATGATCCTTACAGTTGCAGACAGTATCGTCGCTTTTGCCGTTTCGCTTTTTATTATTTCAAAAAACGCCGCCGCATACAACGATTTTTCGATATTCCTTATGAATATCTGGTATTTCATTACATCAACGCTTGGCATTGTTTTAACGACTTTATTCGTTATTTTTTACATGCTTAACGCAACTAATAAGTTTGCAAGACCGTCAACCGGCAGGATACTTGTTATTATTTTCGGAATAGCAAAAGAGTTTATAGCCCTGTTAACACTGTTTTCGGGCATAATCAGCGACGCCGCAAGACCGCAGAATATCTACGGCGTTTACAAAATAGTTTCGCTTTTTGCCCGCCTGTTTAATTTCTCTGCAGGACTTATCACCGTTATAGCAATGATTATCCTCGCTTTCCGCTTTGCTTCATCTGTAAATTACGCCTCATACGCAAACGGTCAGGACGCTCCGTCTTTCGGCTATGCCGTTCTAGGCTTTTTCATCCCACTTGTCGGACTGATAATATACCTTTCGGCAAAGGATTCAACTCCCATGAAAGCAAAATCTGCGGGAAAAGGCGCCCTTGTGGGCTTTATAACAAATATTGTTCTTTCAATTTTGCTTTCGGGGATTTATGTCCTAATCATTTTTGCTTTACTTTAACATTTTAACGTTGAAACGACCGCAGGAGATCGATCCCGCGGTCTTCTTGTATTATTTGCTTTTTAAAAAAGTGAGTCGATATCCTTTTTCGCATTTGCTATAATTTCGTCAACGTTCGCGCCGTCGATATCAAGCCCCTCCGCTTTGATAAAATGCGTTTCGTTTATGCCGTAAAATCCTTTTGCAAGCGCGTTTACATATCCGAAGCCGTATTCGCTCTCGGCGATAAAGCCGCCGGCGGTGGCAACATAGTAAAGCTTTCCGGCTTTACATAAGCTTTGAGGAATGCCGTTTCGCGAATACGTAAAGGTAATACCCAAAACGTTTATCTGTTCAAAATACTGTTTTAAGATGGACGGAAACGAAAGATCCCAGAAAGGCGCCGCAACAACGATCTCGTCGGCTTCTGCAAAACGGTTTGCGGGCGAAAAGATCGGATCGTCAAACTCTCTTTTCTTTACAAGCCCGTCCCTCAGTTCCAGAAACCGTTCGTTTATCTGCGGAAAAACGAGATCCTCAAGTTTTTCCTCGCATATGTTGCCGTCAAGCTTTTCAAGAAGATATTTTGCAAGAGAAAGCGTTCTTGATCCTTTCCTTACGCAGGCGTTTACAAAAAGCACAGTTTTCATCTTTCAATCCTCGATATCGCATTTTATATCGGTAACGTCGTCCGTAGGTATCAATGTCCCGTCGTCCATTATTATCCTGTTTTCGATCTCGTCAAACCGTTTTACGGTTCCCTTTATTTCAGTAAATTCGCCGCCGTCCTTCTCTTTATCCGCGACAAAATACGTAACCGCCACTTCGGGTTTTTCTTTCTTACGCCTCAATATTTTCGCAAGCATTGCGGCAAGTCTCGTTTTTTCGTCGTCGTCAATGTATACTCTTGCATCCGTTGTCCTTGCCGCTTCTTCGACCACAACATCGTATCCGGTCAGAGATTCAAACGGCAAAAACTGTGCTGCGTAGCTGTCTTTGTCCAGAGGGGGATGCTTTTCGGATACATGATGCGGCAGATTTATTATTTCGTCATATCTGTGTATATCATCCATTTTTCCTGCCTCCGAAACGAGATCTATCGATATATAATACCAGAAAAAGCAGATTTTGTCAAGAATTTACGGATTTTTTGTTCCACAGTAATTTTTTTTTCTATCGGTTGCAATATTGCCGAATATATGTTATAATAAACCGTAACACAAACCTCAAACACGCTTCAAACACTTTTGAAAGGAAACTTTACACCGGTGACAAACACTGTAGAAATATCTTTTCTTGCCGGCGAGCTGATTTTTACCGCGATATGGCTTACCGTGAGGATCATCGTCTGGATAAATCACAAAAAAATTGATATAAAACGCGAAGCGATGCTTCTTTTGATGTACGTCAATCTCGCAGTAATCATCCGTTTTGTTTTTTACCCCATGGCTCTTGTTAACGGGCGCGTTCAGCCGCTCGTTTTCGACACGAATGCGATCTTCCCGCTGAAAGTCAATTTCATTCCGTATATAAGACTTTCCGATTATGCCTATAAAAAGGACCTCCTTGTCAATCTGATAGGCAATATCGCCATGTTTATTCCTACCGGAATCATACTTCCCGTTTTATACAGGCGTCTCAACAATTTTTTCAAAGCCGTTGCAGTCGGAGCGCTTATTTCTTTATGTATAGAGATACTCCAGCTCCCTTTCAGCGCGCGCTTTTCGGATATCGACGATTTGATACTGAATACCGTCGGAGTCGCGATCGGTTACGGAGTATACGCTCTTGTAAAGTTTCTGCGAAAAGCCGTAAAAAAACGTTCAGAATAAAAACCAGTATGACAGTAAAAGAAAGGCGGGTTATTATGAATTATTTAAAGAGATTATTGATCATGATGCTTCTTGCTTCCCTTCTTGCCGCATGCTCCGCGCAGTCCGAGGAAACCGTTCCCGACTACGGCGGCGGTCTTAACGGCAATAATTTCGACGGCATTACTCTTACATTCGCCATGAAACCCGATATCTGCTACGAGGTCGATTCTCTTTTCGGCGACGCCGTAAGAGCGCGTATAGCGGATGTCAAAAATGAATTTAACGTCAATATCGTTTTTGACGAAGAAACGGACGTTGCCGGTAATCTTTTCTATTACATTTCTTCCGGCATAAAACCGTGCGACGTCCTTCTTTCAGATTCATATACTCTTCACGACAGTATCAGAGCAAATCTTCTTTATCCTATCGATACGTTTTATTCCGGTATCGACTACCTTGAGACCGAAAAATGGGGCGGACGCGAAAAGCTGATCTCATATGCCTACGATAATCATCTTTACGGTATTCTTCCCATGCTCTGGCCCGAAACAGTTTGGAAACAGGTGGATCATTTCTTCTTTGTAAACGAAAATATCGTTTCACGCTTAAATCAGCCGGACCCACGCGAATTCGTCGAAAACGGCGAATGGACAAGAGACAGATATATGCAGGTCCTTGAAGACTATACGCACAGAAACAACAGCGGCGATACCGTTTACGCGCTTACCGCCATGCCCGCGCATTATTTCAGCATTGCCATCAAGGCAAGCGGCATAGATTACGTTGTAAAACATGAGGACGGAACGTATTCAAATGCGTTTTTCGAACCCGGCGCGCTGGATAAACTTACATGGGTCGCAGATTCCTACTGGAATAACTACGGTACCTCGATCACTCACGGCACCGATACGTTTACCACCATAGCGCAGTTCGTTGACGAAAGCGCAGTTATGGTGCTTACTCATCTTTTTTACGGACTCAGGGATATTCAGTATACCGTCGAAAACTTCGGCATCCTTCCTTTCCCGCTTTCGGACGACCTTGCAGGCAGCAGGTGGATAGGGGAGTTTGAGTTTTACAATAACGGCATCTCCTTCCCCGCAAATATTTACGACCTTGATGCCGTTCCCGCGGTAATCGATGCAATTTTCGAACCGCTTCCCGGGTACGAAACCGAAGAAGACCGCTACGAATACTACGACAGATACGTTTTCCACGATCCGCGAGATACACGCGTAATTTTCGAATGTCTTTCAAACTGCAGATATCTTCCCTACAACGATAACGGATATCTCATCCCCGATGCAATAAACAGCGCGCAGGGCAAGAAGTCCATATCGCAGATCCTCGAAGCAAATATCGATATTATGGAACAGCTCAACACCGAAATCTATATCCCGCTCGAAGAAACATGCGATCTTCTCTGGGCAGACTGATAATATCTGATCGACGCAAAGGTCCTCATTCTTAATTGAAGTGAGGACTTTCGCATTTTGTAAACAAAATTTCCCTAATTCCTATTGACAACTAATGACTGTTGTGATATAATAATCAGGCTGAAATCCGATTTTTATACCGATCGGAGCTCAGCCGAATACACGGAGAGGTATCGAAGTGGTCATAACGGGGCTGACTCGAAATCAGTTTGCGTGAAAGCGCACATGGGTTCGAATCCCATCCTCTCCGCCAGATGGCGCGAATTTGAACACCATCGAAGTCTTCTTCTTTGAAGGCATCCTTGCAGTGCAGATTTGCGCAACCAAGAAAACACGTCTGAGTTAATCTCAGGCGTGCTTTCTTTCTGCTCTTTTACTCTATGCCCCTGACGTTATTTTTTATAACGCAATCCGTTATAATCTAACAAATTCAAGACTTGATGTCGTCTGCCTGTTAGAATATAACGAAAGGAGCAGGCATGGCTATGATCAGAATTTTACTTTCCATCAAGCTGGGCGAGCTTAGATGGAGCCAAGCTGATCTCGCGCGGGCTACTGGAATACGGCCATCTACCATAAATGAGTATTACCATGAAATAGCCGAGCGAGTCAATCTGGAGCATCTTGATCTGATATGCGAAGCGCTCGGGTGCGAATTGTCTGAGATAATCGTAAGGCAACCGTCGCCTATACGAAAGACCAAGTCAAGGACCGGGCACGGGCATGATGATGGATAGCTCTCTCCTTACATGAGAGACCGAAGCATTATTATTGTGCTTCGGTCTTTTTGTATCATTTGAATTCTTCGCCAGTTTCGACATCAATGAATTTTATTTCCACCTTGTAGCCGAGCCCGGAAGCGATCTTTTCCAGTTCGCTCAATCGGAAGTCGTCCCTCTTCATCTTGTTATTCAGATTCTGCGGTGTATCTCCGATCCGCGCGGCGAGATCCCTCTCAGAGAGATTCCCCCTCTTTACGCGCATGATCCTTATCTTTTCTGCCATCGACATTATACTCATCTCCCTTCGCGTATTATTCTACACGAAAAAGTGTATTTTGTCAACACCTAAATTGAAAACATCAAAAAATTTTTGATGTTTTATCAAAAAACACTTGACAAAATACACTTTATAGTGTATAATATACTTGTAAGGCAGAGGGAAAACCTCTTACGAAAGGAAGTGAGGAAATGGACGAGATGAACGTAACACAGGCATTGCTCAAAGCAATCCTGGAACTCATCGAAAAGTGCGAAACGCTCGAAGAACTCCGCGAAAGCGTGAAGCGAATCATGAACGATGAGAAATAAAAAAGTGAGTGACCGCCGACCAAGCTAACCACTCACCCACCGCGAACGGTGTACCGGGGGGAGCCTTACTCCCCCGGACACCTTGATTATAACACAGTAAGGCAAAAAAATCAAGGGGGATAGCAAAAATGACTACCATTCAGAATCAGAATTTCGGCGTTGAAATCGAATTGACGGGGATCACCCGCAGGGACGCGGCACGGGTCATCGCGGAATACTACGGAACGACCGCGGCATTTGACGGCAGCTACTACGACATCTACACGGCTACGGACAGCAAGGGCAGAAAGTGGAAAGCGATGAGCGACGGCAGCATCCGCACCACGAGAAAAGTCAACGGACGTCAGATAGACGCGGACCGCTCGTACAGTTGCGAGGTCGTCACCCCGATCCTCCAGTACGATGACATCGAAGATCTGCAGGAGATCATCCGGAAGCTCGTCGCTGCCGGCGCGGTTGCAAATTCATCCTGCGGCATTCACGTCCATGTGGACGGTGCGAATCACACCCCGCAGAGTTTGACGCGGCTGATCAACTTCGCCATCGGCAGACAGGACCTCTTCTACGAAGCGCTGCAGATCGGCGACAGAGCGAATCACTGGTGTCACAAGATTTCCCGCCCGCTTCTGAAAGCGATGCGCCACGACAAGGACATGACCAGAACGAGCATGGAAACGATCTGGTATAGCAGAGCGAACGACGGCTACACCGGAGGCATAAGCCACGAGCATTACAATTCCACGAGATACCACGGCATCAACCTTCACGCTTTCTTCACGAAGGGCACGGTCGAATTCCGGCTCTTCAATGGAACGACGCACGCCGGCAAGATTAAAGCCTATATCCAGTTTTGCCTGGCGATGAGCGCATGGGCGATCACCGCTCCCGATAAGATGTACTACAAATCCTGCGCAACGTACACCGCGAAGCAGAAAGAAACGCTGATGCTGAATGTGCTGACGCGCCGCCTCGGAATGACCGGCAAAGAGTTCAAGACCGCCAGATACCATTTGACGAGGACGTTCACGGAAGCGGCTGCGGCGTGAGGCAAGTCCTGACCTATCGGGCATACGGGGAGAAAGGAAACGACATGAGCAAACTATACCTTGCCTATGGAAGCAATCTCAACAAGGCACAGATGCGGATGCGCTGCCCGGATGCTATCGCCATAGGAACGACAGAAATCAAAGACTATCGGCTTCTCTTCCGCGGTCATCCCCTTGCCGCGGTAGCAACGATCGAAAAGGAAAAAGGATCTTCCGTACCGGTCGCGCTGTGGTCGATCTCCGAAGCGGACGAGCGGGCGCTTGACAGATACGAGGGCTTCCCCCGGCTCTATATCAAAAAGTGGCTGACCGTTCCGTTCGGCGGTCGGAACGTGAAAGCGATGGCGTACATCATGACTGACGGAAGACCTCTCGGACGCCCGAGCGCCGCATACCTCGGGACGATCCGGCAAGGGTACGCTGACTTCAAGATCACCTATCAGTACGAACTGACACGCGCGGCGATGGGCGAATAGCCGCGTAGGAGCGATTTATCGCTGTTGCAATCGACTTTCCCTCTGTCTTACAGTTATCCGCCCACCCAAAAAGAAAAAGCCCTGTATTCGCTCGTGAGAGCGTTTACAGGGCTTTGACTTTTTTTCATCGGTTATTCGGTTGTTTCCGGCACTTCGTTCTCGCCGTCTGTGATCTCGTATTCCGCCGCAGGATCGAATTCGATTTCTTCTTCCTTATTTTCGTCGTCCTCGCTATGGAACGCGTCATTAAAAGATGCGAGAGCGGCTTCGATCAGGACACGCATTTCAAGTTCAGTACATTCGATACCTTTTTCCGCAAGCATTTCTTTCGCCGCGGAGAGGGCTACTTCGAGTTTCTCGGGACCGTGGAGATCCTTGTAAACCTGCTCGACAAACTGAACGCAGGACTTTGCGACAGCTTTCTTTGTTTTGTCGTTCAGATACTTCTTGCACAGATTCTTCAACACGATGCCGATATATCCGGCAATCGCGGTGAGAATGGTGTAAAGGATCGTGGTACCGTATTCGGAAATAAACTGCTGAAACATGATTATACCTCCTTAAATCTTCTGCATATCGGACGCCCATACACGTCCGGTATAAACTTTTTTGGTCGGCTCGGTGCTTACGAGGTACACCTTGCCATTCTGTTCAATCTGGCGAACGTAGAGCGTGGCAACGCGCACCCACGACGGCATCCCTACGCCGTTGTAATACTTGGTGACACCCGCTTTGCATTTAACCTTGTCGCCGACCTTGATGACATCGGTCGTTGCGCCGCCTGATACCACCGTCCCGCCTGTGGTCGTGATGTATGTGGGAAAACCCGCTGCTTTGAGTTTCTTTTCCATCGCTACAGCGTAATCGCGTTTGGAATAGGCGCCGACCTGTACGCGGTAGAGCTCGCCGGACTTTTTGAGGATTGCGTCAAATCCCGCCGCTTTTACTTTTTCGAGCTGCGCGTCGGCGTTTGTCTTCACCTTATAGGCGCCGGTCTGGACATAGTACAGAGTAGTCGGCTGCGCCGGAGGCTCGGGGACTACGGGCGCGTTCAGAGCGTCAAGGTATTTCTTGACAAGCGCCTTGAAAGTTTTCCAGTTGCCGAGCGCGATTGAATGAGAAGTGCTCCCGAAGATATACGACGGGCACCACTTCCTTCCGGAGATGAGATTGGTGCACTGCTCGTCCGGATCGGCAAACTTCTTCCCGGCGCTCTTGTTTACCCAGTAGGTATGAGTGACGAGCTTGCTGATCGGAAGGTTATACTTCCAGAGCAGCCACGCCGCGATCTTCGCGCCGTTGTCTTTCGCTTTGGCGTCGTGATCGGCGCTTTCACCCATGATGATCTCCATCGAGAGGGACGTCATATTGCCACCGTCAGCCACGGAGCCGTCGCCGGAATGCCAGGACACTTCGGCAGATCCTTCGGGATCGTTCGGGCAGAGACCCGTTCCGGCTTTGAGATTCTGCCACGCGCATTTGTCGTCGACATAAAAATGCACCCGAGCGCTCCCCATGTTCTCGTTATAGGTTGCGCGGGTGTACTGTTCGCCGTCGTCGTTCTCGGTGCCGTTGGTGTCGCCGGTGTTATGGATCGTGACCGACTTCGGCCCGCCAGCGATCTTCTGATTCTTCTTGTAAAGAGACCCGGCACCGCTGAATCCGGCATTCTTTGCTTTGGCGTCGTCTTTCCATACCGTCCCGTCCGGGATGATCTTCTCGTTCACGGTGACGCCGTTCATTTTGTATGTGTAGTTCGGGGTAAGCATCTCTGTTCTCCTTTCATGTGATTACTTTCCAGGTTTGCACTTCCTTGTAGATCTTGTCTATGAAGGAATTGCCTCTTAGCTTTTTATACGCCTCGTAAAGAAGTACGAAATTCTCGTATTCATACTGGCGTATCTCGCATTTCTCCCGATTATGGTAATAAATGCGCAGCATCTCGCTGCGCAAAAGGCATCTCTGCCCATCCATTACTTTGCTGATTGATACGATGTAGGATATCACTACGCCAAGCAGTGTTATGACCTCTCCGATCAACGCGGTTATTTCCATCGGTGACACATTCGTTTCCCTCCCTTTGCATGAAAAAACCCCGCTGATTTCTCAGTCGGGGTAGTTGGTATTATCTTCGGCGTAGTGCCGGACGAGGACGAAATCTTCGAGGACTTTCTTTCTGAACGCATCGCAGTCACAATGTTTCATGAGACCGAGATAACTTTGTATCACGCTCAGGCAGTAGTCGAGGTCGAGTTCGCCTGTTGAGTAGTGCTCCATCACATATCGCAGATGCTGTTTCATGTATAGCGACGATGATCGGCGTATCTGTATTCGATCCGGGAACACCCGCCGTCCGACGAATTCCGGTCCGGCGTCATAAGGCATTATTGCTGTTTTTGAATTGAGATTCAGACCGAGCCGGTCGTACAAAAACGATTCCGCCCGTTCGTGAATCTCATGCGCTTGATCTTTGCTCGGCGCCAATGCGATCATGTCGTCCATGTTCCGCATGTAGTACGGGGCGCGAAGCTCGCGCTTGATGTAATGATCGAGCGGTGTCAGAACGACGTTGCCGGTCATCTGAGATATCAGACTGCCGACCTGCATTCCGATTCCGGGGATCCGCTCACAGTCGGTCACGTTTTGAGCATCGAGAGGTAAACCGAATGCGCGACCGTCACACTTGATCGCTTGCTCGTAAAACCACATCATATCGGGATCGTTGATAGGTTTGCCCAAATATTCAAGCTGAACTTCTACGGGAATGCGGAAGAAGAACTTTTTGACGTCCATCTTCAAAAGCCACCAGTTCTCCTTTTTATGTCGAATCAGGCGCATCCAGTATTGCAGTTGCTTCGTTGCCCGAACGGTACCCATGCCATCCACAGAGCCGTAAGAATGCTCATAGAATGATTTTCTGTATATCGGCCACATGACATTATAGGCGGCGCAGTTCACGACGCGATTCTCAAACGGCATCACCGTAATGATGCGCTTTTTCGGGAAATACTCTATAAATTCATGCAGGTTTTTGACCTCATACGTTTTCCAGATAAGGTGATTTTGCGAGTTGATCAGATTTTCCTCAAGATTCGCTGTATAGGCAAGCACTTCGTTCCTGTATCGCTTATTACGGCGAGCAAGAAGATAACCGCCATACAAGTTTTCAAAATCAATGAATCTTTCAAAAACGTGTTCGTGCTTTTCCATATACAGCTCCTCCCGAGGGTTGCGCTTAACAGCTGAGAGCGGTTTACGCAACTGATCATTTCTACGCCTGCGCATAGGCAAGCGAAAGGAGCAGATCCCTTATACCCTTGCTCTGATTGTATCCCGTGGGCGTACAATATCTGACGGTGGGGGTAAGCGGCGCGGAACGAGATGTTCGTGTTCGTGTTCGTGCGGGAGTTGTTGCCGTTCGCGTAGAACACGCCGGCGTTCGACGTGTTGTTGTAGTTGCCGCCGCAGTTGAACGTCCGCAATGATCTGATCCTTATGTCGAGGGCTTGCTGTTGACGGTTTTCAGCCATCCCCCTAACATCTTTCCAATCTCGACGACCTTTTCGCTCCACACCTCGTATTTCTTCGTAGGCAGGAATTTCAGATCGTGCGACAAGCGCAGATACGCCTTTAGTTTCGTGATCTCAACGTCAAACTCTTGCAGGGTATTTTTCTTATAATACTTCTTCTGGGCTTCAATACACCGTTCGAGCATTATATCCATGCAGCGTTTGATGTCAGTCGCAAGGGCGTACTTTTCGGATTTCGGAAATTGAGCGAGAGCGAGATACCCGTATTCCATCATGTCAAAGACTTTTTGAAGAATAATCAGTTCCTCTGCCATCGCTCCCCGCCTCCGAATCCAATGCGCTCGTGAGATTATAACAGATAATTAGGGAGATGACTTGAAAACGGTAGAAAATAACGAAATACGTTATTTGAAAAATTTACGCGGCCGCGCTTCGCGCGGTATAGGCTCCGCTACCGCGGAGCCGTCAGAACACAGTTATGCAGTAGGCAGGTCACAATAAGCGGCGCGGAACGAGATGTACGTGTACGTGCTCGAGCGGGAGTAGTAGCCGAGCGCGTAGAACACGCCGGCGGCCGACGAGTAGTAGTAGTAGCCGCCACAGTGGAACGACCGCTCTGCTGCGCTGTTGTCGAAGTACACATAGTCACCGCCGAGCGCACCGGCAGTGATGTCGTCCGGCCTATAGAAGCCGAGCGCCTGAAGAATGTGCTTCGCTGCGTCGCAGACAGAGGCATCGAGTTCAACGCTTTCGAGCGTAGCGTAAATCTGCCCGGGCGTCGCCATGGAAATTGCGCCAGTCACCCATGTAAGCTTGTTGCTGATCTTGTCGATCTTCAAGCTGTTCTGTGTTGTGCCGCTTCCGTTCGGCGTGATGAGCTCGCCGGTCGTACCGTCGATCGCATACCACAGGGCAGAAGAAGCCCCCTGGCTGTTATCGGGATCAGCCGCGGAGTTTTCAAAGGCTCCGTTACTGGAAAGCACCTGAAGCTCGCCGTAAACGGTGCGCACACCGCCGACCCATTCATAGCCGTTGCCGTTCAGATCCCAGATGCCGTCCTGCTGACCATTATGCGACCATGTAAGAGGACCGGTGCCGCCCGCGACGTGCAGAGTTTTGCCCTCCCCATCCTTTGTCATCGGAATCGCCTGATATACGGTTTCGGAATGATCCTTGCCATAGTTGTTATTGCCTTTCGGGAGGGTGCCGTTTTTCAGGCACCAGAGAGCGACAGCCATCCACTCAAGGCGCGTTGTCAGATGCCATCCTTCGCCCTTCGCGGTGCATCTTGCGATGGAATTGTCGAGGTTGATATTGTTCGCGTAATCCTGCCCGGGGAGAGAATATGCGCGGCTGTTCTGAACGATGTTCATGTACTTGGAGAAGTAGATCGCATCGACCTCATGCCCGTTGATCTTGAATGCCGGGAAAACATCGGTCGAAGTGCCGATGCCGACGTCTGCCCATGTGAATTTCGGGATCTTTACCATGACAGAGGGCATGTTCTTGTCATCGTATTTCAGTTCGTTGCTTGCTCCGCAAGCGACCTGCAAAGCGAGGTTTGCAACATCGAAGTTACTCATTGTGTTTTGCTCCTTTCTTATTCAATCGCCCAAAGGGTGAGAGTTACTTTGTCCATGTCGAGGGGCACGGGAACGAGCGTCGGCTCATCGCCTTCGCCGTCTTCCTCGGTGTACGACCGGGCGGGAATGTCGATCTCAGCGACATACGCTCTTCCGGCCGCAGCGCCAATCACGAGATCGCCGTCAGCATCGAAGCAGACGTCGATATGAACGGGATCGTCTTCCTCGCGCTTGGCAAGGTTGATCGTCAGATCGTCGTCAAAGCAGATTTTCTTGCCGGTGACTTCGTATTCGATCTTCGGTCCTTCGTTTTTGTTGATGATAATCATTTGCTCCATCCTCCTATCACTTTGTAGCTGATTGTTGCGCTCGCCGCGCTTCCGGTGTATTCGACCTTGAATCCGTTGACGAGCTGATCGCTGACGATGATCTCGCCGACGTTACCGCTTGCCGCAGTGACTTCTACCACAACGACATAGTTTCCGGTGTCTCTGTTGGTGGAAAGCGCCACGGTCTGCTTGGAATTGTTAAAGGGGTATTTTGATGTGTTCGTGAGCGTGACCGTCCCCGTCTCGGTCGCGTACAGTTCGTCGATATGCGCCTCGGCCGCATCCAGTCTCTTGTCTGCGGTTTCTTTGTTGTGCCGGGCGAAATCGAGCAGAATGTAGATCGCTTCCTCGTTTGCCGTCAATCCTTCCTCGATCGAGTTGAAATGTGCGGCGTCCTGGAAAGTACCCTGCTGCATGACGGTACCGTACGGAGTGATCGTGTAGATATCGTCATGATCGGCAATCACGGTAAATTTGTTTGTTTCACTGAGTACGTGATCAACCCAGTATGTTCTGTTACGCATTATTCAGACCCCTCCATTAGCGTGAAATCAAACCAGTACAGAACGCCCGTCTGCCCTTGGTCGAGTGTGATGCTTACATCCTGATGCGCCCACAGCTCGCTCGCGTTACTGTAGAGTTCTACGCGATTGATTGTGACAGCATTGCTCGGGACAATAGATGCCTGTATGCGGACTACCCCCGATGGGAGGATCTGCACGTCACTGATCGGTACCTTCGTATAGCTTGTGCCTACGCGGTACTTGAGAAAACCGACGCGCCGTTTGACATAGCTGCGCAAATCGCTTAATGCTGCTGTATCAAGTGCCATTTCTACCTTCCTTTCATATAAGGGAGCCGGGCGATGTGCCGCACGCACGGGCGTGATATGCCGCGGCATCTCCCATTGTTCCCAAGTTTATATTGCCACTCCGCGCTATGCCGGAAACGGCTTCGCTCGGAATAGTGCCGGTGTCTTTTGTGCCTGCGAGAGCAGCCACAAATTCGGCGCCGTCTGCGCCGAGAGTGATTGTGATGATTTCGTCTTCGATTCTGCCCTTTACCGCTTCTTCCGGGATTACGCCGCAGCACCGAATGGAATAGATGACGAAGCCGGACTGTTCAGATACCGTTGCGATCTCTTCCGAATGAAGGATGATCGCGCCACTTTCGAGCAGAGACCTGACCGGTCTGATACTGTCGATGACGCGCATCAGCGTCCGGAGAGAAGCGCCGACAGACGAGGCTTCAAGCGTAATGCGGAAATAATACGGATCACCGCCGTATTCGGTCCATTCCTCGACCTTTGCGTTCCGGCAAAGCATGTTGAGAGCGTACTGCAAAGCGGCTTTTGTGCCGAATTTGGAAATATCCATTTGCATCCCCCTCTCACACGATGGAGCCGAGAGGCGTCCCGCACATTCTCACGCTGTATTCCGTAGACGATCCGACAGATTCAAGACTGATAAATCCGTTTTCATCCTCGCCCTGCATTGCCTGTTTGGGATAGGTACCGCAGAGCCGGGGATTGAAGAACACATACCCGCCGTTTACCGATACGGCTATGACGTTCCGGGAACGATATATCACGTTCTGATCTTCGAGGACTGCGCGTGTCGGCTTGACCGCTCTCGCGACTCGAACGAGATCGCTTTGCGAAATAGGCGTTGTCTGCTCGGTGACGTCGCAGACGATTTTGAAGTAGTACGGATCACCGCCATACTCAAACCATTCCTGCACGTCGGAGCCGGGACAGATCGCCGAGAGTGCAAAGACAATCGCGGACTTGGTGCCGAGATGCCGATGCACCATGAACTGAGCCGCAATTTGTTCCCGCTTGGCTTCCAGCGATGTGTCAGGTAAATACCAGTCTACCTTGTAGTCCTTTGCAAGAATATCAAGCAGTTCCTCCGGTAAAGAGGAAATGTTCGCATAGATTGCAAGCAGTCGATTTTCCGAAAACAGCGTTTCGAGTTCGTCCGCAATCGCCGAAGCAAGAGCGTATAGGTTTTTGCTCGAAGCAAGAGCAGAAGGAAAGACGCGCAGCAGATTTTCCGCGGTCAGCCCTTTACTCATCTTCAAAGCCTCCGTTCACAACGCTTATAGTGCCGATTTGAGCGACTTGCGGAACGGTATGGTCGTCACCATTCCGAAGTTCTGTAAACGCCGGAGAGACGATTGCAACGCGCTTTACGCCGGTGTCTTTCAGCAACCATTCAAGATATGACGGATTGATGTCGCGCCCGATCTTTCCGGACTGCCATGCGACGAATTCGTTGACCGCCGCCGTGACGTCCGCCTGAATGTCCGCGAGCGATTTTGTCGAGTTGCGGTCGATCCAGTATGTCAGGTTGATGTTGTAGCTCACCGTCTCCGCGTCTTCGACGGCAACGAAGTCCGTCAGCGGTCGCACGGTGTCCTGATTGCACGCGTCTCTGATCGCCGCCTTTACGGTCGCGTCCGCGAGCGTTCCGTCGTTCATCAGCGCGTACAGATAGACATATCCCGCTTTGATGCATTCGATCGTGATATGCACCGTGTTCAGAGCGGCGAGAGCGCCGTCCGACTTGATCTCGATGTTCAGAAGCTGATCGTCGTAGATGTACGAATAGTCGATGCCGTGAATCGCTGGCTCCGATGTGCTGTTCTCTCTGACTTCGAGACTGTCCGGAAGGAGATGTTCTCCCGCAATGAACGCGTGCTTGTACCCGTCCGAATCCGTGTAGAGAGGAACGGTCTGGACATCCGTCAGCCGCGGCTGTATCGGTTTCACGTCCGCGATATTCGCCGATACGGTCTTCGCCCAGTAGATATAGGCGCCTACCGGTCCGGCCGTACTGTAGGAGTCCAAACCCTCTCGCATGAGTTCGTAATACTGCTCGTCGGTAGCCTCATTCGCGCCGCCGGAAGCGGTGTCAATGTTTGCGCACGATGAGAAGTAGAGGATGTTGTCGACGTCGACCAGCGTATTGATCTGCCCGGCAACATATCCGTTTCCGATGTCACCGGCAGTCTCACACTGCACCATAACGTCGGCATACAAAGAGCCGATCGGGATGACGGCGTCTTCCGTCGTGTACCAGATCAGATCGCCGGACGCATCCGTTACTCTCGTTCCCTGCGGAATGGCGATAGAAGTTGACTGCGCCGCGGAGATGTTGAAGCGTACCGTGCATTTGCTCGGCTGCGCCGCCAGACGCTTGATGTCGTAGATCCATTCGCCGAGCGCATCGAGGTTTTCGCCTTCCGCTCTGCTTGGAAGATTCTGATTGCCGACATAGTTCTGATCGACGCGCTCCTGCACGATGACGCTTGCCACCCATGAGATAAAGAGTCTGTCCGGATCAGCAGGTCTCAGCGTTCTGCCGGTCATGTTTTCATACGCCGATACGAGACGCGCCACAACAGCGTCGCTGTCCGTATCGACAAACTTATAAAATGTGTCTCGGCTCATATTCCAACCTCCACCTTCACACTTATTTTTGCGCCGTATGCGGACGGTGTATAGGCAACATCCACAAACTGGGCGCGAGGCTCAAATTCGGCAATCGCCTCGCGAATCTCCGCGGCTGAGATAGTCTCAGCTGCAAGGAGCGGCTTATCGACGAATGCCATCTGTAAGCCGAAATGCCGATACATCGGCACGGTTTTCTTTCGTGTTGCAAGGATGAGATATACATTCTGCAGCACGGATTTTAATGTGTCTTTCTCGCCGAGCGTGAGCTGAGGCGGATTGTCCGTTGATACCGTGTAAACCATATCGTCATCCTTTCGTATATTCTGTAAGCGTGACCGTGATATCCACGCCGACAAGGTTTCCCACCTTGTCATAGTGTTCGAGGCTTGTCTTGTGCTTCTTCACGAGCCACCTGTATTTCCCGTAGCCCTTCTTTCCGATCGTCAGCGGCACCGCAGTCCCGCCGCGCTCGTAGTCAAAGAGTTTCGATATGTCTGTGAGAGGATCGGAGCCGAGAAATTGTGAAATCCTGATCTTGAATTCGAACGAATCAGGATCAACGCCTACAAATTCCTGCAGAGCATTGTCAAGATGCCGTTGGTGCGTGGCAATCGAAGCCGACCCGCTCCATGTCGCATCCCGAATCGTTTTCATCTCTTTGTCCGATACTTCAAAGACGATATCTCCGAGGCATCCTATTTTCATTTGATCGCCCCCAATACATACCCGTCACTGTTGAAGCCTTCTGTGTAGAGACAAAGGACTGTATCTCCGATTTCCGGCATCCATTCAATGACATTGATTTCGTGTAAATGTTCGGCGAACGCTTCCTCGCCTTCGCCTCCGGACGTTTTCTCCGTCTTCGGGATATACGGCGGGCGATAGATGACTTTCAGCCATCCAGATATGATGTCGACGTCCGGGAAATGGACTCTTGCGGTCCTCTCGTTTTTGTTGACATCCGATACCGTTCCAACTCTTACATCCATATCACCACCCCTTATATCTTATGGACGTCCGTAGCCCATACGCGCCCGGTATATACGTTCTTCGTGGGCTCCGTGCTGACAAGCAGCACCTTGCCGCCCTGTTCGACCCTGCGCACATAGAGCACCGCGGACGGCACCCAGGACGCCATGTGTACGCCGTTATAGTAGGTATTCACGCCGACGTTGCACATCACGCGGTCGCCTTCCGAGAAGTCTGTGTCTGCCGCTTTATCGTCACCGGATGACGTGGAGGAAACATTTGCAGCGAGCGCGGTCCGAAGTGTTATTTGCGTGGTATACCCACCGGTATCGACCTTGTGCTTCGCCTGCTTGATAATGTATTTTCCACTCCACGCGCCCCATCCGGAGAGAGAAACGACACAGCCGGCAAGCAGTTTCGGATTGCCGGGAAAGGTGAACGTCGCCTCAAGCTCATACTTATTGTGGAGCCGCAACATTTTCTCCGCGAGATTCTTCGCCTCGGAAACGCTCGACACCTTCTGATAGATCTTCAGGCATTGATTGTTCTCTTTCTTCTCGTCGTAGTCCTCGATATATGCCGTTGCCGAAATGACGGTTCCGCTCGGTGTGGTGTAGCTCACGCGGCAGCTCGTGTAGGTATCGTTTTCGCCGGTTGAGAGTTTATACTTTGTATATCCGCTCCCGCGCTTGATCGTCAGCACTTCCGACTTCTTCTCGTAGGTCGCCTGGTCGAAAATGATGATGATGTTATTCGATACTTTCAGAGAGCACCCCGCGTCGTGACAGAGTTTTTGCAAAAATGCGATGTCGCTTGTCTTGTACTGTTCCACCCGTTTATAGGACGGATTCGCGCTCGACAGATACATACACGTCATTCCATTCTTTGAGGCGATTTCGTCGCCGATCCCGGATAACGTGTAGCTCTCCCACGATTTACTTTTCGCAGTCTGTCTCACGGTGCTGCTGTACGGAAGCGACGTGCCTTTTATCGTGACGGTGTTCGGTGGTCCCTGTGCTACCACGGAATCAAGCTCAAACTGCCCGCATTCAAGTGTATCGTCCTTTCCGTCGCCGTTCCAGTTCTGTCTGACAATGACCGCCTGAATCCGCAATCCTTTTTCGGCTCCGCTCGTGCTCGGTGCGCTTGGTGACGCGCCTGCTTTTTGCACTTGGCTCGTTGAAAACCACCCGAGATATCCGACGCAGATCGGATATGGTACCCCGGATTTCAGATTCAGATGTGTGATCTTGCCCTTGTAGTTCGTCACGTTCGCGCCGGGCGTTCCTTCGCCGTAGCTCGTGTACTGCGGTCTGCCGGACGCGATGACTTCATCGCCGATCGCCCACGACCCGGATGATCCGGACGATGTAGACGAGCCGGAAGATCCTCCGCTGTATATCGCTTGGAGATACGACGACCTGCAGTAGGCGTTTTTCCCTGAATACATGAAGTTCGCCCATCCACCCGATATTGAATTGACCGTGATCACCGTCCCGTAGGCAAGGGTGCCGTACTGGTAATATTGATCCCCGGCACGGCTTCGGACGGCAAGACCGCCCTGCGCCGTGACCTTATATCCCGTGATGACCGGCTCCGCGTTCTGCTCCGCTTCGACCTTCTTCTGCGCAGACGATTCCGCTGACGCTTGAATCGCGGTATTCAGCCACTTTTCAACCCAGATGCCTTCCCGGTCGTGAAGCTTGAATTGCAGATCATCCGTTTCGTCTTCCTCGTTGTCCGTGTAGGTCATCGAGATAAGATACTTTTGCAGGGATGAAGTGATATCCACCCCTGCAAAAAACGCTTGTATTGCGGTGCGGCGAGCCATATTGATATCGCTCATCCGCTCACCCTCTTCCACGGCGGGAGATCCGTTTCGGTAACCGCCTCTGAAACGTCAGGTAATTCCAGTTCGACGCCGGACGAAAAGATGAATGTGTCGATATGCTTGGTGTTTGCCTCCATCAATGCGTCGGTGTGCTTGACGTCACCGAGTTCGGAATGCGCGATTGAATCCCACATATCGCCTTGTTTCGTGATATATGTCATGCGTACACCCCTCTCTTTGCGTCAATGCCGGCTTCTTCCAGAGCATCGAAGATCTCATCTTTCAGTTCGTCGCTGAAAGCGTGCAGCGTGTCTTCCATATCCGCGCCACCCTGTACCGAGAACGTTGGCGAGATGGTAATGACAATGTGCTGTCCGTTTCCTGCGGATATGGCGTCGATCCGCGGGAACGCTTCGAGCATCCGCGCAAGCGTGGGAAGGATCATGATGAGTTCCGTGTATTCTCCCGCACCTTCCGCATATGCGTTGATCGCGTTCCGACTGTCGTTCAGCTGACGCATATACGCCCGTGTTTCGTCAGCGGTCAAGACCTGCTCGCCACCTTTGAACATCACAAGCTCCGGTCCTCTTTCCCCGACGAGAGCAAGCCCGGATTTTGCGTTGTCCGTTCCGTTGGCGTAGAGCTCCATCAATTGCGGTCCGCCTCTCCCGGAATTCGGTACGCGGCTTCTGGATTGTGTTCCGCTTGTCGTGACAGAAATCTCCGGCATATCTTTCAGCGCTGCGGCAACCTGCGAACGTAAAGCCTCAGCAGCTTTCACGGCATCGTCTGTTCCGTCGCGGATCGCCTGTACATACGCGTCAACTGTTTCCTTCGCGGCTTCTGCCGCTTCGTCATCGAGGTTAAGCGCATCGACAGCGTCTTCAAGATCGCTCTTCATATTGTCGAGTTCGTCCGAGAATCCAGTGGCGAGCTCGGCAATCGACGTAGCGGCCTCTTCCTGCTGTTTTTGTACCTCCTGCCAGTTACCGACCATCTTCCGCAGATCTTCGTCGCTGGCGGCCGCCATGCCCGCGATAGCGTTCACGCTTTCGGCAGAGCCGTCCGCAAAGGACGCGATGACATCGGAAAGACCGTCGATGTCTTCGGTACGAGCGAGCAAGTTTGCAAGATCGGTGTTGTAGTCAGACCAGTAAGACAACTGCGTTTCAAGCGCCGTGTTGATCTTGTCAATATCGGTCGCAATGACAACCGCTGCGGTGTCCCAAAGATCGTACTGTCCTTGAATGCTCTTTTCAGCTTCGTCTTTGATTTCGTGGTATTTTTCGCCAAGATCTTCGAGCTTTTCGATCGTTTCTTGAATTTTCTCGGCAACTTTAATGTCATTTACCGTTACGCCATAAATCTCTGCGGCTTCCTTGGCGGAATAATAGCCCTCTTTTACCAAGTCGACCGCTGCGAATAGATTCTCAGCATAGCTTTGTTCTTCGTCAAGTGCAGACTGCAAAGCCTCCGATGAAACACCATAATAGCGAGCCGCATCCGCAACTTCAAGATACCCTTTGCGAACCGCGTCAAGCGCTTCGCGGTATTCCTGGGTACTTTCGATTGCTTCCTTTGCATCCTTCTCGCTTTGTTGTGCCGCCTCCGAATACAGGCCCATCGCTTCAAGGAGTTCGTTTTCGGTTTTTATGCTATCGTCGTACTCTTTTTGAAGCTTTTCTTGCTCTTTTTTCAGTTTGTTTGTTTCTTCGGAGGCCTTGTTCAGTTGATCGCAGAAGGATTTGTATCTTGAAGCAAATGCCCTGCCTGATGCCTCACCGGCGACATTTTGGATGTCTTTCTGATAGTTTTTGTATGTGTCACTTGCATACAGTGCATCAAGTTTTGCTTGTGCAGCAGCTGTATTCTCTTTAGCAGTTGTGAGCTTGTTTTCAAGGTCAAGTTCTCGTTCAACAGCCGCATAATAGTCTTGGTAATTCTGCTCGTATTTTTTCCGCATTATCTCCGCTTCTACAACGGAGCGAATTGCTTCGGAAGTGGAATTTAGAGAATCAGCAACCCTATCATAAGATAGTCCAAGTGTAGGCAGTTTCTCGTTCAACTGATCGACCAGAGCGATCATTTGCTCTTTTTCTGCCTCAGTTTTGTTCGTCTGCGATTCGAGCTTCTCAAGCCTGGCTACCAGAGCAAGAACAACATCTTCCTCGCGGTTGATGGCGCTCATGCTCTCCTTGTGCTGAGCGACAAACTCTTCATAAGACGCAATCGAATCCTCAACCTGCTGATTGAATTCTTCCATAGTCATCTTGGAAGATTCAAAGTCTTCTTCTAACAGGATCAATTCGCCGTGCAAGGCACGTGCCTCATCTGACGTCTCTCCGTAAACCCTGCATGCTTCTTCGTATTCGTTATTCAGAGCCTGGAGCTGATCGTACTGTTCTTGAGATGCAGCAGTGAGTTTTTTGGTCTCGTCTGTTTCGGCTTTTATGAGTTCTACGATTGCTATAGTAGCGACTGTCAATGCGGCAACACCTGCAGCAATCCATCCTATCGGACTAGCCATCATAGCCGTATTAAGAGCTGTCTGAGCAACAGCAGCTCCGGTTGTGGCGGCGGCTTCTGCTGTCTTGGCGGCAGTGTCCGCTGCGGTGGCTACCGCTTCTTTTGCCTCGAGCACCGTACTCAACGCGCGGACGGTGTTCATGATCTTCTTCGCAGCGATATAGCCGTAATACGCCGCAACGATCAGACCGATCTCGGCAGTGATTGCAATCAGCGCTTTAAGAAGGACGGGATGCTTTGACAGGAAGTCGTTGATCCCAGACAGAATGTCCGTCGCCACTTTTGCGAGCGCCCGCAGTTCTTCGTTGTACGCCTCTCCGATCGTCGTCTTCAAAGCGTCCGCGGCAGAATTCATAAGCGTGAGCTGACCGTTCAGATTGTCCATCTTTATGTCAGCCATCTTCTGCGCGGCGCCGGAGCAGTTTTCGATGTTGTTTGTCAACTTCTGAAAATCCGCGTCGGTACTGTTCATGATCGACACAAAGCCGGCCATAGCACGCTGTCCGGCGAGCGCTTCCGCGTTCTGCATCTTCTCGGCACCGGTCATCTGCTCGAAGTACCCGCGGAGTTCCTGCATCGTTTCTCCGAAGGACTTCATCGTACCGTCCGCGTTGATCGCAGAATATTCCACTTCTCCGAACGCCTCAGCTGTCAGCGTGACACCGCCCAGAAGCCCGTTAAATACGTTTTTGAGCGCGGTGCCTGCGTTACTACCCTTGATACCTGCATTCGCCATAAGACCGATTGCAACGGCCACATCTTCCACGCTGTAGCCCAGCGCACCGGCAAGCGCCGCAGAGTTCTTGAACGTTTCGCCCATGATTGCCACAGACGTATTCGAGTTCGTAGCCGCAGCTGCGAGTACATCAGAAAAATGCGCTGTGTCGGACGCTTTCATTCCGAATGCGGTCAAGTTATCGGTGACGATATCGGAAGTTACCGCAAGATCCTCTCCGGCCGCGGCGGCGAGATTGAGAACGCCGCTCATGCCTTCGATCATCTGCTGTGCGTCCCAGCCTGCCATTCCCATATAGGTCATGGCTTCCGCAGATTCTTTGGCGGTGAATTTCGTCGTGGCGCCGAGTTGCTTTGCGTATGATGACAGGCTCTGCATCTCTTCAGCGGTAGCTCCTGAAAGCGCCTCAACAGTCGACATCGTTTCCTCGAAATCGGCGGCGATGGAAATGCACTCTTTATATTCGTCATAGATGGCTTTCAGCCCCGCGGCGATACCGGCAGCGACAAGCGCACTCCCGACCGCCTCAAAAGAACTGACACCCTCCACGCCGAAGTTCTGCGCTTCCTTCGCGGCTTCGGCTTGCTTCTTCGCAAGATCATCCATCTGCTGTGTGAGCTTTTTGCTTTCGTCAGCAAGATGGTCGGTGTCGATCCCTGCGTCCTGCATGGCAGATTCCATCTGATGCAGTTTGTCTGTCTGATTTTTCAGGGATTCGCTTGTTTTATCAATAGCCCTCTGCTTTTCAATCAGTTTGTTTTCAAGCGATGAGGAAAAGCCCTCAGTCTCTTGAATCTCACGCTGAATGTTGTCGTATTCCTTTTGCAGATCAGAGAGCTTCCGAGATGTCGATTCGACTGCCTGTTGCTGCTTCTGGTATGCGGAGATGTCTGCCTGTGTCTGATTGAGGGCGTTTATTTCTCTTTGAGTATCGTTCAGCGTGCGCTTTGCCGATGAAAAGGTGGTCCCGAATTCACGGCCGAGCTGTGCGCTCAACTTAAAGAGCATACTATACTCTGATGCTTTTGCCATATGCCCTCCTTACTTCTGATCCATCCGTTTCCGGATATCGTTATTCGTTTCGATCCACGCATGCAGCATCCGCAAGGGGATCGATAGCCAGTATGTAACGGGGGTGTGAGTGTTCTGAGAGAGAATATAGCAAGTCTCTCTCAGCCACTTACCACCATCGCCGCCCGTTACTCCGATCTGAGTAAAAAACTTCTCGCCGCGCTCCTGATCTTGTTGAAGTCACGAAGGGAGATGATATCAAAGAAATCATATCCGATCGGCGCGGAGCAGGCTTTTGCCGCCATGCGCACAAGGTATTCGCCTGAGAACGCAGGGATAACCAGCGGCTTGCCCTGCGCCGCGAGTTCGTTTTCGATTTCGAGCCCATCCTTGCCGGTCAGCGACTCAAAATCAAAGGTCAGTTCGGTGTATTTTTCGCCGTTGTATTCGACGGGCTTTTTGAAGCCGATCGTCAGAGCGTCCTCGGACGCCTGCGCGGCTTCGGTAGCCTTTTCAACAGCTTCCTCATGAGTGAGTTCGTCTTTAACGATTGCCATATCGTTTCGCTCCTTTCAAAATAGCAGGACGCCCGGGGATTGCTCCCCGGACGCCCTATCGGTTGAGATTACTTGCCAAGGGCAGATCTGACAGCGGCAAGGTTATCCGTGCCGGAATTGTCAATGTCCTTGAAGTGAACGGGATCATAATCGCCGACGAGTTTGCCGTCGATGTAATCCTTCTGCGAAAGCACCGTGTACTCACCAGACGCGGCCTGAGCCGCGGACGGGGCAACGGTGCCGCCATTTTTTGTGACGGGGATGATTTCGAGAACGTGCTTATAAGCACGTACCACGATCTTGCCGGCAGTTGCGTCGTACTCTTCGTGCGCCGCACGGATGTCGATGACGTGTCTGCGCATTTCGGCGAGCTTATACGCTGCCGGAGGCGCATCCGTGAAGTTGAATGTCGCCCTCATCGCATCCTTGTGACCGAGAACGGGAAGATCAATGTCTCCGGGAATACCGGCACCGTTTACGGTCAGAATTTTGTGGCTCTGATTCGGCAAGGTGACATTCGCCATGCCGAGATATTCGCTGCCATTTTCATACACAGCGTAATTGATGATTCCAGCATCCATCTGTTCTTACCTCCTTATGCGCTCAGCGCGGATGTCAGCATATCGACATCGTACTCAACGTACATATCGATTTCCTGTGCAGGAACAGGCGATGCTTCCTTGGTGTCAAGCCTGAACTTGCCCGCGATGAGGTTGACTGTGGGATTGTTCTCTGCGACGAACTGGATCTCGCCGCCGTAGAGTTTGTTTTCGTGCGTGAGCCCGGACAGCCAGGAATTGAAGCTGTTCACGATCGCATCGATCATCACTCTGGTAAGTGGTCTGTCGATGTAGCTCCAGAATGTGTTGACGAACGTGTTGCAGATCCAGTCCATCATGCGGCTCGTGCAGATGAAATACTTGGCGACGTCGGTGTTCGACGGCCAGCATCCGGTGTAGTTGCCCCAGAGCACCCACCCGCCGTTGTTGATAACGGTCACAACACCGTCGCTGTAGCTGATGGCGTCAGCCTGCGGAAGGGTAAGAGCCACTTCCGTGCCGGCTTTCACACACGCGCCTGTGATCGGGACGGTCTTGTTCGAGGGGGATTCATACGGGCAGTCAGCGTTTTCGCTGTCTACGCGGGACATAGTGCCGCACGCGATGACCGACAGATCGAAAACGTCTTCGCCGACGACCGCGAGAGGCCAGCAGACGATCATGTTCTCGTCGGTGTAGCCGTTCGCGTTCTTGTAGGTCAGGACCTCCGAGTAATCATCGGCGCCGCTTGTGGATGTGTCGATGTCGACAACCGCCTTCGCGCGGTAAATGCCGTTGATGCTCGCAGCCTTCGCAGCCATAACGACCGCAACGGAAGGAGTGGAGCTCCAACCGGGAGCGCAGATCAGATCGGGAACGATGTTGAAGAGGCTCTTGCACTCTTCGATCTTCTCAACAGCCGCGGCAACGTCGGACGATGTGATCGCGCCGGGGTTTGCCTCGTTATACGCCACAGAGAGAGACGTCTTGGCGTAATGAGTCGATGTGGAAATCAGTTCGATGTAGCACGCGTCATTACCATAGATGACATCGTAGTCGGTGCCCTTTACGAGCGTTGTGGGCGTCTGATCCGTTGTCTTAACGACAAGAGCAGAATCGTCGATGGCTTCGTACGGAAGCGTGACGACGTGATCCTTCACGGACATCGTCGCAGCGGCGACGGCGGTCTTGTGGGTTGCGGGATCGAACAGGTTCATGACGATCGCCGGACCGACGCCGAACAGCTTGAACTGACTGTAGATCGCCTGGCAGAGATTCCATTTCGGCGCTTTGTTCGCGTCGCGCCATGCTTTGCTGAAGCCGCCGAGGTCTTTCGCCTCGCTGAAGCTTGTGACGAGCTGCGGCTTGCCGGTATAGCCCTTGCCGGCGTGACAAGGCCATGCACCGATAAAGAACGGAATACCTACGGCTGCTTCGATCACCGCAGAGAATTCCGTGTCACTCTTGTAGGTGTTGATACCATGATTCAGGGACATAGATTATTCCTCCTTATTTGGCAGACAGCAAGGCATGATATGCCACGCTCAGGCTGTTCCCGCCTTTTTTCAGTTTTGCTTTGGCAGCCGCAAGATCGACGTCGCGGATGATCAGCCTCTTGACGTGTTCCTTGTCCTCGACCTTAGCGGCGATTTTGTCCTTGATCTCGTCCTCGGCGCCTCTGAAAATGCTTCCATTCTGCACGACGCCGCGGATGGACGGACCGATATAGACAAAGATGCCGCTTTCGCCAGCGGTATCTTTGCTCTGCTTTTTGTTAATCATGTAGTGATACCTCTCTTTCGATTGGCGGCATTTTGAATGTAGCTGTGATTACACCGCCGTAATAGGGGGCTGTGTCTTCCCGGAAAATGAGGAATTCGAGCCCGGTGTCTGTGTCGAGCTCGAATTGCTCTCCGATAACGACCTGGCGAAGAAGTCTGATCCGCACGGCATCCATCACGTTCAGGAGCATCATTGCTCCTTCCTGCTCGTCGTTGTTATATACGCAGAACGTGAAGAACACCGTCGCCGAGGCGTCGGCCTGCTTCCCGTGATCCTGCTTGTATATGCCGTTCTCCGCTTGGATGAGGATATACGGAGCGACTTTCTTTGCTTCTTTGCTGTTCGGCAGACGCTGCTTGAATACCTCCGGCGCTCGCACGATGATTTCCGTATCGCCCTTCTGGAGCGCAGTCGGAAGCTTGAAGTGCTTTGTCGCGTCAACGCAAAAGTCTTTCAGATCTTCCATGAGTTTGCTTAATGTCATCTCTGCCTCCATCCGTTCATGACGGCAAGAATCTCATGCTCAAGGCGCTGGTCGAAGGTTTCTCTGACCTTATCGCCGATTTCCTGAGATATGTCGTCGTTGTAGTCCATCATCTGCGGCGTGGACGGACCGAGTTTTTCTTCAATCGGAAGTCTCTTGTCCGTGACGCGCTCGAATAAGCCGGTGTGTCCGTGCGTGCCGACCGACTGCGCAAATACGTGATCGAGCACCGCCCCGGAAGACGATCTCTTCACGCGGGCTGTCACTCTGCCGTCGCTGCCGATCCGCGTACTGAACTTCATAAGCGGGATGTGATATCCCTTGAATTCGATGTCAACGGTAGTTTCTCCATTGTGCGAGAGGATCTTCCGCTTTGACTTGGTGTACGCTTTGAAATCCCCGGCGCTGATATAGTATTCTTCTCGGATCACTCTCGCGGCATAAGCCTCACCGCTCGTCGCCGCTCTCTTGATTGCCGATCCAATTGCCTTGTCTGCGCCGTGCGGGATTCCAGCAAGCAGTTTCATCGCCCGGTCAATGCTTCCGTCGCCCACGTCGTCAACGAGATACACGCCGATTCCGCTTTTGATATCCTTGCGGCTCATGCTGTATATGTCGCTCATTCGTCAAACGCCTCCAGTTCAAGGCAAATCATGCCCATTTCGACGTCAGACGTCACGATGCGGTATTTTTGGAAAAACGGATGCCCGGCCGCTTCGCCGTCGTCAATGCTGATCATCTGCTTCTGTTCGGGGACTTTTCCGTTCATGTCGTTCAGGGAAATGTGGACGACGGCAGACACCTTATGAATTCCCTCTACGCCCTCAGCCTGTATGACGGTGTGCTTTGTCTCTTTGACTTTGGTGAGCACGATGGGAATGCCCTCGTGGTTCTCGCCGTCATAGAGTTCGTCGTCATATATGACTTTGTGCTTTT
This sequence comes from Clostridia bacterium, assembly GCA_017427285.1. Lineage (GTDB taxonomy): Bacteria > Bacillota > Clostridia > Oscillospirales > UBA644 > HGM12619. The sequence continues at coordinate 97,127 of JAFRTE010000031.1, forward strand.
CGGCGAATTCATCAGCGTTGAGGAATACGCCCTTGATGTCTGCCTCGACCATACCTTTGAAGTTCATGCGAGCGGCTCCGCCGCGGCGAGATCAACCTCGGAAAAATAGTCGTCGAAAAATTCGTCAAGCTGTGCGATCATATCCTCTTTCTTCATTCCGACAGAGAATTTGATGCCGACGTTTTTGGCGATCTCTCTCAGATCGTTGACTTTGGTGCTCTCGTCGTAATCGGGGCGCTCTGTATATGGGATTTCGCCTTCGCCTTTCTGCGCGATTTCCGCGTCCTCTGCGCGGTCTTCTGCTTCGGGCGTGTTCTCGCTTGCGTCGACCTGCTTCTCGTCGTTTACGGGCATTGCAACGCCCTTTCCGACGATTTCGGCGACACCAAGCTTGACAAGGCGCTCCGCCTCGGCGTCATCGAGCATGAAGGGCGGGCTTTTCCGGTCCTTCGGCTCGATTCTTCCGTTATTGTGGTACCCATACGTGGTGCCGGTGATTTTTACCTTCTTCATGCCTTTGCTCCTTTCGATTGCCTGTTATCAGTTGACGGCGTTTGCCGCGTAGATGTACGGGCAGTAGTTCTTCGGAGCGGCAAGAGGTCTGGCGCCGAGACGGATCTTGCGGATGTCTCTGTCCTGATCCACGACGAATTTCGGAACGCGCTTTGCGGCAACGGTCGATAATTCGGTGGAGCCGAAGTTCATCTGCGTGATCTGACCGTACATCATATGACCGCAGCCGGGGGCTGTGACCATGGCGCTCTTCGCCGGGAAGTACGGTGTGTCGGTTCCGTCGTCTGCCTCGTAGCTCTCGGAAACAGACCAAAGCGTGAGCTGGAAACCGCCGAAGTTCAGGACGCCCATACGGACAACGCCGGGATAAGCGATGCTCTGATTGATCTCTCCGGTAATAATGCCGGAGTTCTTATCGAGCAGATCACGGACCTTCTGAATGTCGAGGATAGCGTCAGCAGCAGCGATGCCGAGAACGAGATCCGCAGCGGGGAGTCCGCGTCTCGCAAGCATGTTGCACATTGCTCTGACGTCGCCGAAGAAATCACCGCCTGCCGCATCCCACTTCGTGCCCACCGTATAGGTGTGATCAGATGTGGTATCGTAGAACAGAACGACGTTCTGCTCGCCGGCTGTGTTGGCGTCAACATACTCCTGCATGGTGCAGCCGTTGTTGATCATGGTCTGAACAGCCATCCATTCCTCACGGCGCTGGATTCTGCGGTCGAGGTCGGTCAGATCTCTCAGCTGCAGACGGGCAGCCCTCTCGGAAGGAGTGGAGCCGGGGTAGATCGCTTCACCGAATCCGCGCTTGCGAAGATCGTCGATCGTGAGAAGGCGGGACGGTGCGATGTAGGCAGGCTGATATTCGTGAATCGCGTAGCCTCTGCGCTCCACGGGAATATCACCGACGCGGGGAGCGACAAAGCAAGCCATCTTTCTGTCGCCCTTCTGGTACTCTGTGAGCACCTTATCAGCGGCGAAGATATCACCGTCGCCGGTCGGGAAATAGCGATCACGGAAGAACGTCGCCTGAGGAACGATCTCCTCTGTGATCGCCTGAAGGATATAGTTATCAAAGAAATTCAGTTCGGGCATTGTAAGTACCTCCTTTTAGACTGCGGACGCAGCTTTGAAGACGATGCCGTACTTGCGGAGAGCATCGTAATCAGCAGCGGTCACGGTATATCCGCTCTTGACTGTGACTTTGCTCGGATCGAAACAGCCGGCAGTGTAAACCGCCGCGTTGACGTCTGCCGCAGTCCCGACGTCGATGTCATCACAGAGGATGCAGTCGGGAGTGAGGGTTTCGTTCGTTGCTGCTGTGTTGCCGAGAACGACGAGTTTGCCATCGCCTGCAGAGCCGGAGCTCATGGCGAGGATCGTGCCGCGCTTGAGAGTAGCGGCGGTGCCGAGTTTGCGGATCGTCTTGCCGCGCACTTCGGCCTTGGGTGTGAGATCGGAGAAAAGACCGTCATAGTTCATTTCGCCGAGCTTCTGGGAAAGGTTTGCCATATCTTAGTCCTCCTTCTTTCCGAGTGCGGCTTTGACCGCCGCGGTCGCTTCCTTCTTGAGATCTTCGGAAGTCTTCTTTTTGCCTTCCTCGATCTCGCCGGGAGTAGCCGTGACGTCGTTCGCCCCAGACGCTTTGTTGTCCGCGAGAGCATTTTTCATGAAAGTGCTGCCCTGTTTCGCTGCTTTCTGCGCAGCACGGAAAGCCATCTCCTGCGCGGTACAGGGGTGCTCACCGTATTTCGCTTCGCGCACGGTTTCTTCGTCGAAGAGATGTGCGATCTCGTCGATCTCGGAAATCCTGTTGCGCTCTGCCGTTGCCGCATTGTTGACGGCGGCGGTATTTTCGGCTGACACAGCAGCTCTTACCTCGCTTTCAACCTGCGACGCGAGATCCGGATTTTCTGCCCGGAGCTCTTCAAGATTTCTGGCCATAGGGGTTCCTCCTTTGTTGCTGTCGGTGCCAGCCGACGTTTTATTTATATCCTCCGCCTCTGCGGTTGATATTGTGGGAATGTTATCCGGCGCGGTCATACCGTGCGCCAGATGAAGCGTACGCCCTCTCACGAACAGGGACTTGCGGTCCGCGCTTGCGGCGATCGCCACCCCGTCATCCCCGGAAAGTTCATCTGCGAATCCTTTTTCGATCGCTTCCTTTCCGGTCATGTAGGTCGTGTCGGACATCATATGCGATATCACCGTATCGCTCAATTTGCATTTGCGGGAATAGATGTTGATCTGCGCCTGATCCCAGGCGTCGTTCTGCTTTGCCATCGCCCGCAGGTCATCGGCATTGTAGCCGCCCCATACGAACGACCAGCACTTGTGGATCATGATGAGGCTTGACGGATTCACCACGACGCGATCGCACGCGCACATGATGAGCGATCCTCCGGACATTGCCACGCCGTCGACGATGCAGGTCAGTTCTTTACCGCTGCTCGCCAGCTCGCGCAGTCTGTTATGAATGAGGATCGAAACGCCGGCGTCGCCGCCGAGACTGTTCATGCGGATCGTGACTTTCTTCGCGCCGGACGCGATGATCTGGTCAAGGTCTTTCAGAAATTCGTCCTGGATGATATACGATCCCGGAATCGGCTCGTCGGTCCACCTGTCTATCGGCTGTGTTTCGACGATCTCTCCGTACATCGTGATTTCCGCGCTGTCATCTCCGATGCTTGCCATTGTGTAGCAGGGGCGCCGGATGTTCAGATTATTCATCGGCATTGTTGCCATCTCCCTTCTTTGTCGGCTTGACTACGCCGAAACGCTCGATCTCCTGCCGGATCTCTTCCGCGTTGTCTTCCCAGTCGCCGCCGTAGTATTCTCTTGTGACCTGCTCGTTCGTCTTCCACCCGTGAGCCACGAGCTTTTCATTTGCCGTCGCTTCCTTGACCGGATCGAGGTGCGTCTGCGCCGGTCCGTCCCATCTCGCCCCAGACCACGCGGCGCGGATAAGCGGATTATCGAAGAAACCGGGCGCTTTAATGCGTCCGATCGCCACCGCCTCCGCGAGCCATGTTTCGTAGGTGGGCTGACAGAAGTCGTTTATAAACCATGCCCGGCGCATCTTGAACATTTCCCACGCCTCCTCGAGAGCGCCTTTCGCCGCGCTGTAAGAAGCGTTGAATTCCTTGATCAGAACGTCATAGGGAAGTTCGAACGACGCGCCTGCCATTTTGCAGATCGTCTTGACGAAGTTTTCAAAGCCGGCAGTCGGGATGTTCGGATTTCCGAGCGTCACCTGTTCGCCTGGGGCGAGATGATTGATCGTTCCAGGTCCCATCTCGTATTCATTCGGGCTGTCGCTGATATTGTCGGGCTGATCTCCCGGAACGCCGTCGATATCGCCGGAGCCGACTTCATTGAACGGGAATTCCGTGTTATCCGTCGCGGTTGTGATCCACGCCGTAAGGAACGACTGAACGAGCGCCGCCGTCAGTTCACTTTCGGTGTACCGGCGTAATTGCAACAGCGTCTCTATGTTCGGCGCGAGATACGTCACGCCTCTGTACTGATCCGGGCGCTCTGCGTCCATGACCTGTAAGATGTTCGGGAGGCCGGTCAGCTGTCCGATTGCTTCGACGCGCGTCCATTCGACCTTATCCGCTGTGATCTGTCCGGGATACGAGGAGCAGATGTGATAGGCGACGACCTTTCCGTTTTTGTCAACCTCTACGCCATCGAACACTTTGTTCTTGGTGTCCGGATTCACGCCTGTCGTGATATTCGGCTCATAGGATTTTCCGAAGTTTGACGGCGTGCTCACTCTGTCCGCTTCGATCAGATGGATGCGCAGCGTGTAGGGATTGAGCGGCGTCGTGTCGTACCGTTTCAGAACAGAGAAGATGTCGCCGGACATCAGCCAGGACTTGATGGCAAGCTGCTGAAGCTCGTAAAAATTATTCATGCCGAGCGCGTCACAATTTTCTTTGTGCTCCGCCCACATCTTCCATTCGGCTTCGGTTTTCCTTTGCCACTCTCTGACAGCATCATCGGACAGGCCGAGCACGTCCCGGTCAATCGCGCATTTCATATGAAGTCCCGGTCCGACGACTTTCGTCCTGTTGGTATTTATCGCTGCGGAGGCGATCGGCGATGCCATATACAGCATTCTTCCGCGCTGGCGCAGGGTCTTATTGTTGAAGTCGATATCTTCACTCGGCGCACCGCTCTGAGCGAGAAAACCCTTCAAGGATCTCTTTGTGATGCTCGCTCCGGCATCGCTGTAGCCCTTGGCATAATACTTCTTTGCAATCTGTCCCACATCCGGGCTTTGCCGGCCGAACAGTCTGCCAAAGAAGCTTTTGTTCTCTTTCATTGCCTTTCCTCCGTTTCTTGAAATATAAACGGATCGCAGGACGTCGAAAGGAGCAAACCCCCGCCTGCGATCCGTAGCACAGCCCTGAGCATCGGGCATGTACCCATATTAAAAATCTCTCGGCACAACGCCGACAGCTTTGCGCGGAGAACGACCGTTCAGAATCGCGTCGTATTCCGCTTGTTTTCTCACGGCGTCGTCAATCTCTACCGTGAGTTTGTCGAGATCGAAGCGCGTCAGGCTCCGGTCGTCGATTGTATATGACTTCACGCCGCCGTCGAGCAGTTTCAGCTTGGCATCCGTGAGTTTCTCAATGAGTTTAGTGTAGTATTCATACATGGCTTTCGCCGTTGCTTTGCTTATCATGTGACCTCCTACCATTCGTCGTAGTATTTGTTCTTGGTCGACCGTTTCTTCTGCGGCGCCCTCTGCGGCGCGTTCTGCGGCACGGCAGGGACAGGCTTGTCGTCTGTTGTCGCACCTTTCAAACGACGCTCCAGCGCGTCGTAATCGGGCGACATCGCCTTTGCCGCCGCCAGAGCGTAGTTCCGACAGTCGAGCGCTTCATTCCGTTCGTGTCCCGGGATCTTCTCCCATTGCCACGGGTTTTTCTTTTCGGAGTGATACACAAGTCTCTCGGACAGCAGCCCTTTGAAGTACGCGGAAGAATAATCATCCCGGCGCGGAAAATGACAGTATTTCGATCCGGGCGTCTGAACGCGCAGATTGTCCATGATCAGGGACTTTCCTGCGTCGACGCCGATCTCGAAGACCTGGCACATTCCGATCATCTTGCCGCCTATGACGATCTTCTGTTTCTTCGGCGGCGCTGTATAGGGAATGCCGTCACCGCCGCGACCTTTGATCGGGAAGAATTTTCTGCCTTGCCGGGCACGGCATTTGTACCGGACGTCCTGCGTGAAGTGGCCGCCTTCGTCCACGAAGGTCAGCGAAACGCGAAGCCCGATGCCGTTCTCGAATCGGTAAACGTGGCTCGCAAGATCGTCAAGCGCCTGCCACACTTCATCCGTGTCCGGGCGCCCCATGATGATCCCTTTTTTGATGCCCCACGTCTCCCCGAAGTGTCCGTGTCCAACCACTTCGTATTCCATGCGGTCATCCTGCGTATCGACGCCCATTGTCAGCAGAAGAACACCGTCCGGCAGTTCGGCTTTGTATACCTCGCGCCGAGCCATGACGCTTTCCTCATCTTCGAGGTCGCCGCGGTCTTCCCACAGGAGCCCGAAGCGGGTATTGTAAACGACCTGCATCTTCTTTGAGTTGCCGATCGCTTTCAGGTAAAGAATGATTGTCGATTCCCACGACGCCCACGGTGAGATCCACGACGACAGCCAGAATGACCGCGTGCCGTATCTCTCGTATGCGTCCGGATTGTCGGGTACCCATTTCGCGGGCTGACGCTTCATCTCGCTTTCGTAGGAAACGCCGCCGCAGCGAGGACACACATAAAACAGCTTTGTGATCTTGTATGTCTTCTCGTTTCCGACTTTCGTTTCCTCTTTATCGAAGCGGATATTGTCGAAGATGATCTCCTCGTACTCTCCGCAGTGCGGGCATTTCGTTTTCCACCGCTCCATCGTTCCATCGGCATACGCCGCTTCGATCGCGGACGCGCCTTTGATCGTCGGGGTAGATACCTCTACGGATTTCGCATTGTAGAACGTGATCTGTCGAGCAGTCGCCAGTTCCCACGGGTCGCCCTCGTTTCCGGCTGACGTCGCCCATCTGTCCCGCTCGTCGCCGAAGATATATCGTATCGGTTTCGATGCCAGGGCGTGAGCTTCTGTCGAGCCGCACATCGTAAGGATGCCGCCCGGATAGGCTTTTTGGAGAATAGTGTTCGCGCTGTCCCTGCTTTTTGGATCAGCGACTTTCGATTTGAGCGTTTTGCAGTCTCGGATCATCGGAGCGATTCGCAGCTTGGAGTATTCCTTCGCGTCTATCGTGGTGGGATGAACGAAAAGGATTGATCCGGGGTCTTGGTCGATAATATATCCGAGCATATTGTTGATCGTCTCGGATTTGCCGACCTGTGACGAGGAAACAAGAACGATGTGACGGACTTTCGGATCATTGAACGCGTCCATGACATCTTTCAGATAAGGAGTTCGGCTCGTTCGCCACGGTCCGACTTCCGCGGAGCTCTCCGGGGAAAGCCGGCGCTTTCTGTCCGCCCATTCCGAAACGGTCAGTTTCTCCGGGGGACGCATGGCGGCGATCGCCTTGGATATCGCGGCGTTCAGTCTGGCTTCGTCAGCCTTCTTCATCGTCATCCGCGAAATCGGCTGCTTCAAGATTCAACCGCTCGCGTACCCTTTCCTGATATTTCGCCGCGTCGTATTTGTAGTTTGCGAGTTCGTTCATGAGCTTGTAGATCTCACGCTCGATGATATCCGATGCCTCCGCGGAATCTTTGGCAGACATCACATCTACGGCAAGTCTGCCCGGCAGGGCGAGCAGTCCGCTTCTGATCGTGTAGATCAGATCTTCGGTCATCGCCGCCACGTCTTCCGATCGGTGCATCTTCCCGAGGCGTTCCTGCGCGTCCAGCGTCGCAACCGTCGCCTTTGCCTTTTTGAAAGCCGCCTCTGCTTCGCGGCGCGTTGCCTCGGTCTTTTGTTCCTTATCGTCTCTTTCTTCCGCTCTGGCGTCCAACATCTCGATGTATGCTCGCATCGTTTCCGTCAGTTCATACAGAGCGCCGTGCGGAGTTTGCTTTTTCGTGAGGATGCCCTGATTTGTCAACTGCCCGATCCACTGATTAGACTTTCCCGTCATCCGGCAGACATCGGCAGTTTTCAGATACACCGGCGTCCCCGCCTGCATCACATAAACCGCGCCCTCCTTGATTTCCGCTATCGCTTTTTCTTTCGCCACAGCAAACCGCTCCTTTCGCTGCATGGAGCTGACGGAGGGAGTCGAACCCACAACCCCGGGATTACAAATCTCGTGCTCTGCCATTGAGCCACGTCAGCATGATAGGCGGCTCTCCGCTTTTACGAGATATCAACCGCCCGGAGTTCTCTCAACCTGCGCCATGGGAAAACGCAGGAATTCACAAGGTTTTCAAATTTTGCTCTTTCCATACCGATCCTGGTAGAACGTATCTTCCCAGTCGCGGTATTTGTCCCTCTCAACCACATCCGGAGTACACTTCTTTTTGCACCGCTTGTGATCGCGCTTACAAATACAAGCAGTTTTTCCGTCTTTGTAGTCAATGAACACTTTTATGTATTCAATACCGACTCTGTCTTTCAAGCTGTACCTCCGTTTCTGGTCTGATTTTCAATTAAAGTTCCCGATTTTCGCTCGGTAACTGATTGAAATTTGGGGTCGCCGAGCCCGCAGCCTGTCGAAATCGCGTCACAGTACCTTGACCGGGCGCGATTCGTCGATTGCAACACGGCGAAATGCCCCGCAGAGCGTTTTACGGGAGTTCGTCGGGCGAGACCTTGCCTTTCTTCTTCCTGCGCTCTACGGGGCTGTATGGGGCTCTACATCTTGGTGAGCAGTTCCGCGTTGCTGTGATGTGTTACTCCTTTGCTCATCATGGCGAGGAAGTCATCCTTCGAGAAGTCTGACAGTCGGAATACTTCCTCCGGTCTCATGCCGAGCTGCTTTCCGATTTCCTCTACCGTCTTTCCGTCGGCGATCAATCTTTTTACGATTGCCTTCATCGGTTCGAGCAGGTGTGTACCTCTTGCGCGGTTGTGTGTCACCGTTCCGTAGATGTCTTCCGATTGGTCTTTGTGATCTACGATCACCACCGGCACCTTGCCGCCGAGGGCAGAGCGCAGGGGCTCTTCGCCTGCCACGGTCCACCGATGGAATCCATCTATGATTGTGTAGTCGGGACGCACCACGATAGGGAGCGTCCATCCGTTTGTGAGTATGGATTGTGTCAGCAGTTTGAGATTCTCTTTGCTGACCTTGTTCGGGTTGTAATCATTGGGGCGAAGTTTGTCCCTGTCCACCCATTGCAGAGAGGAGAGAGGCTTGAACAGATCAGCCATGTACCGCACCCCCTCTCGTGGTGGTGCGCTTGGTGTTCTCTGCGTAATGGCAGAAGACATCCTGATACACGGCGCGTAATGTTCTGATCTTCGGATCTCCCGCGAGCAGACCGTCATACAACTTCCGATAATCGCGCGGACGTGCCATGCCCTCGATCTTGATGAGGGCTTTGCGGTATTGTTCGGCAACATGCTTCTGGTGTTCCGTGTGGAAATGCTTCCCCGGATTCTTTATCAGCATGTCAATGAGTTCCGCTTTGTAGTCCCTGTTCTTATTCTCTTCAAGCGCCTTGCGGTTGTGTGTCGTACGCCCGAACATCTCACTGTCCCAGTAGAGCGCGGCAAGGTAAGCGTTTGGCTCCCTCCGGATCACGCGCTCCATAAGGTCGGGATAGTATTCGTTCATGCGCACCAGACACGCCGCGGTGTCGGATGAGAAGAACTGAGAAACGCGGAGCTGTCCCTTGCTGATCCCTGCCTGCCACATATACAGGTAGATGCTGGGGATCTCGACGTGTTCCTCTTTGAGAAACAACCATACATCGCTCGTCTTCCAGTCATATATCGGGTAGATCTGTCTATTCCCGGTAATGCCTTTCGCGCCCATGTTGAGCGCCGCCATGTATTGAAGTCTCTGAACAGATTCTGCGGCTCTCACGCCGGACAACATGATCCCGTCTTTCGTCGCCCTTGGCAGGAACGATTGGTAGTTATCCACGCGAGGTTTGAGCATCGGATGAGATCGGACCGCAAATGGAGGCGGCTGTCTCACCCATACATCGCTCTTTCTGCTGTCCCAGCAGATGAAGGATTCATCAGCGGTCAGCTGATTGAAACAACTAAAATGTCGCACCTCGAGACAATACCAGATGAATTTGGCGCCAGCGAGCATGAGTTTCTTTCTCCATGCTCTGACCGTTTCCTCTATGCAGGGGAAGATCGCCTCTTCATCTATGAATATCGCCGTGAGCTGCGACGGATCTATTTCACCGGATTGAATGAGAGAATATACGAGCTGAGCCACGCATAAACTGTCTTTCCCTCCGGAGAATGACATATAGACCGGCACGCCGTTCGAGAATACGTTCTTGATCCTCTTCTTGGCTGCCGTTACGACGTCCATATCGGACTGAACACGCCTCACAGCCATATCTTCTCACCGCACTTCGGGCAGATCACGTACGGTCTGCTCGATTCCTCTCTGCCTTCGCTTCCTCTTTCGGAAGCGTAAGACGCGGTGGGCGTCGTTTCGCCTGTCGGCTGTTCCGGCGCCTCGTATGGAACATTGGCGTTTTTGATATCCTCGGCTTCCTGCGGATCTATCGTCCCGTACTCTGACAGTTTTTCCGTCATGTCGCTGTCATCCATGAGGAGCGATTTCAGAAAATCCTCATCATAACCGGGAACGTCAAGATCGTCGCTGAGTTCAGCGAGGATTTCATCGAAGACCGAGATATTGTCAACGCCCAGATTGAAAATCCGGTTGTCAGCCATCATGAGCTTCTTTTTGTCTTTCTCGCTCAGTCCGGTGATCTTGTTGCAATACGCCTCAGTCCATCCGAGTTCTCTCATTGCCATATACATGCCGTTGCCGGTCAGAATGACGTTCTTTTCGTCAATCGTGATCGGCTTGACCTGCTTGAATTTCTGCAATGAGCGTTTATACTCTCTGATCTGCGCTTCCGGGTGCATACGGATGTTCTTTTCTGCCGGATGCAGATCTTCGAGCCGGTATTTCTCCACTTTCACTTTTCGTCACCCCCTTTCTTCAAGGAAGCGACGAGCGCTCTCGATCTTCGCCGCGGCGCTTTCGACAATGGACGGATCGATGTCATAAACTTCGCTCCATCCGTTTTCGACGCTTCCGCACCACTGACGCGCCGGCCAGGGATGCGTACCGCACAGATAACCGTTCTTCCATCCATAGATCGGAGGAAGCGGCAGTTTGTTGTAGTGGATATAGGCGAGGATGTGTTCGTGCTTCCAATCGGCGAGAGGGCTGTACCTCAGGACGCCTTTGCCGTCCGTGTAGGAATTGTCCTTGCCGGTATAGTTGCCGTCCGCATGCCTGCGCCCCAATACCAGAACATCAAGCGCTTTGTCTTTGAAGAAGATGCGCTGCGCTGTATGCTGTACAACGGAAAACCACCGAGCCGCATAAGCGCTCGACTTCGGAAAGAGCAGTTGCTCGTGTTTGGCAAGCCAGTCAAGCCCGAGCTCGATCTTCACGATTTCGCATCCGTCAGGCTTGTTCTTCTCAATCCACGTCATAAACGCAGGATATTCGAGATCGCACACTCCGATCATGCTCTCGTGAATGCCCGCCTTTTCGCAGAGTTTGCTAAGGACAATACTGTCCTTGCCACCGCTCCACGCATACGCGGCGTGTTTTCCTTTGACAAACTTTTTGATTTCGGAAACGGTCTTTGACGCGAGCTTGTCGATCTCGTCTTTCGTGACCGCTTCCTCGATATGTTCAACGGCGTTCAGCCAGTCCTCGTTTTTTGTGGACTGCTTTTTGCCGAGATGAATTACTGCTGACATCTCGCCGCCTCCCTTCTGGAGACCACAAGCGCCACAATGCCGCTGATCAGCACCGTCGCCAGGCTTCCGATAGTCTTAAACAGCGCGTTGCCGGCGATATTCCCATAGGCGAAGATCGGAAGACCGATAACCACCGAAGAAATGATGCCGTAGAAGATCCCGTTGCCGGAAAGTTTCTTGTTGAGCAGCGTCATCGCCGTAGGCAGAAGCGTCGTCGCTCTGATTGTGCAGTAGAACAGGAACAGATGCGTGACGGTAAGCCCCGGAATGTTGGCAATGCCGATACCCAGCAGCAAAAGTACTCCCATGCTTCCTTTGGCGGTCTTCATGCTTGCGCCGAAGTCGCTCGTGAGCGACGCCATCGCGCACAGATTGCTGTCAACCGTCGAGAGAAGCCCGGAAATCACCATGAACAGGAACGGGAGCATTACCCACTTCGGGAAAAGATTCGTGATCAGTTCGAAGTTCACCATGCCCGTATCTGCAGCCACATAGCCAGAGCCCGCAGCAACATATCCGAGGATCCCCATGGAGAGGGGCACGACGGCGAACATCAGAGCGCCGAGGATGAATGCCTTTCCGATCTTGCCTTTCTTGATGGAAAACGCCCTCTGCCAGAAGCACTGATCTCCGAACGGACCGGCAATGAGACCGATCGCGGTCGGAATACCGAACGAGAGTAATACCGAGATTCCGTTTCCGTCAAACAGATGCTTGAATTCTCCACTGATACCACCGAGACCGTTCAGCAGGTTTGAAACACCGCCGTCCATCGACAACGCCCACGGCACGAAGATCAGACATGCAAGAAGCATGAGAATCATCTGAATCGCGTCCGTAAGGACCGAAGCCTTGATGCCGGAGAACTGCGAATAGGAGAATGCAATCACCGCCAGGATGATCGTCATTACCCAGAACGGAATACCCGTAATCGCGGAGAGTATCTTGCCGCCCGCGAGAAGCTGAACGCCTGTTGACAGGACGGACAGAAGCGAGAGCTGGCCGAGATAAGCATATTTGACTTTCTTGGATTGATATTGCGTCGCCATGAAGTTTGAGAGTGTGATACCTTCCGGCATCCTTTCTCTGATCTTCTTGGCGAATGGTACGAACAGGATCAGGCATGCGACGTTCGGAACGAGAAACCAGAACAGTCCCGGAATGCCGCTCGAATACGCTTTTTCAGCCGATGTGAACAGCGCCGGCGCCCAAATCCAAGTCGCCGCTATGCTCATCGCTGCTTGCCACATCCCTAATTTTCTGTTCGCAACGTGGAAATTGTCGGTGTCTTTGCTTTTCTTTGAAAAGATCAAAGTCGCACCGAGCATGATCGCCGTGTATACGACGAGTACAATGATACCGTACATGGTACCTTCCTCCTTTGTTTTTGGTGTGATTTTTCTGTTGGCGTACAGAAAATCAAGTCGCCGCTATGCAAGGAGCGACATAACGGCCAAGCTCCTTTCGATCCTCCTCTCTCGCATAAAGAATACCGCCCGGCTTTCGCCGGACGGCTGCTTGATAGAATTTTACGATACCATTATAGCACATATGGACGGGACATTCGGGACAACTTTACTTTTTCAGAAAAATCCGCTGTGAAGTCTTAAAAGTGCCTCAACCGCCGCCTTTCCTTCTTCGTCTCGCTTGACCTTTTCGTGCTCTTCTTGAAGAAAGCGCCTTAGTTCTTCTGCCGGAACACCGTTCATCTGAATGAGCTGTTCAATGTCTTTCCGTAGGTCATTGTTGACTTTTTCCGCATCTTCAATAAGTGCATTGACTTTTTCAATCTCCGCTGTGAGAAGTTTGCATTGCTCTCTCAGCTCGTGGATCTGATGTTTGTATTTCGCCCGTTCACGATCCCACGCGAGATCCTTGGCACTCTTTTTGTTGCTCACTTCTGCGCTCCTTTCTCGGTGCTTTTCAGAAAACGGTAGCACATCTTCTTGACGCTGTCCTCGGTGTTGTTGCCGCCGATCATCCTTGCGGTCTGATTCCACGTCAGAAGATCGACAAACCGATAGGAGAGAATAAGCCGGATCTGATAATCTTCGACCGAGCGGATGAAGCTCTCGATCTCCATTCGCTCCTTTATGTAGTCCTCCTGCTCCTTCCGGATCCGTTCCTCGATCTCTATAATGAGCGGGATGATTTCTTCCATCACGTTCTTCGGAGAGGGATTGCGCGGCATTCCGTCGAAGTTCATTCCTCCGGGCTGCAGACGGCTGTGCAATTCTGAAAGACGGAGCGTATCACGTTCTATCAGTTTGTTCAGGTAATACAGTTTGCTGAGTTCTCTCACAGTCATCGCTTTTTCCTCTCTTTCTGACATACTCAATTTCGACCTTTGCGCCGGCAGGAACGGGTTTATGGAATTCGAGTACGCCTGTTTTCCGGTCGTATTTCCATCTGAAACGGCGCTTGCCGTTCACATAGATCCTCTTGATTTTGGGGTATTCAGTCATCGCCGACACCTCCGCATACCGGGCACACTTGCCGTCCCTCCGGGATGATCGCTCCGCATATTACGCAGCAGTTATTTGCTTCTATGACCGGTTTGTCTATGTAGTTCCTTCCGATCAGACGGATGAAGTCGCTGACCGTCCACCCGTAATGCTCCATAGCAATTTCTTGCACTTCGACTTGAAGTTCCCGGCATACGTCGGCGTTGTTATGCACGGCTTTCTCTCCGAAGATGTGACACGCGGAATGATGGAGATAAACCGTCAGCCCGTATTTCTCGGATTTCCTGCGGTACGGACCGAAAAAGACGTGATGCTTGTCGAGAGGATCGTTGTACGTCGCCGGGCGACCACAGAGATAGCACCTATCCCGATTGGTCTGAATTATGCTCTTTGCCATCTTCATCTTCTCCTTTCCCGGATCGTTTGACGATTTCCTCTCCGATCGGTTTGAGCTCGTCGGCAAGGGCTTTCTGATCCGCTTTGACCTTCTCGTATTCTTTGACATACCGCCTGATCGCCTCGGCACGGAATTTCTTTGCTCTTGCAATCCGGAGGATCTGTTCGAGCTGGCGGCGCCGTTCAAGCAGTTCGTGCATCTTTTTGTCAAAGATGCAGATTAGATATTTCTCTTTGCAGTGCGGACATACGAAATAGGTCACATCATATCCGTCATCCTGCAAGACCATGATCCCCTCGCGGAGCACAGTGAAATACTCTCCGCATTTGTTACATTGGACCGTCATTCTATAGCCTCCTCGTAGCTGATTCGTTCAAAGGTGTGCACCCACACAAATGGATTTGCGTCCCAGCCATACTTTTTATAGTTTTCTTCGCCTCGAAGCGTTCTGTCCCAGATGTGATGTCCGAAGAATTCTCTCAAGGTACAGGTCGGTAGCCCCACGACGCCGGCTTCTTCCTGCAATTCATCCCATTCTGCGGTTTCTGCACCTTCTCTCTTTGCGCCATCCGTTGTGATGTCCTGCAATCTCTCAACTTTATTTTGAGTTACGCGCAAGAAGATCCTCGCCGCTTCTTTAGGCATATGGATTGATGGCTTCCACTCAATGCTGTCTGGCGCATCCTCGTCAGCTCGGTAGTATATTCTCGGCATAGTTCCGAGTGTGGGGCTCCACGTTCCCCATGTCTCACGGACATAGAGGATATCGCCGACGTAGTATTTTGCGGACGCATATCTGTTCAGATAGTCCAGATCGGTCATTTCTGGGTGAGATAACCGTGCCGGGTATTGCAATGCTGCTATATGCGCCGGATGCACCAGTCGCCGCGTTTCTGTTTTCCGACCGTCGAGTATTGCCTGCGTCATCGGGGTATTGAATAGGATAGGTCTTACTCTCATATCTTCCTCTCCTTTACTTACAAAAATACGGTTTGAAGATCATCAAGAATCTGTTCCACGTATCTTTGGTGAGCTCTTTCCAGCGAATTTTTAGCGGCACATATTTGACGGGGATTAGCGCGTCTTCGAGTTTATGCCGGATATCATAAATCAGCGGTGACGGCGATTTCTCTCCCGGCTTCATAAATTCGGGATTCTGTATCGTTGCCAAGTCGCCCAAATACGGCTCCAGAATCTCCATCACAGCCTGATCCTTGCGATATTGTTCGCAATACCACTCATCCATATCGTCATACTGATGATTGAGATAATATAAAGCTTTCTTTCTCCGTCCCCATCCGATAAGGAATCGGAACGGAGGAAGCAGGCGGCAAGTGTCCTGTATTTCGCCTTTGATGTAACACCCGGCGTCTGCGTCTTCCAGCCCGCGTTCTTCCCAGCCGAATGGGCAGGTGTCGCAGTGATATTCACCTTTGATGTAATACTTCCAAAATCGTTCGCACCTGCTCATGACTTCGCCTCCAATGGCATATCCATAACAACCGGGCGATCCAAATGAATCTCGATGCACGGCTCTTCTTCATTTGTGACGGTGGATTGCCCTATGGTGCTCGGAGCAATCCACTTCACGCTATAGTCGTCAAGGAAGTCGAGGATTTCCGAATCCGAAGCAATGATAGCGTCAAAGCCAAGTTCTATATGGATTGCCAAGCGATCATGTCTTCCGGGGCTCCGGTTTATAATGTCTTTCAGTTCCTTGAATTTCATATTCCCATCTCCTCTCTCAACGAATCCTTGATATAGTAATCAAGGCCGTAACTCTCGCACAGACTTATCGCGTACCATCCGAATTCATACCAGTTGATCGCGGACGGATGATAGTTCAGTTTGCCGATCTTCACTTTGTCCACAAAAGCGTGAAAGCGTTCGATTGCATTAAATACTTCCGAAGCGGATAAGACTGGCTCGAATGATATCCACGTCTTTATCCCATGCTTTTTCGCTTTGACTATGTGCATCAATCTTTCTGTCGGGTCGACAGCTCCGGGCTCTGGAACAGTATCGTCCGACACCTTGAATGGAACATCCGGATCAGGCTCCGGAAACTTGGCGAATTGCGAAAAGGTGATTCCGTACCAGTCACGGCTATCGAGCAAGTCAAAGTCTCTGCTCCCGTCGCCTTTGGTGAGAATCTGAACGTGATTTCCGCTCGCCTTGATGATCTTAATGATCTCCCGCGTCGCCGTGGTGTCGTACCCGGTCGGGTACGGGTCGCAGGTAAAGCACAGATGAATGAGCTTGCCGGTGATATGTTCGCGCTCGATCTGATCCTTGACGGCCTGCACGATTCCAGGGCGCGGCTCGACGTGCGAATGGAATTCTTCTTTATTCCGGTGCAGCACACCGGGAGCGAAACAGTAAAAGCAACGGTGAGGACAGCCGGTGTAGATGTTGATCGCCAGATCACCGTATTCCTTCGCCTTGCCTTTGGGCTCATATATCGGTTTCATTTGCTTACCTCCTCTATCTCTTTTCTGATTTCTTCTGCCGTTTGTCCTTTCCTGATGCCGACCATTATAGACGGCGGCGTCGGCATAGCGATCTGCCGAGGACGCCATAGGTGCAAACAGTTCGGCAGGTTGTTCACGTATTCGCTTTTCGCCGGATGATACTGGACAACGACCTCATCATCCCGAAAGAACATATCCTTGACCGAGCACATCTCGTCCCACGTCGGAGTACGGCGGTTATAAGGGCATACGCTGACGTGATCCCATCCGCCGCCCGTGCTCCAGATAACCGACGCCCACCTCTTGCCGGCACGGTAAATCTCACCCATGCCGCCGTCTTCATTCGCGCGGCACACGAGAAGATTGGCTGTCGCTTTGATTCCCTCATACGTTTTCATCTTCAAACTCCTCAATCTCATCCGGTGTGTTGATGTATACTCCGCTTTTCTTCGCTCGTCTTCCCCATCGTTCCAATGCGTCGTCCGCGTCAATCACCCCGTCCTGCATGTCCATTGTCTCTTCCACGCAGTCCAGACAGTTATGCACGTAGAATGGCTTTCCGTCCAGAAATCCTTTCTCTGCAAGCGCATAATCCCCACATTTGATTTCCGCGCCACAGTACACGCACTTCGTGTCCTTTCTCGTACTGATCAGCTTCGAGGAATAATTCTGGATATCAACGTCCATATCATCTGTCGGAATTTCAAAATTCTCGTAACGCGCTTTATCGTATTTCGGTTTCCTGCGAGTTGTTTTCATACTCATATCCTCAAGATATTCGGGCTCTGTAAGCTCTTTGATGTTATCGTTCATTTCTTTTTCTCCTTTCGCTTGTTCCTGTAGTATTTGATTATCCCTTCTGGATGGTGGCACCACGCGAGCGCGACGATCATCATTACAGAAAAGAGGATGAACGCCACGGCGCCAATGCCGAGGAAGATGAGCACCGTTTTTATCATTGAATCCACGCTTTCTCCGGTAGGCATTCGAGCAGCCGGTCAAATTCTTTGTCGTGATTTCGCCAGTCATCCTGGCACCTTTCGTATGCTTCTTCGATCTCCTTTACGATTTTCAAGATGGACGTGTTCTCGTTCCGCAGGACCGCCATCGCAGCGGATATGCTGTCATACTGCGTCTTGATGTCGGCAAACGCGAGCGCGATTCCCATGCATTGACCGATTGCAGATATCATTTCCGCTTTCGTCATGCGCATCAGACGTTCGCCTGCCTTGGTCGTTGCCAGATCAGCTTCGTACCTGCTGAGCGAATAATAGTCCTCTTGGTAGGTATCGAAGCCAAGCACATCATATCTGTTGCCGATCAGAGCGACGGTGCAGGTATTGAAGAAGTCCTCTATGTAGTCATCGCCGGTATCGAGATCGTCAATGGCGCTTCGCAGCATATCGCACTTTGCCTCGACGTCTGCGAAAACCATTCGGAATTCGTATGCCTCATCTTCGTCACCGTCGAGCGCTGCAACAAGACTGTCTTCATCGTCATCTATGAAATAGTGCACCGTCCCACAGGCTTCTTCCATATCGTTCAGCTCGGATTCGATTGTTTCCCAACCAAGAGAAGCGAGCATCGGTCGGCGGTATCTCATGTTTTTTGCTTTTTCTGCAGCCATTCTCTGACGTGCCTCTTTGACAAAAGAGTTCTCCATTTGTCTCTCCCTTTCATAGATCGAACAGGCTCAGCTGAATCGGTTCCGAAAACGTCTCTTCCGGTTGTTCCGGGATTCCGCTTGCCTCCGCCTCGATTTGTTCTGTCATTTGGCTTATGGAATGAAGCATCCACGCCATTCTTCTCATGTGCCAGACATCCGCACAGTAGAACGGGGTCACATACGTCTCACGATCCATAGGCGCGATCAGAGGATTGCCGGTCAACGGCTCCGTAAGACTGTTTCCGATCACGACATATCCGGGGCATCCCATAAGCGAGAGCTGTATATATGCCATCATGCCGACCGTGTGATCAATGTCCTGGGCGACGAACAGTACCGATTGCTGATAGTTCAGACCTTTTTCTTTGCAGGCGTTTGCGAACGCTATTAGAAGCGCACCACCGCCGACGCAGCAGTCGTTCACGCTCACATATCCATCTCGTTCGACACCGCTCATTGCACCGTCGACATTGATTTGCGCCATCATCTTTCCGACGTCGTATGGTGTGAAGAATTGTCCGGCGTGAGAGTTCCCGAGTTCGAGCCGCATATAAAGATCGCCAAGGAAATCCTGATCCGGATTCTTCTCCAATGCGAGGACCGTTGTGGAGAGGAGGCGGGAAACCGCCTCCATCTCCGCGCCGGTATATCGCTTGGCGATTTTCAGATATTCGGCTTCTCGGTGCTCCCGGTGTATGGCATCGACAGCGTTCGATATCGCATAGGCTGCCAGATGAACAAAGTCGCTCCACACTTCCCACCGGGCGCGTGTCCTGCACAAGATGTCAAAGTCTTTACTGAATTCCTTCTGATCGTCGTTGCAATATCTTGGCGCCGCCATGTTTATTCCTCCGCGCCATACATGCCTTTCAAAGCATCGACCAGCTCATCCTCAGAGGAAGCTTCTGCCGGAGAATCGTCCTCTTCGGAATCGTCCTCTTCGTCGTCTCCGTACTCTCCGTCGTAAAGCTCATCGTCCTCGTCATCCTCGTCGTCCTGGCCGTCATCTGCTCTGTAAAGTTCAGACGTTCCGTCCTTTATGGCTTTCTCTTCGTCTGACATTTCATAGCCGAGATCACAGAGAAGCCCGTAAATGAGATCCAGTGCGTCATTTTCCTTGTGCTTCGGAAGATTGCCGTTTTTGAGCTCGTAGTCATAAGCCTGAAAATAGTTCTGCGTCTCGTTGTCCCCGAGAAAGACGAGAAGGATCCTCGGGATCAGGCTGTCGTTTTGCTCGAATTTTTGGAGCAGTATGTTGTCCCGCTCGTTATAATCTTTGCGGAATTCGTCGAGATCAAGTTCGAACGCTTCTGCGAGGCTCTCGGCACGTCCGTTTTGAAGCCAGTGCACGATTTGATACATCATCACCTTTGCCGCCCATTTAAGCAGAATGGGCTTGTTCTTCTGTGTCACAGAAACCGTTTTCACAAAGTCCTGACGAAGCTTGAAGTGGATAGCCGCCGCCTCTTTCAGCTTTTCTGCAGCCTCCCGCGCCACTCTTTCTTTTTCGATTTCTTCTTCGGATCGTTTTACCGGGGCTGCCTTTTCTCGCTTTGTATAGAAGTCCAGTCTGCCGGAGCTCTCGTCGAGGTAGTAGAAGAGCTTCTTGTCGGTCGGCAACTGAAACTCAGATCCGTCCCATTCGTCAATGCTTATCCTGTTGCCAACGTGGTCATAGTTGCCTCCGTAGGTCTCTGAATAATTGATCTTGTTTGCGTGGAGCGCTTTGATCTTTTCGCGGATGGTCGGAAGATTTTTCGATATGTTCTGCTTTTTGATCGCATATTCAACAGCGTTGTTGAAGTTGCTCGTTCCGATTGTCGCAAGGACCTCGTTCCGTTTTGCCAGATCTTCAATCTTGGCGAGGCGGTCGAAGTCAAAAAGCGACATCTGCCGATCAGACACACTTTTCAGCGTTTCCGCGTCCAGTTCTGCCATCTTCAAACGGCGGCGTATCGTGGTCTTGGAGAAGCCGGTCTTTTCGGCAACGGTGTCAATGGTATCGCCGAAGTCCATCATCATCTGGAAACCAAGCGCCTGCTCGTAGACGGTCAGATCGTTGCGCTGCATATTTTCAAGCAGCATCGTCTGGACCTGCTCAGCCGGTGTCATCTTGGCGATGATGCAGGGGAGTGTTTCGAGCCCCGCGGCTTTGGCAGCCTCAAGACGTCTGTTCCCAATGACTACGAGATAACCCATTTCTGCCTGCTGCTTCGGATCGTCGCAGCCGACGCCGGTGAGTTTGAACCAGTACGGGACGACAGTCAGATTCTGGAGAACGCCTTTCGCCTTGATGCTGTCAGTCAGTTCGGTAAGGTCGCCGAGATCCTTTCTGGGATTGTCGTGATGATGGTGTAACAGGTTTACGGGGATCTGAACGATCTCTCCCGTGACTTCTTCTGTGTATTTGAATTCTGTACTCATGATTTGCTCCTTTCGTTTCCCTGTGCGCCGGGACGGCGTTATTTTGCTTCTTGGAGAATTACAACCGTCCGAGGATCGGTTGAATAGAATTTACGGACCATCGCGTCAACGATGCATTTGTCGTCGTCATACGCGATGCCGTTCAGCGCGTCGGCTACGAGCTTTCCGATGTTATCCCAGTCAGGCTTGACGGTTGGCCTGATCTCTCCGGAGATCATCTTCAAGCGGTCTGCCTTTGTCGCGCTCTTGGGTATTTTGAGGTATGCCAGCACTCTGATGTCAACATAGGTTTTCGGCGGAAAGCGGAAACTCCGGCATTGCTGACGGTACGCCCACGCGATCAGCTGCTCATGCTCCCGCGTTTGTTGCTGCGTATAAATCGCTCCCGTTTTCTTGTTATTGCCTGTTCGTTGCCATCCGAGTGGCTTCCCTCTGACGGTAAAACTAATTTTCATAAGGATTCGGGAGACTGAAATCCCAGTAGTCTTTGCTGAGAAATTCTTCTGTGAAGTAGTTATGTACGCCATCCCCTACGAAGTAGATATAGGACTTCGGGAGCACTCTCCCGACATCCTCTTCGCCTTCCTTTTCGAGATGCCACTTTGCCAGAACGTCCTCTGCGATTGCTTTCAGCGCCGGCAGTACAGGATAGTCTTCATCGTACCCGTGGAATTGCCTCGGTTGCGTGATGACTTCCATCACGGTGTTCGGGTAGTATCTGCTGTCAACGCGATTCAGCACGCACCAAGCGACCGCCGCCTGCTCCATCTGAGACTTCACGCCTCGGCATTCGCCATACAACGTACGCGCCAGGGCGTTCACTTCGTCCGGATCCGGCGCCCACGGTGTAGGCTCTTCGACCGGCTCTGCAATCTCGGATGCCTCCACCACCGGCGAAACGGCCGGCAGAGTGTTGTCCGGAATTACTGTTGTCGCATCTATCTCGACGTTAATTGCTTTCGACGCCGAGTTGGCAATCGTGATCATGGCGACCGTGAGAATTACCGCGGCAATTCCCACAATGCCAATGCCCATGACTTTCCGCGCCGCCTGCGGCGTGATGTGAAACCGTTTGCTTATTTGTTCAGCCATTTTCATTGCCTCCTAACAACTTCTTTTCTTCCGCTCTGGCTCGGAGCGCTTTGATGTCCCGATTCATGAGGTTATCCCATAGTTCATCTTGGTCTCTGCGTTTCTGGTGTGCCGCTTCGATCTGACGGTACGCTTCGCCGCCGAGGACTTTCTCGGTCTTGCTCACCGCTTCTGAAATCATCTTCGGCAGCATCGCCTTTTCGCGCTCGCGCTCATACATCGGAGTGTACTGTGAAATAAATGTCACGCGATCCATACCGGGCTTATACCCGCCATGTGCTCCGCGGTGCATTTCTTTCAGATGATCCCACCCAATTGTCTCGACGCACCGCGCGACGAGAGGCGGGAGCATATGCGATTGATCGCCGTATCCGCTCGAATAGAGCAGATCGCTTACAGCCGCCCACGCCACATCCGGGGGAATGATCTCCGGATGTTCGAGCGTGACCATCTGATCTCTGATCTCCGCGATGTTCGGCGGCCATTTGTTTGTTGCTATATGCTTCTGCACGGCAAGCTCAACGAGCCGCGGGTTATCATCTTTGAAGATGTTCGCCCAGACTTCCACCATCGCTGTGATCGTGTTCTCGTCTTTCAGCTTCTCGGCGGCGGGGTATGCCATGACGATCAGCGTCACGACCTTAACCGTTTCCTGTTTCGTCATTTCCTGCCTCCTCGTACATCTTGGCGAGAGTCCCGAATACGCCTGTAGGTCTGTACTCTCCCGCGGAGCGGTCATCGTATTTGTGCTCAAGGATCTTCGTGAAGTTCGACGGCTTCATCATCCAGTCGAAATCCGCTGACCAGTTACGGTCGTTCTGCCCTTTCAAAAACGGGGACGCTTCCGCGATCCTGAACAGTTCCTCGAACGTGTCAAGGGATCTGTTTGTTCTCCACCGAGCAGCTACGGCTTTTCGCCTGCTTCCGTCGATGGCTTTGATTGTTGGGTATGAGATACAGATTGAGTGGTACAGGTCTCTGATCTTGGCGAAGGGACACTCTGCCTGCGAAGCAGTTAGAGTATTCTCTCCGTCTTCTTCTGAATCTCTTTCTATATCTCTTTCTTCTTCTGTATCTTCTCTTGTTCTGTCTCCGTTACGTAACGTTACTGTAACGTTACTGTCACCGTTACTTTCTGCAAGAAGCCGTTGCTTTTCGCGGTATCTTTGAACGCGTTTTCGCGTTGCTTCTCTTGCTTGCTCAATACTCTCGAGATTCTGATGCTTACTCCAATTTGGAATGGTGATTGTATTGTCAATAATCTCGATCATTCCATACTTTTCAAAAGTTTTCAGAGCGAGCCGCACGGTATTCAACGGACGGTGAAAGATCGTTGCAAGCATTTCGTCCGTGTATGCGATCTTGTCACTGATCATGAACACGCCGCCGTTGTTCTGCTTTCCGGCGAGACACAGGAGTTTGAACCATATCACGATAATTGCATCGTGCTCCGGCAGACCGTCGATCAGAAGCATTTTTTCGTCGTCAAAGATGTCTGTGACTATCTTGATCCATTTGACTTCTGCCATGTTGTCACCACCTTCCCGGGATAGGCCGCCCCCTTTCGGGGGCAGCCGTTTTCCCATTAGAACGGCAGATCGTCATCCGGTGACAGTTCTTCGAGCTGCTGCGGCGCTTCTGCCGGCGCCGGAGTAAACGATCCCTGCTCAGAAGCATTCTTGCTCTCGACAAAGTTTGCCTCATCCGCAACGACCTCGGTCGCGTATCTCTTGCCACCGTTCTGATCCGTCCACGAGCGCGTCTGGATCGAGCCGGTCACGCAGAGCGGGGAGCCCTTGCGGAAATACCGTGTGATGAATTCCGCAGTCTGACGCCATGCGATGACGGTTATGAAATCGGTCTTCTTCTCGGCGTCTTTCGCAGCCTTGCGATCGACCGCCAGGGAAAAGGATGTGACGGAAAGACCGCTCGTCGTCGTTTTGAGTTCCGGATCGCCCGTGAGCCTGCCGGCAAGGATGATCTTGTTCAGATTGAGGCTCATTCCTTGTCATCCCCCTCGTCTGCCGGGATGTACTTTCCGGCGATTGCGGCGAGCGTCTTAAACTCATAGGGCTTTGTCTGATTGATGACGCGGCAGAGGATCTCCAGCGTCGCTTCCGCTTTGACGAGCTCCTCGTAGCGTTCCTGCGGGATTTTTACGGTCGGGCGCAGAATGATGTCGATGTCGCCTTCCTTCAGTTCTTCGATGCCTTCGCCCCAGTCGAAGTCTTCCTCTTTTGCGGTGGTGTTCTTATTGATCTTCTTGGTGTCTTCCATGGTATTTATCCTTTCTTGGGCGCCTGAGCCCACAATGATTTGATTTGTTCGATTTGTTCCGGTGTTTCGGTCGGAATGCCGAGCGCCTTGCAATCTTCCACGAGATTGTCGATCAGCCGGGACATCTGCTTCGTGTTGTACCGGGATGAGCCGTAATAACAGCGGATTGTCACTTTTTCGCCGTCCCGCGAAAAGTCCACTTGTTCCGTTACCCATCCGGTGCCGAGCATTCCCCACGCCGTCCGTAGCGTTTTCGCTTCGTCCTGAGAGAGATTCGAGAAGTCCCTGAATATCCCGATCTCCCGGATCGCCGCGCGGTAAACCTCTTCTTTGGTCTGTTTCACGTCCTCGTCGGCGAGCTTGTCCGCGATCTTCTCGCACAGGACCCAGCAGTACGCATTCGCGTCGAGCGACCGTTTCTGCCGGTACCGTTTTATCTCCACATCGACGTCGAAGTCTTTCAGCGAATCGAACGCTTCCGTGAAATCGGTCTTGGTGGAAAAACTGATGATCTGCTCGCCGGACCGTGTGAACGTGATGTCTTTGAGTTTGCCGATCATTCCAGTTCCTCTCTATGACAATGCATATACACATACTCTCCGGATCTCCCAATGTTTCGGTATATGAAATCATCGCATTTTGCCTTTGAAAGATGATTTCTTATGACTTGAAGCTCGTATGCATATTCTCCGTTCTCCTGCTTTGCCTTAATCTTTTCTTGGATTTCAGCATCTTCGTAATTTGCCTCTATCAAGTACAAATCGTAGTCGCGGGCGGTAATGCCATTGAGATTGTTCGTATCTGTCGCGTATATTACTTTGCCAATTGGAAAATGAATCTTATATCCGCAATTTGGAACATTGTGAACAAGCGGAAACTGAATGATGTTGCATATCCCGTAGTTGTACATAATTCCAAAGTCGAGGACATCTATGTTTTCCTTTGCCACACCACACTCTACAACCGCTTGCGCCAACCACTTTCCGCAGGCAAATCGCAAAGTTGGTCGCTCCTGCGCAAGCATCCTTATCGCTGTCTTGTGGAAGTGATCAGAATGAATATGCGTCAAAAGAACAAGTTTGAAGTCCTTATAGTACGGTTGCAACGCCTTAAAATTTACCCCACAGTCAATCAGAATGCTTTTGTTCACAACAACTGCGTTTCCGCACGATCCGGTTGAAATGATCTTATACGGTACCTTAGACATTGTTCAGATCAATCTTTTCTACTGCATCTGTGGCTTCCGGGAGAATCGGAGTTCCGGCAGGGATTACCTCAGGCTTTTCATCGGAGGCGACAAAGTTTCCGTCTGTATCCATTTCTACCGGAGAGGCATCTTTCTCAAAAGCACTTTGAAGCTCTGTAGACATCACACCCCATCTGCTGATAATCTGGCGAAGCATTGTCTTTTTTGCCATATCGTCGAAGTCTTTGTACCAGAACGAAGAATACTTCCACATATCCTTATCTGCGATTTCGCCGTTGAGAATTTTTTGATATGCAGCGGCTGAAAACGCAGGACTGTATTTGTCGGCGTGTATCAGCATTTTTTCTTTCGACCAGTACAAGATTTTCTGATACCCGTTGAGATATTCAAACATAGCGGCATATCCGATGGTCTTCGCAGTCTCTCGTTGCTCATCATCTTCAATCCAGTTGCAGGTCAATTCCTCAGTGAAAGGGTTGTACTTTACGTACTCGCCTTCTTTTACTGCGATGACATTCAGATGCTTGTAATAACCGCTTCTGAGTGCGAGTTGGATATATCCTTTGTACCCAAGAACAAACTGGGCTTTTTTGGTCTTTACTACATCGCCATTTTCGTCGCGAAGCGCTTTTCCGTCTCGCCCCTTAACCGTAACATCAAACGGAACAAGATAAAATTGGCCGAGTTGAGGCGAGGGCGAGAGATTCAAACTTTCTCCAAGAAGCGCGCCAGCGAGGATTGATCCGGCTTCGCATTCCTGCAATGTAGGATTTACGGCTACTGCCGATGTGATTGTTGCAACAAATCTCTTTGCCCTTTCTGGATCTCCGAGAGTGTTGCGGATTAGGTTTTGATAGCTTGGCGTAGCAATCGCTACAGAGAACTTCGGCTTTTGCGATTCATTACTGCTGGTCATACTGATAATCTCCTTTAACTAAGAATTCTTTGAGTGCTTTGATTTTTTCGAGCGTACCCATTACCGAAAATGTCACCCTATACATCTTAGGGGTAGGTCGATCGTCTTGATCTGGATCAACCATAACCGCTTTCGGAGGGGATGCTGTTTCAATTGCTTCGTCAACTTTGGCAATCGTTTTTTCTTTTTCTTCTGCAAGAAGTTTATCCGCTTCTTTTCTTCGCTTTTCTTCTTCGATCGCCTTATGCCGATTTGAAACAATCGTTATCGCCTGTGCCACATTCAGAGAGGTCTTATACTCCACGAGGATTTCCGAACTGTTCTCTTGTGTCTCGATAAGCAACAGTTCATCTGCGACCTTGTCCAGAAAGGCTTTAATCTGCTCGCGTAGACTCTTTTTACTTACGTTCAGCGTAATATTGATTCCAAGACGGTCGAAAGTCAAAAAGTCTATTTGCTTGCTGACGCAGTATTCCTTAAAAAACGCTTCTGCCTCCGCTCTTTTTTGCTCCTTTAACCCGTCTTCGACCTCTTTGATTTTTGCCGCAAGCTTCTTATCGCAAGGTGAGTATTTTTCTGTAACGCACTCACGGTATACCTGCTCAAACGCTTCGTATGGTGAAAGAATTGCTTTCTTCGCTTCTTTTCTCTTGGCTTCAAGCGCATTGAAAACCTTTGTAAGTTCGGCGCGCTTCTTTCTTACGACTTGAAGGGTTTCTTCAGTGCAGGCAAGCGACAAAGCTTCTCTTGCTTCAATCTCAAAACGATCTTTTATCGCCCTGAGCTGCTGTTCGATAACAGGAAGTTGTTTGACTACAATCAGCCCATCTTCCTGAATATCTTGACCTGTGTTTTTTGCCTCTTCCATTTGTTTGCTCCTTTTCGATTTTTTGATTATTGGGATTCTGTCGGCTTCGATTTGAGGTATGCCCTGATCTTGAAAGCGAGCCATGCTTGCATGGTATCGAAGCCGTCTTCCTTGATCCGTTTCACGAGCTCCGCGTATTCGTCATCTTCCAGACGGCAGGAAACTTTGCATTTGAGCCGGTGGCAACCGTCTCGCCGGTGCTTGACCTGTGCGAGCAGTTCCGGCGCGTATTTCGCGAGCAGGGCATCCATCGCCT
This sequence comes from Clostridia bacterium, assembly GCA_017427285.1. GTDB lineage: Bacteria > Bacillota > Clostridia > Oscillospirales > UBA644 > HGM12619. The sequence goes on from JAFRTE010000031.1 coordinate 124,590, forward strand.
TTGTTTTGAGGTCGATTCCGTACTCTTCGCCGTGTTCGCATTTGCTTTGAAGCATCTTGTCAAACTTTGGGTAGAGAGTTCGGACAGTCAAAACCATGTCCTTTGCCGGAAGATTCTTCGAAATCCGAAGATCTCTTAACGGGTTGCTCTTGATTTTTTCCGTTTTCTGTGCTATACTGATAGAGCGAGATTTGGCATCTTGCTTCGGACTGTTCTGATTGGCGTCGGGCAGTCCTTTTTCTTTTTGGCAGTCGCACTTTTCTCCGGGGTCAAGGGCAGCGCCGCATATCGGGCACTCCTTGTAAAACATCTTTTCACACTTCCTTTCTCGCCGTGGATAAGATCGAATTCCACAATGCCGGCGCCATTGTGAGAATCTTGTAGCCAGTAGCTTCAAGTTCGGTCGAGCGGTCATAGCTCTTCACGTCCTGGGCGTAGCGCGTGACCGCGTTCGCCATGCCGTAAAGGGAAAGATCGCCGCCGTCGATCAGATGGCCGAGAACGCCCTCGTTCTCGTTTATGGAAATGCCGAATCTGCTGGATGTGAGTTCCACTACCTTCGGCGCAGTAATGGCGGGAATTTTTGCCTCGGTCGCCTCGCGCATCTGTCCTACGATCCGTTCAAAGATCGTCTGATCCGCCGCGGCCGTCACTGCGTCCCTGACTTTCAAGAGGAAAGCCCGGTCGTCGGCTTCGATGGTCTCATCGCGGAAGATGCTCATATCAAAGTCGGCGCTGTTGATCTTGCCGATGTGATACTTCCGCACGCCGTTATCCTGGGCGACCATTCCGTTCGTGCAAGCCAGACGATAGATCAGAGGGCTGACGCTGACGCTTCCGAGCCCGACTTCCGAATTGCTGATGATGATTCCGGACTGAACGACGTCGCCGACGCGGACTTCCGTCTGAATGCGAGGGTTGACGACTTTGATATACATTCTCCGCTCGGTGATCTCGCAGCTCATGACCTGCGCACCGTCCATCCGTCCGATGATCGGCAGGACGGTTTCAGCGACGTCGGCGTTGTCGATGCGGCGGTACCGGTCAGAGAGAAACGCGCGGACGTTGCCGTCGAGAGTTCTGACCATCCGGCGCTCCGGGGTTTCGGTCTTATGTAGCCAGTGATTGACGTTCTCCGTCAGCAGTTCGGGGCTGCCGTACCTCATGCGCTCGTAATACTTCGCGGGGATTTCGAGATACTGCCCGATTTGGGAATGCGCCAGATCGTTCACGCCGAACGGCTCCATCCCTTCGATTTGAAACTTGATGCCCTCGTCACCGTCCACCATGCTCAACGCGGACGTGTCTGCGAGGTAGTCTTGTTTCGCGTTCTGTTGCCGCTGGATCTCAACGGCAAGTTCCTGTAGAGTTCTTCCTTGTAACATTCTTTTTGCTCCTTTCTCTGTCGGCATAGATCATCCCGATCCGAGCCGGCACCACGACTTTCAAATTGCAGTCGTCGCAACATTCACCTTTTGCAACGGGACCGGCGTTGTTACCGTACCCGCTGAACTTTCGGCCGCAGATCACGCATTTCATGATGTGCTCCTCGCGTGCTCCGCGTCATACTTTTTCCGTTCCTCTCGTGAGAGGTCGGCTCGCTGACCTTCCGGGGTTTTCATCCACTCCTCATACCCTCTCCGGTTGTTCTCGTCCCTAAAGAACGCCCGGATGCTCTTCGAGAGTATTCGGCAGCCTGCTTCGTAAACTTCATCTGGAACGTCAGCAGGATTAATCTTTACTGCTTGATCCATTCCTTCTCCTTTCGCACGTGTTCAACTTGTTGAGCATTTCAGCCAAAAAAAATATCGCTGACAGCACAACCAAGGACGGCGGCAAGCTTGAGAAGAGTGGATGTCTTGGTGACGACTTTCCCCTCGTTGTTTTCAAGTGCCACTATTGTACCGCGCGATACGCCGCTTTTTTCCGCAAGTTCTTCTTGTGTCATGCCTTTGGATTTGCGGATTTCTTTCAGCTTGTTTTTCATTCTTCGAGACGCTCCTTTCTTTCGATATCGGGCAAAGTGTTCAACCCGTTGAGCATATAATACACCATTTCCATCGCCTTGTCAAGTGGGTTGAACAAAAAAGTTCAACAAATTTTTCATTTCGTCTTGACAACCGCCGTATAATAATGTATAATGTGTTGAACAAATAACAGGAAGGAGATATCCGCAATGACTCTTGGGAAGATAGTGGAGGAATACCTAAATCTGCACAATATGTCACAAAGAAGTTTTGCGAAAAAGTGCGGCATGTCATCCGGCTATATTTCCATGATAGTCAATGGGATAAATCCGCGTTCCAATACTCCAATAGTCCCAACACTAAAATCTTTGAACGGTATCGCAAGAGGGATGAGCATTTCTCTTGACGAATTGCTTTCAAAGATGGATGATTCGGTTGTAGAGCTCGATTTCGGTAAATCGGACGGCTCTGATAGAGTAGCAGAATTCACGAGACTTTTCTCGCAGCTGACGGATGATCAGCAGATGATGATTATTGCTTCCATAAAGGGGATATTGGCAAATGACAAGTAGTGGAAATAAAAAAATCCCGAAGACCTGCGATCTCCGGGACGCCGTGCTTATTTTGCCTTGAGTAAATCCTTGAGCATTTCGACGATTGCTTTTTGGGCTTCTGGTGACAAGCGAGAGAACAAAGACGCCGCTTCGTTAACGTCAACTTTCGCCGGCTTTTGATCTTTCTCGACAGAGCACGTTGCATTGTTACCCTTCATAGGCCGTTTCTCCTTTCTTGAAAATGGGGGGACTGCCGGCAGTATAGCAAGTATAGCAAATTTTCGTCTCCTTGTCTTTGAAATGTAATAGTATAACTTTCGACTGACAACGACACGAAAAAAGAGTATAATGGATAGGTGGTGCGCATGAAGCGAGTCTTGTTTGCATTATTAGCCGGAGTTGTTCTGGCGCTTTCCGGTTGCTCTGGCATGACCGTTTCAACCGACTTACCCGTTTCAACCTCTGCCACATCTGACGCCATTGATAGAGAAGCGGCAAAAAACCTGGAAGCAGCGATCCGGCTTTCTCTCGACGGATATGATGTAACTGTATCTGCATCCGACGATAATGATGACGGCAAATTAGACGTTCTCGTTACCGTTAGCGGCGGCATAACGATCAGCGAATACTCCTTCGGAATGGTAGCCAACGAAACGATGAAAGCCTTAAATAGTGATTTGCACTATTACCCAGGAGAAATCGGTGAGATAAAGATTTACGGTTATGGAAACGAGCGTGTAATAAGTTGGAGGACATCCAATCTATTGACGGGCGACTTTTTAGACATACAGAAAGACCCGACCAATTCACGCAAGATTACTGACGCCACATTGAGCGATGTTTTGAATTACTGCGAATACATCCCCCCGGAAGATCTCACCAAGAATGAAATTGTAAGGAGTGAGAGTCAGTCGGCTATCGCAACAGAGCCCGAAACAGCCGCTCAGACGTCCACCACGCCGGAAACAACGAGCGAATCCCTCTCTGGTGCAATTGCTTACAGCAGAGCGGGTACACAATACTACCAATACGGCGTTATTGATTTTGGAACGGTCGTTGAGATCCTTGGCTATGAAAACGATGACTGGATCAATCTGATCTTTGAGAGAAAGAACGCCTATATAGAAGCAAAATACTATTCACCCCTTACGGATAAAACAGGGATGATAATAGATCCGGCGCAGGTGAAATGAATATGGCAAAGCAGAAACAACCGATAATCAGAGAAAACGCCGTCATTTATGCCCGGTATTCATCGAGCGGTCAGCGTGAGGAATCCATCGAAGGACAGCTCCGCGAATGCAAGGACTACGCCATGCGGATGAATCTGAACGTGATAGGCGAATATTGCGACCCCGCCCTGACCGGGACTTCGGATAAGCGCCCGGAATTTCAGCGCATGGTAAAAGACTCCGCAAGGGGTCAGTTTACCGTTGTCATCGTCTGGAAGTTCGACCGCTTTGCGCGGAACAGATATGACAGCGCCATCTACAAGGCGAAGCTGAAAAAGAACAACGTCAAGGTGATCTCGGCGAAAGAAGGCATCCCGGACGGACCGGAGGGCATTCTGCTCGAATCCATGATGGAAGGGTATGCGGAATACTATTCGGCAAACCTCTCTCAGAATGTGAAGCGCGGGATGTATGAATCCGCTCTCAAACTGCAAACGCTCGGGCAGACGGTCTACGGACTGCGTAAAGGCGCAGATGGGAGATATGAACATGATCCAAAGACGGCGCCGATCGTGCGGAGGATCTTCGAGGAATACGTTTCCGGACGTCCCGCGGTTGATATATACAAGGATCTGAACAGAGACGGCTTTCGGACGCTGACGGGCGGGCTGTTCAATAAGAACTCCCTGCGTCGCATCCTGCAAAATCAGAAATACTGCGGGATATATGAATACGCCGATATACGCGTCGAGGACGGCATACCGGCGATCGTAAGCAAGGAAACATTCAGAAAGGCGAAAGAGATGGTGCAGCAACATCACGAGAAGCCCGCCGCAAAGAAGATCGAAGGCGGCTTCCTGCTGACCGGCAAACTGTTCTGCGGGATGTGCGGCGAGCCGATGACCGGGGACGGCGGCACAAGCAAGACCGGCAGAGTGTACAGTTATTATACATGCAACAACCGGCGCCTGAAAAAGTGCGATAAGGAACGCGCCCCGAAGAAATGGATCGAAGACATAATCGTTGATGCCCTTGTAAGGGTGGCAAATGATGACGCTATGATCGACGAGTTTGCCGACCGCTTCATGGACTGGCAGGAGCACAAGGAATCCCACGACGAGCTGAAGATCCTCGAAGACCGTTCCCGGAAGAACGAGACCGCGATAAAGAACGTGATGGCGGTCATCGACAGCGGACTTGTAACCGACAGCATCCGATCTCATTTATTGGATTTGGAAGCGGAAAAAGCGGATATAGCAAAGGGCATAGCGATCCAAAAGACGCAGGAGCCGGTACTTCGTCGAAGCGAGGTTGTCTATCATCTCCGATCATTCCGGGATGGCGACAAGTCTGATCCGGCGTGGAGAATCTACCTTGTAGAAACCTTCCTCCAGGCCGCATACCTGTTCGACGACGGCAGACTGATTCTTACACTTAACTACGGCGGGAAGAACAACAAAATCACCGTCCAGATAGCAGAAAAAGCGGTAAACGAAGGGGAGGCGCTGTGTTCAAATTTGGCGCCGCTCTCCCCGCCACTTACGGGGTTGGAAGCAACATTCCAGCCCCGTTTTCAGTAGAAAAACTATGCCCGGTGTGATAGAATAATAACGACAAATCGGGAGTTGTGAGGTAATCAGAGTGAAACGCAAAACAGCAAAAGAGATACTTGCCGAAGCTTTTCGCGAGGTGTCGGAAAGCAAAAACATAGATAAGATCACGATACAGGATATCGTGGACAACTGCGGGTATTCTCCTGCGACCTTCTACCGCAATTTCAAGGACAAATACGATCTGATCGCGTGGGATCACACGCGGGGCGTGGCGGAGATCATGGGACGCATCAGCGGCGCTTATCCCTGGAGGCAGACGCTGACCGACGGTGCAAAGTGGTTCTATGCGGAAAAGCGCTATCTTACAAATCTCCTGCGGCATACGTCCGGGCACGATTCGTTTGTAAAATATATGACGCAGATCAACTGCGACGCGCTGAAACAACATATCCTCACGGCAAGCGGCAAAGAAACGCTGACGGCGAAAGAAGAACTGCTCGTTCGCACCTATTGCCTCGGCACGGTCTGCTTGACCTGCGAATGGATCCTCGGAAAGCACGCCGCGACGCCGGAGGAAATCGCGGAGCTGTATGAAAGCGCTCTGCCGGAGCCGTTGAAACAGTATTTGATTTAGAAAACGATAGAAAACAGCCGTATTCTCTCATTGTGAGAGACTACGGCCGTTTTGGTAATTGAAAACGTGCTTTGTCATTGGTATAATATGATCAAAGGTTGCGCGCAATCATACCGCGCACAACAAAAGAATACGGAGGTTGATACAATGACGAAAATCGAACTGTTGAAGGAATTCGCAAAGGGGTGGTTCGGCAACTCTCAGCAGCACTCCATCCACGCTCAGCTTCTCAAGGCGAGAGGGTTCGGCAAGCTTGCCGACAAGATCATGGCGGAATCGGACGAGGAATGGGAAGAGGCGAAGAAGGTCAACGTCCGTCTGATCGAGCTGGGCGAGACGCCGGTCGTCGCGATCCAGGAATACCCCGTTATCACTGATATCAAGGAAATGCTCGAATACGACTGCAAGGACAGCGCCGAGGCTCTTCCGATGATGAGCAAGTCTCTTGCGATGTTCGACGACGACTACGTCACAAGAAGCATGATCGAGAAATTCATCGTCGACGAGCAGGAGCATTTCAACTGGGTCAAGGGTCATCTCTGCCTGATCGAGCAGATCGGTATGGAGAACTACATGATCGAAATGATTGGAGAATAAGATCATGCAAAATATTTTAGCGGCATTATTTGAAATCGAAAGCGAGGGCTTTCAGGCTCTTACCACACTCAGCAAAAGCCCTGTTACAGATAAGGCTACGATTCTGCAAATGGCTCTTGTTAAAAGAGAGGCGCAGACGATTACTGTTTGCGACAGCTTCAATTCCGGAATACGCACGAACGACGACACCCTTCTCGGCGGTCTGCTCGGCGGACTTCTTGGTGTACTGGGCGGTCCGATCGGCGTTCTTTTGATGGGTTCTTACGGAGCGCTTGCCGGCAGTGTAGTTGACGCGGGCGATGCGCTTGAGGATACATCTTTAATGGAAGCGGTTGCCGGCAAATTGCAGGAAGGTACGGTCGCGTTGATCGCTTTAGTGGACGAGGAAGACGAAGCGGTTCTTGACGATAAACTGTCTTCATTCAAAGCTGAAATTCTGCGCTTTGACGCTGCTGCCATAGCCGAACAGGTTGAAGAAGCGCAGCAGATGCAGCGCGAGATGGCTCGTCAGGCACGTATGCAGCTTCGTGAATCCAGAAAAGCGGATTTTCAGAAAAAAGTTGAAGAAAAGCGCGCGAAGCTATCTGCGGACTTTGCGGAATTCAAGGCGAAGTTCAAAAGAAAACAGTAAGTCGTATGATTACTAAAGTTCAATAAAACATAATTGTGAGGGGAAATA
>JAFRTE010000032.1 GCA_017427285.1 Clostridia bacterium
GAAGTCGTGATATTTGCAGATTTCGGCTCCGATACCGTCTCTGAATCATCCAGTTCAGCGTTCCGTTCTTCCTCAAGTGCTTCCCGCCGTGCCTGTTTCGCAGCTTCCTTTTCTGCCTGTTTCGCATAAAACTCCCGCCGATGATCCTCGCAGCAGAACCACCGGTCGCGCTTCGTTTCGGGAACCTGCACCCAGCCGTTCGTCGAGTCTTCGGCGTACAGCCGTAAAACGGTCGCTTTGCACTCGCAGCACTGGACGACCGTTTTCTCCCGGTACTCTTTCAAAACCGTCGCGACCAGGGACTTCGAGAGACCGACTCTTTGTGCCGCGTCTCGAACCGTGATCTGGGGGTTGTACTTCGCAAGCATTTCAGCCGCCCGTTTCCGGTCGGCCTTCGAGAGCGCTAGCCCCTGTTCACAGTTCGACCGGATGCTTTCGGAAATCATTTCGGCAAGGGTCATTTCGCCATAATCCAAAGCCGGAATGGTTTTCAGCCCCGCCGCCCTCGCCGCGTTCAACCGGTGGTGCCCGTCGATCAGAAAGAATTCCTGAGTCTCAGCGGAAATACAAATTTTGATTGGTGGAAGTGAGACGATGCCGCTTTTATAAATTTCGGTGTACCGTTCGAGTGCATCGTCACTGACCATCGTCCGAACCTGAATGTCCGGGTGAATGTGAATGTAACAAATATCGACCGTAGTCAGTGAAGGAGTTCGTTCCTGGGTACTCATTTCCGGGCCTCCTCCGGGGGAATCATCGCCCAAATATCAACCACTTGTTTCCCGTCCTGGACCCGTCTGGAAACTCCCCAGAGCCTCCCGTTCTGCATGTCATGGATCGACTCGATCTCCGCGCCGTTTTCCCGGAAAAAGATTTCGGGAACTTCATCGTGGGGATTCGGTTGGAGTTTGCCCGTGGAAACGACTCGCAGCCTCCACCCCTTTTCAGCCAGCTCACGAACCTGCTTTTCCGCCGTGAGAGCAAAAACGTTTTCCGGCTTTTCTTCCTGCGCTGCTTCAGTTCCTGCTTCGGCTTCGGGGAGTCGGATCCGCGTTCCGGGTCCCTGAAAAATGTCCTTCAGGATCTTCCGGGTGAAAGGGCTTTTGGAGATGGTTGGAGGAATCGTGACCTGATCGCGCTTTTTCCGCCTGATGCCTTTTGTGGTGAAGTTTGGACTCATGACTTCAGAAATGTGGTAAATTGTATCTTTCATGTTTTTTCTCCTGGGTGATTACCCTGTAAAAGTTGATGAAAAAGGAGAGGGATACATCGGTCGCGGGCGCAGTAATCGCTTAGGACTCGGTGTAAGAACGTTACACTGATCTTTCCCTGTGACAACGAATAAGTGATTTGCTTCGACGGGTAAAGCCGTCAGTGACCTCCGCCTTATCAGAACTCGGAAAAGGGAATCTTCGACTCTTTCCCTGTATGAAATCCTGGGTGGATTTATTCGACCGGCATACCGACCGCCGCCATGCGTGCCTTCCAGCTCGCTGAAATCCGGTTTCGTGTCCGCGGTTTCGACTCCTGTCGGGGAATCCGTTTTTCGAGAAATTCGTCAACGTCTTCCTGCTTGAACCGTAGTCTGGGTTTATGAGAATTCATATTCAGACTGACGTTAAAAGCTCTCAGCTCGCCGCGACGAACCCACTTGTAAACCGACTCCTTATCGACCTGTAAAATTTCTGCAACTTGCTCGACTTTGAGTAACATGGTATAATCCTTTTAAAGGGGGTGTGTTGGATTTAGAGAGTAATTTTACGGCTGGATGAAAAATCGAAGTTTAGACCCCCTTGACAATGCACCAAGATGGTGTATAATCAGAATAAGGGTCGATGACTCTGGATGGGTGTTGCTGAAGTTTTCTCAGGACTAGGGGCAACACTCATTTTTTTTCGACTTTTTTTTCGAGTTCTTCCAACCTATGAAGCAGGTACTGTTGGAACTTGAAATTTTCATCCAGCCGTTTCTCAAAATTTTCGATAACTTCTGTGATTGTCTTTTCGCCGCTCTCGAAAAAGTCTGTCAACAGCTTTTTGATCAGATCATTTACGCTGATCCCCATTTTCTTTGCACATTCCTGTGCTCTCGAATGTAAGGGAACCGGGAGCGAAACTGTAAATCGTTTGACTATTTTGTCGGTCATAAAACCTCCTTTCTGTTTGATTATCACCAATTTACACCGAATTGGTGACTTTGTAAAGGGGGGGAGGGGTGTATTTTTTTAAAAAATTAAAAATTTTTTAAAAATTAGATGAAAATCCCCCTTGAAAATTGTCGTGAGTATCCTATAATTAAAAAGTTCAAACTCGAACTGAGATTTTTTTGAAAAATTTTGAGTTTTTTTGAGAAAATTTCGGACTTGTCGCTGACAAGAAAATGAACAAAAACGAGGTTTTTGGCGGTATTTCAGAAATCGCCGAAATGCGTTTGAATCCGTAAAAAAGGGCATATAAAAGAAACCGCAAAATTATATAATAGCCCTGATAAGGCGGAGGTCCCAAGTTCGAATCTTGGCGTGCCCA
>JAFRTE010000033.1 GCA_017427285.1 Clostridia bacterium
AGCGGCGTAAATACCGTTTTCCCACAGCGTTTCATCGGATTTTTCCGCAGATACGGTTTTGAGGATATCAAGCTCCTCGTTTGCATTACCGAGACCGATATTCGTTTGCGCCGTCGCTTTTTCCGCGTCGGTTTTCGACTGCGCTTCATCGAAACGGACGGAGCCGGAAATATCGCCGTCGTTTACTGTATAATCAAAATACGTTCCATCCGTAAAAGTCATACGGTACGTTTTCGCAAGCCCGGAGGCAGATAAAAGCTCGACGGAAGAAACGCCGTTGCCCGTTTCGCCCTTCAAAATTCCGCTGTTGATAGCATCCATTATTTGGTTATAGACATCTTCCGGCGGGTCAATCGGAGTGCCGTCTTCGCTTAATACCGACCGTTTGCAGTTAAAAACAGCCGCAGCAGTGGCGTGAAGATCGCCGGCATAAATACCGATACCGATAGCCGCCGCATTGTATATTCTCGGGAGCGGACAACTGTCGCCTGTGAAGACTATATCTTCATATGTTCCCGATGAGTAGAGAATACGCATTGTTTTTGCATCGTATTCCTCCCACTCTTTATCGAGAGTAAACTGAACAACATAGTCTGTGTTGTCGCAGACGATAATCTGATTGTCGCCTGTCGCTATTTTATTTACAACGCTTACATTTAAGATAGTCATTTTTTACGGTCTCCTGTTATCTGTAAATTATGTTGTAATAGTAGGTTACGCCGTTTCCAAAGACGGCTGGACTACTCGTGCTGAAATATGCTCGCTGATAAGAAATGCTGCATGATGTCGTGTTAGTGCTTGGACCAGAACCCGTCATATACACGCCCGTTCCCGAAGAGCTGAGTCCGTCCGCTCTGTAAATGTAGTTTGTTCCCGAACCGCCCGAAAGTGTCCATGCAATGATTGTTGCACTGTTAGGCAAAGAGCCGCTGTATGAGTAACAGGATGAACTACCGTCACCTGTAAACGAGCCGCTTGTAGATTTGTTTTCAGAAGCTTCATACGAACCGACAATGCCAAAGATGTCAACGCCCTTCATAATATTCGATGATTTCAGGTCGCTGTCGCCTTTAATTGTCTGTGTGCCTGTAAGGAATGTTCCGCTTGCTATCGTCTGGTTGCTCGTGCCAGGATTATAGGTAGCCGCCGCCTTTACCGGTGCAGTACCTGATACGAGAACTCCCGAGGAGTTGTAGAACTTTCTGCCGTTGCGGACATCTGCCGCTGTTGCTGTTACAACAGTCCAGTCGACCGAACCGCCGCCCGAACCGACAACTGCGTTTGTCATTCCTACTGCCATTACGGATGCACCTCAATTCTGTTGATTGTGACCGTGGTCTGTGTTTTGCTGTATATCGTTATTGTATTTGTGCCTGTTTCAAAAGACGGTGCAAGTGCACCGCTGGATGCTGATGTGGGGCCAAATATGACACCACCTGTATAGCTGTTCTTACATCCCGGCACTGTGATTTCTGCCTTGTAAACATATCCTGCGTTGTAATATGTGCCGGAACTGTTCGCCGTCCACGATGAAACCGTTGTTGCGGTAGTAATTACAACCCTGTCTTCGTGGTTCAAAGCTTGCTCAAGATCCCTGTAAACCGTCCACCCGCTGTCATAATACAGATAGCAGAACGCATATTCATATACGCCGGTAGTGCTGCCGTTGATGTCTTCTTTGACAAGAGAAGAAAATTCGCTCATCGAGTCAGCATTTTCGGTAACAAATACTGCCTGTGAAAACGAATCCGCCGTTGAGGGTAGGGATGTGTCTATTACGACTTTTACACGTATATATCCTGAACCTGAAAGGGGGAGCTGTTCGTTTGAGTTAATTTTCATCAGCCTACCTGCGCAGATAAAGTACCCGGCGGATATATTAAGAGTATTGTCGCTTACCGATAATGTACACCCCTCTATTACGCCGTCATCAAGCATCTTTTCAAAAAGACGTCCGTGATCTTTCGCGGTAACGGTCTGATTGTCAAACACTACGCCCTTTATCGCCATATTATTTCATTCTCCTTATTTTTTCCGTCAAAGTAGTGGCAAGCTCTCCCGAACGGTATCTGTACCTCGAATCGGAAGAGCTTTTCTGTATATATGTTATATACGACTCATATACTGAGCCGTTAAGTCTGAAGCGTACGGGATCGTAAAGCCCCAGCTTTTTAAACGACATCCATTCTATCTTATGCGAAGCTGTGTTTTTAGCAAATATCTCCTCCGGCGTTTCACTGTCAGATACTACCCATTCCCCGGATACTCTCTCCCTGTCGGGTGGACAGACGGTAACGATACTCCCGTCTTTTTTCAGATAATAGTCAATACCTTCAAACGTTACCTTCCCGACTGTGTCTTTTGAGAACGCCTGTGATACAAGCTGCTCAGAGCCGTCAAATGTAACGGTATGCGATGAGCGCATGGCAGGGGAGATACTTACCTTCAGTGTAAACCCTCTTCCGTCAAAATGTACATCGACAGCATTTGAAAAGCTTCTGACGAGTTCTTTAAACGAATGAACGCCCGAAACAGAGCAGGGTGTATAGTCACTGTTCGTTATCTCCAGATATTCATACCTGTAAAGCGTATCCGCCTGACACTTGTATTCGGATACTAAAATGTTTTCCAAAATTTCTCCGCAGGTATTTCCCGATGCTGTCACCGGCCTGTTAAAGAAATCAATGATGGAGGTAACGGAAAAAGAGGTCAGATTGTCTTCGGGAGATGCGGATTGAATAAGGAAAAGATCGCCGTCCATTAAAAGAAAGCAGCCTTCGTTTCCCGTAAGCATGCCGTATGCCTGAACGGTGCCTGTCTCATCAGTTTTTGACGCTACGGGAACATCCCAGGAGACCAGATCAAGGTCTTTTACCGTCACAAATGTTTTAGTGTCTTTTATATATGCTTTCAAAGAAAAATACGGTCCTTTCTGAATAAAACAAAAAACATATTGACTAATTGAGTCTATTGTGATATAATAATGAAAAGTAGAGATAAAACTTGCAAAAGTTTTCAGTGAGGTTGAGTATGGAAATTAAAAGAGATATGTATTTGAAACAGATAATCGGGTATATGTGGGACGGACAGGTGAAGGTCGTAACCGGCATTCGCAGGTGTGGAAAGTCATATCTTCTGAATAAACTGTTCAGGGAGTATTTGATTGAGCAGGGTGTTGGAGAAGACAGAATTATTTCAGTAGAGCTTGATTTGACAAAAGACATAAAATACCGGAATCCGCTTTTTCTTGCGGAATATGTCCGGGAAAAGACGGAGGGAAAAACGGAGAAGTATTATCTCTTTATTGATGAAATACAGATGTCAGATCAAATTAAAAACCCATATAATCCTGACGGTAAAAAGATAACGTTTTATGATGTTCTGAACGACCTTCGCACATTGTCCAATCTTGATGTATATGTGACGGGCAGCAATTCCAAAATGCTTTCCAGAGATATTTTAACTGAGTTCCGCGGCAGAAGCGATGAGATTCGTGTGCATCCTCTGAGCTTTGGAGAGTATTACGCTGCTGTGGGAGGGGATAAGGAAGAAGCTTTTGAAAACTATGCATTTTTCGGCGGAATGCCCCTGATTCTTTCGCGTCAAACCGATACTGCGAAATCGGAATATTTGAAATCACTGTTTACGGAGGTATATATTAAAGACATAGTTGAACGAAAAAGAATCGAAAGAGAGGATATTCTGGATAGGCTCATTGACCTGTTATGTTCTTCTGTCGGTTCACTTACAAATCCGAAAAAAATCTCCGATACTCTCAGGTCTGTAACAGGAGAAAACATGTCGCAGAACACCGTCGCTTCATACATTGACCATCTGGAAGACGCTTTTCTTTTCCATGAATCGAAAAGGTATGATGTGAAGGGGAAAAAATATTTTGACTATCCGTCTAAATACTACTGTGAAGATGTCGGATTAAGGAATGCCCGACTTTCCTTCCGTCAGCAGGAAATGACGCACATTATGGAGAACATTATTTTCAATCATCTTGTCATTAACGGTTTTTCAGTCGATGTTGGAGTCGTTTCCTCAAATGAGAAAAACAATGAAGGCAGATATGTAAGAATGCCAAGGGAGATTGACTTTATAGCCACCAAAGGCGGCAAAAAAATATATATTCAGTCAGCATTCGCATTGCCGGATACCGAAAAGAGCGAACAGGAACTCAGACCTTTTCTGCTGACAGGCGACTCTTTTCCCAAGGTAATTGTCAGAAGAGATATACGTAAAAAATGGTATGACGACAACGGCGTGCTGCATACTGGCGTTATCGACTTTCTGCTGGACGATACCGTACTGAAAGACTGAGCGGACCTCACACCGTCCTGTAATAGTCATACATCAAAAGTTCGACGGAAACAGACATATCATCGTCAGAAGAAAGCACAAGTGCGCATTTCTCCGTATTCGGTACACGTATCCACGGATCAAAAGATAAATCAACATACGAAAGCGCGTCAGTTCCGTCAATGCAAACAGACGTCTCACCGTATTTAGAGCACAGATACAGTACCTGATCTCTCCCGGTAGTTAAATTCATCTTCAGCTTTCCGTATATATTCCCCGTATCCTGTCCCGTAAGCGTAAGCTCTGGAAAAGCAAGATATCCATTGCATCTGAAGCTTATCGCCGAAGGAATATGTCCCTGCCCCTGCAACTCGCATGACATCCCCGCTATCGACGACGCAGAGTAGCGCAGGTTTTCGTCATATGTATAGTCATACCTCATAGCATCAGACGTATCGTCCATATTAAGAGCAGTCGCTTTCGCTTTGTAAAACGGCGTTAAGCACTGGAACGAAACGGGACAGCGAAGCCATCGAAGAGAGTCAAGCTGTGTTTTCTGGATATAGTCTATAATCACTTTTCTTCTGTATTCCGTCCCGTCAGGGGAGTAGATAAGATAAAGCTCCTTCGCTCTGTTTATCCAGTTGACAAATGTTCTGTAAACAGCGTATGCGTTTTTTGTAAATACTAGATCACCGGCAATGCTGCTCTGCGGCTCTGTATCTCCCGATATATCCTTGAAAAACCCTTTATGTATATCCGCAGACACAACAGACATCGTCTGACCGAGCCCTGACGGACTGTCTAAAAATATTCCCGTTTCATTGTTTAAAGAATATCTTTCTCCTTTTTCATTCTCGATAAAGAACTTCCTCATACAGTGGCCCCCATCTGAGCGTTAAACCGCTGGAAAAGATAGTCAACGGTACTGTTGGAAAGCTCCTGCGGGTATATATTAATCACATTTCCCGCCTTAGGAGCGTTTCCGTTTCTTGTGCTGCGAACAGAAATACTGCCCTGTAAAGTCATCGCGTCCGTAATATCGCCTGCAAGAGCGTTTACGTCTTTTAACACGGTTTTCGATTCCTTGTCTATTCCTTCCTCCATACCGAGCATAAGGTTTTTGCCTATGTCGGCAAAAACTCTTGACGGAGAATGTATCCCGAATATGTCGCAGATCCCGTCAACGATACCTCCGAAAAATCCAGATATCTGTTCCCACAGCCATGCTCCCGCGTCGGATATGCCCTGCCATAGCCCCTCTATTAATTCCAACCCCGCATCGGCTATCATACTGAGAGAGTCCGGAGAAGTCAGCGCGTCGAATATCCCTACAATGATATCAGGCAGTTTTTCCAAAAGCACTATTATGACTTCCGGTATCGCCTGTATAATCCCGCCAAGAAGCTGGATTCCCGCAGCGATGATCATGGGTAGCGCTTCGACGAGAAAATCGACTATTCCGCTTATGATTTCGGGCAGCTTTGCGATAAGGTCCGGAAGAGCGGCGAGCAGACCGTTTCCAAGACCAACGATCATCTGAAGCCCGGCATGCAGAATCTCGGGGAGATTATCTAAAAGAGAAGTGCAGATAGTAAGTATTGCTCCGACTGCTGCGGGTATGAGCTGCGGCAGCGCCTCAGTTATCCCTGTGACAAGAGATTCTACTATCTGTATCGCTGAGTTAATGATCTCAGGCAGGGAGTCTATCAGCTTGTTAACAATAGTCATTACCGCCTCAAACGCGACGGGAATGAGCTCTGGCAAATGCTCAAGCAGCATATCGACAAGGGAATTGAAAAGCTCGATAACGACATCCATAAGGCTCGGAAACAGTTCTATCAGAGCCGTAAGTATCGTGGAAATCATCGGCGGCAGAAGTTCCACCACCTGAGGCAGTATCCCCGCGATACTCTCTATCGTGGTTTGAACGCCGTTTTTCAATGTATCGACGGCATCGTTGTTCCCCGCAACAAGACCTGAAATTCCGTCCATTATCATTGTTATTCCCGGGAGCAGCTCGGAAACGAAACTGTTTTTAAGCCCGGAAACAGTATCCTGAAGCCTTGTCAGGCTGTCATTAAACGTTGCTCCTGCCGAAACCGCTTCATCGGACATGACCATACCGTAGTCATGAGCCTCCTGCTTCATCGCGGCAGTCTCTTCGGCAGTCATATTAAGCACTGCGGCCATTTCCGTAGCGGATTTACCGAGAAGATCCGTAGCTGCCGTTGTGCGCGCCGCGCCCGACTCCATGCCCTGAAGCGCGGTGATGACGGTCTGAAGCTGTTCTGTCTGTGATTTTCCTGCTAAGTCTTCAAGCGAAAGACCTACTGCTTCAAGCTTAGCCGCAGCGGATGCAGAGCCGTTACCCGCGTCGATAATAATGCCGGACAGCTCTTTCATTCCTGTCTGAAGACCAGATACGTCAGCTCCGGACATTTTGAAGACATAATCCCACTCCTGAAACGCTTCTGCGGAGATACCTATCTTCTGCGACATTTTGTCAATATTATCCGCGGTAGTCGAAACATCGCTTGCCATTTCGAATATCTTTTTTCCTGCGGTAACAGCGGCAGCGCCAACAGCAGTCATTGCGGCTCCGACTGCGGCGCCGGCTTTTTTCATTACGTCCCACTGCTTTTCCAGCTCTTTTGTAAACGCACGCGTCTCTTTCGTGTTTTTCTTATTCTGATTCTCCAGATTAACAAGCGCCGTTTTCGCGTCGTTAAGCTTTGTTTTCAGCTCCTGGACTTTTGAAGAGTTTTCGCCGTACTCCTTTTTCGCGCGGGTAAGCTGTAAAGCAAGAGTCTGTACCTTCTCTTTCTGCGTTTCCATCATTTTGGATAGAATTTCCGCCTGCTCTTTTAGGTATTTTTTCTTTTTGCCCGTCTTGTCATACTCCGCCTGCGTAAGCTTTAATTCAGAGCCAAGCTCTTTGTATGCGGTATTGCAGTCCCTGATAGCCTGCCGAAACTCTTTTTCCCCGTCAACTTTCAGCTTAACGCCTACGTCTGCCATTTGTCTTCACATCCTTTACAATAAATCGCTGAAAACTACGCTTTTAAATAATTCAATCATGTATTTCCCTCATAGCGTCAAATGCTGACTCCAAAACGACAAATATAATTTAATAAGCGAAAAATATATAATACCTCTTGACAAATCCTATTAAATAGGGTATAATAAGCATGAAAGAAGGGTTGCAGAAAAAATATGGTAAGAACATTTGTCCGCTTCACTTAGGGATTGGGTGAAATGGCGCAAATGACGTCTTCAAGCGACAAAAAAAAGCGATCATATCGGAGAAAAATGAATCCGACGTAGTCGCTCTTTTTTCTTCGTTTTTCCCTTGACAACACCGTTATAATGTGATAAACTTAATTTGGAATGACGGAACTATGGCAATGTCAGCGGAAATTGCCATATTCATAACACAGATGTATTATTTGCTTTATTTTGTTCTAAAGGATACTATGAAGGAATCTTTAACATTCGCATTGCTTCTTTTTTTTATTGTTTTATTCGCTGCGCCGTTTGCTGCGGCATCGTCCGATTCTGATGAATACCCTCTTGTTTCATATCCTTCGCAGATGTTCGATTCCGCAGTACTTTGCCCTGTTATCGTAACTGGTAAGAATTATTATCTTCTTTCTTCAAGTGATATTTTCAGCGATATTGTAGATCTTATGTCATGGGGTAAT
>JAFRTE010000034.1 GCA_017427285.1 Clostridia bacterium
GCCGTTGTAGATATATTCTCCGCTGTCGGGAGTATCAAGTCCTGCAAGAAGATTTAACAGCGTTGATTTACCTGAACCCGATTTACCCATAATGGCAAGCATTTCGCCTTTTTTGATATCAAGATCAATGGGACGCAGCGCAGTTACCAGTCCGTCGCCCTTGCCGTATGTTTTGCATATACCTTTTAGTGATATTATGTTTTCCATGTGTGCCTCCCGTAATTATGTTGTTGTTTATATGACGTGTATTGTTTTCCGAAATCATTATACATTAAAACCGTATGTATGTCAACCCCGTCTGAGATCTCTCGCGGTGCCGCGGAAAGCTCTGTAAACTGCGATAATCGAGAATAATACAGAAACAGACACTATGCCTGCATATGACGCGGTAATAACTGGTATATTGAATCTGATTGAGTTGAAGAAAAGCATTTCGTTTAACATTGTTTTTGACGTTGTAAAAAGAAGCAGGTTGCCTGCTGCGAAGGCGGCTGTTGAAAGAACTATGAATTCAATCAGACTGTCAAACAAAATCATGAGCTTTGAATAACCCACAAGTTTTTTTATATCAAAAATTCTCATGTTTTCGTCTATGTAATAAGCGCAGAAAATCAGCGCCGTCAAAAGAATCATAATCATAAACTGATACAGAACATCGTCATCAATTCCTATATCCGCCAGAGGTATCGGGTCAGCCCTGAAAAGCCCAGTTTCTGTAAACTGCTTTTCAAACATTCCGAGCGCTTTCAGTATTTCATTCGAATCTGAACCGTCAACGATATATGTGCCTTCCGCGGAATCATTCAGTTTAAGAATTGTAGGAAGAGTTAAAAACACCCAGTTGTCAACTGTTGTATCATGTCCCTCGCGTCCCATTATTCCTATAATCTTATAATCTTTGTTATCGTACGTAAAAAACAGCTCGCCGTCTTTTTCATCGGCAAAATCCTCTATAACGTTTTTGCCCGCAACCACATAATCGCAGTCGTTGTTCATTTCTTCTTCCGTAAACCAGCGGCCTTTAGTAATATTCGGAATTTCGACATCCCCTTTATAATATACCGCTCTTATGCACGGAGCTATCAGCGGATCGTAGTGAGTTCTGATTAATTCGTCAACAGAGTAATTTTCAATTTCGACATCATAATCAAGTTTCAAGTCAGGCGCGTTTTCCTGCATGAGCCGTGAAAGATAAAACGTGTATGCGTCGTTACTGTAGAAATCATGCTGATATTTGTCAACATGGTCCGTCTGCCATTTATAGTTTGTTCCGAAAGTTGCGCAGACGCTTAAAAGTAAAATCATTATAAATGTCAGCAGCCTGTAAAGAGGCGCTTTTCCGGCGGTTTTTGCTGCGTTGCCGCGTATAAGCGATGAGATGCTGTATTTCTTTACTTTTAACGCTACAAACAAAAGCGTACATAAACATGTTGCGACGATAAACACTGCGGAAACGATAACAGAGTTTGAAATCGCGCTATTGTATACGGCGGGGTTTTCGTTTGCATTCGGGTACAGAACAAGAAACCATGACATTCCCGCCGCGAACCCGATAACGCAGTATATCAGTGTTTCAAGCACGGAATACGCTATTATCCGGGTTACCGTTGAGCCTACGAGAACGTGAACGGAATACGTCTTCATGCTGTAGGCAACCTTGTTTACGGAAGAGAAAATCAGGCTCAGAGCAGCAAGAACAACCATTACGATAAGAAGATATTTCTGCAGCGCAGTCCGCTCCGAATATTTGTCTGCCAACTGTTCGGGAGAGTATGCTCTGACAACGCCGTAAGCATCGTCAAGTCCCGCTTCCTTCAAACAATTCAGAAGCTCCTCAATAGCAGCCGATTCGTTTTCAGGAGAAGCGACATAGTGTTTCGACAGGTTAAATCCTATACCGAGACCGCTAAGGTAATAGTTAACATAACGGAACGTTCCGCCGCCGTAAGCCGCATATCGCTCGCTGAGCTCAAGCATTTCTTCAAGCGATTTTGAATAGTACGGGATAATCATGTATTTATTCAGGGGATACGGGAGGCTACCGCCAGGACGGTATACAAACTGATCTTTTTCAATAAAGCCTATAACTTCAAACGTCATATATTCATTGTAGTCGCCGCTCGGCGTTTCGCCGGGAGTTCCCATAAAACTTGCCTTAAACGTATCGCCTATAGAAAAATAATCCTTATAGTCATATCCGAGAATAACGGGAATATGACTCGGGTTGAAATCCTCAAATTCCTCATCGGAAAAAAGACGGCCGCTGTTGAGCGCTATTCCGAAAATGTCAAGATAGCTTCTGTCCACTGCAAAAGTGTTAAGAGAATACTGCGGATATTCCTTCCCGTCAAAGGTAACATCCTCGCCAACATGCTTGTTTCTGTAAAAAGAATAGTATCCTACGCTGTCGTCCGTTATTCCCCATTCACTGATAGGATAGTTCGTATCAACCTGTATAAAATACTGAACGGCAGATCTCACAACCTCAGATTCGTTTATTTTATCCCGAAAAGCAGTATAATCCGAATAATCGGTTTCTTCGGTGGAAACAAAGCCTATTCCCTGTGAACGCATCATTTCCTCCATTACTCTCGGAGAATCGGTTTTAGGCTGAACTGCAAGGATTTTATTCGCGCCGTAAGCGTTCTGAACGCGCGTATTCTGCGATTCAAGAACTGTCTGCGTATAAACGGTTGAATAAAGAGAGAAGGCGGTTATTGCAAGCTGAAGAAATATTATTAAGGAAACAACAGGTTTCTTTTTGATGTTGGTCCATATATTAAGAGCGAGCATTCTCATGTAATCACCTGCTTTTATATATTTCGCCTTAATTATCAAAATTAGAGGGGACAGGAGACTATCCCCTCTTTAATCTTCATGTTTAGATTACGGTCTGCCTGTATAAATCGCTGAACCGTAATAATTCGTAACAAAAGGAATATCCAGTTCGTACGGCACATAATTGCCGACATATGAAGCGGAAATCGCATGAGTCCATTCAGATATTATGGAACAGTATTCAAGATTAGTTTCCGCAACAGCAGCACAGTAAACCTCTTTGCCGTTGCCGCCGCTGTATGACAACGTTGCGCGTGCAACAAAGTTATTCGGCAAATCTGAAGCTTCCCAGCCTGCTGTATACGTCAGACCGCTGATACCTGCAAGTGCAGGAATGGCGAACGCAGAAACGATTACCGCAACAACAAGGACCGCAATAATACTTTTTAATTTATTGTTCATTTTAATTGTCACTCCTATATACTTTATTTATTGAAACATCATCAAGCCCAAACGCAAATCACCGGTACCGTAAACCGTTATTCTGTATCAGAATGGCCAATTCTGGAATAACGGTTATTAATAATTTACATCGGTGGTTGACTTTTGTTTCTGAATGTATTATACTACATTTTGAGCAATATTACAATAATAGATTCCGGAAAAGTGTGAAGTTAATAAATTTTTTTAATTAAATCGGGGGTATAATTATGAATGTAGAGAATAATACGCGCTATAAAAAAACACACGCAAAAATAATAAAAGCATTTATCGAGCTTCTCAGTAACTATGATATGGACCATATCAGCGTGAGAGATTTATGTAAACTGTGCAGTATATCAGAACGGACGTTTTATTCTCATTTCGACAACAAAATGGATCTTCTTGAAGAAATACAGGTTGAGCAACTTTCCAAAATCAAAGCAGCATACGCCGAAACGCACAGTGATTATAATAAAGGTAGTATTTTTATCCCGCTATTGAAACATATTAAAGAAAACAGTAAGCTGTTTTTATGGCTTCTTTCAGAATTTGATTATGATTACAGAAAAAGAAGCATCGAGGATAAATATGAAAAGTATTTCAAACCGCTATGTGAAAATCTATACGAGAACGAACAGCATAAGATATACTGCTTTATAGGTTTTCACTCAAGCCTTGTTTCGTATCTGAAATACTGGCTTAAGAGAAACTGTCCCGAATCCGAAGAGGAAATCGCCGGTATCATAGTTGAATGCATCCCCGAAAAGCTGCGTGCACCCGCGCTCGAGGGGAATAACGCCGAACAGATTTAAAAGCTCAATATTACAGCTGCACCCGCCGGGGATTAAGGTCCTTCGGCGGGCGGGTTATTTAACGGTAATCTGATTGTGTTACTGACAGCAGCAGTCTTTACTCCTTATCCTTTATCGTTGCGGAGACGTCGTTTTTAGCGGCGTATACGCGTGAAATGATATATGTAAGCAGAAGAACGGATATATTCAGAACGGCTATAACGATATATATCTTTCTTTCGCCTGAAAATATGTATAACATACTGTCCCCGTTAAGAAACAGTCCTGTTTTTGAAAGAAGATACGGATAATGTATAAGGACGTCGGAAACAAGAAGAAGAATAAGCATCTGAACGGTTGTCATTAAAGCCACGTCGCGTTTCGTGGCTCCCACAAGACGGTGAATCGCGTAATCCTTTGAGTTGGCGACGTTGCTGTTACAAAGAAAAAAATATGGTATCCTCTGTTTTCAGTATATACGATAAACATCAGACTGTAAATAATGTTAACAGAAAAATAACAGAAATTAAAAACTCACTATCTATATTATATTTTGTTCAACAGGAATTGTTGAAAGATTATTTCACCTCGTCGCTTATGTCGTGTTTCGAGATAACGCGGAGTGCGGGGATAAGTCCGCAGATTATAGATATAACAAGCGTGCAGGCGATAACGATAATAACGATTTTAGGCGAAATGTTTGAGAAATATGCGAACTCGCTTTTGGCGTACGTCGCGTTTACGTTAAGGAAACGGATGCAAAGAAACGAGATAATAACTCCCGTAAGAGCTGTTAGCGCGTATCTTCCCGCTACAGATGCCACAATTCCGGCTGCGGGAACGCCTACAAGTCGTTTTACCGCGGCGTTTCTTACGTTCCTTGAGCTGTATCTCGCGGATACTATAAACAGATTAAGGAATACAAGCACCGTCCCCCAGAAATAAAGATGTCTTGAATAATATTCAAAGCCTCTTATGCTGTTTTCGTAATATATGTTCTCAAACACTATTTCAGGGTGTTCCTTTTTATACTCCTCAAGCTGATTCCATATTGCGTTGAACACTTCGTCAGTACGCTGGTATATATCGGAATCTATCATGTAGTTTGTGTTTACGGTTTTGTCGTTATCGTAATATCCGCCCCAGTTGAATATTACTATAAGGTCAAGGTCGGACGCGGCGTCAAGACCCATCGTTCCTATTACCCTGTAATTATCAGCGCCGTGCTGATAGTATTTTTCGCCGTTTTCCTCTCTTATGCCTTCAACAACTCCGCTGCCCACAACGCAAGTTTTTTCTTTTGATACAATCTCTTCATACGTGAAAAAATGTCCGTCAATCATTGCGGGCTGAGGATATATCCCTTTGGCGTATATAACTCTCTGTGTAAGAACGTTGGGACTCGGCTGAACGTCATATACAGTGTCATAAAGCACAAAATCGGTGCCCAGCGCTTCGGTATCTATTCTGAAATCCGTTCCTTTGGAATTTATGAGTATCTTTCTGCTGTCCGCGCCGTAAAAACCGTTATAGTACCTGTTGTTCGTTCTGCTGAGGTCGAGCTGATTAACTATGATTACAAGTATGAACGTAAGAAAGGCGTATATTACCACGTTCATTATGTTTTCAAACCTGAATATTTTCATAATAATCACTCCTTATCCTTTATCGTTGCTGAAACGTCGTTTTTAGCGGCGTATACTCGTGAAATGATGTACGTAAGCAGAAGAACGGATATATTCAGAACTCATAGAGATTTAATCGAGAAGAACGGGCGCTATGCTTATTTGTTCAATTTGCAGACGAGTAAATATGTTTGTCTGTCTGCGGCGCAGCCGTACACCTCCGCCCTCTCCTCGTTGTCGCCGCAGGTAAGAAGCAGAGCGACAGCAGCGGCAAGTTCCGACTTACCTTGTTTTTTTGGGATCTCAATGTACGCCGTATTAAACTGGCGATAACCGTTGTCCTTAACTACGCCGAACAGATCTCTTACTATCTGCTCCTGCCAGTCGATCAGCTCGAACCTGTTTCCGGCCCACGTGCCTTTCGTATGGCAGAGAGACTGTATGAAATCGACGGCGTAGTCTGCGGAATCCTTGTCATATCGGGAGGTCTTCAGCATGAACCGCGTCGGGGTGTATTTCTTCAATTTTCGCAATCAGCGATCTCCCCTTTCGGAAATAATAAATGAGCCGGCGCCGGTAAGGGCACGGCTTTTAATAATAGGCATATAAATTTATGAATAATTCTTATTGCCTATTGCAACTTACAGTCTCAAAAACGCAACTCGCTGAAAAATGCTTGACAACATCGTTGTAAAATGATATTATTAAATCATGAATATACTGCAGAAAAGGGGGACAGTTCAATAAAAACCCGTTCATGTGTTTCTTTACGGAAATATGATTCAAAGGAGAGTATTTAAATGAAAAAAAGTATCCACTTCACAACTATAACATTTCTATATTATTTCAGCTGATCGATGGGGAGAGAAATTGTGAATAGTCAAAAGGTGATAATGCCCGTAGTTTTATTGTTTATTATTGTAATAACAGCCGGATGCTTCAATGATACCAACGGCAACGATCCCGAATCTCCAAGCGACACACAAGTCGGTACTGTCACATATACAAATCCCGGCGAGTCATTTACAGAGGAAATCGGTATTGTTTCGGACGAATCCGTTACAGATTATTCCGATACGGACACCGGTAGTTCTCTCCCGGTGACCGGACAAACGGATAAACTGACTGTCGATGATCCTGAGATACAGCTATTCTTAAGCAGATTAGAGCTCTTCAATCGCGTTTGCAGCTGCAGTCCCGGTATTAAAGTCGACCGTAATCAAACCGACTTAACGGGACAATACCTTAAGATCACCGAATCGGAAATAGACAAATGGGAAAAATGGTCTGAACTCATTGATTCGGTATTCTGTGACAACTTAAAAGAATCAGCTGCAAGACTCTGTTCCAACATTCATAGAATCGATGATGACATGTATATAGAAGATCCGATCTATGATGAATTTGTTCCGTTTTTTTCATATGAACTGGTGACGGATAAAACAGGAAACACCGTTCTGAAAGTTAAAGGAATAATAGAGTCCAATCATTCACTACCGGAAGAGTACCGCAGATTTTACATCTTAGAACACAGTGAAAGCGGCTGGAAAGTAAAATATATCCTGGAAAAAGGGGGCTTCACTTACTATTATGATAATGTAATGGACTGTCATGAAACATACAATAATTCAGAAAATACGGACATATCCGATGATGAAATATCAGATTTAGTACGCAGGTTTAATAAGTTCTTCCTTTGTATACGAGAGCCTGCGTCTATATCGGTAAATTATTCCAACACCGACCTGAGTGGCTTTTATCATATGATAACGGATCGTGATATCAGCACCTGGCAGAAATGGACAGATTTTGTTCGTTCTGTTTTTGACGATGAGATCGCTGAGTGTATTGCCGATAATCAGACCACTATAATAGAACATAATTCGAAAACATACACAAGAGATTTTTCGGGGAATACATGGGGGATCAGAGAAGGCACTTACTCGGTTTCTACAGACGAACTTGGCAATGTTTTGCTGACTTGTCATTATAAGGAAGCTGATGTCGGATCCGGTACACACAACTATTTCCTCCATAGCATGACCTATATTCTCTCACATTCCGATGACGGATGGAGAATCAGGTATTACATAGGTACAGATACGGAATACATAATTACAGAGTAAAAATTTACGAGACAGAACTTTAAAAGGCTCTGTCTCTTTTTCGGTGTTTTGAAAAAATCAGTCGTTCACCTTACGCACAACGTCTTCTCCGTAGCACATGTTTAAACTGCTTCCGCTGTCCCATCTCATTATCAGGGACCCTATATCGTCCACTGCAAGAACCGTCCCTTTCGTTCCGGCCGGCGGAGCGGATATATCATCCATTGTGACAAGCTCCACTCTCGTGCCGGGAGGATACTCTTTACGCAGCATTTCAAGCGCTTCCTTTGATATTCCGAACATTGCGGTACCTCCTGCCGTCATCTCTGCGTATGACGGTGGATCGTCTCTATTATCTTTTCCTGCTCGCTTCCCGTTATGCCTATCGAATCAAGCGCCTGCCTCGTTCCGCAGTCGGGACATATGAGCGTTTCATTGTCCGTTCTCGATAATGCCGGATGTCCCGTATACGTGTTTCCGCATATCGGGCAAACCGCGGCGTATTCATGATCATTCTTCATTAAGCGTCATCCTCCTGCATTTGTCGTATGCTTTTATCAGTATGCTTCTGTCAAAAAGAAAAGTGCCGTATCCGTCAAGACACGTCCGCATATACGAAACAGACGGAACCCCTATCCTTCTGTCTTCATGCATAATATACGCGAAAGCGTTGACAGTCCTTTCACATCCCGTTACGATGCCTCTGTATCTGACGCGGATGTTCTTTTTGTAGTAGAAACCGGGATATCCCTCGTATCTGTCAAGAGCCTTTTCGTCTGCGTCCGTTATCTCCCATACTGCAACGGGAACACAGCCGCCTTCGCTTTTCTCTATCGTCAGATACGACCCTGTCCCGCTTCCCCTGAAAAGAAGCTCCCAGCCGTGAAGACATGCCGTGCCTAAAACTGCCGCGCCGAGACATCTCGCTTTCATCTGCGGAACGTTAAGATTGCTTCCGTAGGCGATATAGTATCTTCTGCTATTCATAAAAGAAAACCTCCTTCCTTCAAACACAGCTCACAGAGCGGATGACTCAACACGTACCGCGCGCGTATCTTTTTCCACGCCCTGCCGTACCTCTTATCGTGATCAGGCGCGCGTTTGAATCTGTCGTATGTGCGCTGGATCTCTCTTGCGTGCTCCTTGCAGTACATCCCGCCTTCAACGGCAAGCTTCGGACAGCCGGTGACTCCGCACGGACGTCTAGGTCTTCTGGGCATAAATTCCCCCTTGACAAACATCAAATTGTTGTATATAATTAAAACAGACCCTCTGCCGAGTCTGTTTTTTGATATATGTCTTTTCATATTACTTCAATCAATTCAAATTGCGGATTTTCGGCATTTTTTACTTATCAGGAACAAAAACGACACAAGAGCGTATTCTTCAGCAGAAAGGAATGATTCTGTAATGAAAAGAGTAGCCAGAACAGTTATACTTTTAATCCTGTCGCTTATTATTCTGTCTGCTTGCGGCTCAGGAGAGCCGGAAGTATTTGATCTTGATTTTTCGGTCAAAAGTGAAAAGACTGACCTTGAAGGCGTTACCATCAAATACCTTCGCAGAACAGGCGGTCAGGCTCAATACAACGGAGGTGAGCAGGTTCTGGGATATGAAGTAGATACGATACTTGCCGACCTTGCCCTTCAACGCATCAAGGATGTGCAGAATAATTTGAACTGTAAGCTGGATATAGTGTATTTTGAAAACGGATCGTTATACGACAGCTTTCACATGAGCAATGTTACCGGAGATTATTTTTGCGACATTTTATGCGATATCTCTGATAAATTCAGAAATGATATGAAAGCAGGCGCCCTTGTCGGTCTGTCGGAACTGGAAGACTTTCTCGATTATCGCAACGAAGACAAATGGGGAAAACGAAACATTCTCGAAGTGCTGTGCTGGGAGGATGACGTGTATGCGTTCGTTCCGATGATGTGGCCCACTTCGTCCGTGTCATACTCGGGTCTAACTGTAGTAAACGAAGATCTGATTAACGCTGTGGGCGCGGAAGATCCGAGAGATTTGTATGAAAACAAGCAGTGGACATGGGCAACTCTGCGTGACTGCCTTGAAAAGTATTATGTTCAGGAGGGCAGTGAGGTAAAACAATATGGTCTGACTGTCGCGCCCTGGGATCTGGGAATGAACTATATTCTCTCAAACGGTTACAGAATTGCAGAAATAGGTCCCGACGGAAACTATCGGTCCGGACTGCACGATCCGCGGGCGCTTACCGCCATGAACGAGGGACAGGATGTTTACAACGGTGCTCTTTCATACACAATAGACGGTTCAAACGATCCTGTCAACTCGCTAATTACAGGCAAAACGGTACTCGGCGTTTTGCATTATGCCGAATATCTTATACAAAATATAGTGAAGGAAATGACTAACTTCGGACTTGTACCGTGGCCTTCGGGTCCCGATGTCGAGCCCGGTTTCATGGCAACAAATCACCATAACCTTGAGAGAGCTATCGCTATTTCCCGTTTTTCGCCCAACCTCGAAGCGACCGCGATAGCGTTAAACGCGCTTTATGAACCGTTTGAAGATTACCCAACAAACGATTCAATAATGGATTTTCTTTATCGTACTTACTTCTTTGACCGTCGCGACGCAGATGTTTACTACGGTTTGTTCATGAACACGCAATATTCGTATTTCGCCTCTCCGCCATGGAGCTCTTTGGGCGGGTGGATGGAAAACGGACAGACTCCGACAGAGTATATTGAATCCAACATAGATAAAATCGAAGAGTACATCAAACGGGAAATCGCTCCTTCAAAGAGAGGCGCGGAAAAATCCAGTGGGAATGGTTGAAACATTTATGCACTAAACTATAATTACTTGCTTTTCTAGTTTAAAGCATTCCTTCTGAATTGTTCCGCAAAGGCGAATCCGATAACCCGGTTATATAGCCGTAATCCGCATATGAAAAGTCTCACGGGAGCAATCTCGTGAGACTCTTTTTATTTATTCTTCTCTGATTATATCATACCACAAAGTGCCGCATGGATATATAGTGTGTATCAATGACATTTTTGACAGGATTCGGGGATACGGACAAATTTCAGAGCCTCATCATGCATCCTGTATATGTGCCGCACGTCGTACCACATATCGTCCGCGATTTCTTTCATCGTGAAAAACTCCAGATACCGTTTCTCCAGCAGCGTCTGGTATTCTTTGTTCTCCACAGTCTTTATAGCGTCCGAGATCTCTTTTCTGAGCCTGACGAGGTCATCCATTTCCTTTTGAACCTCTTTTCCCATATCGACCATAGTCTGTCTTTAAACGGACTGCCGTACCGTATAGCACGACTGACAGTCTGACGCGATAAACTCAAGCTGTTCCCTTGTCAGCGGCTTTATATATGCCATATGCACCATCATTGCTCCCGTCGCTTTGTCTATGACAGACAGGTGTCCGTTGTGTCCCTGCGAAACGATAAGGTCTCGCGTCTCTGTAAAGCTGCTTTGTCGTATACTGTGTTTTCTGTTTTCCATAACAAGTCACCTCCGTAGATCAAACCGAAATGTTTGTTTCTAAATATCGCTATTCGTGAAATTTATGGATATATTATACATCACGATTAGTGATTTGTCAATAGGGAAAACATAAAAATTTTGTCAAGTAAGAAAAATCTTACTTGTACTTGTGGAAAATGGCTCCATTGTGGGAAAAATCATTTTATGACAAATACTTGACAAAGCAGTAGGGGATTTGGTATAATAGTAACATGATATTATTAAAGATATATTGAACGGCAGAGGAAGGAAGACATGAGCGTGCATCTTGATAGCGGGGACTGGGAGTCACTTTCATACGAGGAAAAGAACAGACGGCTTTTCATTTAGCAGAAACAGTTGCTTGATGCGTTCCTTATTCGCCACGCCATATCAAAAACACAGTACGATGAAGGGCTGAAGTATCTGAGTGCGAGGGCGAAAACGAAAACACAATAATAGTTAACAACTTAACAGAAAAAGGATAAAATATCATAATAAGAAAGCTCAAGGGAGGATTACGAAATGTCAAGAACCATAAAAATACTGTCTTTATTACTGATGATAGTTTTTATGTTTACAGCTTGTCAGAGTGCCGCGGATGAGACAGTACCGGAATATGATGCCGGTCTGCCTGGGAAAACAGATCTTGACGGCTTTGAGGTGTTGTGGGGATGGGACGGTTTTGCCGGGTTATCCTCTCGAGTAGGAGAATCGGTTCTGGGTTTTGTCCCCGATACGGCGAATGCCGATATGGCGCTGAAAAGGATCAAGGATGTGGAAAAAAACCTTAACTGTTCGATCACGATAAACTATAGCTCAAATACGCTGGAACAGATGCGTAACGGAGTTATTACCGGATCACAGCAGTATGACCTCGTAACCGGCAACTCCTACTGGATGGTATCGGATATACGTGCCGGGTATTATCAGGGTCTGTCCACTCTGCTTGATATAAAAGACTTTGAAAAATACGGAACGCCCAACATGCTGCAGTCAGTGTTGTGGAAGAATGATCTTTACGGAGTTATCCCGTTCGCTTGGCCGGATCTTGTCTACATCTCATCCGGATATGTCATAGCGGTCAATGAGAACATTGTAACGGCTCTTTCTCAGCCAGACCCTCGTGATTTTGTCGAAAACAACGCATGGAACTGGGATCAGTTTGAAGATTGTCTGTCGGCATATACATATAAAGATGGGGACAGACAGGTGTACGGCATCAAATCACATGAACAGTATTATATCGTGAATATGATGCTTTCCAACGGAGTCACGTTCTCTGCATTCGAAGATGGAAAAGTGGTCGCCGGAGCATACACCGATGCCGGTTTCATCGCACTCGACAGAGCAAAAAACATACTTCAGATCACGCACGCGGACTGCTTCCACCCGTCCAAAACAGCCTTGGATCCCATTGAGTTTTATAATGACGAGTGCGTTATGTATGTTGCTATGACAATGGAGCTCTGGAGTAATTCTTCCTATATCATGTATCAGATGGACAACGTCGGAATACTTCCCTTCCCGCAGGGACCAAACGCAACTCCCGGAAAATATATGACATATCACCAGGGACTTTTCAACACGACCGGTATACCATGTGATGCAAAAGATGCTGGAGCATCGGCAAAAGTAATCTCGGCAATGTATGAGCCTTTTGACGAATACAAAACAAAGGATGATATCATAGATTTTATGACACAGCAGGTGTTCTTCGACAGAAGAGACGCGGAAATAGTGGCAAACTGCACCAGAAATACAGAATATGGCTTCTTTCTTGAAGGTGCATGCGCACTGCTTGAAAACATCGAAGTCAGCAAATCTCCTTTGTCACAAATTCTTGAAAGAGGAGAAGACGCGTATAATAAGATAGTTGAGAAGTACATGCTTCCCCACTTTGAGGGCAGGGTAGCCGTATATGGTGAATGATGATTTACTTGTAAATCATTAATATGAGTATTTATAAACAAATTAATCAGCAAGCTGTGTTTGGCGGATGCTCTGATTAAACTGCTGGAATCCAAGGATTATGCAAATATCAATATCAATGAAATATGTGAACTGGCTAACGTCGGCAGGACTACTTTCTATCGCCACATGGACAAAAACAACGGTAAGGAAGGATGATTACGACGCCATCACGGATGAGATTCTCCGGCTCCGGGATATGCGAAAACAGGCCGAAGTCGACAGCGTAGTCAAGGACGAACAGATGCGTCTGATCCAAGACCTGCAGGATTTCATCAGGCTTCAGCCCACAACGATCACGGAGTTTGACGAGATACTGGTAAAACGACTGATTGAAAAAATCACTGTCTTCGAGGATCGCTTCACTGTGGACTTCAAGTCCGGTGTTACAATTGAAATCGAAGCGTAATCCCATAAACACAGAAACACCTCCGAGCCGTTATGGTTCAGAGGTGCCTTTGTCTTTATGTCGCTCCCTGCCGTCTCTGAAGGCAGTGCGGGAGCCGTGTTTTATCCTAAACAGTAACAATATCTTAGTTTCCTTTGATTATCCTTTTGTTATTTTAATTTAAATAGATCAGGCACTTCTTCAAGAGTGCCTGAAAAGCCTATGGCATCGACCAGTTGAAGTCGCGTCAGCAGGGATTTTTGTTATTATCCGTTTTCTTCGGCAAAAGACCGAAATATGTATGTTTCAGGTCAGATTATCAACAAAATCGGCGCAAAACACTTGACTAACAGTTTAAAAAAATATATAATAAAATAAATAGCATAGATATTGCTTCGTATGGATAATACATTTTTTCCGAATGCCGCAACAGGGGGATAGGGTAATGAGATTAATTCAAACACCGTATATTGATTACGAGGGAAACAACCGCATTTATATAGACGCAGAGGAGGAGGGTTCCTGGACCGGTCTTCGGCTGAGTCTTGGAGGTTGGACGCGTGATTTCGCATTTGTCGCGGGAAGAATGAACAGCGTATGCGTGCCGAGACCGATGGAAAAAACCGTCCTGCATGCGCGGCTCAGCGACGGGGCGCGCTCCCGTTCGTGTTCTGTGCTTCTTGAGCCCGTACGCGAGTGGAAGGTGGGTTTCATTCTTTCATCGCACGAGGACCTCGGATATGAGGACTACTTGTACCGTTTACCCGCCGGCTGCGAGATACTCACCGAAGTCGCGATGGACTGCATGGATGCGTTTCCGGATTACAGATATTTTATCGAAACAATAGGCTGGCTGCGCGGAATAGAGACTTACGGAGGCCCCGAGGTCGTCAGCCGTCTTAAAAAATTCATAGCGGACGGACGTATGGACGTAGGTTTCCTGCCTTGCGGAGTACATACGCACTGGCACGGAGCCGAACAGCTTGCCCGCTCCACGTATGCGGCAAAAAAATACGCCTCACAGTACGGCATAAATCCGGAGACTGCGCTTCTTGCGGACGTATCGGGATTCAGCACTGCCGCTGTCAGCGCGTATGCTCAGGCAGGCGTAAAATATATGATTAACGGTCACAACCGCTGGCGCGACACACAGGCTCCGTATCCGATTCCGCCCCTGTTCTGGTGGGAAGCGCCTAACGGAGAGGACAGACTGCTCTTCTGGACGCAGGAATCATATCAGGACCAGCATTTCGTCAGCGGAAGGCTCATCTGTCCCTGGAGCGAACCGAATCAGGGGTACCCGAGCAGAAACCAGCCATCGCCTTACGAAAAGCTTTCTCTTTGCTCCGAAAAGCTCAGACAGTCTGATTTAACGGAACTTGACCTCTCTATAACCGATTACCTGAAGAGTCTTTTATCCGAACCGTGGGATACCGTACCCGTCGCGTTTTATGTTGACAGACAGCTCCCGACGCTCTACCCTAAGGCGTTCTGCGACATGATGGCGGAAAAATGGGCATGGCCGAGATTCGAGCTTACAACGCCTACCGAGTATATGCGAAGTCTCGAAAAACGCTTCGGAGACAGAATACCCACGTTCACGGGAGACCTGTCGGACCAGTGGGGAGACTTTATGACGGCGATGCCCGATATAACGTCAATGAAACGCCGCGCTCAGAGGTATTATCCGGCGGCTCAGGCGCTTTACGACGTAAGTGGAAAGGCTCTCGACGGTCGGTTTGAAGAAGCGATGGACAGGATGCACGATTTTGACGAGCACTGCTGGGCAACGAGCATCAAGGATCCCGTAGAGATGCACAGATACAATCTTCAGGTGGTAAAGGCGCAGAATGCCCGCGTAATAAACGGCATACTTAATAATACCTTCCGCGAGATCGTCGGAGAGGAGGACGACAGTCATATTACCGTTATTAATCCTCTGCCGCGCAACGTTAAAATGCCGCTGATGATTCCTCAGGATGTGGCGCTCGGCAGAACGCTTAAAGGCTACGGGTCACAGCGTATGTATGACGGACGCATCCTTACGGATCCCGTTTCACTCAATGCGCTGAGCGTCACCTCTTTTGAGACGGAAACGCATTCGGAAGGAACGAGCGGATTTGCCGATATAAAAGACGGAGAGATTTCAACGGAACGGTATAAGCTTAATTATGATCTGAATACGGGAAAAATACTTTCAATCACCGATGCAAACGGCGCTTCTCTGCTTGACGCTGAATGTCCGTATTCTCTCGGCGAATATCTGTTCGTTGAAACGGAAGGCAAGCTTTCTTCGGATTTAAGAATCACTCCCGCTAAGCGCAGCAGCTGCCGTGTCGAGGCAGGTCCTCTCTGCGTCTCTCTCATAAGAGACACGTACGAACCGCAAAGCATGGCGCATATCAGCACGGCAGTTACTCTTTACCGCGACATGGACGGTATAGACGTTGAAATCAGCGTTAAAGACGCGCTGATTGCAATGACGGGAGGCCATGCCGACAGATATAAGAAAAATATCTTTTTCGCGTTTCCTTTTGCCGCAAAAGAACCGCATTTTCTCACCGAAACTCCGCTCGGATATACGGACGGGGAAAACGGGCATCTTCCGCTTCGTTGCCGCGACTTCGTCGTCGCTCAGGACAATGTGCGCGTTGAGCAGGGGGACGGTTCTCGGGGAATAATGCTCATTTCAAACGATATGCCGGTATTCCATCTCGGAGGAATACATTACAACCGCTTTTCAAACGTTCCGGAAATCGAAAACTCGCATGTGTATGTTTACGCGGCTTCCAACCGCTGCGCTCAGCTCGCTTATCTTGAAAAGGACGAATGCCGCTTTGAAGCAAGGTTCACTGTCATTCCCTACAAAAAAGAAGACGTGCCGTCGCTTGCTTCCGTAAGCGAGGACACACTGCTTAAACCTCTTTCGTTCCGCGGCAGCAGAAACATACGGTCGGCTCTCGGTATGACCGCCCCGCAGTCCGTCCGGCTTTGCGCTTTCAAACGTTCCGAGGACGGCTTAAACTGGGCAGTCCGTGTTCGTGAATGCGCAGGAAACGACTGCGACGTCACCGTCACACTGCCGTTTGCGCCTTCTGATGCGCGGTACGCAACTATTCAGGAGAATGTCACGGAAAGAGCCGCACTGATCGACGGAAATGATGTAAAGTTTACGGCAGACGCTCATTCTTACACCACCCTCATCATATGTATGAAGGACGACAAAGGCACAAAAAAAACTCCGGAAGACGAACAAATGGTAAAAAATTTGTTCATTTTCCGGACTTATGAGGGCAAAACGGCGGTCTGCTGGGAAAAGAGCAAAACAGGCGAAAACGGCATCTACACCGTATATTCGGACGGTATTCCCGTCGCGGAAGTTAAAAACGAACCCTTCCTTTCGCAGTTTACCGTTATCCCGTATGAGATAAACAAAAACATTACCGTAAAATTCAAACCGGAAAAATAAAAAGATTATGAATAAACTTTATTACGATCTGTTCTCACCTATCTTCTTGTTTTCCTCACAATAAGCATAATAGCGTCAAGGACACGAACGCCTCGACGCTATGTATGTTTTCTTTACGCTCAATTATCTTTATGTCAGCGCAAAACTATATCATCTGAAAATATCGAAGCGCTTCCTCTATGGCTTTCGCTTTATCCTCCGGACATCCCGGCTGTCGGGAATCAGGGGATTTCGGCTTATTATAGTTCTCCCGCTCGATGATTCCGTGCTTTCGCTTTACCTGAGCGATATTCAGGTGCGTCACATGGAACCCGTACTTCTCCTGCACCCACTCCTGGATTTGCTCATATGTAGCCCCTTGCTGAAACCTGGACATATCCATATCTTCGAGAGAGAATTCAACTCTGACATTCTGACTCGATATGTTTCCCTTGGAAAGTTGGACAACCGTCTCGACGTGGCTCGACACGTCCATTTTGATGTCAGAGCCTCCCGACGTTCGCGGAAACAAATCCAGCCGATTTCATCTGAACTTATCCTCTTTTCGGCCCGTTCGCCTCAACCCTTTCGTTCGCGGGAACATATCAGCCGATTCCCAGAAACCCGCGTAGAATGGCGCTTTTCCGGGAATCGGGCTGGCCTATCGTCTCAACCCTGACCAGCTCCGCGAGTGCATGGGATTTCATCGCCTCAACCCTATATTCGGTCATTCATCAGCCTGAAGCCGGTAGGACTGCTCCACGATCTCCATGATCTGATCGACGTCCGATGTGTGTTCCATATATAGCTCAACATCGCCGTTTCCCCATCTACCAAGGCCAGTTATATCTCGGCAGATACCATTGGGATCAATGACCTCGGAGAACTTCATATTCAAAGAGATGCGAAGTCTCTGTTTCTGGAATACGATATCCACAAAATTGGTGTCCAGCTTATAAGCAACATACAGCTTTTTGAATTCGCGCTTCACGTCAGGAGAAAGATTCTGAATTCTGCGGTCCAGAACTTCAAACAGTGTTTTCGTGAAAACGTTTGTATCATAGGTTTCGAGGCTATAACGTTCTGCCGGTTTCTCCACTGCCTGATAAGGAGCCAGCTCTGCAGCGGTCATATCCGGGAATGCCCATATCTGCTTGGCCTTGTCAGCCAGCAAAGAAGCACGCTCTTTTATTCTTTGCTCATTCCATTCCGTGAGCTTTACAACATACGCATTCAAGCGGAGTGCGCTTTCCTTAAAGCCACCTTCCATATCCATTTTGACCATAAACGGATGGTCGCTCATCTCAGAATTGTATGCAGTGAGTGTCAGATTTCCGATGGTGTGCAGATAAGTCTTTTGCACCTCACGCCAGTTTGCGCCAAGCATCTGCTGCCACTCCGGACTCAGGCTGCTGTTTTGCGGCATAATATGTTCAATTGTATAGTTCTCGATGATAATCGGTGCTTTGTTGCCGTAGTTCTCCAAATGGCTGAGGATAAAGTTACGGGAGCGCATGGTGTAAATATCTCTCGATACAAAGGCCGCCGTAAATTTATCGTCATCCGGGAACTCTTTATAGTCATCACGCATAACGAAAAATGCCTTAATGGAATTAACATAGTCATCCGGCTTGATTTCATTTTTCAGCGTGGCAAATGTCTTATTCAAGGAGTTTGTCGGTATATCACAGATGCTGCGACGGAAGACGTAGCTGATGCACAATCTGATAATCAGTTTCAGGTCATCCTCAGAAATGATGCCCTCAGCATAATCGTTATGTACTTTAAGCAGGAAGGGATAAGATACCTCCATTCGCAGATCGTTGATATCTTCGTAAAGAGACTTAAGTGCTGGATTGCTGCTTCGCTTGAATACCATATCCGTATAGTATTTTGCATAAGTGAGCAGGTCCTGACAGAGCTCCCTGATGGTGCTAAATTCGCAATTCAGATGGTAGAGCTTGAATTCCTCATATACGCGATCCTGCTTAGGAATTCGGGTAATCTTCATGGTCAGATAGTCTCTGAAGAATCTGTCCATAACGGAGTCCTGCGTCTCATAAACGAACAGCAATTCCATCGGACGCCAGAGGTGCTCATAAACATAGGTCTGCTCAGTAGGCTCCAGTCCCATAAGAACATAGTTCCGAATCAAATCGGATTCAGACAGTTCTTTACCTGTGGAATTCAGGCTCTCGAAAATGGCCTGCGCATCATCCACAGAGCGATCCAGCGTTATATTTACGATTTGCAGCTTGCCGATGGATTCGTATACCTCGGCAGGCTGTAATTCTTTATCCGCAATCTTACCGGTAAAGAATTTATAGTTGTCCAGAAGCTTTGAGCGAGTGTCATCCGGAATAGGCTTTTCTTCCACAAGTCGCATCAGGATATCCCGGTCGGTTTCCGTCAGAAGCAATTTGTAACGTTCGTCACCGCTTTCATACTCATTCTTCAGAAGCATGTTATCAATGCGGCGGGCATTGATAGTGGTGTCCTCCGGATTTTTGATTGCATAATCACGCAGAGCAAGCAGGAGCAATGACAACGTGGTCATTCGCTGCTGGCCGTCTATAATCATATATTTCTGGACACCGGTCGGCATTGCCTGTTCCGCAATATTCACGATGGAACCGACAAAATGTCCCACCTTGCCCTTCTTCTGCATCTCAACGATGTCATTCCACAAGCGTTTGCATTGTTCGATATCCCAGCTGTAATACCGCTGATAAACCGGAATCAGAAACTGCTTGTTCCCGTTTAATATCTCGTAGATGTTACCTTTACGTGCGTCCATATTCTACCTCCAAGAATCAATCTTTCTTTCCATATGGCGCAGGTTCTTCAGCAACCATACTCAAATTCTGCTCCGGACGAAAGGAATAATTAACCACCTTGTGTTCGCGCCGTTCCATATCCGCATTATCAGTCCACAACTCGCACTGCGTCATAACGGTCTGGACCGCGTCATCCATGCCTTCCGGCGGATAGCGATGTTTCTTCAGGAGCTTCTTAATCATCATCCGCATTTTTGCTCTGGCCGAGTCGCGCTTCTGCCAGTCAATCGTGCGATTCTTACGAAGCGTATCCGCCAGCTCTTTTGTGATGGCAATCAGCTCTTCATTTTCATAGAAATCCTTAATCGCCTGCGGCTTCGTTAAGGCATCATAGAATGCCAGCTCATCTGCGGTCAGGCCCAGCTGGTCGCCTTCTTTCTGGGCCGCAGCGATCTGTTTTGCAAGATTGAGGAGCTCTTGAATGACCTCTTCGTTAGTGAGCATACCGTTCAGATAACGGTTCATGGCACTTTGTATGATCTCACTGAATTTTTCGGACTTGACCACGTTGGTACGACGGTAAATCTGCACCTGTTCCGCTATCAGCTTTTTCAGCAATTCAACCGCGAGGTTTTTCTCCTTCATCTTGGAAATTTCCTCAAGGAACTTCGGATCGAACAGGGAGAAATCGCCGTTCACATCGGAAAACAGATTGATTACACCACTGGACTTTATGCTCTGCTCCAAGAGGGCATTGATCCTTGCGTTCATTTCCGGCAGGGAGATTTTCTTTCCTTCGCCC
>JAFRTE010000004.1 GCA_017427285.1 Clostridia bacterium
CCAAGGCAAAAGAGGTTTTTTGTGTGGTGAATGATTAAAAAACTTACGTTTTTATGCTATACTAGCATATGACAGATCTGAACAGTAAATGACAGGACAGTTTTCACCTGGAATGATAAAATGATTCATACCATCAAGGGAAGGGGGACATGTTTGTGGAGTGGTTAACCTGCATTCGTACGGCAATCGATTATATTGAAAGACATCTGACCGATAACATCAGTGCGCAGGGTGTTGCGGATCGGGTGAATATTTCCCCGTTCTATCTTCAGAAGGTATTCTCTCTGTTGACCGGATACGGTATCGGAGAGTATATAAGAAACCGCAGACTGTACCGGGCGGCTGTGGATCTTCGGGATACAGAAGATAGAGTAATCGACATTGCATTTCGGTATGGTTATGAAACGCCGGAAAGCTTTACGAAAGCATTCTCCCGTTTCCACGGTTCAACACCGTCACGAGTACGCGACGGAGGAGCAGCAATAAACACCTTTCTCCCCTTGACCATCAAAATATCCATTCAGGGAGGTAATCAGATGGATTACAAAATCACACCGATGTTTCCGTTTAAGGTCATCGGCTTTCAGAAAGTGTTCGACAATGAAACCGCATATGCAGAGATTCCAAAGTTCTGGGAAGAAATCTGCGAAAAGTATGCTTACAACGTGTATGCCGGAAACGCTCCGTCGAATCCCTGTGAACAGGCGTTGGTGGACAACTGCATTGGTGAATACGGCGTCTGTATCGACGACATCGGCGATGGAAAGTTCCGGTATCTCGTTGCCGGGAGATATACGGGCGGAGACGTGCCGGAAGGCATGGTCGTCTATGAATTTCCTCGGAGCGACTGGGCGGTGTTTGACTGCATTGGCCCAATCCCGGAAGCTCTTCAAAGCGTTAACACGCGAATCTTCAAAGAATGGCTGCCGGGAAATCCGGAGTATGAGCTTTGCGGCAATGCCAATGTGGAGTGGTATGATTGCGTGAACGGAGAAAAAACAGATCCGGACTACCATAGCGCGATCTGGTTGCCGGTTAAGAGAAAAAGATAAGCAGATAATAAAGTCTTGACAATTGACAAATTCCGGTTTGGCGAGGCAGCAAGCGTGTATCATTTAGGCGCTTTTACCTTGATTATGTATCATTTTGGCGCTCTTATACATCAAAGAAACCTCTTTTGTCTACCAAGGCAAAAGGGGTTTTTCCTTGTTTTTGGAGCGAAAAACAGGCATAATCAGGCAAAATAAGCACAAATAGGGCTACGGAGCGGTCGATCGGCTGCTTCGTAGCTCGATTATTTTGCTTTCATCGGTCAAAAACGGCCCAAAAAGCTGGTGTACTTTTTGCGTTTCCTTGCTCTGTAAAAAAACAAAAGTGTATAGGAGGCAAGCCTTGAACAACCTTCTCATAACAAGACCCGGTAACGAAAAGCCTGAAAGAAAAACGATCTGTGAAAAAACACTTGACAAATCCGGGGATCCATTATAATATAAACACGTTAATATAAACGCGTTTATAAAGCAAAAGGAAAGGCGGATTCGACAAGAATGATACTGATCGTAAATACCACTGCAGACACATCCGTAACGGATGATCTGAAAAAATGCCTGGCAGGCCGCGGGGCCGACTTTGAGATCATCGAGGCCGGAGGTCTTCGGATCAGTCCCTGCATCGGCTGCAATCACTGCTGGCTGAAAACCCCCGGGGAATGCTCGATCAAGGATGATTTTGAAAGGATCCTGAAAA
>JAFRTE010000035.1 GCA_017427285.1 Clostridia bacterium
AGAGCAGAGGACTGAAAATCCTCGTGTCGTTGGTTCGATTCCGACCGGAGGCACCATGCTTTATCAACACCGGTATCTAAGGCGCGATAAAGCATATGCGGAATTAGCTCATCTGGTAGAGCGCAACCTTGCCAAGGTTGAGGTAGCGAGTTCGAGCCTCGTATTCCGCTCCAGATAAAGCGCTGAATACTCTTTCTTTCAGCGCTTTATTTATTTAAGTTGATATGGCGTCATAGCCAAGTGGTAAGGCAGAAGTCTGCAAAACTTCCACTCCCCAGTTCAAATCTGGGTGACGCCTCCATGATTTACGGTCTAGATAGATACGAAATCAAGAAAACCCGGTTTTTAACCGGGTTTTCGCCGTTTTTCGGGGCAAAATCGGCTCATTTTGAGCCTTGTTATCGCCTTTGGGCGACAGAGAAAATCTTCAAAAAATCATCGAAATTAATAGATACGAAATTGGGTTTTCGGGGCTTCTACCGGAATTGGACTGGGGAAAGCCCTTTTTCAGGCAATGTTAACGGTAGAAAACTCAAAAGATCATTTGATTTTTATGGACAACTATGGCATTATTAACTCAACGGAAAGTTGAGCGACCTTCGCTTTTATGTCGCTGTATTTTGACAGTCAATCATGGTATAATCAAGGTGGAGAAAATGAACGGAGGAAGAATATATGAACGAGACCATGGGACAGATCATCCGGCGATTGCGCCGGGATCACGGGATGACGCAGGAGGAACTGGCGGAAATACTCGGCGTGACCTTTCAGGCGGTCAGCAAGTGGGAAAACGACACCGGTATGCCCGACATATCGCAGGTTGTGCCGCTGGCTCATGTGTTTGGCGTGAGTACAGATGAGCTTTTCGGCGTATCCAATAAAAGCAGTCGCGACGAAGTGACGCAAATCTGTAAGAAAGCGCAAAACTGCCTCTCACAACCGCTTAATTCCGAGGATTTGCTCCGAAAATATCGGGTCTTGCAGGAAGGATTGAAGCAATATCCTAACGATACGTTTCTTTTGATGCAGTGCCTTGAAACCGGATTAGCGCTTTCATATCCGGAAAACGGCAATCTGTATGATACAAATAACGGTCAAACGATATTTCGGGAATGCGTTCGTTATGCGAATTTGCTTATTTCACATTCCTACAATACGAGCGATATCATGCGCGCACATATGATTATGGTCATGCTTCATTCCGCGTATGGTAATTTTAAGGAGGCGCATCAACATATAGAGAAATTCCCGACAAGAGCCGATTACAACATTCACGTGATGTACAGGTACTTTGCGCATTGGAGAAAAGAATACGACAAGGAGATCGGAAGCTGTCAATTTGCAAATATGCATTATATTGAAGCGATACTCAATAACACCACCCAGCTTGCGGTCACGTTTATGAAAACTGGACGATGCGAAGACGCGATCAGAACGCTTAAAACCGAACTCGCCCTTATACAATTCCTTTTTGCCGATGACGAGATCCTGCCGCCAATCCACTACCGTGAACAGGGCGACCTTTATATGCTGCTCGCAGAAGCGTATCTGCGGGACGGTGACCGTGAAAAGGCGCTTGAAAACCTCGGGAAGATGGTGGATTATGATTTAAACGAATACTCAAAGATCACAGAAGCCACGGAAACAAACTCCCCGTTATTGCGCATCAAAGCGCACGAATTCTATATAAAGCGAATTGACAGATATTCGCAAACATCAGCAAAATTGAAAGACAAACGATTTGAACAATTGAATAACGATGAAGGATATCAACAATTGATCAAACGAGTCAATCAAAAATAATTAACAGTTTGTTTTCTCTTGCGCGTGATACCGCTACTTTTAAGGAAGGGAAAGATAAGAAGAATGATTGAAAAACCTGGACGCGTTGACGAAAATAAGATTTCGATTTATCGAGCGTTTATTACCATGGGTAAAGTAATTGATGAGAACGAATTATTCAAAAAGATATCATTTTCAAAACACGGAAAAAAATATTCCGTTTTTATATCGAAATCACGCGCAACGAAGGCAACGCATATTGAATGTCGGCCAGACAATACAATCTATTGGGTTCAGTTTTACCCATTTGGCGCCGGTCGTTGGCCGTCACGTGTTGAAAAAGTTTTAATAAAACCTATCAATCACAAGGATGAGACAACATTAATCGTTATCAAAGGCAAGCCGGGTATCATTACAGGACTAGACGAAGGAATATTTGTTTCGAGCCGAGGTATTCCAAAATCAAATAACAGTGTTTATGTCATGTCAGAAGGGGATTTCAAACTCTTTGAAATACAATGAACATGAATGAGTCGGAATAAGGGAAAAGCGGAGAGAAAACACGATCCATTCTGTACAACAAAAAGCGGTTTTTTGCCTCTAAAAAACGGCCCCGGTCCGATTTTGAGTAGCGCCTTATGGCATACGGTCTAAAAAGATGCAATTGCCAGAAAACCCGGTTTTTAACCGGGTTTTCGCCGTTTTTACCCCGAAAAACACCACTTTTCCGTCGATTTTCGCCACTCTTCAACGGCCGGACTTTCCCCGAAAATCATCAAAATAAATAGATACGAAATTGGGTTTTGGGGGTTTCTACCTGAATTGGACTGATGCAAGGCCTTTTTGAAGGCAATTTTTTGGGGTAAAGAACCGGCTACTGCCGTACCCTATTTGTTAAATCTTTGTGTCTGAACCCCCAACCCAATACATTTCTTTTCAGCCGACTGAATTAAAAACTCAGCCGGCTTTTTTTATTGCCAACAACGAAAGGAGCAGAAATATGCTATTCAAACTACAAAGCGTGAAACGACTCACGAAAGGGGATTTCTGGTAGACAGTCTGATAGGGGTGCTCCATGAAGATCCAGGCGAGGAGGGGGCGGATATAAAAGATGAGGGTAAGTTATAATCGGCTGAGGCATCTGCTGATAGACCGGGACATGAAAAAAATCGATCTGGAGAGAGCGGCTGGGATCACGCATTATCAGATGTACAAGATCGGGAACGATAAGGACGTGACTACCGCCGTGCTCCGCGCAATCTGCACGACGCTCCACTGCTGGCTGGATGATATTATGGAATTTGTCCAAGATGATTGCAATGACGTGCAAAAATGCTTGAATAATTCACAAATATGTGGTAAAATAAAATTGACGTGGGCGAATGGGCTATTTGTTCAGTTTTGGGATTCAATATCCCGAAAGGAGGTGTGCCCATGATCAACAAGATCAAGATCGCCCTGGCATGGACCGATAAGGTTCTCGCCGTCGGTGCGATACTGACGACGGCCGGAAAGGCGCTGGTCAAATTGTTCGATAAGAACAATAAGTGATAAGCACCGGAAACGTCAGGGCACATTTCCGAAAGGTGATGTGCCTTTTTCTATTATATTGTTATATAAGGAGTTTTTATGAAAAGTATTTCTGTCGAACAAGCATCGAATATCATTCAAAAGCGAATCTCGGAGTTCCTTCAAGAGACCGAAAAGGCTATCAATACCGATGATTGGCTATTGAACATTAGAGTTATTCCTTCGGAATTTGATATTTTTTCACCGGCATCAAAAGAATTTTTTGAATATAGAAGTCTTGAATGGAAGCTGGAATGGAATATTCGTGACCACTTGGTCATTGGAATCATTTCTGACTTGTTCAACGCAGCGGAAATTGAGTGTCAGCCTACGAAAGAAAAACAGAATAAAGCACATCCGACTTTCCGATATAGTAATGCAGATTACGGCGAAAACTATCCCTTCGCTTTTATAGTGAAAACAGCTGGCGAAACAGTTGGATACAGGTTTTCCTGGTTTGAAAGAAAAGACGAAGAGCAGATAAAAAGTATACTACGGGATCATAAGGTTGATAGCTATAGAATAATAGATTTCGGTTATTATGATAGCATTGAAAATGAAAAGCGGGTTTATTCAAGGCGGTCAGATGAAAGAGTTTCATTACGCAGCTTTTTTGAACAATACTTTGGAATAGAGGTATATAATGATTATATTTCTCGTACAAGAAAGGCAGTAGCTGAGGCGAGTGAAAAAAATGGGTTTTATGCAATTCCCAAATTATCAAAAAAGC
Organism: Clostridia bacterium; assembly: GCA_017427285.1. Taxonomy (GTDB): domain Bacteria; phylum Bacillota; class Clostridia; order Oscillospirales; family UBA644; genus HGM12619. Next base: position 4,082 of record JAFRTE010000035.1, read on the forward strand.
ATTCTTCTGATTTCAGGATCACACTTCAGGATTCAATTAGAGAAATCAAATTAAATGAATGCTCGTATATAAAGATAAGCGGAGAGAGAATTAATATCGATTCGTTGGCACAAGATGACATTAAAATAATAAATGCATATTTCTTAGACGAGGAACTATATAAATCGCTCTGCGGGGATTCAGACTTTGCTACGTGTTTTGTTACGGCAGAATATTTGTCAGGTATTTTTGAAAAGGGCTATTTGTTTGACTATACATCTGTGATATGCGGATATTTAAAATCTGTGGAGCAATTACTCTACGGATATTATCTGAGTTTTTTTGAAAAAACGGATTTGATCCAAGGATACCTTGATATCAAAAAAAAGGAAATCGAACAACTAAAAGCCAAGGGAGAATTTGTTAGAGAAAACCCATACAAACCTGGCGCATACCAAAAAAGAATGGATTATAAAAAGAACACTCCGATAGAACTGGGCGGTCTAGTTTATTTTTTGAGATATGAAAAAAGAGCCTGGCGAGTCTCAGAAGAAGGAAAAGAGTCAATAATCAGAATCCTTGATGATTACAGGAAGACATGTCGAAATGAGCATTTTCACAAAGACAATATCGTTGATTATCAAGAGGTTGAGAGAATAAGAAACAATACATATGTTTGCCTTGCTTTAATTCTTGGCGGGTTCAAAATGATGAATGAATCCATAAGTGATAACAGTAAATTAGGTATTCGCAATGATGCTTATGAACGGTTTTACAACGCAATCCGTGGTATTTTGGGATCACCTTCGATTTTCACTTTTCAAATGAAAGACGGATCAATCATCAATGGTTATCGGCGTAGCGACCGTAGAATACCGAAGTTTGAATATGGACTTGTTTCAGATATGGAGTTTATACGTCTCAATGACATTAAACTGGTTCGTGAAGTGCCGCCTGAAGATGAACTCGAGCAGAAGGCTGACGGCCTGTTTATTATTAACCGTGACAACCTTCCGATTAGGGCATGGTATTATCACGCTCATGATTTAAGTAAGAAATATGAATTAAAGTGGTAAAAAAGGCAGATCAATGAATTGCATCTTTTTAGTCCATATAGAAACAGCAGTTTCTGATTTCCGTGAATAGAGTAATTGGTCTAAAAAGATGCAATAAAACGGTCTAATACAATAAAAAAGCCTTGTAAAAGGCTTCAAACATGCGCCGGGGTTTGGAATTGCATCTAAATGGTACGCATGCCTCATTGCATACGGTCTAAAAAGATGCAATTGCCAGAAAACCCGGTTTTTAACCGGGTTTTCGCCCTTTTTAGGGCAAAAAGCACCACTTTTACATCGATTTTTACGGTTTTCGCCTTTCTGCGTTTGCCCCTGAAAACTCATGAAATAAAAAGATGCAATTCGCCGTTTTGGGGCTTTCTACCGGAATTGGACCGGTGCAATGCCTTTTTGAAGACTTTTTTCCGCAGAGATAACCCTGCTGAAAGCCTGCCACGATTGTAAAATCTTTGTGTCTGAAACCACAACTCAATAATTATCTTTTCAGCCGACTGAATTAAAAACTCAGTCGGCTTTTTTATGTCCAAAAATGAAAGGAGATCATATGCAAAAAGAAATCGAAACATCGAACTTCAGTAACACATAATACTTAGCACGTCAGATATGATCAAGGGGCTGTCACATTCGCCCACAAATCAAGGAGAAATAAGACAGCCCTTTCTTCTTTGTAACGGGTCACTTTTGCACGCCGAAGAGATCCTCCCTGTAAGCAGAGAGGTATTCGATGCAGTATTCGTCTATTCCGAGAAGCGCTTCCGCTGCATAAACGCCGCCTAACAGTTCTCGGTTCAGGGGATCCATGATTGCGCTGTCCATGCCGTTCATCATCGCGCCGATCAGAAACGCGTGATTCAGCGTCTTTCGGCTCGGCAGACCGTGGGAAATGTTGGACAGACCGCTGATGATATGTGCGTCAGGATACTCACTGCGTATTCTGCTGGATGCGCTGATGAAATTCAGGAAGCTGTCAGGCGTGGTGGCGACCGTAAACACAAGTGGATCGAAATACAGACGATCCATGGCGACGCCGTATTCCGCTGCCTTCTTCACAATCCGGTGAAAGCTCTCCATCCGCTTATCCACCGTATCCGGCATACCGGTTTCGTCGAGCAGAAGCGCGATTATCTTCCAGTCGTTTTGTCCTTTGGCCTCTCGGTTTACAACCGAAAATATCCTGTCGGTTTTGTCCCCTTCGAGGGAGACCGAATTGATGATGCCCGGATTTTTGCAGAGGGGAATGCACGTCAGGATCGTGTCGAGATTCGGGCTGTCGAGGCTGAAGCGCACGTCGGGGTGATCGTCCTGAATGAGTTCGATCATCCAGCAGAGAACATCCGCGTCTTCCTCCGGTACACCGGAACAGATATCAAGATAATCCGCACGGGTGTCGAGCTGGCGCGAAGCAAGATCTCGGATGAACGCCCCATCCCGGTTCCGGATCGCCTCTGCCACGGATTTGATGGCTCCGTTAAGTTTTTCTCCAATGATCAGCATAGCATGTCTCCTTGTTATCAACTTATTTTTGTATTTTTGAGTAGGCTTTGTATGTAATTATGCGCGGACGCGCTCATCCAGTTCATTTATGACCGAAGGGATGATCTCAAAGAGATCGCCCTTCACTGCGATATCCGCGAGCTTCATCATTGGCGTCGTGTCGTCAACGTCGATGGCGATAATCGTTTTGCAGGACTGCATCCCGATAAGGTGCTGGATTTGTCCGGAGATCCCGCAGGCGATGTAGACGTCCGCCTGTACAGTCGCGCCGGTCTGCCCCACCTGATGCGGGTAGCCGATCCAGCCGTTGTCCACCGCCGCCCGGCTCGCTCCCACAGCGCCGCCGATCCGCTTCGCGAAATCCTCCAGCAGCTGAAACCCCGCTGGCCCTCCCATGGCGCGTCCGCCCGCAACGATGATTTGGGCTTCGCTGAGGTTGACGGAGGACTCCTTCCGCTCGACGACGCGAAGGATTTCCTTGATTCCCGCGGCGTCTTCGGGCACAGTCTCCTCCCGGATGATCTCCCCGGTCCGGTTAAGGTCCGGTACAGGCGCCCGCATGACCTTCGGACGGACCGTCGCCATCTGCGGACGGTATTCCACGCTTCGGATGGTCGCCATGATGTTGCCGCCGAATGCGGGACGGGTCTGGAGCAGCTCTCCCGTTTCGGGATCAATGGCGAGGGCGGTACAGTCCGCGGTCAACCCCGCCTCGATTTTCCCGGCCAGCCGGGGGATCAGCGCACGTCCCCGGTTCGTGGCGGCTCCGAGCATGATTTCAGGGCGGTATTTCGCCGTAAGACGCTCGAGGATATGGCATTCGAGCTCGTCGTTGAATGCGCCGAGGCGTGGGTCTTCCACAAGGATCACGCGGTCCGCGCCGTATGAGATTAGCGATTCTGCCGCGCCTCCGAGTCCGCTCCCAAGGACGACCGTCCAGACCTCACATGCCCGCTTTGCGGCGAGCTCCCGTGCGATCCCTAAAAGCTCGAACGAAACTGGCAGGACCTCTCCTCCGAGAATCTCGGATATGGTCCAAATGTTCCGGTACTCTTTCTTTTCATATTCGTTTACTTTCATGCTCAGCCCTCCTTATAAGAGTCCGCGCGCCAGCATCTCGCCGACCAACAATTTCGCCGCATCCGCCGGAGCGCCAGAAATGGTCAAGGTATCTGTGTTCCGAATTGCGGGAGGCTCTGTACGTACCACCCGGGTCGGGGATGCTGCGAGACCGATTTTGTCGGGATCAGCGCCGATGTCCTTATATGTCCAGAGGGGGATTTCAATCCGTCTGGCTTCTCTTGCCCTGCGAAGGGTCGGGATGCGAGGAACGTTAATGTCCTTCACTACAGTGATCAGTGCAGGCGTTTGCAGCCTGACGATGTCATATCCCCTTTCGTTCATCCGGCGGACGGTGAGCGTTCCGTTTCCGATTTCGTCCACCTGCATGACGTTTGCCGCCTGCATAATATTCAACTTTGCTGCGATTCCGGGACCGACCTGAGCGGTATCCCCGTCGATCGCCTGCTTTCCGCACAGGATCAGATCTACACCGCCGACTGTCTCAATGGCTTTTGCCAGCGCGTAGCTTGTCGCCCATGTATCCGAGCCGGCAAACTCCCTGCCGCAGAGCAGAAACGCCCGGTCCGCTCCCATGGAAAGCGCCTCGGTAAGGACGTTCTTCGCGCTCTCGGGACCCATGGACAGTGCGATCACCTCGCCGCCGACCCATTCCCGGATACGTATAGCCTCTTCGAGTGCATACAGATCGAAGGGATTCAGAACCGCTTTCGTCCCCTCGCGGATGATTCGCTTAGTTTCGGGATCGATCTTCGCGTCGGTCGTTGCGGGAACCTGCTTGACACAGACTACTATTTTCATTTGCTGTTCCTCCTCTCTTCCGCCATTTCCTCGATGGCGGAATACTGCGTTTTGAAGCCGAGAAGGGAGAGATAGAATCCGCACCCCGGATACAGTTTCAGAAGTGTTTCCAGCGTCCCGATCGGATCGAAGGCCGCGTCCTCCGGAATGGGATAGCCAACCACATCCGAAAGCAGGAAGAGCTTTTTCGACATCCACGCCTCTACGATCACAGGCAGATCGGGATATTCCGCGAGCAGACGGTCCACAGCCGCGTTTCGTTCGATGATCGGCTGCGTGATGACGAACGACGCCCCCGCATCAAGTTTTCGTTTCAGCTTTTCAAATTCATGCTCCTCCGGTTCGTACGGGTTGAAGGCGACGCCGACTGCGAATGACGGATAATGCTTCCGGATATACCGCGTCAGATCCACGGAGGTGACGGATGCAGTGCCGTCCGCTTCCGCTTCGGAAGGCTTCAGTTTCGGCAGCCGTGGAGAGCCGTCCCCGCTGATCGCAAGGATCGAATTGATTCCCAGCTTTTCGCATGATTCGAGGATGTCGTCGAGATTTTGTTTCGTGTGGAAGGTGTTGAGATGGATCAGAATCTGATCCGGACGCGCGCGGAGTCCGAGCTCCTTGATGCACTCGTGCCCCTGAAATGCAAGAAGACCCATCGCGTTATCGGTGATCGAGGCTGTGAATCCGCTCTCCATCACTCGCTCGAATTTAGACGCGAAAAGATCAAGATCTTCTTCGAGCTTCTGGGAATCCTGCTTCGGCGGGATGATTTCAATGTGGAACCCGGACGGGTCGCTTCTTGTGAAGATCATACGGAACCTGTGCCGTGCGGCTGCGGCGGGAAACGATTGTCAGGATGAGACGGATGCCGCGGGATTTTCCGTTTCATTTGAGGTGCCTCGGACAAATATCTGTCGTAAGAGGTTTCTTTTCGAGAATGGGGTACTTCAGGTCTGCCGTCAGAAATGACTTCCGTTCAGGCATCGTCTTCCGCCACCCGCGCGTTCGCCTTGTCTGCGCCGACATCCGTTTTGCAGGGACCGGATAAGTGCCGTTCTGAGAGATGAAATTCCAAGTGGCGGCGAGCATGACAACGGGATAGCGGCGGGCGGCGAAACTACCGGCAGGCATGAGGAGCACTGATATTCGGACAGAATAAAATTATATACCTACTCACCTAGTTGGCTACTGGGCGTATTATACAGGAAATCCGTATCTTTGTCAAGTATTCGCGATCCAGACACACAAATTTAACATATTATACCTGCTTGAGCTGTTTGAACTGCTCGAGCCGAAACACCAAAGACTCTTGCTGCATATCGCAAAAGAGCTTGCCCAATAGAACAGGAAAGAAAAACCGGGGCCGATTAACACACCTCGCGCTTTTTGCTCTTGTTTCAGAGTTCGCTTTTAATATGGGGTGTCAAACTGCTGAAAAAACGGCCGTTTTCGGCGAAAATTGGGTGTCAAACTGCCTTTCGCAAACCGAAAAAGGAATGCAAAATGAGTCTCAGGCACGAACATGAGAACATTTCCTATGAACATCAGGATGATCGTCGTCATGATGGCATTCCGTTTGAGCTTGTCCAGACTTTGAAAAAGCATACGTGACCCCTCTTGCAAAGATTTTGAATGATATCAGATTTTACTGTACAATACTCGCCAAGTGTTAAAGTATTGTTTGCGTTTTGTTAACGGTCTTTGCAAACTCATAGCCGTCGATTTCCGGCATCATGATATCTGAAATAATGAGATCGAACATTGTTTCATACATGGCATCATAAGCATCGCCTGCATTCAGACAGCCGGTCGCCTCGTAGCCGTTCTGTTTCAGGAAGGAGCAAACCGAGCGATTCAGATTTCTGTCGTCTTCCACCACAAGAAGCTTAAACATAGTGCTCACCTCTACATTGATTATCACTAATAATACGCTATGTCGATCCTCCACTTGATTTTCTCCGCAAAATGTGGTATTATAATGGCGGAGGGAATGAAAATGACGGAAAATATACAGGTTTTCAGGCAAAATCACATTTGTATCCGGTTCGGAAACAGAATAATACATACCGACCCGTTTATGTCGGATTTTTCGCCGCGAAACGCGGATTTTATACTGATCACTCACGATCATCACGACCATTTTTCCTTAAAGGACATTGAAAAAACCGCGAATAAAAACACCGTGCTGATTTACCCCGAAGATATGCGTAAAAAGGCGGCGGAAGCCGAAAAATACGTCGGCAAAACGTTTTCCGTAAAACCGTGTGAAAGCCGTAATATCGAAGGACTTGAATTTGAGACCGTTCCTTCTTACAATATCGGCAAGCCGTTTCATCCGAAAAGCGCGGGCTGGGTAGGATATATCCTTAAAATCGACGGAAAACGCATATATATTGCGGGCGATACGGACGACACGAAAGAGGCGGAGCAGGTAAAATGCGATATCGCTCTCGTGCCGATAGGCGGTACGTATACGATGAACGCTTTGCAGGCGGCGGAATTTATAAATATAATAAAGCCGGAAATCGCAATCCCCGTCCATTACGGCGGGATCGTCGGCAGCGTTAAAGACGGAGAAACGTTTGAAAAAGCGGTTGACAAAGATATTAAAGTGGAATTTAAAATAAAATTCCGATAATGCTTACAATAACGTAAATGCGGTAAAACTGATATGTCGGTTATTAAAGAGCGGATAGGTTTTATTCTCGCGGTGGTCCTTTACGGCACCATCGGTATGTTTCTGCGCTTTGTTTCTCTTCCGAGCGAAGCGGTTGCGTTTTACCGCGGAGTTATAGGCGCGGTCGTGATCCTGCTGTGGCTCGTTATCCGAAAAAAGCTGCCTGACGTTAAAAAAATAGGTAAAAATATAGTTTTGCTTCTCGTTTCGGGCGTAGGTCTCGGCTTTAACTGGATTTTTCTTTTCGCGGCGTATACGAATACGACCGTTGCGGTGGCGAGTCTTTGCAACTATATGGCGCCGATATTCGTTATAATCCTTACGCCCCTCGTTCTTAAAGAAAAGCTCGACAAACGGAAGATCCCCTGTATCTGCGCGGCATTTCTGGGAATCATTCTCGTTTCGGGCATCATAGGCGGCAACATAGGCAATATCGCGGGCGTTATTTACGGTATTCTCGGGGCGTTTTGCTTTACGGGCATAGTTTTTTGCAACCGTAAGCTCAAAGACGTTTCCGCATTTGACAGATCGCTCGTTCAGCTTGCCGTTTCAGCGCTGACAGTCCTGCCTTACGTGTTGATAAAAAACGGAGGACTGCCTTTGCCGGACCTGAAATCCGGACTTATAGTTCTGATGCTCGGCGTTTTGCAGACGGGCGTTGCGTACTGCCTTTATTTCAGCGGAATGGCGTCTCTGCCCGTTCAGAGCGTTGCGATACTCGGATATCTCGAGCCGGTCGTTTCCGTACTTTGCTCCGTACTGTTTCTACGCGAAGTTCTCGGTTTACTTGGCTGGGCGGGCGCCCTGCTCGTGCTTGCGGCGGCCGTGATAAGCGAAATTATCCCCGAGAAACCTACTGTTAAGGAGGAAACATGAAAAAATATCTTTTAATTCTGGCGATCGTCTTCACATTTACCGTTATTTTTACCGCATGCGTTGCCGCCGCCGATATTCCCGAAACGTCCGGCGCGGAAAATAACTATGATAATACAGAAACGGAGACGGAAACGGAAATGAATACGGAAAAAATAACCCCGTCGTGCGTGCTTGTTATAGAGGCGAACGGAAAGATCTTTTACGCAAATCTTGAGGACAATCCGTCTGCTGCGGCATTAACGGAAAAGCTCAATTCGGGCGCGATAACTCTCGAAATGCACGATTACGGCAATTTTGAAAAAGTCGGGTCTTTACCGTGGGAGCTTCCGAGAAGCGACAGTCAGATAACGACGAAGCCGGGAGACGTGATACTTTATCAGGGTAATCAGATAACGGTTTATTACGACGAAAACAGCTGGAATTTCACTAAACTTGCCGAAATAGGAAACACGTCAAAAGACGAACTGCTCGAAGCGTTCGGCGAAGGTGACGTTACCGTAAAATTTTCTCTCGAATGGGGAGAATAAACGTTTTTCAGAAAAAGTACGCATAAAAAAGACCTTGCGGGCGCATAAATCCCGCAAGGTTTTTTGCTGTATTCGATCGGTATTACGGAAAAACGCCGTTTATCCTCTGCGTTCTTCTCTCAGCGGTCTTTCCCAAAATACTTTTCCGCCCGCTTCACCCGCAAGGGAATCGATAACGTCGCGGAGGTCTTTTAAAAACTTTTCCTCTCTTTTTTTTGAGCGTCTGCCCGTCGCGCTGAAAATCTCCTTTTCAAAATATGCGTCGTAAGAAACTGCAAAATCGTCCTCGCTTGTATACGGGAAAAAGCTTACAGATACCGTGTAACGTATATTCCCCGCTTCCGAATCCGATGTCAGTTTTACCGAGGCGGCGCGTCTTTTTACGCCGTTGAAAGTCATTTCCGCCGCAAAATACTGCGCGTATACGTCTGTTGTCATTTCATTACCTCCGTCTGTGCGGTTTTATTTTGATTTTCCTTGCCGCAGCAATGATCGCGATCACGGCAATTTTTATATATCGGATAATTCCTGTTGCCGAACGGATCGTCTCAGGGCGGTGAAGATCCGAGGCGTTTTTCGGCTTTTAATCTCCGCCTTTGTGGCCGCCGACCTGCCTGTTCCTCTCAATGGTGGTTGCACCTTCCTGGAGATTTATGCCTTTTAAAATTGCGTTTTTGCCGAATTTCCTTTTAAGCTCTATCGCCGCCTGCTGAATGCGTCGCTCTTTTTCTCTCGCCGCTTTTTCCGCCGCCTCCGTTTTTTCGGTTTCGGCCGGATCTTCAAAAAGCGAGAGCTGTTCGCGTCCGTTTTTTATCGGCGCCGCAGTTTCCGCAATAACGTGGTTTGCCACAACGTACATTCGGCGGACGGTCAAATCCCGGTCCGTTATCCTGTCGTAAAGCTCGGTCGCTTTTTTCATTATAAGCTTTGTTGAGGACGTAAATTCGCCGAGATTTATCGAACCGTGAGCTTTTTTCGGCGCTTTTCTGCCGTAATGGTCTGTTTCGACGGCGCCGTTGTAGCCGTTTTTGACGTTTTCCGTATCGTAGCCGACCGTAAGGACTATCTGGTCCGTAACAAGGCCTTTTTCAACGAGATCGAGTACGAGAAGATCGGTCATCTCGCATAAAACGAGCCGTCCCTTTTCCCAGCTGTACGGCTTTGAAAGCACCTGTCCAGAGCTTATGCTGTTGTTTTCTGGCCTGAACGCCTTGACATCCGCTATAGTTGTCGGTTCGTAGCCCCACGCGTGGTTTATAAGCAGCTCCGCGTTTATACCGAATTCCCTGTAAAGCCACTCTTCGTTTCTGACCGAACAGAGCGCAATGTCTCCAAGCGTATAAATTCCCATTGTTTCAAGCCGTCTTGCAATGCCGCCGCCTATACGCCAGATATCGGTTATAGGTCTGTGACACCACAGCGTTTTGCGAAACGTCATAACGTCAAGCTCAGCTATGCGAACTCCGTATTCATCGGCAGGCATATGCTTTGCGGTAACGTCCATTGCAACTTTTGCAAGAAACAGGTTCGTACCTATGCCCGCCGTTGCCGTGATCCCCGTTTCGGCAAGCACGTTTTTTATCAGCCGCATCGCAAATTCGCGCGCCGTAAGATTATACATTTTCAAATACTGCGTTGCGTCTATAAAAACCTCGTCTACGGAATACGCGAAAATATCTTCCGGCGAAACGTCCCGCAGATACACCGAATAGACCTGCCCGCTTACGCGCATATATTCTCTCATGCGCGGGACGGCGCGTATAAAATCAACTTCAAGCGACGGATCCGACGAAAGCGCGGTATAATCGTCGGATTTTCCGGAAAACGGTCTGCCGCGAAGCGCGTATTTCCGTTGGGCGTTTACCTCTTTTATGCGCTGAACCGCCTCGAAAAGTCTTGCTCTGCCCGAAATTCCGTATGATTTTAGCGACGGTGAAACCGCAAGGCATATCGTCTTTTCCGTTCGGCTCTCGTCGGCTACGACAAGGTTTGTCGTCAGCGGGTCGCGGCCCAGCGCAACGCATTCGACCGAAGCGTAAAAAGACTTCAGGTCTATCGCAATGTATTTTCTGTTTCCGTCGTCCGTCATACGCGCGCCGCCTTTCCTCTCAAAAAATCATTCGCCGGAAAATGTCATTTTGCCCCGCTTATCCGTTTTTCAAGTGCCTTTTTCAGATATTCATATCGTTTTTTCTTTTCTTCTTTTGAGAAATGGACGTCTTTGAACTGTTCGGGACAGTTTTCGTAATCAAGCGCGGTATCGCCGAACTGTTCGCTCGTAAGGTCAAAAACGCCGCCGTCTATTACGTTGAAACAGTGAAAATTACCGTCGTCAAGAGGCACTCCGCATACCTTTCCGCCGAATATGTCCTGCAATGCAAACGCAGTTACAGAGCACTGACCGAGCGTTTTGTTTTCGCTTTTCCATTCGCCGCGCATCCTCGGCGCGCATGTTTCGGCGCACCAGATATCGGAGAGAATATCGTAGTAATCGCAAAGATTTCGTCCGTTTCCGTCCGTTACGGTATCGGCTCTCTGCCATCCGTAAAAATCGTATCTTTTCATTTTGTTCTCCGTTTTTTTTACTTTGAGTCCGATGCCATTATATCACACTTTGCGAAATCTGTCAACAGGAAAAACAAGATTTTTTTAATAAAATTGCGAATATTACTTGACAGAAGGCAAATTTTATGCTATATTGTATACACGAAATGTGATATTTTAATATTTGGGAGGGGAGCGTATGGAAAACAAGTATGCGGGAATACTTTTTTTGCCGTATCATGTTCCGGCTTTGCCCGCGGGGAGAGGGCGCGCAAATTACGCTGCGCAGTTTTCTCCGTTTGCCGCGCTTGCGGGATATGAGGGTATTGTCCGCGAAACGGAAAGGTATACGGAATACAGACCCGAGATTGACGAAAGCGAAAAAATGCGCATCGGGTGGAAGCTTAAACTGATTCTTGCCAAAGCGGATGAAAAACACGAGATCACCGTAACGTATTTTGTTGCGGACCCGTTCAAGCCGGGCGGTGCATACGTTACGTCAAAAGGGGCGGTTAAATCGTTTGACGGTTATCGGGGCGTCGTTGTTTTTACGGACGGAACGGAGATACCGGCGGAGGATATTCTGGCGCTTGATGCGGATATAACCGATGCTGCAGACGGTTTATAGCGGGCGTGTTGACAAATTCCGAGGAAAATGGTATAATTGCCGCAACAGGATATAGGGAGGAACGATATTATGGAAAGATCTTACGGGGAATCGGAATTTAACGGCGGACTTCTCGGTCTTATCGGCATAAAAATACTTCAGGCGATTATCACAACTTTTACTCTCGGTATAGCCGTTCCGTGGGCGGTATGCATGAAAGAGAGATGGATAGCTCAGCATACCCGTATAGACGGCAGACAGGTGTTTTTTGACGGCACGGGAGGACAGCTTTTCGGCAATTACATAAAGTGGTTTCTTCTTACGGTAATTACGCTCGGCATCTACGGCTTCTGGCTCGATATAAAAATGAAAAAGTGGGTCGTAAAGCATACGCATCTGGCGTAAAATCGTCAGGAAAATCATTTGAACTCAAAAAAACAGAGGGGGAAAACATATTTTCCTCTGTTTTTTTACATTCTTTGCCGTTCTTTTTCCATTTTTCCTATTGCATTTTTTGAGAATATCTGTTATAATATGCTAAATAGGCAATTTTGCTTTTTTTATAAAATTCTACTTCACAGTTTATTCTTGAATTGGAGCTGATTATTTTGGAAACCAGAGATTTCGCGAAAAACATGCGAAAACTGATAGTTGAAGCTATCTATAATTCCGGCAGCGGACATCCGGGAGGTTCTCTTTCGTGCGCGGATATAGTTGCCGTGCTTTTCAACGAGGAAATGAACAAATCCCCCGAAAATCCGTGCGATCCGAACAGAGACCGCTTTGTTATGTCCAAGGGCCATGCGGCGGCAACTCTTTACTCCGCGCTTGCCCTGAAGGGCTTCTTCCCCGAAGAGGAAATGAAAACATTCAGAAAAATGAGCGGACGTCTCGAAGGACACCCCGATATGAAAAAGATTCCCGGCGTTGATATGTCCACGGGTTCTCTCGGTCAGGGCATTTCAGCTGCATGCGGCATGGCGGTATACGGAAAAAGAGCCGAAAAACCGTACCGCGTTTACGCCGTAATGGGCGACGGCGAGCTTGAAGAGGGACAGTGCTGGGAAGCGTTTATGTTCGCTGCACACTACAAACTTGACAATCTCTGCGTATTTATAGATTTTAACGGACTTCAGATAGACGGCGAGATAACAAAAGTTATGTCTCCTCTTCCCATCCCCGAAAAAATGAAGGCATTCGGTTTCAACGTGATCGAAATAGACGGCCATAATCTTGACGAGATACGCGCCGCGCTGAAAAACGCAAAAGAAACAAAGGGCATGCCCACCGCAGTTGTCTGCCACACGGTAAAAGGCAAAGGCGTTTCGTTTATGGAAAACGTTGCAAGCTGGCACGGCACCGCTCCCAACAAAGAGCAATACGAACAGGCAGTAAAGGAGATAGAAGCAAATGGCTGATATGAAAGCTCAGAGAGACGCTTACGGAGAAGTACTTGCGGAACTCGGAAGAAAATACCCGAATATGTTCGTTCTTGACGCAGACCTTACCAAATCCACAAAGACGGTTACGTTTCAGAAAGAATTTCCCGAACGTCACATAAACTGCGGTATCGCGGAAGGAAACATGATGGCCGTAGCGGCCGGTATCGCAACGTGCGGCAATATCGTTTTTGCCTCGTCGTTTGCAATGTTTGCCGCAGGACGCGCATACGAACAGATAAGAAACAGCGTATGCTATGCGCATAACAACGTCAAAATAGTTGCGACCCACGCGGGTCTTACCGTCGGCGAGGACGGCGCAACGCATCAGTGTCTTGAAGATCTCGGACTTATGCGCTCTATACCCGGAATGGTCGTTTTGGCGCCCTCGGACGCAGGTTCGACAAAAGCTGCCTGCCGTTTTGCGGCGGAATACGACGGACCCGTTTATATCCGTCTCGGCAGACTTCCCCTCACAAAATTCAACGATGAAGAAAATTACAAATTCGGTCTTGAACAGGCAGACGTGCTTGCTGACGGCGATTTTGCCACGGTTATGTTCTGCGGACCGTTTTACGATCTTGCAATGCAGGTTAGAGAGCTGTTTGCCAAAAACGGACTCAATATCCGCGTAGTTGACGTTCCCTGCATAAAGCCCATAAACAGAACGGTTGTCAAAAACGCCGTTAAAGAAACAAAAACGATAGTTACGATCGAAGACCACAATATCTACGGCGGTCTCGGCTCTGCGGTCGCCGAAGCGATAGCCGAAGAGGATATTCCCGAAAGAAAATCCGTTGAGCTTATCAGGATCGGCGCTCAGGATATATTCGGAAAATCCGGCGCGCCCAAGGAGCTTCTCGAGCGCTACGGCTTCTCGGCTGTCGAAATCGCAAAAAAAATCATCAAAACCGTTTGTCCCGGTTGCGAAAAGAATTTCACTTTTTAAACGCATTCAAACCGACGGCGGAGAAATCCGTTTTCCGCCGTCGGAACATTTTTTAAAAAATACAGTCTAATTAACCGAAAACACAACACACTTTTACACCAAGAGTTCGTTTTACTTACGAAAATCCAAATTACAGCCCGTAAAACGGCGGAACGGAGAAAAAAATGCAGATAAAAAACGGCCAAGCGATATTATCTCTTGTTCTCGCGGTAATAATGATTGCATTCCTTGCCGCATGCGGCGAACCCGAAGAACAGCAAACAGGTAATCCCGTAATGAAAGTTATGCTCAATATAACCGAGTATGATTTCACTTCACCCGACGAGTCGATCCGTCTTTCGGCGGTTGTTTTGCCCGAAGACGCGGACGACAAGACGCTCACATGGACAAACAGCGATCCGAACGTTGCAGCGCTGAACGACGAATACACGGTAGTTCCCCTTGTTAACGGCGAAACCGTTATAACGGTAACTTCCGTTGCGAGCGGACTGAGCGCAGAATGTAAAATAACCGTCAATCTCCCCGAAGTGGAGCCGCCTGTGCTTACAACTCCCGTAACAGGTGTAATTATTTCTCTCACGGAGCTGACATTTGACGAAATCGGCGCGTCCGAACAGATAACCGCAGACGTAACACCGTTTTCCGCAACAAATCAGAACGTAACGTGGATTAGCACCGACCCCGCCGTTGCAACGGTTGACGAAACGGGAAAAGTAACTGCCGTAAAAGAAGGAAATACCGTAATAGCGGTTACTACCGAAGACGGCGGATTTTCCGCAACGTGCGCGGTAACGGTTGCGATACCCAAAGCCGAAACGCCTTCCGAAAGCACAACCGAAAGCAACAGCGGTTCGAGCAGCTCCGGCAACTCAGGCACTTCGAGCGGCAATTCGGGAAATTCGGGCAGCAGCTCCGGCAACTCCGGGAGCAGTTCGGGCAGCAGCTCCGGCAGCAGTTCGGGCAGCAGCTCCGGCAATTCCGGCAGCTCGAGCACTTCCGTTAAGCTCCCGTCTATTCCCGCTGCAAAAACGGACTCCGACCACTTCCTTATTTCCGACAACCTTCTTGATTTCAACAAGGTAAATCCCGATGTCAAGGCATGGCTCTATGTTCCGGGAACGAATATGAACTTCCCCGTAGCGCAGACGACCGACAACGATTATTATCTTACAAGAGGCCTTGACAAAAAGTCTAAATACACGGGTTCGTGCTACGTAGACCACCGCAACGAGCTTCTTATAGACTCCAATACGATTCTTTACGGACATGCGAAGGGCACTGATATTTTCGACCAGCTTGAAAACGTTACTCAGACAAAAGAATGGTTCTCCAAAAAGGACAATATGTATGTCTGCCTGAATACTCTTACGGAGCTTACCGTATGGCAGGTATTCGCATGCTATTATACAGACTCAGACGAATATTACTATCTTTATACAAACTTCTATCTGGACGAGCAGACCGTTTTGAAAAAGTATAATGAACTTGCCGCAACAGACCCCGAAAAGGCAGTTTTCGGATTGCTCGATCCTCAAACGATGCACGATTTCATGACCGATGACGAGGCGTTCGTCAACTTTATGACGGGCTGGAGACAGCGCGTTGTAACTTATAAATACAACGAAGTAAACAATTATCTCAAGAGCCGTGATTACGGAGTAAAGATCGAACCGGGCGACAAAGTTATCACTCTTTCAACGTGCGCCGATGCATCCGGTCCCATACGCTACATCCTTCTTGCAAAGCTTATAGCCACAAAACCGAGACCGTAACCGTGAAAAATCGGCAAAAAACGCATTTGTAAAGCAACTTACCGCCTAAAATCTGCAACTTACTTAAAAGAGGCTTGATTTCAGGCGGTTTTTGTTGTATAATTGTTATATCGAAACGAGAATACTGTTAATTGATATATTTTTATTTGAAAGGCAAGGACTATGGAAAACAGCGAAAACAAAACAGTCGAAAATGAAGCTGTAAGCCCTGTTGAGAAAAAACCCGAACCCGAAAACGCTCCCGAAGAAAAGGCAGACGGTAAAACCGCTGCTGAAAATACGGAAAATACGGCGGAAACAAAGGCCGAAGAGGCGACGGAGCCGAAAGAGGAAAAGACGGAAGAAAAACCCGAAGAACCCGCCGCGGAAAAACAGGAAGACGCCGCAGAGGCGAAAGCCGAAGATATCTCGACGGAAAAAGCGGAAGAGTCCGAAAAGGCAGATCCCACGTCGGAAGAAGCGGATACAAAGGTATTTCCTGTCGTTGCCGCTGAGACCGATACAAAAAAATTCCCCGCTGTTTCCGCAGGTTCGGATCCCGCCGAAAAACACGCCGAAGAAACGGAAAAGAAAAAAGAAGAAAAGCCGAAAAGGTCAAAATCAAAAACAAGTCCCGTAAGAATAGTTATCCTTGTTGTCTGCATTGCCGTTTTCGCATTTTCGGGCTATAAAATAGTAATGGAGATAATCGACGGCATAAATACGGATAAGATGTCGGGCGATATATGGGAAACGGTAAGATCCGACGATGAAGAATTTGAAGCAAACCACGACGACATAAACGTCCCTCCCGCGCCGATAGATCCAAACGTTTCGGGCTACGGAACAGGCAAAACGCCTTCTCAGGAAACAACCGAAAACACGGAAAATCAGCAGAGCGGTCAGAGCGTGGAAAACAGCGAGAATACCGAAAACACTGAAAATCCGCCCGAAGAAAACCCCGACGATATTTCGCAGACTGTAACTCCCTCGACGCCCGAAAATACCGATCCGTCAGGCGAAACGGAAGACAATCAGGAGTATAACGACAGAACTTACGAAGAAGAGCTTCAGGAACAGGAAGAAACAGCCGAAGAGGAAGATACGCAGTATTACATCCGCCGTCCGTCAAAAGACAGGGATACAAAAGAAATCGGCGTTGTTATCCGTCCCGAAGAAATAAAAATGTCTTCGGTAACTTATCTGAGAGTAAGCAATTTAAAGAGTCTTCTCAACATAAACTCGGATACGGTCGGCTGGATTTATCTTCCGGGCTCGAAAGAAGAGGCGAAGGGCACTCCTATAGATACCGCAATAGTGCAGACTACCGACAACGACTTTTATCTCGACCATACTTTCGATAAAAAAGAAAACGCCAACGGCTGGGTCTATGCAGACTACCGCTGCAATATGGACAGCATAACAAGCAACTACAATACCGTAATTTACGGTCACGCAAGAAGCTATACGATGTTCGGAGGTCTTAAAAACCTCAACGAGGCGGTTGAATGGTATTCGGACGGCTACAATCATTTTATCAAGATAAACACGTTCAAGGACGAAACCGTATGGCAGATATTCTCATGGTATGAAACGGATATCTACTTCGATTATATCAAAACCGATTTTGCCGATTCAAACGATTTTATAAGGTTTGCATACGAAGTTCAGCGCAAAAATCAGATGGAAGGCGTTTTTGAAACGTTTGAGTTCAGCGAAAACGACAGGATACTCACGCTTTCCACCTGCAAGGGCTTTGACAGAGCCGTACGCGTTGCGGTCCACGCAAAGCTTGTCAAACGCAACGATTTAACTCAGAAGCAGTAATTTCAGGGAGATACGCTCATGCCGGATATGCTCGTTAAGCTTTTCACCCTTCCGCCGCTTCAGCCCGAACTTGACAGAATGGCGTCGGCAGGTATTACCGTCAGAAGACCGATCGGCCCCGAAAACTACGCCGTTACGGAATGGATAAAAAAATATTTTCCCGATTCGCTTTGGGCGGCAGAGGCGGAAAATGCATTTTTCAACAGTCCCAAAACAATCTACATTGCGCTGCGTGAAACCGAAAACGGCAGCGAAATGCTCGGCTTTGCCTGCTGGGACGCTACGGTGCGCAACTTCTTCGGTCCTACCGGCGTTAAGGAAAGCGAACGCGGAAAGGGGATAGGAAAAGCGCTTTTGCTTGCATGCCTTCACGGTATGCGCGAGGACGGCTACGCCTATGCTGTCATAGGAAGTCCCGGACCGGTTGCGTTTTACGAAAAATGCTGCGGGGCAAGGATGATCGAAGACTCCGGACGGAGCGTATACAAGGGAATGTTTACCGGAAAAATTTTATAAAAAATGAGAGCGTAAGTAAATCTTACGCTCTTACTTTTTTTATAATCAGTTTTAAAATCAGTTTAAATATTGCTTCCAGGGTATCCTCTTTGCGGAGATCGCACGGATATCCGATCTTGTGTCGTAAATGGCCGTAGCTCCGTTTTCTCTTACGGTAAAGAGAACCTCAAACTCCGTTTCGCCCTTCTTTTTCATATGTATGCAGTCTTTTATAAGATGCTTTCCGAGCACAGCTTCAACCGTTCTTGACGGCACATACCGTCCGTCGCTTTCAAAAAGAAGACCCTTTTCCGTCATTCTGTCAACCGTTTCTTCAACAGCCGAAATATCGGAAAGAGCGCCGAAAGTTTCCGCGGTTTTGAAAAAACCTTCCTCTTCAAGCCCTTCTTTCAGCTTTCCGCAGATATCCGGGCGCACAATATCGTCGATTTCGAACGGATCGCGGAAATCGAGTATCTGTGAAAGACAGTAAAGCGAAAATTCGGGATATTCAAACGAAATATCCGCAGTAGGGATCGTTTTTTCAGCGCCGTAAATGTCGAAAACTTCCGAAATCCAGCCGCAAAGAGAGTCGATACTCTCAAAGATACGTATCTGAATATTTTCGTTTCCGTTTACGGCGTACCAGTTGCCGCCGCATGTGCAGAAAGTATATTTGCCGGAAAAAACGGTGTCAAATGTAATTGCCGTTTTTGCAAGCGCGATTTCCGTAAGACAGTCAGAAACGTTTTCCTCCGTTTTCAGACCGCCGTCTGTTTTCAGCACTATCCCTTCAAGAATAAGCGCTGCAAGAGTGTCGCCTCTGTCCGAAGTGTCGGGAACAGTGAAGGGAGACAGCTTATTGGGAGATACGCGCATAACGTTTAAAAGAACGGCGAGCTCGTCTTTTGAAAACGTTACGTCCGCAGCGTCGGTCGGCGAAAAAACCGCTTTGTCCGGTCTGCTTTTTCCCGAAATCGCAATCGTTTTATAAAGTCTGTATGCTCCGCTCGATTTATTTTCCGCAACCGGCGGTTTTTCGGGCGGCGCTTCGGGCAGCTCGTCCTCTTCTTCGGGCTGAACGGGAGCGGAAACCGTAACGGGTTCTTTTTCCGCATTTGCCTGTTCGGGCAGTTCGGCGGCTTTCTTTGCGAAAAAGTCGGTTTTGTGGGCCGCTGCGCCGAGCGCGATGAGTATGAGCGCAAAGAATATCGCAAGCACGGGTATTACGGCGCTTTGCGGTTTGCCTATGTTGAGAAGGGAGATATTGCCCGATCTTCTTTGCTGTTCGGCATATAAAACTGCTTCTCTGTCGCTTCTGCAGTCGCAGAGAATGCACGGTTTGCCGCAGCCGGCACAGAGACGGGAGGTATACGCGCTGTATTCTCCGTCGGTATCGGTTACCGTTTCGGCTCCGCACCAGCAGTTGCAGGTGCAGGAATACATATTCTGACCGCATTTTATGCAGTCGAAAGCGGAATGACCGTTTTCAGTTTCGGAATAATATTCTCTTCCGCAAAAGCAGTGGGTCCGTATCAGCTCCGCATATTCGGGTTCAGTCTGTGCTTCGGCAGGATCGTCAATTTCGCTTTCCGCGAATACGGAAAGAGGAGCAAGCGCGAAAACGAGCGCCATTAAAATCAGAAACAATTTCTTTTTCATCACAGCACAACACCTCCGCAAAGAGATATGAGCGCAAAAAGCGTGATCGACGCTGTCCCGGCTCCCGCTATCATGAGTGTTCCGCGCAGCGTTTTTGCTTTGTATTTTGAATATGCGTCAAGCGTTATTGCAATTATCCCCGCAGCGTAAAACGGCATAAAAAGATCCCAGCCGAGTATGATGCGCGAAGCTATGAGCATAAGGGGAAACGGAACATAATAAAGCCAGTCAACGTTTACTCCGATAAAATGGGGAAGCAGATACGAATAAATCAGAAGCACCGCAGCCGCGGCTATTATGTAAAAAAGAGCTGAAAGGAGTATCGAGCCGATATCACCGTTAAGAGAAAAAATACCGCAAACGCCCGTGAGGATGAGTGCGACGGTGCCGAAAATGAGATTTCTGTCTATTTTCATGATCGGTCCTCCTTAATACGACGCAAAAAACAGGATGTTCAGACCGAGCATGGTCAAAATCCCGCCGAGCGCCGAAAAAAGTGCGAAAATGTATTTCTTTTCTTCGCTCAGATCAAAATAACATCTGAAAACGAAGATAAGAGATACGAATATACCGAGTATCCCGAATGAGGAGGTCGTGTTTGCGCCCGTAATAAGTCTTATTATCAGCCCGATAAGCTCGATTATAAGTCCGAACCCGAACGAATACTCAACGCTGCCGAGAAACCTTAAACCGTTTATTTCACGGTCTGCGGCTCTGCCAGCCAGATATGCGATACCCGCAAGCACAATGGCTGTAACTATGCCGACGATGATCGCAAAAAACACTAGAAGCAGCGTTTTGAAGCCCGTAGCGGACGATAAAAACGACTGGCGTTCAAGCCCGAGATTAAGGGCAAAAAACAGATATGTAAGACACGGCAGAAGAATACCGGCAAAAATGTATTCCGAATTACTGCGCCTGTATGCGTTTTCGGGGTGAACGCAAAGTTCTCCTATAGTATAGGCATACCGTAAAAAGTCTGTTTTAAAATCACCTTTTCTGTCCAAATTATCAATTCCTTTTATCCGCATATCAAAAATGCGGTTTTTGTATATCCCGACCGAACGGACATATACACCATAGTATAACATATTTCCGCGGATTTTGCAAGTGGGAAAATAACTTGACAAAATAACCTTTTTGTGATATTATATAAAATTATAATAATACATACGTAAGGATCGAAAAATATGATTTTTTCCGATAATATATCAGGCGTAAAACCGTCTGCGATAAGAGAAATATTCAAAGTGATCGGCGACCCGTCCATAATCTCGCTTGCGGGCGGAAATCCCGATCCGTCAACGTTCCCCGCAGATAAAATGGCGGTTATTGCAAACGATCTTTTGCTTAATAATCCCACTCCCGCGCTTCAGTACGGCGTAACGGAGGGATATTCTCCACTTCGCGAACAGCTTGCAGACAGGCTTGCGAATAAATTCGGTATAAAAAAGGACGGAAACACCGTGCTTGTTTTAACGGGCGGGCAGCAGGGCATCGACCTGACAACGAAAGTCCTCTGCAACCCGGGCGATACGGTGATCTGCGAAGAACCGTCGTTTATCGGCGCGCTTAACTGCTTCCGTACTTACGGTACGAAGCTCAGGGGCATTCCGATGGAGGACGACGGCATAAATACAGACGAGCTTGAAAAGGCGCTGAAAGAAGAAAAACGCGCAAAGCTCATATATCTTATCCCGACGTTCCAAAATCCGATGGGCGTTACGATGTCCTCGGAAAAGCGCAAAAAGGTATACGCTCTCGCGGTAAAATACGGCGTTGCCGTACTTGAAGACAACCCCTACGGCGAACTTCGTTTTGCGGGCGACGATATCCTTCCCATTAAAGCACTCGACGAAACGGGCGCCGTCGTTTACTGCGGATCGTTTTCAAAAGTGCTTTCGCCGGGCATACGCGTCGGTTTCGTTTCCGCGCCCGAAGAAATTGCGAAAAAACTCGTTGTTGCAAAGCAGGTAACAGACGTTCACACAAATATCTTCTGGCAGATGCTCGTTTCGGAATTCCTGGAAAGATACGATATAGACGAACATATAAGCCGAATAAAAAATATCTACAAAACAAAGTGTGACTGCATTACCTCCGCGCTTGACAGATACATCCCCGCGGACAGACTGTGGCGTTCGTCGCCCGAGGGCGGAATATTTATTTACGCAAGATTTTTCGGTTTTGACGCCGGCGAGCTTAGCAAAAAGCTCATTGAAAGAAAAGTAGCCGTTGTTCCGGGTACCGCATTTCAGACGGACGAAAACGCAAAAACCGAATATGTCCGCCTTAACTACTCTATGCCGACTTGCGAAAATATAGAACGCGGAGTAAAAACGATAGGAGAATTTATAAATGGATAATACGAAAAAAACGATACTCAGCGGTATTAAGCCGACGGGAACTCTGAATATAGGCGGCTATCTCGGAGCCGTTAAAAACTGGATAAAAATGCAGGACGACTACAACTGTCTTTACTGCATAGCGGACCTTCATTCGCTGACGATACGCATAGACCCTGCCGTTTTAAGAAAAAACTCGCTCGAGCTTTTCGCTCTCTATCTTTCCTGCGGACTTGACCCCGAAAAAAACACCGTTTTCTTCCAGAGCCACGTTTCCCAGCATGCCGAGCTTGCATGGATCCTTGACTGCTACGCGATGTTCGGCGAACTTTCAAGAATGACTCAGTTTAAGGATAAATCCGCAAAAAATGCGGAAAACATAAATGCCGGACTGTTTACATACCCTGTTCTTATGGCTGCCGATATTCTGCTTTATCAGGCAAATCTCGTTCCGGTAGGCGAAGACCAGACTCAGCACGTTGAAATCTGCCGCGATATCGCAAACAGATTCAACGGAATTTACGGCGACGTATTCACTCTTCCCGAGGCGTATACGCCGAAGATCGGCGCAAGAGTTAAATCTCTTACCAACCCGACGGCTAAAATGTCCAAAAGCGACGACGACGAAAACGGATGCGTAAATCTGCTCGACCCGCGCGATGTCGTTATACGAAAATTCAGAAAAGCGGTCACGGACAGCGAAGCATGCGTTCGATACGCACCGGGAAAAGAAGGCATAAACAATCTTATGTCTATTTATTCCGCGGTAACGGGAAAAACCTTTGAAGAAACGGAAAAGGAATTTGACGGAAAGGGTTACGGTGATTTCAAGCTTGCCGTAGGCGAAGCGGTCGCCGATATGCTTGAGGGCATTCAGGATAAATACAAAGTTTATACCTCCGATAAAGCTCAGCTTGAAACGATTTACAGAAACGGCGCAGACCGCGCGCGCTATATCGCAAATAAAACGCTTTCAAAAGTATACAAAAAAGTCGGTTTTGTTTTAAAATGAAAACTCCGAAACCGGATAAAAACGGCAATTTCGTTTTCAGACAGTCGCTTCTCAAAACAGTACCTTTGCTGACGGTCGCCGTTTTTGCGCTTATTCTCGCCGTTCTTTCGCTGATAACCGTTTTTACTGGCAGCTACATCAATTTAACGGAAGTTATCATCCGCACCGTTTTTTGCGCTGCGCTTTTTGCGGTTTCCGTTTTTATGCTGATAAAAAGCCCCGTATACGTTATCACATCCGAAAAAATCCTGCTTTACGGCAAATGGGAGCTTTGGTTTTCGGATATCGAAAGCGTCGAGCTGCACGACAATATTTTCGGAATGCTTGAAATAAAGGGAAAAGACGGCGGTTTCAGCATTTTTTCTCACGATATATCCTGTCCTCTGAAGGTTTTCAGCGAAATTCTTGCCGAAAGGATATCAGTATATGAACAACGAAACTCTTAACGTATACCGTCCGAAGCTCAGAAACGCTTTCTGGGCTGCGGGGTTTGCAGTTATCGCGGTCCCCGCCTTCATTGTTCTTTTAAACAGCGTAAATCTTCCTTCGGGCACGGCGGCGGAAAAAGCGCTGAATATAGCTGTGTTTATCCTTTCGTGGGAAGTTTTTGAAATGTCTCTGATCTCAGCGATACACTGTTTTCGCAATATTTTTTCGGGACCTTCCGTAGTGCTTACAAACGAAAAGCTCTGGGTTATGCGTAAAGGAGAGCTTGCAATCCCCGATATAGATGCGGAAAAGACCTACGTAGACAAAAATTCGGTCACTTTTTACGGTAAAGACGGCAGCGAGATAAAGGTTAAAAGCAGAATGATCTCCATTCCCGTCGGTACTCTCGCCTATGCGGTAAAACAGCGCACAGCTGCGGTCGAAAAACAGACGGAAGGTGAAGTATGAAAATCCTTCTTACCGGTTTTGAATCGTTCGGCGGAGAAACGGTAAATCCGTCGTGGCAGGCGGCTTTAAAAACTGCAGAAAAGATAGACTTTGCGGAAGTTTTGACCGTTTGTCTTCCCGTTGAGTATTACAAATCCGTTGAAATCGCAATAAAAGCCGTCGATGATTTTTGTCCCGACGCAGTCCTTTTAACGGGACAGGCGGGCGGCAGAACATGTGTAAGCTTTGAAAACATTGCCGTGAATATTGCGGACAGCGACACGCCGGACAATGCGGGAAAAGCGCTTCACACAGTAAACTTTACGGGCGGTCCGGACAGACTTTTTTCGTCGCTTCCGTTAAAAGAAATGGTTGACGCGGTAAATAAAATCGGACTTCCGGCATATATATCCCAAAATGCGGGAAGATTTGTTTGCAATCACGTTTTTTACGGTGTTTTAAAGCATATTTCAGATAATAACCTTAATATTAAAGCCGGCTTTGCGCACGTTCCGTTTATCCCCGCGCAGACCGTGAATAAGCCCGAGAAACCGTCTATGTCGCTTGAAAACATAACGGAAAGCATGTTTGCGGCGCTGGCGGTATTGCGATAAAAGGAGAAAAAATGTTCACGATAGGATGTCATCTTTCCGCTTCGGACGGATTTTTGGCTATGGCTAAAACAGCGCTTGCCGTCGGCGGAAACACGTTTCAGTATTTTTCGAGAAACCCGCGAGGCAGCAGAGCCCGTCCGCTCGATACGGAAGATATAGATAAATACGTATCTTTTGCCGCGGAAAACGGTATAAAAACGGTGCTTTGCCACGCTCCGTATACGATGAACGCATGCTCTTCCGATCCGGGGCTTCGCGATCTGGCAAAACAGATGATGGCGGAAGATTTCTCACGTCTTTCGTATATCCCCGGCGCAATGTATAATTTCCACCCGGGTAGCCATACGGGACAGGGAACGGAAAAGGGAATAGAAGAAATTGCAGATCTTCTCAACAACGTCCTTACCGAAGATATCAAAACTCCCGTTTTACTTGAAACAATGGCGGGAAAGGGCTCCGAAGTAGGCGGAAGATTTGAAGAAATTGCCGAAATAATCAAAAAAACCGAGCTTTCGGAAAAACTCGGCGTATGCCTCGATACGTGTCATATAAACGACGGAGGTTACGACATAGTATCAGATCTTGACGGCGTTCTTTACGAATTTGACAGAATAATCGGTCTTGACAAGCTTTATGCCGTTCATCTCAACGACAGCATGAACCCCGTAGGCGCTCATAAAGACAGACATCAGAAGATCGGCGAGGGTACGCTCGGGATCGATACGGTAAAAAAGGTCATAAACCATAAAAAGCTGCGTGATCTTCCGTTTTTTCTCGAAACGCCAAACGAGCTTGACGGTTACGCAAAAGAAATAGCGATCTTAAAAACTCTTCGAAACGAAGAATGAAATATTATAAAGAAAAGGTGTAATTTCCCCCATGATGTACATTATTGACAGCGCAAATCTCGATCAGATAAGGGAGTGCGTTGAGTATTACCCCGTTGCCGGAGTTACAACAAACCCGACAATAATCTCAAGAGAGAAAACGGATTTTATCTCTCTTATAAAAAGTATCCGTGAAATCATCGGTCCCGACAGAATGTTGCATATCCAGGCGACCTCACACGACGCGGAAGGCATAGTCAGAGAGGCCGTTTCTCTTCAGGGCATAGTAGGCGGTGACTTTTATATAAAGATACCCGTTAATCCCGAAGGCCTTAAAGCGACTATGGCGCTCAAAAAAATGGGTATAAAAGTAACGGAAACGGCAATATTCACTCAGCAGCAGGCGATGCTTGCCGCGATAGCCGGCGCGGATTTCGTAGCTCCGTATGTAAACCGTCTTGACAATATCGTATCTGACGGCGTACACGTTGTAGGCGAAATAGTGGATATGTTCAAAATTCACGATATAAAAACGAAAGTTCTTGCCGCAAGCTTCAAAACGGTTGAACAGATACATAAAATCGCTATGGTAGGGGCGCAGGCGGTAACGATAAGCGCGGATTTGTTCCAGACCCTTACATATCATCCTCTTACTCAGTATGCCATTGACGATTTTATTGCGGACTGGGAGTCCTGCTACGGCAAGGTAGATATCCTTCAGATAATCGAAAATCAGAAAAACAAATAAAGAGTAAAAATATCTGTCCCGAAAAGACAGATATTTTTTTGATAACTATTGCAATTAGCGTTTTGATGTGTTAAAATATATAAAGAAACATACGTTTCGAAATTGAGTAACAACAGAGAGGAAAACCTAACATGAACGGAAAAGATAATTCGCTCGCCCGTGCGGAAGAACTTCTCAAACAGCTTTCTCTCGAAGAAAAGCTTCATCAGCTCACCGCACAGATGGTATTTGATATCGACGAGGAATATGAAAGCCGGCGGCGCGACCACCTTTGCGGCTCTTACCGCAATCCCGGTCATTTTATGCACCGCGACGGCAAAATATCAACTCCCGGCGAAGTTGCGCGCCGTATAAACCGTGACGTTGAAATAAGCATGGAAAAACAGCCCCACGCTATCCCTCCGCTCGAACACGGCGAAACGCTTCACGGCGCACAGTGGGGTATGGCAAGCATTTTTCCCCAGCCGATCGGACTTGCGTCAACTTTTGACCCCGAGCTTGTAAAGGCAGTAGGGGACGTTATAGGTAAAGAAACATCCGTGGTAGGCGTTCATCAGGCGCTTGCTCCGGTCGTTAATATCGCGCGTGACGTCCGCTGGGGACGCACGATAGAAACATTCGGCGAAGACCCCAAACTCTCATCCGATATGGGCGTTGCAATAACTCGCGGACTTGAAGAAAACGGCGTTATCGCAACACCGAAACATTTCGTTGATAACTATGCCGACGGCGGCCGCGACTCGAACTATTCCACTCACTCCGAAATAGAGCTTCGCGAAGTATATCTCAAACCGTTTGAGGCGTGCTTCAAAGAAGGTCACGCTCACGGCGTTATGGCGTCTTACAACAGCATCTTTAACGGGCTTCCCGCTCACGCCAATCACTGGCTTCTCACAAAAGTCCTTCGTGACGAATGGGGATTTGACGGAATAGTCGTTTCAGACTACGGCGGAGTTGACGGCGTTGCGGGAGCTCACGGAATAGCCAAGGATATGCCTGAAGCGTTTGCGCTCTGCCTAAAAGCAGGGCTTGACGTTACGCTCGCTTCAATAGATTATAAAACGGTAAAGGAAGCGTGGGACAGAGGACTTCTTACCGAAGAGGATATCGACCGTCCCGTACTCAGGATCCTTAAACGGAAATTCGAGCTCGGTCTTTTCGATAAACCTTTCGCCGATCCCGACGAAGCGGACAGGACCGTCCGTTGCGACGCGCATAAGGCGATCGCGTTGAAATCGGCAAAGGAAAGTCTTGTTTTGCTTGAAAACGACGGTATCCTTCCGCTCGATAAATCAAAAATCCGCAAGCTCGGCGTTTTCGGCCCCGGCGCAGACGTATATCCTACCGGACGCAACTACTCCGGTCCATTCGGACATCTCTGGGAAGCTCCCGACGCTTTTACGCCGCTTGAATACTTCAGAGCCAATGCGAACGGCATGGAGATAATTACGGGCAAAGACAGCGATATCCCGTCTCTCGCTTCGGGCTGCGACGCGGTTTTGTATTTTACTACGGTTGTTGAGGGCGAGGGACTTGACCGTTCGGATCTGAAGCTTCCTTCATACCGCACGTCGGCATCGGAAGATGACGCGGCAGTGATAGTTGACAAGGCGACGCATACGGTTGAGGTCGATCAGGAAGCGTCAATACTTGCGCTTTCAAATGCAAATCCGAATACGGTTGTCGTTTTGATGAACGGCGCGCCGGTTGATATGACCGCGTGGAAAGACAAAACACGCGCGATCCTCGAAGCGTGGTATCCCGGTGAAGCAGGCGCTGAGGCTGTTTCGGACGTGCTCTGGGGCAATTACAATCCGGGCGGCAAACTGCCCGTAAGCTGGCCGAAAAATGTCGGACAGCTACCGCTCTTTTACGCATGCAAGCCGAGCGGACGCGGATACCGTTACGAAAACAACGACGGAAAACCGCTTTATCCGTTTGGCTACGGAATAAGCTATACAACGTTCAGTCTTGAAAATCCGTCCGTAAAAAAGGCGGAAAACGGCTGGACCGTATCTCTCGACGTTGCAAACACGGGTGATTTTGACGGCGACGAAGTAATTCAGGTATATCTGAAAGCAAAAAATACGAAGGTAGTCCGTCCGTTAAAAGAGCTTGTTGCATATAAGCGCGTTTTTGTAAATAAAAAGGACAAAGTAAGCTTAAATATCGATATTCCCGAAACCGTAACGTATTATTACGACTCAAATACGGTATTCGGAAATCACGGCGGAGAATTTACTCTTCTTTTGGGCAATTCTGCCGAAAACACTCCGTTTGAGCTTCCCCTGTAATGCGAAAATCGGAAAGCGGCGTATAAAAGTAAAACAGTCCCGACGGAATTTCCGTCGGGACTGTTTGTAAAAAAAACTATTTTCCTTCTTTTTCTTTCGGCTTGTCTTTCTCTTTTTCCTTTTCTTCTTTCGCCGCGTTGTTTATCCTGTCTATTATTGCTGTCAGCTTGCCTGAAACGGCTTTTTCGGAATTGGCGGCAATTGTAGAGCGCAAAATAAAATCTTCAACCATTATCTCGTTTGAAGGTCCGTTAAGTTCACGCGCCTTTTTTACAGCTCCGAGAAACGCTTTTTCCTGTTCTTCGCAGAAAAGGTCGTATGCCTCCTCTATGGAATGTCTGCTCATCTGATGCTCGATCATTCTCGTTATGGCGTTTATGGGTATAACCTGTTTAAGGATGCATATAATGAGGATATAGGCAAGATGTATCTTTGAATACTTCTTTTTTACAGGTGCGGGAATAAGACCGAGCTTTACGTAATTGTTTATCATAGACGGAGTTATCGTCTTGTTTTCTTCATCGTAAAAAACGCCGAGATATTTTTCCATAAGAGCGATCACCTGATCCATATAAAGCTCTATTTCGGGCAGTTCGCTCCATCTCGGTATGCGATATTCAAGCATCTGACTGCACCATTCCGCAATCTGACCGTCGAGTTCGCTGTTTTTAGTTCCGTTTTCGTCCATATTTCGGCTCCGATCCGATTTTGATATCAATTCTGTACGTTTTGCTGTATTATAGCACATTTTTTTTGAAAATGGAAGATAGTTTGAAAATATTTCAAAAACTTGTTATTTATAACGCTTGACATAATTTGAGACCCGTGATATAATAGTTTTAGAAACTAGATGATATGGGAGGCGAGATTACAAACATGCATCATGTTCTCAACATATTCGGCGATTCGATTATGAAGGGCGTGCTTCTTGACGAAGCGACAAAAAAATATATCCTTTCGTCAAACGCTCCGGGCGACGAAGTGGCAAAAAATATGAATATAGACGTATTCAACAGATCGGTTTTCGGATGCACCGTTGTTAAAGGCGCAAAACTCGTCTCTTCCGCGATAGAAAAAGGCAGGGTAGGAGGGGACGGTCTCGTCCTTATAGAATACGGCGGAAACGACTGCAATTACGAATGGAAAGACGTTTCAGAGTTTCCCGAAAGCGTTCACGACCCCGTAACACCTCTGAAACAGTTTGAGAATCTTTACTCAAACCTGATCGACGGTATAAAAAAAGCGGGCATAACGCCCGTAATAATGTCTCTCCCGCCTGTTGAGCCGTCAAGGTATCTTGCATGGATAACAAAAGACGGTCTGTCTGCGGAAAATATACTGAAATGGCTCGGCGACGTAAATATGATTTACCGCTTTCAGGAGCTTTATTCAAACGCGATATCAAAAATAGCGTATAAAACAAATTCGCTTTTTATAGACGTACGCTCGTATTTTCTCGATAAACACAATTACGGCGAACTTCTCTGCGCGGACGGCATACATCCAAACAGGGAAGGACAGAAACTCATTTCTGAAGCGTTGATAGACTTTTACAAATCTTCCGCAGCCACGGCATAACTGAAAAAATAAAAACAAAACGGCGCAGTTCAAAGCTGTGCCGCTTTATTTTATATCTGAAAAAGACGGTTTTACATACTTCCTTCCTCATCGGAAGGCGTTTACTTTTCAGTAAACTCAGGTATTCTCTTTATTTTGGAGTTTCGGCAAAACCGACTCAGACGGATATCGCCTCTGATTTTGCCCTAAATAAGTTTTGTTTGCGCGGGAGCTTCGTCTTCCTTTAAAAACGCGCCTGCGGCGGGGATGTTTTTCGTTCTGTATTTGTTCGGTTTGTCAAACATTCCCTCTTCATACAAAACAACATCAGAAAGCACGTTTTTCGATTTGAGCGTCATAACGTTTACGCCTGCCGTGCTCTTCGTTGATTTTGCTCCGATTGCACCGCTGTCAACTATAAGGCAGCGTCCGTTTGATGAGGTTAAAACGAAAAGCTTTTCTTCGGTTATTGCAAACATTGCAACGAGCTTTGAAGCGTCCGAATAAGCGTTAATGAGCTTTTTGCGGTTAGTTTTCGTTTCGTAGGACGACATTTCTATCTTTGCGCACTTTCCGTTTTCGAAAAATGCAAGAATATATCCCTTGTAATCGGTTGTTGCCGCTATAAATACGGGCGTTTCGCCGCTGTCCATACCGAGCTTCTGAGGCAGAAAATCGCCGAGCACGGAAGTACGCGAATCGTCAAAATCGCATATCTTCGCTTTGTAAACCTGGCATTTATCGGTAAAAACAAGAATATCCGATAGGTTGGTCGCCTCAAACGTAAAGCGGATCTCGTCGCCTTCTTTGAGCTTATGGTCGCCTGACATACGAAGCGACTGCGCGGTTATCTTCTTGAAATAGCCGGCGGCGGTCATAAATACCGTTACGGGGTAATCCTCCGCAGTATCCTCTTCTTCGGGCTCTTCTATCTCGTCTTCGTATAAAAGCGCGGTCTTTCTCGGCTTGCCGTATTTTTTCATTATCTGGGTAAGCTGGTCGATTATCACCTTTTTGAGCTTCTGATGCGAATTTAAGATGCCTTGCATCTCTTCTGCGGACTTTTTCAGCTTTTCGATTTCCGCGGTCTTGTTTAAAATATATTCGCGGTTTAAATTTCTCAGTTTGATTTCCGCAACAAACTCCGCCTGTATTTCGTCTATGCCGAAACCTATCATGAGGTTGGGAACAACTTCGTCTTCCTCTTCCGTTTCGCGGACGATTTTTATCGCCTTGTCTATATCGAGAAGTATTTTCTGCAGTCCGAGCAGAAGATGAAGTCTGTCGTTCGTTTTCTGAATATCGTAGTAAAGACCGCGTTTAATGCATTCTGTTCTGAACGCTATCCATTCGCTGAGTATTTCCTTGATACCCATAGTTTTCGGCCTTCCGCCGATAAGGATGTTGAAGTTTGCGGCAAACGAGTCTTCAAGAGTTGTCATTTTGAAAAGACGTTGCATGAGCTTGTCGGGGTCTGCGCCGCGTTTTAAGTCTATCGCTATTTTCATGCCGTTGATATCCGTTTCGTCTCGGATATACGACGCTTCCCTGATTTTACCCGTCTTTACAAGATCGACAACTTTGTCTATTATGGCTTCAACGGTCGTGGAAAAAGGAATTTCCGTTATTTCTATGCAGTTTGCTTTTTTATCGTATGAGTATTTTGCCCTTACTTTAAAAGAACCGATCCCCGTATCGTATATCTGGCGAAGCTGCTCGCGGTTGTAGATGATATATCCGCCGGTCGTAAAATCGGGCGCGGTAAGAGTAAGCATTATATTGTGGTCCGGGTTTTTTATAAGCTCAATCGTAGTCTGGCATATTTCGTTTAAATTAAACGAGCATATCGTGCTTGCCATACCTACCGCGATGCCCTGATTCGGGTTTACAAGCACGTTAGGAAACGTGGTGGGCAAAAGCGTCGGCTCTTTCATCGTACCGTCGTAATTGTCTACAAAATCAACAACGTCCTTGTCGATATCCGCAAAGATCTCTGAGCAGACGGGGTCAAGCTTCGCTTCGGTATATCTCGGCGCGGCAAAAGCCATATCTCTTGAATAATGTTTGCCGAAATTGCCTTTTGAGTCAACGAGCGGCAGTATCAGCGCATCGTGACCTCTTGTCAGACGGACCATGGTTTCGTAAATCGCCATGTCTCCGTGAGGATTTAAACGCATTGTCTGGCCAACGATATTCGCGCTTTTCGTTTTTGCTCCGTTTAAAAGCCCCATTTTATACATTGTATAAAGCAGCTTTCTGTGAGACGGCTTGAAACCGTCTATTTCGGGTATTGCACGCGATACGATAACGCTCATCGTATATGGCATATAGTTTTCTTCAAGTGTCCGTGTGATCGGCTGTTCTGTCTGATTCTGCATGATTTCTCCTAAAATCTTCTATAAGCTTTCAATTATGCCGTAAACGTCTTCGGCTGTATCAGCAAACATTTTTGCTCCGGCGCTTTCAAGCTCTTCTCTGCTTCCGTGACCGTAAAGCACGCAAATACAGTCTATCCCGTTTTGCTTCGCTCCGATAAAATCGTGTTTTCTGTCGCCGACCATCACGGCAAGCGACTTACTTTTTACTTCAAGCGCGGCGAGCGCATTTTTTATTATGTCCGCCTTAACTTCGTCCGTTCTTTCCGGATCGCTGCCGCAGACTGCGGTAAAATATTTTTTCAGTCCGAAATACTCAAGGACCCTGCAGGAAGCAGGCGTAGGCTTTAATGTGGCGACAGCAAGCGTGTATCCGCTTTCGCAAAGACGCGACAAAAGAATTTCAACGCCGTTATAAACGCGGTTTTCAAAGATCCCCTTCGGCGTGTAATATTCCCTGAAAAGCGTTATCGCCTCTTTTGCCTTTTCATCCGAAAAGCCGAAATGCTCCTTATATGCCTGCGAAAGAGGCGCTCCGATAAATGTCGGAAGCGTTTTTTCGTTGTAATTCGTTATGCCGAGCTTTTCAAGAGAGTATTTTACGGAATTTACTATCCCTTCCTGAGGTTCGGTAAGCGTACCGTCGAGATCGAAAAGAATATATTTTTTCATGTTTTTTATGAAATATCCGCAAGCTCGAGGTATTTCGGACCGTTTTCTTCGATAAAGAGTTTTCTTGCCTCAAGATCGTTGCCGAGCAGCGTATTAAACATTATATATGTCGGTTCTTCGTCTTCGGGCATAACTTTTATGAGTTTTCTTGTTGCGGGGTCCATTGTTGTAAGCTTCATCATTTCCGGGTCGTTTTCGCCGAGACCTTTCGATCTCTGAACGGAGTATTTGCCCGTAAGCTTGGATACGATCTCGTTTTTCTCTCTGTCGGTATACGCAAACATCGTCTTGTCTTTTGCCGTAATTTCGTAAAGCGGCGATTCGGCAATATACACTTTTCCGTCTGCAATAAGCGATGGCGTAAGTCTGTAAAGCATTGCAAGTATAAGGGTGCGTATCTGATATCCGTCTTCGTCGGCATCGGTGCAGATTATTATTTTATGAAAACGGAGCCCGTCGGGATTGAATTCCGCAAGCTGCTTGCCGTGAGCCGATATTTCAATACCGCAGCCGAGGACTTTTATTAGGTCGGTTATAATATCGCTTTTGAGTATTTTTGCATAATCCGCTTTAAGACAGTTGAGTATCTTGCCTCTTACGGGCATAATCGCCTGAAATTCCGCCATCCTTGCAAGCTTTACCGAACCGAGAGCGGAGTCGCCCTCAACGATATAAAGCTCTCTTTCAGCGGGATTTTTCGAACGGCAGTCCACGTATTTTTCTACCCTGTTCGCAATATCCATCTCGCTCGTGAGCTTCTTTTTAATGTTGAGCCTGTTTTTCTCGGCGTTTTCCCTGCTTCGTTTGTTTATCAGGACCTGGTCGGCAATTTTATCGGCTTCCTGCTTGTTTTCAATAAAGTATACTTCAAGGGAATGCTTCAAAAAATCCGTCATGCATTCCTGAATAAATTTATTGTTTATCGCTTTTTTCGTCTGATTTTCGTAGGAAGTTACGGTGGATTGCGAGTTTGAGATCAGCGCAAGACAGTCTGAAATATCAACGAAAGTAACTTTCGATTCGTTTTTCAGATATTTGTTGTTCTGCTTGAGATATGCATCTATAGCGTGGACAAATGCGCTCTTTACGGCTTTGTCAGGAGAGCCGCCGTATTCTAGAAAACTTGAATTGTGGTAGTATTCAAGCATCTGTTTTGTATTAGTAAAGCAGAAAACAACGTTTAAACGGACCTTATATTCCGGCTTGTCCTCGCGGTCTCTGCCTTTTCTGTCCGCCGAAATATTCTGTATCGAAGTCATCGCCTCAACTCCGACGCATTCTTCAAGATATCCCTCGATGCCGTTTTCGTAAAGGTATGTTTCGTCTTCAAAACTACCTTTTTCGGTCTGATATTTCAGCACGATGGTAAGACCTGCGTTGCAGACCGCCTGTTTTTTTATCGTTTCCGAAAAGTATTCGCGCGGTATGTTTATATCGGTAAAAACATCTCTGTCAGGGCGCCATTTTATCCTTGACCCCGACGCGTGCGTGCTCGGAGCTTTGCCGAGCTGCTCTTCTTTGTTCTTTTTTACCGGTTTGCCCTTTTTAAACTGAAGATTGTATGAATACTCGCCGTTGTAAATCTCCGCTTCCATATATTCCGAAGCGTATTGCGTGGCGCAAAGGCCTAGACCGTTCAGACCGAGAGAGTATTCGTAGCTTCCCGACGTATCGTTGTCGTATTTGCCGCCCGCATACATCTCGCAGAAAAGAAGCTCCCAGTTATACGCCTTCTCTTTTTCGTTCCAGTCAACGGGAACGCCTCTGCCTGAGTCTTTTACTTCAATGCTTCCGTCGTTGAATACGGTAACGGTGATCTTTTTGCCGTATCCTTCCTTAAACTCGTCAATAGAGTTTGAAAGGATCTCGAAAAAGGCGTGTTCGCAGCCCTCAAGTCCGTCGGAACCGAAAATGACGGACGGGCGCAGACGGACCCTGTCGGCTCCTTTGAGAGATTTTATGCTGTTGTCGTCATATACTTTTTTTGCCAAAATCAGTTTTCCTCCATATCAAGCAGCGCGTTTGCAAATTCAACGGGAACGAACGGCTGCAAATCGTCTATTTTTTCCCCGACTCCGACGAGTTTTATGGGGATCTGAGCGATATCTCTTACTGAAAGCGTAACGCCGCCTTTGGCGGTCCCGTCAAGCTTTGTTAAAACAACACCCGTAACTGACGTTGCCTCTTTGAAGTTTTGCGCCTGGACTATGGCGTTTTGTCCCGTTGTGGCGTCCAGAACGAGCAGTATCTCTTTATCCGCGTCGGGAAGCTCTTTCGAGACTACGCGCGTTATCTTTGCAAGCTCGTCCATAAGTCCCTTTTTATTGTGAAGTCTGCCTGCCGTATCGCATATTACAACGTCCGCTTCGCGCGCTTTTGCCGCCTGTATTGCATCGTAAACAACCGATGCGGGGTCAGAACCGTCCTTATGCTTTACTATATCTATTCCCGCGCGTTCCGCCCATATTTCCACCTGCTCGATGGCGGCTGCCCTGAACGTATCCGCGGCGGCGATAATAACTTTTTTGCCCTGCTGCTTTAACAGATTTGCAAGTTTGCCTATCGTTGTGGTTTTTCCTACGCCGTTTACGCCAACAACTACTATAACGGACGGCTGTGTGTTTATTACTAGCTCGTTTTCTCCGGTCATTTTCTCCGCGATTATATCGCGCAAAACGGTTTTAAGAGTTTGAGCGTCTTCGATCTTTTCGAGCTTCGCTCTTTTTCTGAGCTCTTCGATTATTCCTTCGGCTGTTTCATATCCGACATCTGAAAGCAGAAGAAGCTCAAAAAGCTCGTCAAGAAACTCTTCGTCAACTTTTCTGAATGTTGCGAATATTTCGTTCAGTCCGTGCTGTATGTTTTCTTTTGTTTTTGACAGTCCGGCTTTTATTTTTTCAAAAAATCCCATTAAACCCCTCCTTTTTGCCGCTATTCTTCGTTTTCAGCGGCCTCAGATATATCGATGGTAAGTATTTTCGATATGCCTTTTTCTCGCATGGTTACTCCGTAAAGTCTGTCCGCAGCTTCCATGGAGCCCCGTCTGTGGGTTATGAGCAGAAACTGAGTTGTATCGGAAAATCCGCGAAGATACTGAGCGTATCTCGTTACGTTAACGTCGTCAAGAGCGGATTCTATCTCGTCAAGCAGACAGAAAGGCGACGGACGCACCTTCATAAGCGCGAAATAAAGCGCGATTGCGGTAAGCGACTGTTCTCCGCCCGAAAGCGACGACAGATGCTTTATTACTTTTCCGGGAGGCGCAACGTATATCTCAACGCCCGATTCGAGCGGATCGTCGGGGTCCGTAAGCGTAAGCTTTGCGTTTCCTCCGCCGAAAAGCTCTCTGAAAACCTGTAAAAACGCTTCGTTTATCTTTTTGAACTGCGTTTCGAAAATACCCGTCATTTCCTTCACAAGCTGCTCGATTATCTTTTCAAGCTGCTCTTTTGAAGAAATAAGATCGTTTGTCTGCTCTTCGAGAGAATCGTGGCGCTGTTTGACCTGCGCAAACTCTTCTATTGCTTCAACGTTTACGCTGCCAAGCGCCTTGATCTGGCTTTTAAGCTCGGATACGCGCTTTCTTGATGAATCGGCATCTTCGAAAACGTTGTTTTTCGCAAACTCTTCCGCGTCGGACATCGTCATTTCGTATTCGTCCCAGACTTTTGAGGAAACAGAGTCGATTTCCGTTTTTAAGGACGTCTTTTT
Source organism: Clostridia bacterium (assembly GCA_017427285.1). Taxonomy (GTDB): domain Bacteria; phylum Bacillota; class Clostridia; order Oscillospirales; family UBA644; genus HGM12619. The sequence goes on from JAFRTE010000035.1 coordinate 40,897, forward strand.
GATCGTTATCCTTTCCGATTCTCTGCCCAGACGGTCTTTATTAGCAAAATACTTCTTTTCTTCTTCGAAAAGCGAGTTCTTTTCCGCCTCGATTGCCGTCCTTCTTTCGTTTTTCGCAGTAATCGCCTTTACTTTTTCTTCCGAAGTATAGCGGACGGCGGCAAGCTCCTCGGTTTTTTCAAGAGCGTTTTTACGCAAGCAATCTATGTTTGAATTGATCGTTTCGATCTCGTCTTTCAGCTTTGCGGTAAGCTCTTCGCCTTCTTTTCTGCGGTCTTCGAGACGCTGCGTGATATTGGCGATATTTTCTATATCCTTGAGTTTTTCAAGCTTCTGCATGTCTTTTTCGTGAAGACGTGCGGAAATCTCTTCCTGTATCTTTGCCAACGCCTCATGCTTTTCGTTTAAAGCGGTGATCTCTTTTTGCTTTTCGGCTATCGCCGCAAGCTTTTCTTTAAGAGCGGACTTTGTTTCTTCAAGCTCCGCAAGAGTTTTTGCCTTTTCTTCCGTATTTGCTTCTACGGTGCTTTCGAGGGCCTTTATCTGTTCTGATACATTGAAAATATACTGCTCGCTATGCTCCGTTTCGGCTTTGACCTTTATATGTTCGTCGCTTACCGCCTGATTTTCGGCGATAAGTCCGTCAAGAGCCGCCTGCGCGGATGCGAGTTCGGCGGTAACGGCTTTAAGGCGGGTCTCTTTTTCGCGGAGCTTTTCGGTAAGCGTTTCTATTTCACTTTCAAGTTTCTTTATCTCGTTTGCTCTGCTTAAAATACCCGTGTTTTTGCCTACCGAACCGCCCGTGAGCGAACCGCCGGGGTTTACAACCTGTCCATCAAGCGTAACGGCCTTGAAAGAATATCTGTTTGCCCTTGCGATATCTGTTGCGTCGTCGATTGTATCTACTATTACGGTCCTGCCGAGAAGCTGTTCTATAACACCTCTGTATTTTTCGTCGTATCTGATAAGATCGGAAGCAATCCCGCGGTAGCCGCGCGCGCCGCGAAGGTGCGTTTCGTCAAGCTTTCTGCCCGAAACGGTTGAAACGGGAAGAAAAGTAGCTCTGCCCAGGTTTTTTGATTTCAGAAAATATATGCAGTCTTTTGCAGTGCGTTCATCTTCCGTTATTATATTCTGAATTGCGGCGCCGAGCGCGATCTCCGTTGCCGTTGCGTATTCGGGGTCAACTTTTATTACCGATGCGACCGTGCCGTGGACACCCGTAAGAACCCCGCGCGCCGCCTCGTTCATAACGCTTTTTACGCTTCCCGCAAAGCCCTCGTAATGCTTTTCCATATCTTCAAACATCGTTTTACGGCTCTTTTTTTCGGAAATGCTGAATTTAAGCGTATTGTATTCGCTGTTTGCGGTTTCAAGCTTTTTCCGCGCGCCTGAAACCTTAATTGAATATCCGTTGAAAATGTTTTTGTTGTCCGCGAGCTTCTGCTCAAGTTCGGCAAGCAGCTGTCTGCCCGATTCTCTGCCTTTATTGAGCGAATCGAGCCGCTCTTTTGCGTCTTCAAGCTCTTTTTTGACATTTTCTGTCGACTCGTCGAGCACGGCCGTTTTTTCTGTGCAGCGTCCTTCCGTAACGCGAAGAAGAGTTATCTCGGAAGAAAGAGCGTCGTATTCGCCCGTCAGCCTGTCGGAGTTTTCGGCGTAGTTGCGGTCGTCTCCGAGCTTTTCGTCTTTTTCCGCGTTTATCTTTTCTGTTTCTTTGTCAATTTCGTATATCTCTTTTTTCAGCTCCTCGATTTTTTCCGACTGCGCCTCTATCTCCTTCAGTATTTCTGCGTCGGAACGGCTGCCCGAAAGAATTTCGGAATTAATCCTTTCGATATCTTTCTGCGCATGCTCGACATCGTTGTTTATAATAAGGATCTCGGAGTTTTTCTGCTGTAAAAGCTCGTCAAACTGCTTGCTTTCCGTGCGCATCTGTTCTATTTTTGCGGTAAGCATCGCAATATCGTCGGCAAGCTGCTCCATTTTATGCTCGCATCTTAAAATTTCCGCGTCGTTTTTCTCGGTCGATTCAATAAGCGCGGCTTCTGTTTTTTCGATCTCTTCAAGCTCTTTTGTGAAACGGTCGAGATCGGAAATCCACAGCGATATTTCAAGCTTTTTCTTTTCGTCAAAAAGCTCGATATACCGTCTCGCTTTTTTTGCCTGCTGCTCAAGCGGCCCCAATCTGTCTGCAAGCTCTGTGATTATATCTGAAAGGCGGACTATATTGTCCTGCGTAGCGATAAGCTTGCGCTCGCTTTCCTCTTTTTTGAATCTGTATTTCGCTATTCCCGCGGCTTCTTCAAAAACAGTCCTTCTGTCTGCGCTTTTTGCGGAAATTATTTCTGTGACCGAGCCCTGTCCGATAATGGAATAGCCCGTCTTTCCAAGTCCGGTATCGCGGAAAAGATCGTGAATGTCTTTTAAACGGACGTTTTGCTTGTTTATGAAATATTCGCTTTCGCCCGAACGGTAGTATCTTCTTGAAATAACTACTTCGGAATACGTTTCGGGTAAAGTGCCGTCGCTGTTATCGAGAGTAAGCGATACTTCGGCAAACCCGAGCGGACGGCGAGACTGCGTGCCGTCAAAAATAACGTCTTCCATTTTAACGCCGCGAAGCGAACGCGAAGAGGTTTCGCCCATTACCCAGCGTATCGCGTCGGCTATATTGCTTTTTCCGCTTCCGTTCGGACCGACTATCGCCGTTATGCCCGAACTGAAATTGATGAGCGTTTTATCGGGAAATGATTTGAATCCCGTAAGCTCAAGGCTTTTTAACTGCATATTCTCTCCTGTTGAAATGCCATATTTTATCAGTATAATTATAGCACATTTTAATAAAAATTTCAACCTTTTAATGATAAAATTACCGTGAAATTTATACTTTACTCAAATATTTCGGCTTATTGCGGAACATTTTTACTCTCTTTCCGTCTAAAAAGACAAATGCAGGAGATTATTCGTGATTTACGGAGGCGCATACAATGAAAAACAGTTTTAAATTTACAGCGGTATTACTCATTATATCTGTCCTGTTGGGCATATTGTCCGCAGGATGTTCCGCCGAGCCGAACAGGCCCTTTACGGTAAAAGACCATGCGGCGTCGCAGAGTATCGAAACCATTGAAAATACGGAGATTACCGAAAACACGGAAACAAACGAAAATACCGGATCTTCTAAAAACGCTGAAAACACCGAAACGGCGGAAAACACAGAGAATACGGAAACATCGGAAAATACCGAGACAACGGAGAGCGCCGAAAATACCGGCGAGACGGAAAACGGCGGGAAAGAAAATCAGAATCCTTCGGTTTCCACACTCGAAAAAAAGGATCTCGATACTTTTGAAAGCGAGCAGGAGCTGCTTGACTTTATAAACGAATACTACACAAGCTACCCTATATATTATGAAGCTGAATACGCCGCCGGCGATATGGTGGTTGAGGAAGCCACAGCCGAAACCGCACCCACGGCAGCCGCTTCATCGTATAACGGAATGCAGTCCGACGGTGAGAAGGCCGAAGAGAGAGAAGTATCTTCAACAAACCTTGTTGATGAAAACGTTGACGAAGGCGATTACGTTAAAACAGACGGCGATTATATCTATATTATCCGCGATAACGAGCTTATCACGGTATCCGCAAAAGGAAAGGATACGGAAGTTCTTTCATATTACAAACTCTTTGCTCAGGGCGAGGGCTCCGTTGCCGAAATGTATATAAAAGACGGCAGGGCGATCGTAATTGCCGAAGTAACTTACTACGAAAAGCCGGATTTTATCTCCGATACGTCTTTCGGCAAGCCCGTTGAGGACGTTGAAGGCGATGAAATGACCGACAGCTATTACTACGGCTATTACGGATACGATCCTTACAAATCGTATGTGGCGGTTTATACAATAGATATTTCGGACCGCGAAAAGCCGAAAGAGGAATCTCTCGTACTTGCGGAAGGTTATCTTCTGTCCTCGCGCGAAACGAACGGAAAAATCTATCTCGTTGCAAATAAATCGTTCGGTTATTACTACAGAGGCGATCCCGTTACAGCGGCGGACGTCCTGCCCGAGGTATACGATACGGAAAACGGTTTTCGCACGGTCGATGCGACAAGCGTTGTCCGTCCGATTTTCGAAAACGTATATCCGAACGTTATGACGCTTTGCGTTATAGATTATCTTAACGGCGGAAAAACCGAAACGGTCACTGTCCTCGGCTCCGGCTCGGATATTTACATGACCGCAGACAGTCTTTACATATTCAGCGTAATGAGCGACAGCACCTGCGTTGCAAAATACTGCGTAAGCGATACGCTTTCATACGTTGCGTCGGTTAAAGTACCCGGATATACGGCAACGGATTTTTCCTACAATGAATATAACGGCAAATTCAGGATCGCCACCACAACTTATTCATATAACGACTCCAAAACGTGGAACGGCACCGAAAACAACATTTACGTTTTTAACGAAAAACTCGAAAAAATAGGCGAACTTACAGGCCTTGCCCCGCTTGAACGCATTTACTCAGTCCGTTTTTCGGGCGACGTTGCGTATCTCGTAACTTTCAGACAGGTTGACCCGCTTTTCGTTATCGACATGAGCGAAAACGATCCCAAAGTAATGGGCGAGCTGAAAGTCCCCGGTTTTTCAACGTATCTTCATCCCGTCGGAGAAGGTCTGTTGCTCGGTATAGGCAAGGAGACGAAAGACAACGAATGGACCGACTATAACGGCAACAAATATACGTCCACCTATACGGACGGCGTAAAAATATCGCTTTTCGACGTATCAGATCCGTTTGATCCGCAAGAAAAAGACGTTAAAAACTATATCGGCGGAGAATATGCAAGTACGGAAGCGTGGGACAATCACAGAGCTTTTGTTTATTCCAACGCAAAAAATACAGGTTACTTTGCAATACAGTCAAACGACGGCAACGGATTCGTATGCGTGACCGTGGAAAACGGCAAGCTTATCTGCAAAACCGTATATCCGTCATCGCATTTCAGCTATTATTCCGGAAATTCGAGAATATGCTACGTTGACGACGTCCTTTATTTCTATCAGTATAACAGAATAACGGTGTTTGACAGAAATACGCTTGAAGAGATCGCTGCAGTTACGGTTAAATAAACAGAAGACCCGAAAATCGGAAATTTACAGAAACATCCCGTTTTGTCGGTTGACAAAACGGGATTTTGTATGATATAATATATCAGAATAATTTTTTATTTACGATATATTATGAAAAAAACCGTTGCAGTAATCCTTCTTGCCGTTTTTTTTCTGTCGCTGATGCCTGTCTGCGCTTTCGGTGATGAAACGGAAACGGATCCCGAAAAAGAGATATTTGACATTGCCTCTCCGTTCGCCGCAATTGTAAATGCGGACACGGGGACGGAGCTTTTTGCGAAAAATGCCGACACCCCTGTTTTCTGCGCTTTTTTACCGAGGATAATGACCTGCATTATGCTTGTTGAAAGCGGGCTCGATCTTTCAACGGAGATACTTATAACAAAAGAAATGATGGCGGTATCTCACGATAAAAGCTCGGCAAACCTCGTTTCGGGGGACAGAATTTCGCTTTACGACCTTTTGAAATGCATACTCGTGGCAAATTCGCAGGAAGCGTGCATAGCGGCGGCTGTAACACTTGCGGGCAGCGTTCCCGATTTCATAGTAAATATGAACCTGCGGGCGCGCGAACTTGGGGCGGAAAGCACCGCTTTTACAAACGTAACGGGGCAGTATTCCTCTTTAACAAAACAGACGACCACGGCGCACGACATCGTTAAAATCTGTATTCACGCCCTTACGCTTGATTATATCGAAGATCTTTCCAATTACAGATATATCGATATTACCGTAAACAAGTCTCAGAAAAGCATATATACCCATAATTCGCTTGTGGACCGCAACAGCTCTTATTACAACAAAAAGGCGTCTGGCCTTGCAATATCGGGAAACAACACGACCGGCTATGCGCTCGTTTCTATTGCCGTTGATAAATCCATGCGTATCGTCTGCTTTGCGCTCAACTACGACAGTGCGTCTCAGCTTTATGCGGATATGACGGATATGATCAACTTTTCGCTTACGGAATACGCATACAGAACGCTTATTCAGAAAAACGCCCCCGTCGTTGAAATTCCCGTCGTATTCGGAAAAGAGCGCGATACCGTAACGCTTGTTTCATCGTCAACGATAAGCGCGTCGCTACCGTCGTCAGTGCCCGACAGCGATATAGTTGTTGAAAAAAACATCCCTGATAAAGTCGATGCCCCGATTGCTAAAGGGACCGTACTCGGCACGGTAACGTATTCTTATGAAGGACGGATATACGGAACCGCCGATCTGATAGCGCAAAGCGATATTTCGCTTGACGTAATAGAATCGTATTCATCCGCTATAAATTCATTTTTCTCAAATAAATATATCTGGGCGGCAATAATAACCGTAGTTACCGTTGTTATTTTCTACTCGATCGTTTTATATGTAAAAAACAAGAAGAAAATGCGGCGCAACGAAAGCAGCAAGCGAAACAGAATTACAAAAATGCCGAGATAAAACAAAGATTCGGAAAAGGGATTTTAATTTTGAAACAGTAAACGGCATAGCCGGCAATATGATACAGGTAAAGCTGAAGAATTCGGATTGGCGATTAACATTATTAATGAATAGGGGATCGTTTGATAACTGAGATTCCTTTGCCATGACTTTGCGTTTTCCGAATTCGTATTTCATATTCCGCTTTTGTGATTAAACGAGTTTAAACAAAAGGAATAGACAGACTGTCAGAAAAGATATTCTGCGGCAAAGATATTCAAAAAAATACCGGCTGAAAAAAGAAATTCTCTTATTCAGTCGGTATTATTCTGTTTTTATATATTATTCCGTCAGCCCTGCTGCCTGAAATATGCCACAATGCCTCTGACTATCGCGTCTGCCGCTTTTTCCATATTTGCCTCGTCGGTAAACCACTCATAGTCGTAAATATTGCTTAAAAACGCCGTTTCAAAAAGTATGGACGGGAAGTCGGGGAACATTGAAACCTTGTAATAACCGATTTTATATGAGTTTTTCTTCATTCCCGTTGCGTCCGTAAACTCGTCAAGCATAACTTTTGAGAGCAGTTTAGAGCTTGTATACGAATAATATGTTACCGTGCCGCTTGAATTGAGCGGGTTTGCCGTTTCGCCGACATAGTTGAAATGTATCGATAAGTTTATATCGGGTTTCCACGCTCTGTATTCTAGAATAAGCGGATCAAGGTCTTTTTCAAGTTCGCGGTGATGCGTGAGGTAAACCGTAGCGCCGAGTTTTAAAAGCCGTGTTTCAACAAGGCGTGAAAGCTCGTAGTTCCAGTCCGCCTCAGTCCACTTGATCCGTCCCCACGGACCGAGGGCTCCGCCGTTGAGACTGTGTCCCGGGTCAAGCGATATTTTTATGCCGTAAAGCGGATAATCGTCGCTGGCGTAAAGCGAAACGGGATTTTTAAACGATATGATCAGCGCGTCGTTTTCAAATGAAGTTGTGTATCCGAAGATATACAGCTCTTTTTTATAGCTCAGAGTTATTTTTGCCGTTGTAGAATCAACTCTCGATACCGTTGCGTCTTTAAACAGCGGGTTTTCGGGAAGCGAAAATCCTGCGGGGAGCGCCGAAAGATTGTAAAGCGTGATATCCGCTTTCGTATCGCTCATCCATATCGTATTCATTGTTTTTCCGTCGGTAGGAATAACGATATTTGTGTATTTTCCGTCCGCGCTCTGCGAAACGGTTATTTTGCCGATCGCCGAGTAGGGGATGGATGTGTTTTCAACGCGTTTTATGTTTTCGTTAACGGTATAATATCCGCTGCCGAGAAGCGTATTGCCGTCATATTTCGAAACGACCGTATCATAAGCGCCGATCGTGGCGTAAACGTATTCCTCGCCCGTAACTTTAAGGTCCGGCTTTAACTGAGCGGGGGAATCGCCCGTAAACTCAACTACGTAGCTTTCGGGGGCGTTTATTACCTCGATAACGTTGGTGCCCTTATGGCGGATCGTGTCATATCCGCTTTTTTCTATTACAAATTCCGGACTTCCGAGCACCGCGTTGCCTTCTATTTCCGGCAAAACGAACGTGCCCGAATACCATGCTCGCTTCAGAGAACCGTCAGTTGAGTCTCTGTCGGTAGTGGAAAGATCAACGGTATAATCTCCGATGATTACGTATACGTTCGCTCCCGCGGTCGCGGTGCAGGCAAAAGTTATCTTTTCGCCGGATTTTTCCGCTCTGTCGTATTTCGGGGCGCATGTGCCCGAAACAAACCCGAACGAAGACATCGTGGTTATTTCCGAAGACTTGCCCGCGCGTTTTATCAGATAATCTACCGTTTCACCCTTATGCTCGATTGTATAGTGGTTTTCTCCTGTTTTCGGAACCTCCACAACGTGTGTGAAATATCCCTTCGGAGAACGCGTAGTAACTTCTTTTCCGTCTATATAAAGGGGATAGTTGGGGTCTGAAACGCCGATTATAAACGTTCTGGTAGTTGAATTTTCAACGGACAGTGACGAATACGACAGCACAAGCTTGTCGCTTGCCGCCTCAACGCCGGTCTCTCCGTTTTTAAAGTAGGTTTTTGCCGTATCCTGAATTCCGGCAAGGTTTTTGGCGATATCTTTGTAGGAAAACAGAACTGCGCCTGAAACGTGAGTTTTCGTTTTTAAATAATTGAGCTGATTCTGTATCTCCGACGGCGATTTGTATGCCGCAACGGAAGAACCCTTGTATGCCGCAATACCTATGTAAAGCTTGACTTTTGTTGTTGATACGAGGTCGTCCCACCAGTCTGCTATCGGCTTGAACGGCGCCGTTGAATGGTCTATCTCCCAATAGATCTGCGGGCAGATATAGTCTATCCACTCGTTTAAGACCCATTTTCTCGTATCCGCATAAACCTGATAGTAAGATTCCGAAGAGCTCTTGATATCGGTGCCGAGACTGTTATTCATTTTCAGCGCCCATACGCCGCTCGGGCTTACGCCGAAAGCGACATTGGGTTTTGCGTTTTTAACGGCTGCGGCGGTCTGAGAGATAAGCGCGTCGTTATTCGATCTTCTCCAGTCCGCAATCGACTGACCTTCTGTTTTGTATTTTTCGTATTCCGCGCTGTCCGCAAATTTGGAAGCGTCTGTATACGGGTAGAAATAGTCGTCAAAGTGAATACCGTCGATATTGTAATTGTTTACTATTTCAAGAATTCCGTCTATTATCAGTTTGCGGACTTCCGGAATGCCGGGATTGTAGTATGACGCGCCGTCGGTATGCTTTACGACCCATTCGGGGTGTATCCTCGCGGGATTTGATTCCGCAAGAAGCGAAAGGTTATGTCCGCCGCTTCCGCTCTGCATTATCCTGTACGGATTTACCCATGCGTGAAGCTCGATTCCCTTTGAGTGGGCCGCGGTGATGAAATATTCGAGACAGTCGAGGGGGAGGGGATCGCCCTGCTTTTCAACTATGCAGTCTGAAGACGGGAAAATCGACGAAAAGTAAATTGCGTCGCTTTTCGGGCGTACCTGGAGGAATATTGCGTTAAAGCCCCAGTCGGAAGCGTTGTTTACTATCGTGTCTATCTCCGCGCGCAGCTCTGCGGCGGAGAGTCCCGATTTGGACGGAAAATCTATATTGGAAACAGTAGCTACCCATAAACCTTTCAGCCCATCGCTCGCGGCGCCGATGGTTATTTCCGGTATTTCGGGGGTCTCTTGTTCCGCCTGCTTTTCAACGGTTGCGGTGAAAGCGGCAGTATATCCTCCGTCTTCGGTCTGTACCGTTATTAAGGCGGTTCCCTCCGCAAGAGCGGTTATCCTTCCGTTTTGGTCAACCGATACGACAGACGGCTCGGAAGACGTAAAAGTAACGTTTTTATTTGCAGCGGCAGACGGCGTTACTGACCACGAAAGCGTAAGCGAATCGCCCGTTTTTGCAAATGTATAACTGTCAGGCGAGAAGGAAACGCCCGAAACCGCAACGTTTTGCGGAATATCAACTTTGACCTGCAGATCTGCCGTTACCGCCCCGTTTGATGCGAATACGACTATTTTTGCGGTACCGTTTGCAACGGCGGTTACTTTTCCGTTCTGATCAACCGTTGCCACTTCGGGATTTTCAGAAACGAAAACCACTGTTTTTTCGGTCGTGTTTTTCGGCGAAAGCGAATATGAAACAGTATACGTCGCGCCCTTTTCATCAAAGCTTACCGAGCTGTCGGCAAGAGTGATTTTTTCAACGGGAATTACGGCGTCAACCTTTATTTTGCAGATCGCCTGTTTTTTTCTGTTATCCGCAACGGCGTATATAGTCGCCTCGCCGTTTCCCACAGGCGTGACTATGCCTGTACCGCCGTCAACGGTGATCGTTGCCACCGATTTATCCGACGTTATCCATTCAAGTCCCCGTTCCGTAGTATCTTCGGGCTCCCATACCGGCGTTAAGCGCAGATCTTCGTCAAGCGTAGTAAACGTATATTCCGACACGTCGAAATTGACGTCCGTCATCGGTACGTTTACGTCGACGTTTACACTTACAGCGCACGATGCCGTAAAATCTCCCTTTACGGTTCTGGCGGTAATAATTGACGTTCCGTTTGAAACGGATATAACCGTACCGTTGCTGTCAACAGTTGCCACCGATGGGTTCGACGATGACCACAATAAGTCCGGTTCGCTTGCGTTTTCGGGAAATACGCTGCAGTTTAGAGCGTATATTTCGCCGAAATATGTAAACTCGTGTTCGCTCCCGGAAAGAGAAATACCCGTAACGTCAACGTATGTCGTTACGGTTATTTTGCATGACGCAATCGCAGTTCCGTCCGCCGAGCGCGCATAGATATACGCCTCGCCGTTATTCACCGCGGTTACAAGTCCGTATTGTGTTACCGCCGCCACCTTATCGTCCGATGACGACCACTGAAGTTTTCTGTCTGTCGCATCGTCCGGCTTGATTACGGCTGCAAGCTGATATGTCTGACCGGTTTCGGAAAACGCATATTCCGTTGTAAGAAACTGAACGGACGTTACCGGAACGGTCTTTTCGAAAAGAGAGCACGATGCCGCCGAAAAAATAAAAAGCAGCAACGTCAAAAAAAGCAGGGTCAGACTTTTTTTGTTCATGTGTTTTCTCCGTTAGTGTTTTTTATGCGTCAGTGTGTTTTATGTGTCAGTTTTTCTTTCTTATGAGTATTATCGGGGTGCATTGATCGTCCTGCCCTGCGGGATTGTCTCTTACGATATCCTCAAGGGTGGGAACGTCAATATCAAGGGCGTCGCATTTGCCGAGGAGTTTAACGGAAATATCGCAGGCGTCAACTATCATACATTTGATCCCGAGTTTTTCGTATATCTCGTTGCATACGCCCGACGGGTTTTCTGGATTGAGAATACCGTAATTAACGTATTCTTTATACGAAATATCGTAATCGATAAGACCGTCTATTCCGTCTACTTCATGTCCGCAGACCTTGTAAAAAACGCCTTTTATTCCGAAAAGCTTCGTTACCGCGGAGCAGAAGGTAGCAAGAAGTACCCTCGGAAGTCCGCATATCATTATAATAAGCTGCATTTTATGCGGAGTTCCCGCTCCGGGACCGGCAGGCGTGACGTGGACGAATTTGCAGAGCAGTTTCGCCCAGAATCCCGGATGTATATCTTTGCGGTAAACGATCCTTTTCTGGCATAGCGCGATTATCTTCTCGCTTATGGATATAAAATCGCCCTCTTTAACGAGAGGAAGGGCATATTCCTTTACAACGTCGATATAATCGTCTCCGATATTTACAAAGCGCGTTTTTATCGCATAACGCTCGTATTCCGTATCTCCGACTTTTCTTACGACCTGCTTGTTTTCATTCGGTTTAAGCTCGGTTACGGCGTTTCCGGCGTTAAATTCGGGAGTATCTGTCATTTCAGACGATCCTTTCGGGTAGTTTTTTGCCGCCTAACAGGTGGAAATGTATGTGTTTTACAGACTGCGCGCCGTCTTCTCCGCAATTGTTGATTATTCTGTATCCGTTTTCAAGGCTGAGAGCTTGCGCGGTCTTTTTTATCGCCACAAAAATATCCGCAATGATTTTTGCGTTTTCTTCGTTTATGTCGTCAGCCGAAGAAAGTATGTGATCCTTTGGAATAAAAACGATGTGAACGGGTGCCTGCGGGGCTATATCCCTGAAAGCGAGAACGTTTTCGTCTTCATACACCTTTGCGGACGGGATCTCGCCCGCGGCGATTTTGCAGAATATGCAGTCGTCTTTTTTCATGTTTGCTCCTTCCTTAACCGTTAGTGCTGTTTTGATTCAGGTAATAAATTATTTCAAAGAATTTACCGCTTCGCAAAGCGCCTGAGCAATCTTTGAAGCGTCTTTGCCGCCGGCAGTTGCGCTGTCCGGCCTTCCTCCGCCTCCGCCTCCGCATATTACGGCGGCTTTCTTTACGATATTGCCGGCGTGAGCGCCGTTTTTAACCGCGTTTTTGCCGCATGCGCACGCAAAGCTTACCTTGCCGCTTTCCTTGTCTTCGGATGCGAGGATAATAACGGCGTTTTCGTCTTTTTCCTTTACCTTGTCGCACATCTCGCGCAGAATATCCGCTTTTGCGTCTATGACGCCGGAAACAACCGTGAACTTATCGGTCTTTTCGGCTTTGGCGATAAGCTCGTCAAGCGAACCGAGGGCGATTTTTGAGTTGAGCTCGGCAATCTGTTTTTCTGCGGCTTTAAGCTCTGCAGCAGTCTGTTCTGCTTTAAGGGCTATATCGTTGACGTTGCATTTGAATACCTGCGCCGTTTTTGCTATCAGCGCATTTTTCTCGTTTATGTATTCAAGAACGTTTTCGCCGGTTATCGCTTCTATTCTTCTTACGCCTGCCGAAATTCCCTGTTCGGCAAGTATCTTGAAACAGCCGAGCATACCCGTATTGTCTACGTGAGTACCTCCGCAAAGCTCTGTGGATACGTCCCCCATTTTGACAACGCGGACCTTTTCGCCGTATTTTTCGCCGAAGAGCGCGATGGCGCCCGTCTTTTTTGCTTCTTCGAGAGACATTTCCGTTTTTGTTACGGGAATAGCTTCGAAAATATGCGAATTTACTATCTTTTCGACCTTTGCTATCTGCTCCGCCGTCATGGCTTCGAAATGCGAAAAGTCAAAACGCACGCGCTTGGCGTCAACGTAAGAGCCTGCCTGCGCAACGTGGGTGCCGAGCACTTCTCTCAGAGCGGACTGAAGAAGATGAACGGAGCTGTGATTTCTCATTATGCTTACTCTGTTTTCTTTGTCAACTTCGGCGGTAACGCAGTCTCCCACAGTAAGTTCGCCCTCTTCGATATGTCCGTAATGGACGAATATCCCGTTTACGCGCTTTACGTCGTGAATTTTTATTTCCGCGTCGTCTTTTGAGATATATCCTATATCTCCGACCTGTCCGCCGCTTTCGCCGTAAAACGGCGTTTTATCAAGGACGATCTGTACTTCCGCGCCGGTAAACGCCTCGGAAACACGCTCGCTGTTTATAACGAGGGCGATTACTTTAGCGTCGTTTTCAAGAGTATCGTAACCGGTAAATACAGTTTTTTCAACGCCTTCGAGCGTTTCGTCGCCCTTCCATGCGGTGTCGTTTCCTCTTGCGGCTCTCGCTTTTTCCTTCTGTTCCTTCATAAGGGCGTTGTAGCCGTCTTCGTCAACGGTAAAACCTTTTTCTTCGAGGATCTCGAGGGTAAGGTCAAGAGGGAAGCCGAAAGTATCGTAAAGCTTAAATGCGTCTTCGCCCGCAAGAACGGTCTTTCCTTCCGCGGTGAGTTTGTCCGTAAGGTCGGAAAGAAGAACAAGACCCCTGTCTATCGTCTGGTTAAACGAATTTTCCTCGTTTTCGATTACTTTCTTTATATAATCGGCCTTTTCAATTAGATCGGGGTACGCCGCGCCGCTTTCGCGGATTACAACGTCAACAAGCTCGCAGAGAAAATGGCTGTCTTTGATGCCGAGAAGCTTTCCGTGACGTGCGGCTCTGCGCAGAAGTCTGCGCAAAACGTATCCTCTGCCTTCGTTTGACGGAAGCACGCCGTCGCATACCATGAAAGTAGTGCTTCTTATATGGTCGGTAACGACGCGAAGAGATACGTCCGCTTCGGGCGATTCCCCGTATTTTTTATCGGACATTTCGGAAAGACGGTTTGTAATGTTTTTTATCGTATCTACGTCGAAAAGCGAATCAACCCCCTGCATTATGCAGGCAAGACGTTCAAGTCCCATGCCGGTGTCGATGTTTTTCTTTTCAAGTAGCGAATAGTTTCCGTTTCCGTCGTTGTCAAACTGCGTGAATACGAGATTCCAGAATTCAACGTATCTGTCGCAGTCGCATCCTACGTGGCAGTCGGGCTTTCCGCAGCCTTTTTCGGGGCCGCGGTCAAAATATATTTCGCTGCAGGGACCGCACGGACCCGAGCCGTGTTCCCAGAAATTGTCCTCTTTGCCCAGACGCGAAACGTGCGACGGATCAACGCCCACTTCCTTCGTCCATATATCGTATGCCTCGTCATCATCCTGATAAACGGTAACGTAGAGCTTTTCTACCGGCAGCTTCATTACCTGCGTTACAAATTCCCACGCCCATGCGGTTGCTTCGCGCTTGAAGTAATCGCCGAAAGAGAAGTTTCCGAGCATCTCAAAAAACGTACCGTGACGGGACGTTTTTCCGACGCGCTCGATATCGGGCGTCCTTATACATTTCTGGCATGTCGTAACACGCTTTCTCGGCGGTGTCTGCTGACCCGTGAAATACGGCTTTAACGGCGTCATGCCGGCGTTGATGAGAAGAATGCTTTTGTCGTTCTGAGGTACGAGCGGAAAAGATTCCATTCTCAGATGTCCTTTGGACTCAAAAAAACTGAGATATTTTTCGCGTATCTCATTAAGACCCATGAATTCCATGATTTTGATTTCCCCTTGATAATATTGAAATTTTATGTTTTAACGAATTGAAATACTCCGCAAAATCCTGCGGTTATACGTTTTTTCAGCTCCGGAAGAGCTTTTTCGGCTTTGATAGCGCTGTCAAAGAGCGCAAAAACGGTCGGGCCGCTGCCGGTCATTTCGGATGCAAGAGCCCCGAGAGACAGAAACTCCCTTTTTATTTTTGCGATTTCCGCGTTTTTCCTTTCGGAAACCGGCGCAAGCATATTTGAAACATATTTCCAGCGTTTTTTTGCGTTTAAAAACTTTTCGGTCGAGGGCTTCGGAAAAACGCCCTTTTCGTTTTCGGCAATTTCGTCAAACTCTCTGTATATCTCGCCGGTCATAAGCGGTCTGTCTGGCATTGCGACGGCAACGGAAAAATCGCCCAACGGATAATCTCCCGAAAGTTCTGTTCCCGTTCCCTCCGCTTTGCGGCATCCGCCTTTTATAAAAAACGGAACGTCTGCGCCGAGCTTTCCCCCGAGCGATTCAAGTGTTTTTGCGGGAGCGTTTATCCCGGAAAGCTCGTTTAAAGCTTTCAGCGTTGCCGCGCAATCCGAGCTTCCGCCTCCAAGACCCGCTCCGACGGGAATATTCTTTTCAATGTGGATCTTAACGGTTATCCCGCTGAGCCCGAATTCATTGAAAAACAGCTCGCACGCGCGGAAACAGAGGTTTTTTCCGTCTGTGGGAAGAGTCGGATCGGAAGACGATATTTTTATTCCGTTCTGCCTGCCGCTCCCTTTACGGTAGTCAAAAGTCAGGCGGTCGCAAAGCGAGATCGTCTGCATTACAGACTCTATATTGTGGTATCCGTCTTCTCTTTTACCGAGAATATCGAGTGTGAGGTTTAATTTGGCATGTGCGGAGTATGTCATTTTTCACCTCTTGATGTATTTTTCAAACCGTTCGACGGCTTTTTTCAGATGTTCGAGCGAATACGCGTATGAAATACGGATAAATCCTTCGCCGCTTGCGCCGAACGCGCTTCCCGGCACGACCGCAACGTGAGCTTTTTCGAGAAAATCGTTGCAGAAAGCGTCTGAAGTATCTGCAAATTCCGAGATATTCGGGAATACGTAAAACGCGCCTTTCGGCTCAAAACACGGAACGGAAAGAGACTCAAACGCATCAAGCAGAAAACGCCGTCTCATATTGTAATTCTGTCGCATATTTTCAATGTCTTCGTCGCCGTTTTTCAGCGCCTCGATCGCGGCGTACTGCGAAACGGTAGGAGCGCACATTATTCCGTACTGGTGTATTTTCAGCGTCGCCTTCATGATTTCTTTCGGACCGCACGCAAAGCCTATTCTCCAGCCCGTCATGGCGTAAGTTTTGGAAAAACCGTTTACAACTATCGTTCTTTCCCTCATTCCTTCTGTTTGGGCGAACGAAAACGGATGTTTTCCCGAATAGTTGAGCTCGATATATATTTCGTCCGCAAGCACAAGGATGTCAGTATCTTTAAGTGCTTCGGCTATCTTTTCGTAATCCTCTTTTTCCATCAGTGCGCCTGTCGGATTGTTTGGGTAGGGCATAATGAGAAGTTTCGTTTTTTTGGTTATGGCGTTTTTCACGGTTTCGGGCATTAGCTTAAACCCGTCTTTTTCGTATGTCGGCAAAATTACCGGCTTACCGCCCGCAAGCTCCGTAAGGGGAGCGTAACATACGAAACTCGGCTCGGGAATAAGGACTTCGTCGCCGAAAGACACAACGGAGCGGATAATATTGTCTATCGCTTCGCTGCCGCCTACGGTGACCGTGATCTCGTTTGACGGATCGTATTCAAGAGAAAAGCGCCGTTTCATGTAATTTGCGATCTCTTCCCTGAGAGGCATGAGACCTGCGTTTGAAGTGTATCGGGTCTGTCCTTTTGAAAGAGCGTCAACCGCGGCCTGGCGTATATGCCACGGAGTTTTGAAGTCGGGCTCGCCTACGCCGAGAGCGATCACGTCCGGAATGCGCTCGGCAACGTCAAAGAATTTCCGAATTCCCGACGGCTTTAAATTCTTCGCCGTATCGGTAAGAAGCTTTTCGTAATCCATATCAGACTAAAACTCCGCCATTACTCTCGTATCTTTTTCTCTCTCGCCGAATATAAGGCCCTTGTCTTTGTATTTATTCAGAACAAAATGGGTCGCCGTTCCGGTAACGCCGTCTATTACGGCGAGTTTTTCAACAACGAAAAGCGCGACCTCGCGCATGCTTTTGCCCTCGAGCATTACGGCAAGGTCGAAACCGCCCGACATGAGAAATACGGAGACCACCTCGTCGAATGCACATATTTTTCTTGCAACGCTGTCAAACCCTTCGCCTTTTTCCGGCTGAACTTTTATTTCTATCATCGCCGAAACGTAGTCGCGTTCGGTTTTATCCCAGTTTATAAGCGCCTTGTAGCCTAGTATCGTTCCGTCGTCGATACATGCGGCGATAACGTCTGCGACCTCCTGCTCTGTAACGTCGAGAGCGTCGGCAATGTTTTTTGCCGTAAATCTGCAGTCGTTTTCAAGAAAGCGAAGGACTTTTTCTCTTAATCTGTTCATTTTACTCAATTCCTTTCGGGAAAAGCGTTCGGTTATATTTTATGAAAAACGGGTATCTGCTTTTCAAACGTTGCAACTTCAAAAAAACCTGCCTGCTTTATCATTTCATACGCCTTATCAATGCCGAGACCGACTTTGTCCGTGCGGTGTGCGTCGCTGCCGACGGTTACGATTTTCCCTCCGAGATCTTTAAACATAGCGGCGTATTTCAGACCGGGAACGAAATCGCCGTATTTATCGTTCAGCGCGCTCGTATTTATTTCAAGCCCGATATCCTTTTTTGCGCAAAGCTCCAGAACGGCGTATATCTGCTCGTCGAAAAGGGACATATCAACGCTCATTCCGGCGCGGTAAATATATCTTACGGGGTAGTAAAGATGCGAAAGCGAGGAAAAACCGCCGAATGAAACAGTTTCGTAAAGCTGAGAGAAATATTCTGAAAAAAGTTTTTTTAAATCTTTTCCCTTATAGTCGATATAATAAAAATCAAGCTCGTTTCTCATGTTGTGAAGCGAACCGAGGATAAAATCCCAGTTATAGGCGGCAGTCATTTTCGCGGCGTATTCTTTTCCCTGCGTTGCCTGACCGAGCTCTATGCCTATGTTTATTTTTATCGGTGAAATTTCTTTCAGTTTTTCAAACGTTTCGGTGTATGACTTGACGTCGAGATCAGGCCACGGCGTTTCTCCATCAGGCAGCGCCGCGTTGCCGTTGCACTCGCAGTGTTCTGTAACGGTGATTTCCGTCAGCCTCGCCTCTGCCGCCGCTTTCAGCATCTGCTCCGGCGTCTGGTTGCCGTCCGGAGAAAAAACGGTGTGTATATGGCAGTCTGATCTAAACATTTTCAATCGCTTTCAGAAGCTCGTTCGTCATATCGCATTTTTCCCACTTTACGCCGAGGTCTTCTCTTCCGAAATGTCCGTATGCGGAAAGCGGCTGATATATCGGCTTTCTCAGATCGAGCTTCTCTATTATGGATTTCGGGCGCAGATCGAATACTTCGCGGACCTTTTGGGTGAGCGTTTCGTCGGGAACAATGCCGGTGCCGAAAGTATCGACGTAAACGGAAACTGGCTCAGCAACGCCTATGGCGTATGCGACCTGTATCTCGCATTTTTTTGCAATGCCGGCCTTTACGATGTTTTTTGCGATATAGCGCGTCATATAAGCCGCGCTTCTGTCAACCTTCGTCGGGTCTTTGCCCGAAAATGCGCCGCCGCCGTGGCGCGCGTATCCGCCGTATGTATCAACTATTATCTTGCGGCCGGTAAGTCCGCTGTCGCCCTGAGGTCCGCCGATTACAAACTGACCCGTCGGGTTGATGAAAATGCGGGTGTCTTTATCGGTCATACACTCTGGAATCACCGGTTTTATGACCTCTTCGATAAGTCCCTCTTTTATCGCGTCGTAGCTTACTACGGGGGAGTGCTGCGCGGAAATGACTATTTCGCTTATGCGGACTGGCCTGTCGTTTTCGTATTCGACGGTTACCTGAGTTTTTCCGTCCGGACGCAGAAAACCGAGCGTTCCCTGCTTTCTTACGTCGGTCAGTCTTTTTGAAAGCTTATGCGCGTAATAAATCGGCATAGGCATAAGAGTATCGGTTTCATCGCACGCAAAACCGAACATCATGCCCTGGTCGCCCGCTCCGTCGCGGTCAACACCGAGCGCGATATCTGCGGACTGATCTTCTATCGAGGTGAGAACGGAACATGTGGAGCCGTCAAAGCCGTATTTTGCGCGGTCGTAGCCGATACCGTTTATAACTTCTCTTACGATATGCGGAATTTCAACGTAGCAGTCGGTCGTTATTTCTCCCATTATAAGGACCATACCCGTAGTAACGCAAGTTTCGCACGCAACTCTCGCAACGGGGTCTCTGGCGATTATCGCGTCAAGGACCGCGTCGGAAATTCTGTCGCATATTTTATCGGGATGACCTTCCGTGACTGATTCGGATGTAAAAACTCTTTTCATTCAATGTGCTCCTTCGGGTTTGAAAAAAAAACCGATTAGTAAAATTCTTATTTATAATAATATTTTATAATCAAAGATTATATTACTTTATATTATAGCATAAATTCCCGGAAAAGTAAACATCTTTCCCGGGAATTACATATATTTTTCGGATTTTCAGTTAATATTTTTCATAAAACGCCTTGCAGAGCCTGTCAAGCATGTAAATATCCGTTTTTGCAGCCACTTCGCAGGGCGCGTGCATCGAAAGCATTGCAACGCCGATATCAAGGACTTCTATGTTTCTGTCCGCAATAAACTGCGAAACGGTTCCGCCTCCGCCCTGGTCAACTTTGCCAAGCTCGGTAAACTGATAAATAACGTTTGCCTCGTCAAATATCGAGAGAAGCTTTGTTATAAATTCGGGGCAGGCGTCGGATGCTCCGCTCTTTCCGCCGTGGCCCGTGTATTTGCAGATCGCGGGGCCGCAGTTTATGCACGCAGCGTTGTGTTTTTCGAATACTTCGGGATAATTCGGGTCGAAAGCCGCCGCAACGTCGGAAGAAATTGCCGCGGAATTTGCAAAGGCAATGCGGCTGTTGTATCCGTCGCAAAGCGCGAGAAGGAAATTGTTCATGAAGTCCGAGCGCAGACCCGTTACGCCTACGCTGCCTATTTCTTCTTTATCGGCAAAAACGCATACGCAGGTTTTTTTCGGTGTTTTTGTTTTAAGAAGAGCGGTAAAGCACGGATATGCGCATACTCTGTCGTCGTGTCCGTATGCGGCGATAAGACTTCTGTCAAAACCGACGTCTCTTGCGTTGTCGGCAGGCACAACGGTGATTTCCGCCGTGAAAAGGTCGCTTTCTTTTATGCCGTATTTTTCGTTGAGAGCTTTTAATACAAATTCGCGGATCTTATCTTTTTCTTCGCCGTTATCGGGTTTTGAGCCGAGAAGGACGTTGAGTCCCTCGCCCGTAAAAGCAGTTGCGAGCGGCTTTTGCGCCTGGTCTTTTGCGAGGTGGGGAAGAAGATCGGTTATCATGAAAACGGGGTCTCCGGGATCGGAACCGATATTTACGTTAACCGAAGTTCCGTCCTTTTTGCATATAACGCCGCAGAGCGCGAGAGGCCTTGTTACCCACTGATATTTGCGTATTCCGCCGTAATAGTGCGTTTTGAAAAACGCCATCCCGTTGTCCTCATAAAGAGGCGCGGGTTTGAGGTCGAGGCGGGGCGCGTCAACGTGCGCTGCGGTGATATTGAATCCTTTTTCGGGGGACTCCGTACCGATTACCGCAAAAATGGCGGCGTGTTTTTTCTGGGAAAGATATATCTTATCTCCCGCTTTGTATTTTTTGCCGTCTTCAAACGGTCTGAAACCTTCTTTTTCGGCAAGGGAAATTGCGTATTCAACGCACATTCTCTCAGTTTTGCCGTTGTCAAGGAATTTTTTGTATCCTTCGCAGTATTCCGAAACCTCGTTTAATTCCGCTTCGGAAAGCACGTCGAAGGCATTTTTTGCCTGATAGGAAAGATCGCTCATTTTGTTCCTCCGTATATTGTATTTAATATTTTGTTGACTTGTTTTTTTGTATCCGAAAGAGTATTGTTGTAAACAACAAAATCGGAATGCTCTTTGAAAAAATCATCGGAAAGCTGACGTGAAAAACGCTGTTTTGCCTGCTCTTTTGTGATCCCGTCTCTTGTGATAACTCTTTCGAGACGTATGTTTTCATCGCATAAAACGGCTATTACGTAATCGCACATCTCGTTGCCGCGCGCCTCGAAAAGAGCGGCTCCGTCAATAACGAATCTGTCGTTGCCGCGCCGTTTTTCGTCCTCGGTGATTTCTTTTACGCGGTTCATGATCGCCCCGTGCATGAGAGCGTTGAGCGCGGCTGTGTTTTCCTGCGAAGAAAACGCTTTTTTTGCAAGAGCCGCACGGTTAAGAGTGCCGTCCGAAAAAAGGATGTCTTTTCCGAACTGCTTTGCAAGCTTCGGCAGAACTTCTGCTGCGACATCGCGCGAAATAAGGTCTGTATCTATATGCAAAAAGCCGTGAGCGCAAAACATCTGAGATACAGCGCCTTTTCCCGCTCCGCTCGGGCCCGTGATACCGATCGTCATACGTATTCCTCCGTATTTACAACTTTGAAATCGGAAGCCCGAAGCAGTCTGTTGTATACGGCGAGCCCTTTTCCTTCCGGCGGCGCGCATCGAACGAATATCCGCTCGCAGTCTTTTATTCCGTCCGCCTTCCTCAGCGCCGCAAAAACGTTTTCGGCAAGCGTTTCGGGCTTTTCGGGCAAGCCGTATGGGATAACGGTATAATCCGAAAAAATTTCTTCTTCGCCGTCAAAGCAGATAACGGCTGTTTTTTTGCCTTCCGCGCGGGCTTTTATGTATCTGAGCGAGGACTCTGCACTTCCTGTAAGGCATACGGTTTCGGCGGCGGGCGCATAGTGCTTATGCTTGAGACCCGGGGAAAGTGCTTTTTCGTTTTGAGGCAGCTTTTGCAAAACGGCATCCGCTACCGTTAGATCGGGAACGACCGTTCGCAGCATTTCGACCGTAACCGCTCCGGGGCGCAGAAGACACGGATGGTCTCCTATAAGACTTACAACGGTGGACTCAACGCCGCACTCGCATCTTCCTCCGTCTATCGCCGCCGCAACAAATTCATTTCGGGATAAATCGTTTACAACATGTTCAAATCTCGTCGGTGAAGGCTTTCCGGAAATATTGGCGCTCGGCGCCGCGAGAGGAAAACCGCAAAGCGATATTATCCTTTTTGCTACGGGGTGCGACGGCATTCTTACCGCAACGCTCGAGAGCCCCGCGGTAACAGCGGAAGGAACGACCGTTTTTTTCGGCAAAATCACTGTCAGCGGGCCCGGCCAGAAATTATCGGCAAGTAAAAATGCGGATCTTGTCGGAAAACAGTATTCGGGAAACATTGAAATATCGCTTATATGTATTATCAGCGGATTGTCTGCCGGTCTGCCCTTCGCGAGGAATATCCTCTTTACCGCGTCTTCGTCAAGAGCGTTTGCCGCAAGACCGTATACCGTTTCTGTGGGGACGGCAACCGTGTTCCCGTTTTTCAGCAAACGCGAACACATCAAAAGATCTTCTGAAGAAGTTGAAAGAATAAGCATAATCTTCCCCCGAAACGGATAAATAAAAGAAAAACCTTTACGGCCGTTTTTCCGGCAATGAAAATTTATACGGTTAGTATATCACAACGCGGGCGTTTTTTCAAGTGTAAATACGTATTTTTATCGGACATTTTTAAGTTAAACGGGTTAAAAATGCAAACAAATGTCAACTTTTATTGCCGTCGCATTTTTTACTTGACAAATAGTGAAATTGAGATTATAATTGTTTTACGGTTTATCGGAAAGGATGATTAATATGTCATATAAAATAGAGCTGCACTGTCATACAAGCCCGGTGAGCGGGTGTTCAAACATGAAAGGTCAGGATCTTGTAAGATACTATGCGCAGGCGGGATACTCGGCGGTACATATAACCGACCATTTTACCCCCTGGTTTTTTGCCGAACAGGATTTTACCGATTATCTTTACGGATATCACGCGGCGAAAAAGGCCGGAGAAAAGCTCGGAGTAAAGGTATATCTCGGCGCCGAACTGCGCTATGAAAGCAATCCTAACGACTATCTTCTTTTCGGGGTAACAGAAGATTTTCTCAAAGGCGCAAAAGAGCTTTTGAAAAGCACGTATCCCGAGATCTTCGCTTATTGCAGACAAAACGGAGTGCTCATATACCAGGCGCATCCTTTCAGAGACGGTATGCTTGAGACTCCTCCCGAAATGCTTGACGGAATAGAAGGATACAATATGCACCCGCACCACCGTTCGAGAAACGAAAAGGCGATCGCATACGCGGAAAAGCACGGTCTTAACTATCTTTCCGGCTCGGACGCCCATTCAAAGGAAATGGTGGGAAGAGGCGGAATAATATCGGATACTCTTCCGGAAGACTCAAAAGGCCTCAGAGACCTTATTCTCAGCGGAAAATACGAACTTTATCACGAAGGAGAAGTGGTGGAATAATGGCATTTATTCAGATGAACATTTTTTCGGATTCGATCGGCATGATGACGGGAGTTAACGTTATAATCCCCGAAAGAGCGGCGGAACCTCCCGCAGTCCTTTACCTTCTTCACGGACTTTCCGACGACCAGAGCGCTTGGATGAGACGGACTTCGGTAGAACGGTATGCGGAACGCAGAAATCTTGCGGTCATAATGCCCACAACCCACAGAGGCTTTTATACCGATATGGCAAACGGATACAACTACTGGACGTATGTTTCAAAAGAACTTCCAGAAAAAATGCACAGTATTTTCAGACTGTCCCGCGAACGTGAAAAAACTTTTGCGGCAGGACTTTCGATGGGCGGATATGGCGCTTTAAAGCTCGGTCTCCGCATGCCCGAAACGTTTGCCGCCGTCGCAGGCTTTTCGTCTGCCGCGGATATGAAAAACAGGGTTTCTGCATCAGACGAGCATAAACGGATATTCGGCGACGAACTGAGCGAAGAAAACGATCTTTTTGCTCTTGCGGAAAAACTTTCGCCTAAAGACGCTCCGCGAATTTATATGTGGTGCGGCACGGAGGATTTTCTTCTCGACGCAAACAGACGTCTTTCGTCGCATCTGAAAGCTCTCGGCTTTGAGATCGACTATTCCGAATCCGCGGGCGGACATCAGTGGGAAAGATGGGACGAGCAGATAGAGAAAGCTCTCGACTGGTTTGGAATAAAATAATTTGGTGATTATAACGGAATGTCAATTTTTGAGCTTGCCGTATTTGTAAATTTTTAACGAAGTTTTGTCTGACGTAAATTTTTTTAAAAAATGTCTTTATTTTCTTGTTAAAATATGCTATAATATATTCGTAACGGGGAAGCTTTTATGATAAAATTGCTAAATAAAGGTTCCTTTACAATATGACGTAAGGAGTGAAACGTATGCAAATTACCTACACGGAAAGAAAATGTCACATCTGGGACAGCACGAAGGATTATACCGAAAAAAAGATTCAGAAGCTCGAAAAATTCTTTGCCGGTGATTGCGTCGTACACGTTATCTACACCCTGGAAAAAGACGACAAATGCAAAGTCGAGATAACTGCCGATTACGGCGGAATAATTTTCAGGGCGCAGGAGACAACAAAGGACTTCCGCGAAAGTGTCGATAAAATCGTGGACGTTCTTATCAGACAGATCAGAAAACACAAAACAAAGCTCGAAAAACGCCTCAAACAGAGCGACTTCACATTCGAGCGCGGCTTCTCAACCGATACGGAGGATGAGGACGAAGATATCATCACGAGAAGAAAATCGCTTGTTGTAACGCCTATGTCAGAAGACGAGGCGATACTTCAGATGAATATGGTCGGTCACGACTTCTTCGTTTTCCGTTCCGATCCCGATAACCATATCTGCATTGTTTACCGCCGCAAGGACGGAAATTACGGTCTTATAGAAACCGAGTAAAACGGTATAATACACGGGTCACGCATTACGCGTGACCCGTTTGTGTTTATAAGGTTTTTACTGTTCGAGTATCCATGTTTCGGGGTCGGAAAAAAGATCGAAACATCCGGGCGAAAACGTACCCGATATATTTCTGTTTATTGCGAGCGCCCCGCCGGAAAAGTAAAGAGGGATAAACGGCAGTTCTTCCTGAAAAACGCTCAGAAAAGATCTCATATCGGTTTTTCCCGCATAAAAATCGGAAACCGCCGCTAAAAATTCTTCGGAATACGCCGTTTCGGGGTCTTCGTTTTCAGTTATTCTTGCGGATAAAACAAGCTCGTTTTGCATAACCGAAGTAATATCCATATTCGGAAAAAGATTCATTTCCCCTATAAAAATATCGTAATCGCCCTCGATTACCGCAGCCGTCATTTCATCCCACGGCAATGTTTTTACAACTGCACCGAACCCGAAATTTTCCAGGTTTTGAGCGATATATCCGGCTATTTCCGTTTTTATTACGCTTTCCTGATTTACGAGTATCACAAGCTCGAGCGGCTGATCTTTCCATACTCGCTGCGTTCCTGAAATTCCGAGAGACGCCGAGTTGAAATAATCGTGAGCGGTTGTTGAAGAATATATATTCGCGTTAAGATCGGCTGCCTTCGTTACGGACCAGTCGGGATTGAAAGGATACCATACGCTTCTTGAAGAGGAGGAAAGAATGCTTTTTACTATTCCGTCTCTGTCGAACGCATAGGTGATTCCCTTAACGGAATCGGGGGAGGCGAAGTATTCCCTGTTTCTGTTTACTACGGCAAAAAGAAGATCGTTTGTTGTAAAATCCTTTATTTCCACGGTGCCGCGAAACGACGAACTTCCTTCGGAAAGATCCGCATATGCGAGATGGACGTTGCCGTAGTTGACGTTGTATAAAAGCTCTTCGGAATTTCCGAAAGCGAGCAGATCTATCCTTTCCGTTTCGGGCGCTTTTGCGGCATATCTGTTTGCGGTAAGATACATTCCGCCTTCGTCGGAGTTGAATACATACGGACCGGAACCTACAGGGATCGTTTTTACGTCGCTTCCCGCTTTTATTATCGGTATCGAGGCGAGATTTACGTTAAATATGCTGTCTGAAACAAAGGTGACGGTGAAAACGAAAGTATCCGTTTCCTCATACTCCGATATCACCGAAAAACGGTTTTTGTAAACCGAGTCCGCAGCGCTTGCCCTTGCAAACGAATAAACGCAGTCCGACGCCGTAATATGCGATCCGTCTGAAAAAAGAGCAGATTCGTCAAGATAAAATACCGCTCTGTTGCCGATTATTTCGTATGATTCACATATCTGCGCTACTGCGTTAAGTGAGTTGTCAAGTTTTATCAAAGCACCGTAACACAGCGAGACAATACCCCTGTTTGCAGCGCTTTTGCTGTTGTAAGGGGATATCTGCTCGCCTGAATATCTCGCTATTGTCAGAGTGCGGGGCTCGGTGGGTGTTGTTTCCTGATCTTCCGTTCCGTCCGGTTCTTCAAGAACGGAGTGAGTGAAAAACTCGGAAAAAGTGCATGACGATAAAAGTGCGGCCGTGAGCACGAAAATTATCGCCGTAAGGAAAGACGGTTTTTTCACTGCTCGGTTTTTGAACCGGAATAAGACTGTTTGAGCTGATTGAGGGTGCTGAGAGCCGTACCGAGAGATTTTTCGCTTTCGTTGATAACACCGTCAATATATGAAATGGTAACGTTTCTCATCTTTATGGCATCCTGTTTTGCCTGCTCGATAAGCTTTTCGGCGCGCTCGTTTGCAATTACGGTGATCTGCTGCTCGTTTACAAGCGATTCGGCTTCGGCTCTTGCGTTTTCAAGTATCTGTTCCGACGCCTTTTTCGCTTTTGAAAGCATAAGTTCGGAATTCTTTTTAGCGCGTTCAACTATAATATCCGCTTCTTCTTTTGCGCGGGCTACGGTCTTATCTTTTGTATCGAGAACTTCTTTTGCCTTTTTGAGCTCCTGCGGAAGGCTGTCTCTGAGCGCCTCGATAATACTGCGCATGGTGTTTCCGTTAACAATATACTTATTGTTTGCAATGGGAAGACTCCACGAGTCTTCAAGAAGGTTTTCAAGCTCATCGAGATTTTTGTTGAATTCACTTACCATTGTAGAGTTCCTTTCTGTCTGTACGTTTATTCAGACGGAGAATCGAATCCTCCGAAAAATTACTTTTCCGCGCTTCCCGCCGCGGGGTTCAATTTTTTTGCTACTTCGTTTATTATCGCCGGACTTATAAATCCGGAGAGATCGCCGCCGTAAGAGCCGATATCCCTTACCGCCGTTGAACTGATAAAAGTCTGATTTGCGTATGCCGGTATAAATACCGTTTCAAGCCCCGGCGCAAGCGCGTCGTTTATAAGAAAAAGACTGTATTCGTAATCAAAATCCGATACGCCTCTTACTCCTTTTACCATCGCGCATACTCCGAGATCCTTCGCAAGGTCAGCAAGAAGACCGTTTGAAGTGATCACTTTTATGTTTTCGTTATCGGCAAAAACTTTTTTGGCGAGACTTACTCTTTCTTCGGCGGAAAAAACCGTTTTTTTATCTATATTGTCAAGAACGGCGACGTAAACGGTATCGAAGATCTTTGCGGCGCGGCGTACTACGCTTTCGTGGCCGAGAGTTATCGGATCGAACGTTCCGGGACAAATCGCGCTCCTCATTCCGCATCCTCCTTTATTTTGTAAATAAGAACGGAAGCTATGCCGTATTTGCGCCTGTCAGCCAGATAGAGCCGTCCCTCTTCTTCGGGCAGAGATTCGATATATTTGCATTCTACTATGACCGTTCCGCCGTCATTCAGGCACGAACCGCTTTCTCCCAAAACGGCAAGCGCCCTTTGGGCAAGTCCGCGGTCGTAAGGGGGATCGATGAAAATAATATCGAATTTTTCCGTTGCGGTTTTGAGATATTTTCTGTAATCCCCGTAAAAAACGGAATAATTCGTAAACCCCGTTTTCTTCAGGTTGGCTTTTGTGAGCGATACGGCATCTCTGTCGTTATCGCAAAAAACGGCTTTTTTGGCCCCTCTGCTCAGCGCTTCAATGCCCATTTGCCCCGACCCGGAAAAAAGGTCGAGAAACGCGCCGTCCAACCCTTCGTGAATAAGATTGAAAACCGATTCCTTCGTTCTGTCCGAAGTAGGACGTATAGGTGCGTCCTCGGCGGGAGAGAGCAGTTTCATTCCGCGTTTCTGTCCCGTTATAACCCTCAAGCCGATTCCCCCAGTATCACAAAGATCGAGAAAACAATATCTCATTTCATATTATACCAAATAAAAAAAGAAATTTCAATAGTTTTTATCGAAATAATTCATACTTTTTTTATTGAAAAAGTAAATATTTTATGATAATATAAAAAAAACGCATCGGAAAAACGCATTTATGAACGAAATATCGCAAAAAAATCTTTTTCTTCTCGATATGGACGGCACGGTCTATTTTGAAACCGAGCTTATACCCGGCGCAAAAGAATTTATCGACACGCTCATAAAAACAGGCAGAGATTATGTTTTTATGACGAACAATTCTTCGAAAAGCGCCGAGCTTTATCTTGAAAAACTGAAAAAAATAGGGCTTCCCGCAGGAGAAAAGAATATTTTCACTTCGGGAATGGCTGCAGCAGTCCATATTAAAGGACAGAAAAAATCGCCCCGTATTTACGTTGTGGGCACGGAGTCGCTCAAAAAGGAGCTCGGAAAGAGCGGAATTGAAATATCTGAAGACGGAAAGGGAAACGTCGACTTCCTTCTTGTCGGTTACGATACCGAGCTTGAATATAAAAAGCTGGAGATCGCCTGCGATCTTCTTTGCGACGGCGTTCCTTTTCTTGCCACCAACCCCGACGTTGTATGTCCCGTAAGAAACGGAAGATATCTTCCCGACTGCGCCACTATATGCTATATGCTTGAGAAAGCAACGGGAAAAACGCCTTTTTATATCGGTAAACCGCGCCGTGAGATGGCTTTGACGGCAATTGAATGGAAGGGCGGAGACCCGCGCAGCTCCGCGATCGTCGGAGACCGCCTTTATACGGATATTGCCTGCGGAAAAAACGCAGGTGTATATGCAGTACTCGTCCTTTCAGGCGAAAGCACGCCGGGCGATATAGAAAAATACGGAATTACGCCCGATCTTATTTTAGACAGCGTAAAGGATATTACGCCGATGCTTTTGTAAAAAAATTGTCTGATACGAAAAATGTAATTGACATTATTCACGTAATGTGATATATTCTTTTCGGGAAAACAGTCCTGCCGACCGCGGCGCTATCCCAGGAAAGGAATATAAAAAATGGATAAAATAACTGTTGACGCCTTCCGAAGGATGTATATTCCCGTCGGTTGGCGTCAGATTTGCATTGAAAACGATTCAAACGCCGAATCTGTAGCGATAGAGGTACCGAGATATTATGGTAAAGACAAGACCGATCTTTCGCAGTATGCCATGTATTTGAAAACGGTTTCAGAAGGGGGCAGAGACGATATCCTGCTTATGCCCGAAACGGGAGAGGAAACGCTTGTCGCCGTATGGACGCCCTGTCCTCCACAGACGTCATACCCAGGCCCGCTTTATTTGCAGCTGCGTTTCGAAGGCGAGAATTTCAAATGGGAAACCCCGATTTCTCAGATAGAAATCCTTCCCTCCGCCGACGCGCAGCCCGCCGTTCCCGCCACGCCTTCCGCATATGAAGGGTGGCTTCAAAACGTTCAGGCCGCAGCGGATTCGATACTCGATATGACAGTTTCTGCGGAGACGCTGCCCGCCGGCTCTTCGGCAACCGTTGAAAAAACTGTCTCCGAAGGCGTTTTCAATCTGAATTTCGGCATTCCCGCGGGTGCTACGGGCGAAACGGGCAACGGCGTTTCTTCCGTCGAGCTTTTATCTGCCTCCGGGCTTGCGAAAACGTACCGTATGACTTTTACGGATGGAACGTATTTTGATTATACAGTAAACGACGGCGATATTTCCGGCTCCGTCCGCTTCGATGAAGCTCAGTCGAAAACCGACGCGGAAAAAGCGACGGCGCAAACGAATATCGGTCTCGGTAATGCAAACGAGGAGCTTGATATCCTCAAAACCGTATCTGCGGAAAAATCCGATGAAACGCTGTGGGAAAACGGTATTTACGCCGCT
>JAFRTE010000036.1 GCA_017427285.1 Clostridia bacterium
GTATCTCTCTTTGATCAGCTCTGCTATCCGGTTCGTCTGCGGGAAATAGAAATACTCTTCCTTGAAGCACTTGTCTCTGATATCGATCAGCGCTTCGCTGCATTCCTCTTTCAGAGAAGCGACAAAGCTGCCGACGGATTCCACGTTGATCATCGTATATTCTTCATCGAACACGACTTCGATGAGTTTCGCGTCTATTTTCCGATCTTGGATCGCCACACGAAGATCGAATTCGCCGTTGTGAATCAGACAGTTATACAGATAGGAATCGCCGTCCTTCCGAAATCCGTAGGGCAGCAGGTTATCTTCTATCACCGTGTATTTAGCGAACAATTCATCCGTCAGTTTCATTTTATTTCTCCCGACAGCGAATAAAAACGCTGCTTCTTAAAGCTCCGATACGGTTTCATTAAGGGGTTTTCTTTGAAAATGCCACGGACTGGGCTTGCTCTTATCGGACGGGTAGCCCATAGCGAACATCATAACCGGAACATGGCTTTTCGGAAGAGAGAACGCCTCTGCCACCTGCTGACTGTCAAAGCCGCGCAGCCACACGCTGTGCACGCCGAGCTCTTCCGCCTGATACATAATCGTCGTTGCAACGATGGTCGCGTCCTGCTCGCCGGAGCAGTAATTGTCATACCGGCGATCGTGGGGATTTCGCCACGCCGTTTCCGCGTCATAACAAACCAGCATCATCAGCGGCGCGTTAAAATGGGATACCCGGATGCTCCTCGCTTTCTTCAGAGCTTCTTCGCTCTGTATCACGTAAATGCGCTGAGGCTGATAGTTGCAGGCGGTGGGAGACGTCCGACCCGCCTCAAGTATCTTGTCGATCTTTTCCCGCTCGACCGGACGGGGGTCAAAATATCTTTCCGAGTATCGGCTTTTCGCAAGATCCATAAAAGTCATGCCTTTCATTCCTTTCCAGAGTCATAGTCTTTGTGCCGTGTATCAGCAGCCTTTTCTGCCGCTCTTGTGATCCTCGATCGAACAGGCAGCGGGCGATCCGTATTCGATCAGTCCGGCGTCTGCCGGATCAATGGATATCCTGCCGTCCTCAAATACAAAAGCGGGGATCCCCACGTCTCCTATCTCTTTGCAGTGGTCGAAGACGGGACTTTTGTCCCTGAGACGGATAAACGTTCCCATATTCCCGATATTTTCTCCGATATTGATATACTTGAATTCGTCCTCCCGTCCCTTTATCTGCTCACGAACGTAATCGCAGTAAGGGCACGTCGGCATTCCGTAGATTTTGATCATTTTTTGTAAACTCCTAGATCCTATATAGTTTTTTGCTTTAATTCTGCACCAGTTTGGCGCCCATCTCGCAGACCCGCCTGCATTCTTTCGGAAATACGGTTTCGTGCCTGCGCCGTTTCGATTCGGGATCGAACATCGACCACTCCCAGTCAGTTTTGCCGTAGTCTTTGAGCTGTAAGGTATCGCCGCTGACGAAGACCTCGGTCGGACCGACGAAGCGACTGAGAGTTTGCTGATAGTTCAGGAGCAACTCGCGGTAGCCGTAGTCCGGCGCATTGCTGGTCATAATCAGAAGAACGGGGATCTGGCGCTCATTGCAGCAGGGCGTTTTCGTGTTGTAAGTCAAATTTTGAAAAATAAGCCGTTCATAAAGTGCGCGAAACGAGGCGGTCATCTCGGAAAGATAATTCGGCGAGCCGATAATCAGCCCGTCGGACTCGCGGATAGCGTCAAGGACCGGCGTCAGCCCGTCGCGGCATACGCAATGTCCCTTGAATTTTTCTTTTTTACAGCCAAAACAGGAGATACAGCCCGTGTATTTCTCCAAGCGGAACAGATCGAACCGTTCTACTTTCGCTCCCGCCGACTCCGCGCCCTTTGACGCTTCGGTAATCAGCGTTTCCGTATTCCACCCCATTCTGGGTCCGGCGTTCACCGCAA
>JAFRTE010000037.1 GCA_017427285.1 Clostridia bacterium
ATTATTATATCACAAAAATTCCCCTTTGTCAATATCTTTTTTTGTGAACTTTTTGTGAACATAACCACAACCTCTTCCTCACCGGATTCCCGATTTTTCAGAGGGTGCGAATATTATATCACTTTATTCCTACGTTGTCAAGGGGTTTTTGAGAATTTTTTTATTTTTTTCAATCCGAAATAAGCCAGCCCTTGTTTTTTGCCTCCGTTATCTTGCTTATTGCCGCCTTATGCAGAATTTCAGAGCCGTCTTTTATCTTGGACATTCTCTTTTCCGCCTGAGAAAAATGAACTCCGTGCTGAATCCAACTTCTTCCGTTTCTTTCAAGATTCAAAAGAAGGGGCTGAAGCCGGTCCATTGCAGCCGCAAATTTTGCCTCAGGAGTTTTTCCGCCCTCAAACTCCGTCCAAAGCGAGTAAATTTCACTTTTAAGCGGTTCTTCCAGCAAGGAAAACAGTTTTTCTGCCGCGGCCTTCTCCCTTTTCTCTTTATCCTCCCCCGCTTTCGGATCGTAGCAGTAAGTATCTCCGGCGTAGATCTCAACAAGGTCATGCGCAAGGCATATTTTAACCGTTCTTCCCTCGTCTATCGGTTCATTTGAATATCTGCTCAGAAGCGGGACCATCATAGCAATGTGCCACGAATGCTCCGCGTCGTTTTCGGCTCTGTCTTCGCCGAGAATGTAAGTTTGTCTGTAAACTGTTTTCACTTTGTCGAGTTCAACGATAAACGCAAATATCTTTTCAAGATTATCTTCCATATTTATACCTCCGTTTCGGATCTGAAGCTATTATACCATAAAGCTGATTTTGAATCAAGAATATCGAAATACCTCTGCAAAATTTATCAGTCTTAGTTTTTGACCGAATATTTCCACCCCTTTTTATCGCGGCCGACCCTTTCAACAATGCCTGCTTCAAAAAGGATATTAAGTGTAATTCTTGCAAGATCCCGTTTAATTACCGCATTTTTTGCAAAATCGTCGGACGAAAATACGATCGGGAGTCCTGCCGGAAGCAGTTTTTCATAATCTGCGGGACAGTTAAAGGACTCTTCTGCGATAAGATCGGTCGGAATACAGTCAAAACGCCGGACCCCAGTCTTTTTCCCGTTTCTGTCCGGTACAAAGTCTTTACGGTCTTCCGCAGCGAGCACGGGAACTGTAAATCTGAAACCGGGATCTGTAATAAACTCGCGCAGCGAATAAAGCTCCGCCATAGCGGAATAGATATTCTGATGTTTCGGCGACTTTCCCTTTCCGGCAATTTCGCCTGTTTTTGCATTGCGCCAGACGACGACGCGCTCCCTGATAACGGGAAAAACCACAGTTACGGAAGATACGGCAAGAAAAGCTCGTATTTTTTCTTTCATCCTGAAAAGCTGTTTGGTCTGAATTTCTATAATTCCGTCCTGCCCGACTATATCCGCAACGTATTTGCCTACGCCGAGCTCATGTCTTTGAGGATCGGGCTCGTAGTAATTTTTCAGAACTGCATGAAGGGTGCTTTCGGAGTATGTACCTATACCGTTTAACGGTTTTTCGTTTCCGATAACTGTTTCCGCCGCGATTCTGAATTTTTCGTTTGTCATTTTCGGATTTTTCTCCCGTTTTTTGTATGATTAATGATTGACAACAATAATTATTTATGATATACTTTATAATGTAAAGTGTTTATCTGAACCGAACGATCGTCAGACGGAATAACAAGAAGGTTTTATGTATGGACAAAAAGCTTTTTAAAAATATTCTTTTTATCATAGCATACAGCGTATTGCTCGTTGCGGTCATAATCAATATTGAATGGATAATCGGCGCTGCGGGCTGGTTTCTCGGCTTGCTTTCTCCGATATTCATCGGTTTTTCCGTTGCGTTTGTGCTCAACAGACCTTATATGTTCTTTTTCAGACTTTACACAACGCCTTTAAAAAAGAAATCAGGCAAAAAGAACAAGAAACCTGAGAAGGAGCGTTCCGATAAATCGAAAAGAAGGATATTGAATCTCAAAAAAGCTCTCGCCCTGCTTACCGTGTATATCCTGTTTCTCGCCGTAATCGCACTGCTTTTATGGCTTGTTATCCCTGAATTTTCGGGCAGCGTAACGCAAATCGCGTCCAATTTTGACGAATACGGCAAAAATCTTAATAAGATTCTGACCGATGTGGAAGAATGGCTTCCGTTTGACTTTTCACTTTCCACGCCCACGACCGAAGAGACGGAAACGGAAAATCTGCTGGCCGTTGAGAGCGTGCCTCTTTCCGATTTTCTGTCGCAAAAAACTTCCGAGTTTTTCGAATCGCTTCCGGAAACCATTTCGGGTCTGATACCGAATCTGTTTGACTTTACAAAATCGGTCGCATCGTCCATAATCAATGGATTACTCGGGTTTGTAATGTCTGTTTATATGCTCGCAAGCAAGGAATCTCTGATAACGCAGCTGAAAAAGATTTTCAACGCTTTTGTGCCGAAGAAATTTGCGGACAGGACATACGAAGTGCTCGGCATAAGCAACGAGATGTTCAGCAACTTTTTATTGGGACGTCTGCTTGAAGCGTCTATTGTCGGATTACTCTGTTTTATCGGAATGACGATTTTCGGATTCCAGTATACTCTCCTTATTTCCGTCGTTGTAGGAGTAACGAATATCATCCCTTTTTTCGGTCCGTTTATAGGCGCGATCCCTTCTATATTCCTTTTGCTTGTTGTCGACCCAATGCAGGCAGTATGGTTTACGGTTTTCATCATAGTATTGCAGCAGATCGACGGAAATCTCATCGGCCCGAAAATCGTCGGCGACTCAATGGGCATGCCGGCGTGGTGGGTAATGGTTGCGATCCTTATAGGCGGCGGACTGATGGGCATTCCGGGAATGCTCATAGGCGTGCCTATGTTTGCGGTTATATACAAGCTTTTAAGCAAGACGGTGGCAATACGTCTGCAGAAGAAAAATCTCGCCTTGAAGGAGGCGGAAAAACAGGATGGATAAAAAACTTGTCAAAAGTATTCTTCTTGCAATCACTTTTGCGGTATTTCTCGTTGCGGTAATAATAAATATAGATAAGATCTCGGGCGTCGCCTCGTTTATATGGAGGATCCTGAACCCGATAATTATCGGATTTTGTATTGCGTTTCTGCTTAACGGACCTTTCAGCTTGTTTACGGACGTCTTCGGAAAGCTGGACGGTAAACTGTTTAAAAAAGCGAAAAAACCGCACGCAAAAGCCGTTAAAGTATTTTCGATAATAACCGTTTATATTCTGTTTCTTGCGGTGGTAGCGCTTCTTTTCGGACTGATCGTTCCTCAGGTTATTTCAAGCATTGTAAATCTTTACAACAACAGAAGCACATACATTGATAATTTTACCTCAATAACCGAATGGGTCGAAAAAACGCTCAGGTTGAATATTTCCATTGCAAGCCAGCTGAAAAAGTCTGTTATTGAAATGATAGAAAAGCTGCCCGAAAGCTTTATGAGCTCTATTCCCGAAATATTTGCGGCTGCCGGAGACGTTGCATCAACGATAATAAATTCGCTGATGGGGTTTGCAATGTCGGTTTACATGCTCGCAAGCAAGGAAATGCTGCTTGGTCAGTGCAGAAGAGTACTTTATGCGTTTGTTCCCGAAAAAGCGGCGGCCAAGATAACCGATATCATGCACATTTCTTCGGATGTGTTCGGAGATTATCTCGGTCAGCGTCTTCTCGACGCGCTTATAGTGGGAGCTCTCTGCTTTATATGTATGACAGTTATCGGGCTGCCGTATGCGGCTTTGATATCAACGGTCGTTGCGCTAACGAATGTTATCCCGTTTTTTGGGCCGTTTATCGGAGCGATCCCGTCTGCGTTTATTCTTCTTATAGGCAAACCCGTAAACGCCCTTTGGTTTATTATAATGATAATCGTGCTGCAGCAGCTCAACGAACATCTTATCTCACCGAGACTGACTGTACGTCCCATGGGGATCCCCGCATGGCTCACGTTTGTTGCTCTGTTTATCGGCAGCGGACTCAGGGGCTTTTTCGGAATGCTTGTTGCCGTCCCGACTTTCGGCGTAATCTATAAGATCATAGTTGAGATGACGGAGAAAAAGAGAAGCGATGAGTCTGCAAGGTCAACGCAGGAATAATAAAAATGTTTTTTTGAAATAAATATCGGATCGTGTGGGAGCTTTCATGCTCCCGCATAATTGTTCGGTTGGGAATATCCTTTTAAAAATCAGTAAGCGGAAAAAATGACATTTTTATCTTAAAAGTCCGATAAACGGTATATCAGAATGCCATCCGTGCCCAGCCCTCGCCGCTTATCGGAGGAAGACCGAGCATTTCTCTGCCGAGATCGACGTAATAACGGTATGTTTCTATCTTTACGCCGTTCGGTATTCTGTGATCAAGGCCGAATATGGTGCCTCCGCCCATCAGATTGCGAGACAGGCGGTATTCAAGCTCCTTTTTAACCGCTTCGGGGCCTTTAACGAGCGCATGCTTGTCTATTCCACCCTTAAAGCATATCTTTTTACCGTATTTTTCCCTCAGTTTCACAATATCATTTCCGCCCACCGGCTCCATGGGGTGGATACAGTTAAGGCCGCAGTCTATAAGGTCTCCGAGAATGGGAGAGATATCTCCGTCGCTGTCCTGAGAAAAAAGCTTTGCGCCGTATGCTTTTGCCGCCTCCCAAACACGGGTATAATACGGACGGAAAAATTCCTGTATCTGCGCGGGCCCGAAAAGCGGACCAGATTTACCCGCCATATCCTCATGTACGGAAAGCATATCTATCGGGACAATATCCCCTACCCGTTCTATAACACTTACGGCGCAGTCCGCAAAAGTATCAAGCATGTCGTGAATCATTTCAGGTTCGTCGTAGCATGCGATACAGAGTTCCGCTTCGCCCATAAGCTGCCTCGGTTCGTCAAAACCGCCGGGGAAGCCGATCAAGGTAAGATATCCGTTTTCTCTGAGGTTTTTCTGTCTTAGAAGCTCCTCACGGTCTACTCTTTTTTCGCTGAAAGCATACCAGTGTTTTATCCTTTCCCAGTCGTCGGGAGTTTTTACGGGATGGTCAAGCGGCAAAGCTATGGTTGCGCTGTCCTTTATAAGTTCGGTATGTCTTCCCATACCGTCTATTGCAAAAGTTTTTTCTTCGTTATCTTCCAGAAGTATCGGCTTTATGCCCGTTATCGGTCCGCTTCCGCCCGCAAGCCACGCAACGGGGATGTAGTCCCAGTCAAATGCGCGCATACCGATTTCCGTCTCTGAAACACCTGCTGTTCTCCACTCCTTTTCAAGGGCATGCAGAGGTCCGAAGAGTTCGCAAAACATTTCCCTTCCCGTATCTTCAAAAAGACTGTGCGCAATATAACGTTCTCTGTCCCATCTCATATACCGATACTGCCTCCCTCAAAAAGTTTTTTAATTTTGATTAATATTATCATATTTAGGATAAAAAATCAAGCATTTTGATGATATTTATGTCTAAAAGGGTTGAAAAAGCGGGGGGAAAATGATATAATTACCGGAAGAAAAAAACAATTGAACAAGGGAGATTTCAAATGAAATCGTTAAAAGCAATTCAGGTACTTGCCAAAATCGGCAAGGTTTTAAGCAAAATCATTTTTATTTTATGTATCGTGGGATTCTGTTTCTGCGCAGTCGGAACAGTCTGTCTTGCAGTCGGAGTGGAATCGGTAAAAATCGGGGATATAACGGTAAGATCCGTTATAGAGGAAAATTCGGGGATTCCCGTACAAATGATGTATTTATACATGGCTGTAGGCATGGTTTTTTGTGCAGCTAAAGCAGTTATTTCCAAATTTGCGGAGATCTACTTTAAAAATGAGATCGCTGACGGAACGCCGTTTACGCTTAGAGGCTCAAAAGAGCTTCTCCGTCTCGGTATAATCGACATAGCAGTTTCTTACGGAGCCGCAATACTCTGCGGAATAGGCGTTGCGATCGCAGGTCAGTTTATTGCAGGTACGGAAGAAATGCAGTTTGACGGATTTTCATCGATCGGTATCGGAATAGCAATGATAATTGTTTCCGTAATCTGCAGATACGGCGCAGAAATAAGAGAAGGAAAAACAGACAACCTGTAATTCGTTTTTACCGCTGAAAGCTCCCGTGATTTCGGGAGCTTTGTTTATATATTTGTATGACTTTCCGATAAAAGGAATTTTTATTTTTGAAAAAAATCATAATATAAAAAGCGCGTCGGTCAATCCCGGATTTCGGGAATGCAGACGCGCTTATCTGTTTCAGTATAATGTTTTATGGAAAGAATCATTCCGTCAGCTCAAGGGCAAGGATAACCATATCGTCAAAAGAAGTCTGGCGTTCTTCTGATGAAAGTTCCTCCCCCGTTTCAAGGTTATCAGAGACCGTGAGTATCGAAAGCGCCTTTTTGCCAAGGCGCGCTGCTACGGAATAAAGAGCCGCAGTTTCCATTTCCACGCCCATAATGCCCATTTTTGCCCATTTTTTATACGAATCGGGATCGTCGTTGTAAAAACGGTCGCTTGTTAAAACGGAACCGACCGTATAATTCATTTTTTCCTTTTCCGCTGTTTCCGCCGCCTTTTTAAGAAGCGACCAGTCTGCAGTCGGAGCGAACGTTCCCGGAAGAGAAAACTGGGAGATAAAATTAGAATCGGTAGAGGCAGAGATGGCGATTACGAGCTGTCTGACAGAAAGCGACGGTCTGTATGCGCCCATGGAGCCGATACGGATTATGCTTTCAACGCCGAAAAAGGAGAAAAGCTCGTGGCTGTAAATGCCGATCGACGGCGCACCCATACCGCTTGCCATAATCGAAACGGGTCTGCCCTTATACGTTCCCGTATATCCCCGGACTCCGCGGACGTTGTTTACAAGTATCGGATCGTCAAGATATTTTTTTGCCATATACTCGCTTCTCAGTGGATCTCCCGGCATCAGAACGGTTTTAGCGTACGGGACGGGCGGTGCGGTAATATGGGGAGTGCTGACAGGAATATTACTGCTCACCTTGCTCCGTCCTTTCCGTTTTCTTATCCGCGGGTTCTTCGGATATATTGTTTACATCTTCCTGCTCGAAAGAGTTTTCGTTTTCCGTTTCTTCGGTTTTTTCTGACTTTTCCTCTTCGGGAGCTGTTTCGCTTTCGGGAGCTGTTTCGCTTTCAGAGCCCGATTCCGGATCGGCTGCCGTTTCATCGGCAGCATGCTCTTCTTTTTCGGTAGAAACATCGGCATCGGTTTTTTCTTCCGGCTTTGTTTCTTCTTCTGCGACAGCTTCCGTTTCTGCAGTTTCGCTTACGGCTTTCTGCTGTAATTCATCTATCGTTTCAACGTCTTCGTAATTGTCGTCTTCGTAATCATCGTCTTCGGAGTCGTCGTCATCAAGAAGGATATATTTCGGCTCTTCCTCTTTTCTGCGAGCTTTCGATAAAACAAGATACAGTATTCCTCCGAGCGCAACAAGCGCGATAATTATATAAATAAGCATATCGCTCTTCATAAACGATTCGAAAGCCGACTCTTTCTGAGGTTCGATGTTGGGAGTGACGGACTCGGCAGGATCATTGTTTGCTTCCGACGGGAGATTTTCTTCCTGTTCGGTGTTTTCGTTCGTTTCAGAGTTTTCTTCGGGTTCGGGCG
This sequence comes from Clostridia bacterium, assembly GCA_017427285.1. GTDB lineage: Bacteria > Bacillota > Clostridia > Oscillospirales > UBA644 > HGM12619. Next base: position 7,637 of record JAFRTE010000037.1, read on the forward strand.
GAGTTGTTTCGCCCTCTGTTTCCTGCTGCGGCTCGGTAGTTTCTGTCTGTTCGGGCTGTTGCTCGGAGTTTTTGGGGTCTTCGGGGTTTTCTTCGGTACCGGTTTGCTCACCGTTTTCGGGATCTGTCGGTTCGGTGTTTTCTTCGGGGGGTTCGGTTTCTTCTGTTGCTGATCCGGGTACGAACGGCAGATTCGGTATAATTCTCAAATCGTCGGGATTAATTACCCGAGTATCGGACGACAAAGAACTGCCAGCATTTTCATCGGGGTTTTCCGTCTCGAGAAGGATAAGAGCTTTGACGTACGTTCTAAGATTGTTTCTTGCATTGTCAACCTCCCTCTGAGTTGCGTATTCGTTTTGATAAACGGTGACAGCTGCCTCATACGGCTCGATAAGCGCCTCAACGGTTGCGCGGTCGTAAAGCTCATAGTCGTAAAGAAGAACTCCGTATGCCTGGCTGAGATATCTGTAAAGGGAAGATTTGTCTGCGGGAACAAACTGCTCGGCATAGTTCTGAGTTGCGAACGATAAAGTATTAGTCTGGTTTTTGATCTCTTCGAGAGTAGCCTCCTGATTATCGTATACCGCCTTTGCGTCGGTATAATACGGCATGATCCGGTCTACGGATTCCGCCGTATACATATAATAATTTCTGTAAAGGACGTTGTAAGCGGCGTCGAGTGCGGCGGCAAGCTCTGTTCTGGCCTCGTTCAGCTCAATTTCGGGAGTGACGTCGGGTTCTTCGGGCTCGGGAGGAGTTTCGGATTCGGGGGGTGTTTCGGGAACAAGATATTCGGATAGATCGCAGTCATATCTTGCAAGTTCGGTATAAGGATAATAAATCGAGGAGACGAGATGATTTCCCTTTAAAGATGCGTTTGATTTAAGGAGATAATCCGTTGTAACTTCGGTATGGTTTCCGTTTTCGTCAATGGGTCCGTCCCAGAGAATATCGAGATGATACCAGTTTCCGTCTATGTTAACGAGATTCCAGACATGTTCTTCAAGTTCGGTTTTGTTTTTTGTAAAACCGCGGACAAGGATGTTTTCAAAGCCGAGTTCGTCAAGAAAAAGAGAGGTCAATCCCGCATATTCTTCGCAAACGCCTTTGCCGTCACGGATAAACGCATATGTGCTTTTACGCTGAGTTAAGGAAGTATCATAGCTGAAGCGGCCGTCAAGCATAAAGGAATTAAGCTCGAGTATCTGCTTAACTTTGGGCAGATCGCGCCAGTTATCGGCGTTGGGACGGACATAGTTTTCAATGATCCCGTTTATTTCTTCAACGCCCTCGCCGACTACGAGAGCAACGTGCAAAAACAGCTCCGAAACTTCCCCTGTTTCGGGATCGTACGTCATACTGTAGCTTGCTCCGTAAAGATAAACAATAGTTGAAACGTATTTTTTGCCGAGGTCGGACGTTATTTCGAGGAAGACCTCTTCAATTATTTCGTTTAAGGAATCCTGCGCGGAGTTTACATCTGTTTCGGTAATATCTGAAATTCTGAAAGAATGGACGACAACGTCTTTCTCGACGGGCTTTGCGCTCTCCGAGATAATTATCTGTCTTTTAACATATGTATTTGTTTTTTTAGAAAGAAGATCTTCCGTAGTTGCCTGTTGGTAAAAATCTATTATTTCATCGGTGGTTTTAACGTCTATATAAACCGGTTCTTCGGTCATTTCAAACGTAAAATTACCCATTTCGGCAAAAGACGGAAGTGATACCGCTGCGATAAAGCAGGCAAAAACTGCGGAAAGCAGCAGTAATTTCAGGATAAAACGGTTAATTTCAGATAATTTTCGCATATATACTCACACAACTCCTCAACTGTATGATTATAGCATATACAATAATAATTACAATGTAAGAAATATGAACATTTTGTAAAATCAGACTTTTTGTTTCGTCTGCAATCGGTTAGACTGAATAAACGGCGGATTGTTCCCTAAAAAACTGCCGCATCGGCGGCAGTTTTCGGTTGTTGACCGTATGATTGTTGTCAGCTTTTTCTTGCGGGTATGCCGTTAACTTCCTCAATATCCACTATTACGGGACGTTCGAGAGGTGTTTTGTTTGGCTGATGACAGATAAATTTAAGATCGCCATCAAACGTTCTGAATATCATACCGTGTCCGCCGTCCTGCTCAAAAAGGAGGTCTTCGGAATGTTTCCACGGGCCGCGTATACCGTTTTCGGAGCAGATTACCGCTTCAAGATATCCTTTTTCGGCAAAGCTTGACCAGATCATGGAAAGCTTGCCTTCCGAAGAGCGGTACATATACGGGCCGTCGGTAACATATGCATCCTCGCCGAACGGTTTGACCTTGGGATGTTCGGACGCCGTCAGGATAAGGATCGGCTCGCCCACGGTGTTTTTCAGGTCCGCGGAAAGCTCCTGCGCATATATTTTACCGTCTTTTATCTGGACCCATTCATGGCTGAATACGATATACGGTCGTCCGTCTTCAACGTAAAACGTGCCGTCAAGACAAACCCAGCCCTGCGGGGTCACGCCTCCGTTGCTGTGAAGAGCAAAAGGACCGGTCGGGGTCTCGGATCTGAGAATATACGTTGCGTTCGTCGGGTCGTTGAAGGTAACGAACATATAATATGCGCCGTTGTATTTGTGGACCTCGGGAGCCCACATATGGGCTTTCCATTCTCTGTCGGTCGGAGCAGTGAATACTTCGTGAGGATCACTCCACGTTTCAAGGTCCGTGCTTGTGTAAACGTCCAGTCCCGTTGAGGTTCCCCAGCACGAGGCGCCGCGCGTACCGTAAAGATAATATGTTCCGTTTTCTGCAAGGATAAACGGATCTCTGATATTAATGTCGGTAAGTTTCATATTTCTACCTCTTTTCAACGGAATTTTTACCTATTGCGGAGTAAAACGCGATCCTGTCGTTAAGATACGGAAGAGCGAGGTTTGTTTTTTCGGAAACGAAGCTGCGTTCGAGATTCTTTGTTGCGGCTGCTTCATGCCCTATAAGCGCCCATGCTGCATCCTGCAGATTTGAAAACTCAGGCGCCCGCTGAGCCATACAGATAAAATTCTGGCGCGGGGTATTGATATCTTCGCCGCTTATCTGGAAAAAACCGTATTTATCGCATAAAGCGCGCAAACGGCGAAGCTGTTCGACGGTGTTTCTCGACGGCATATAAGTAATTGCGTTAAACCCGATTTTTTTAAGCCATACTATGAGGTCTTCGAGAAAATCGTCTTCGAATTTCTGCGCCCTTTTATCTCCGGTTACGCTTGCGGTAACGTCTCCGAGATACGGATACGCCATGATCGATCCCGTTTTATTTGCAAGAGCGATAATTTTGGAAACGTCGGGGCATTCGTCCTCGTTTGCGTCTATATAAAACCGCGTTACGTCGCTTTTCAGCACGCCGAGAAGGTCGTATTCATAGCATTTGTTTTCGGGGTCTGAAAGAAAGCCCTTGATTTTCGCGGAAACGTTGTATTTCAGCCTGTTTTCGAGAAAATCCACTACCTTTTCTCCCCTGCCGAATTTTTCGGTTATTTTTTTGCTTACGGCAAAGAGGATATGACGTTCGGTAATGCTTCCGCCGTTTTTGAATTCGGACAAAGGAACGATATCGCCGTCAAAATCCACCGTAATGTCGAATGGTGAAAGAATTGCGTTGAGATTGTCTGTCATCTTTCTGTTGCGTTCGATTCTCGCCGCTGTGATGGGGCGGAAATACTCCGCGACCGTCTGAAACTGCGTATGCGGAATACCGTGAAGCGAGCAGTAGATGACGGAAAGCTGATCGGGATTGTTTATCTTTTTGCCTTCAAACGGCGAATTTTTAACGCTGACTCTGCACTCTGCTCCGCATGTGGACGCAACTCCGATATATTTTGTTGCTTCAACAAATTCTTCGCAGCCGCCTACGCTGTCATGGTCCATAATGCCAACGGTGGAAAGACCTGCCATAAAGCCGAAATACGCCGCTGCTGACGGGGAATACGGCGAGAAAGAGTATGTTGTGTGGATGTGATTGTTTACGTCGTTCTGTCCTTTTTCGGGGACTATTTCACCCGACGAAATCATTTTTCCGAGCTCGTGCGCCGCGGCAAGACGCGTTGCGCGTACAGGCGAGTTTAATTCGTTTTCCAGAACTGTTCTGTCCATATTTATATCTCCTAAAAAAAACATCTGATCAATTCGTCTTCTTTAACGCCGATAAAAAAGCTGCTCACGTCGAGGTTTTTAAAAAGCGACCTCAGCGCCTTCTCGCTGTGTTCTGTGCCTATAAGCGCGGAAATAAATTCTTCCTTCGGTTTAACCGAGAAGAAATCCCCGAAGACCGCGGCGTTTTTTATTATTCCTTCCGAAATATCAAGTTGGATTTCAACCGTACCGCACGATAAATATGAAGACGAGGAAAACGCATATTTAGGCGAATTGCCGTAATTCCATCCCCATGTGCGGTATTTTGATTCGGCAAGCTTGTTTATTTGCAAAAGTTCGTTTTCGGTAAGAGCGGATTTCGAACAGGAATAATTCTCGCAAAGGTATTTTTCAAGTATCCGTATAAAATCCTTTGCGGTAAGGTCTATTTCGGAGGGAATAAAGTCTTTTATATTTGCAACTCTCGAACGGACGGACTGTATCGCCTTTGACTTTATTTTATTCTCGTTTACCCTTAATACCTCGCTCATCAGATCAAGGTCGGAAGAAAACAGAAGCGTGCCGTGATGAAGAATGCGTCCGTCTGAAATATGCTGTGCATTCCCCGAAATTTTACATCCGTTTACAATAAGATCGTTTCTGCCCGAAAACTCCGCTTTGACGCCGAGAGACTCAAGTGCGTTTTTTATTGGTGAAACAAATTTCTCAAAATCCAGACCGTCCGTTGATAAAGCGGACGAAATAACCGAATAATTTACGTTTCCAAGGTCATGAAAAACGGCTCCGCCGCCGGTTATTCTGCGAACGACGGAGATGCCGTATTTTTCAATGGCTTCTTTGTTGATTTCCGCGAGAGTGTTTTGATTTCTGCCGATAATTACCGCATTGTTATTCTGCCACAGTAAAACGGCGTCGTCATTTGTATGCGAAAAGATATATTCTTCAGCCGCAAGATTGAATTGAGGTTCGGTTGAATCGAGAGTTAAAAGGCTCATCAAACTTATATACCCTGTCTTGATTCTGCGATCATCATATCTTTGACCTTCATAAGTCTTGTAATATTGCCTCGTTCGTTTTCTTCGAGTTTCATTACAATGCTTTTAACGGTAACTTCGAGATTGGGAATCATGACGTGTTCAAGTGCATTTACGCGGCGTCTCGTTTTTTCTATTTCGGAAGCGAGGAGCTGAACGCTTTTTTCTGTTTCGGCAAGCTCGATGAGTTTCGGGATGATGCCTGACAGCGCACCGACGGCAACGTCAAGTTCGGCAGACGTTGTAACGAAACCATATGAATAAATATCGGAATCTTTGCCCGTCATTGAATAATTGAAACGGGGAACGATCACGCTCATTATATTTTTCGATTCGGTTTCAAGCTCTGTTTCCTGTTTGGGGCATATCAAAGATTCCTCGACTGCCTGCGAGGACATTGTTGCGGCAGCTATTGAAAAATAAGTCTGAACCTGTTTCAGGCTTTCTTCAACCGATGCGCGCAGTTCTCTGTTTTTCTTCACAAGTTCAAGAAACTGCTTGACCATTTCGTCCCGCTTATCTTTGAGCAGCTTGTGACCGCGGCGAGCCGTTTTCAGCCGTTTTTTAAGCTTTGACAGCTCCATTCGCGTTGGATTTACCTTCATTACTGTTGCCATTTTTATCTCCGAAAGGTATTTTTAAAGAATTGTTTTTCAGTCCTCTTTTTTCTTTGCGTATTTATCGTAAATGGGCTGTTTTATACGTTTAAGCTCGGAACGCGGGAACACGGAAAGGAGCTCCCAGCCGAGATCGAGCGTTTCTTCGATGGAGCGGTCTGTATCGTAGCCCTGATTTACGTATTTTTCTTCAAACTCATCGGCAAATTTCGCATATATGCGGTCTATCGGCGTAAGAGCGGCTTCACCGAGGATAACCATAAGCTCTTTTGCCTCTTTGCCTCTTGCATAGCATGCGAAAAGCTGGTTCATGGTATTTGCATGGTCTTCTCTTGTCTTGCCTGCGCCGATTCCTTTGTCTTTAAGACGTGAAAGCGACGGCAAAACGTCTATCGGAGGCGTTACGCCTTTTTTGTGAAGCTCTCTTGAAAGGATAATCTGTCCTTCGGTGATATATCCCGTAAGGTCGGGAATAGGATGAGTTTTGTCGTCTTCGGGCATACTGAGGATGGGGATCATTGTGATGGAGCCATCGCTCCCCTTTCTTCTGCCTGCACGCTCATACATAGTTGCGAGGTCTGTATACATATATCCGGGATATCCGCGTCTGCCGGGAACTTCTTTTCTTGCCGCGGAAACTTCGCGGATCGCTTCGGCATAGTTTGTGATATCGGTCATGATTACAAGAACGTGCATCCCAAGATCAAACGCAAGATATTCCGCTGCGGTAAGAGCGACACGCGGTGTTGAAATACGTGCGATCGCGGAGTCTGACGAGAGATTTATGAAAAGTACCGTTCTGTCTATGGCGCCGGTACGCTTAAAGTCGGAAATAAAGAAGTCTGCTTCTTCAAAAGTGATGCCTACAGCGGCAAAAACGACCGCAAATTTCGAATCCGTTCCGAGTACCTTCGCCTGTCTTGCGATCTGTGCGGCAAGATTGGCGTGGGGAAGACCGGAGCCGGAGAAGATGGGGAGTTTCTGTCCGCGAACGAGAGTATTCAGTCCGTCAATGGCGGAAACGCCTGTCTGAATAAATTCGGACGGGTAGTTTCTGGCGGCGGGGTTCATCGGAACGCCGTTTATATCCATCATTTTTTCCGCGATAACGGGTACGGCGTTGTCTATAGGTCTGCCCAGGCCGTCGAATATTCTGCCGAGGATATCGGGAGAAACGCCGAATTCAATACCCGTGCCGAGGAAACGCACGGAGCTTTCCGCAAGATTCATACCTGCTGAAGAATCGAAAAGCTGAACGATCGCATCTGTTCCGTTTACTTCGAGCACTTTGCAGCGGCGGATTTCGCCTGTCTGAGTGCGGATTTCGCCAAGTTCGCCGTATGTTACGCCCGAAACGTTACGAACGACCATAAGAGGGCCGGCGACTTCCCGGATCGACTTATATTCCTTATGCATTATTCGTCGACCTCCTTCATTTTGAGAATATTTTCAATCTCTTCATCTATCTGCGCCGATACCTTTCCGAATTCGGAAGGGACGTCGGCTTCTGGAACGTCTTTCATATGCGCGATCCTGTCTCTGACAGGAGCACTGATAAGTTTGTCGAGATCTGCGCCTTTCGTAAGTGCTTCGACCGCTTTTTTGTTGAAATTCATAATAAGAGTAAGAATTGAATTTTGCTTTGAAAGCGAAGAGTATGAGTCATCAATACTCATCGCGTCCTGCTGCAAAAAGTCTTCTCGAATTGACTTTGCGGTTTCCATTGTTAGACGGTCGGAAGCGGAAAGCGCGTCTATACCGACGAGTTTTACTATTTCTTCGAGTTCACTTTCTATCTGCAGTATTTTAAGCGCCTGCGAAGACTGCTTTTTCCAGTCCGGCGCATAGTTTGCGGTAATGTAATCGGCTATCTTATCGTAATAAAGAGAATACGAGTTTAGCCAGTTGATTGCGGGGAAGTGGCGTTTGTATGCGAGCGACGAGTCAAGACCCCAAAAAACTTTGACTATACGCATCGTTGCCTGAGCAACGGGGTCCGAAAGGTCGCCGCCTGCGGGAGACACCGCTCCGATCGCAGAAACGGTACCCTTTCTGACGTCTGAACCGAGACAGTTGACGTATCCCGCGCGTTCGTAGAACTGTGCGAGACGGGAAGTAAGATAGGCGGGATAACCTTCTTCACCGGGCATTTCCTCAAGACGGCCCGAGATTTCACGCAGCGCTTCCGCCCAGCGTGAAGTTGAGTCCGCCATTATTGCAACGTCGTAGCCCATATCGCGGAAATATTCGGCGATCGTTATTCCCGTATAAATAGACGCTTCGCGAGCGGCAACGGGCATATCGGAAGTATTCGCGATAAGCACCGTTCTGTTCATAAGACTCTGGCCTGTTCTGGGGTCTGATATTTCGGGGAATTCAAGAAGAACGTCCGTCATTTCGTTTCCGCGTTCGCCGCAGCCGATGTAAACGACTATGTCAACGTCTGACCATTTTGCAAGCTGATGCTGAACGACTGTTTTTCCGCTTCCGAAAGGTCCGGGAACGCAGGACGTGCCGCCCTTGGCGAGAGGGAAGAAAGCGTCTATGCTTCTCTGTCCCGTAATAAAAGGCGCGCTCGGAGCCATTTTTGCCTTGTAAGGACGCGCTTTTCTGACCGGCCAGCGCTGCATAAGCTTGATCTCAACGGATTCTCCGTCCGGCTTTTTAACCTTTGCGACCATCTGATTTACAGTATAAGAGCCGGATTTGATATATATTATTTCGCCCTCGACTCCGGGGGGAACCATTATTTTATGCACGAAAACGGGGGTTTCCTGAACCGTGCCTACGATATCGCCGGCGGTTACGGTGTCCCCTATTTTAAGAGACGCTTCGAAATCCCAGTAAACGTCTCGGCTCAGCGCGGGGATATCTATTCCCTTTTCTATCAGAGCGCCGTATTTTTCGCGGATGGCTTCGAGCGGCCGCTGGATACCGTCGTATATATTCTTTATAAGACCGGGGCCGAGCTCGACCGACAGCTGCATATCGGTCGAAACGACTTCATCGCCGGGGCCGAGTCCGGCAGTTTCTTCATAGACCTGTATTGATGCCCTGTCGCCGCGCATTTCTATTATTTCGCCTATAAGACGGGATTTGCCGACACGCACGACGTCGTACATATTCGCATCGCTCATACCTTCCGCAACAACGAGAGGTCCGGCGACTTTGATTATTCTTCCTTCTGCGTTATTCGCTGCCATTTTTAAACTCCTTGATAGTTTGTTAAGAATTCAGCAATATGTCTGCGCCTATCGCTTTTTCGGTAAGCGCTTTTATTGCAGCCATACCCGTACCCTGAGAACCGTTTTTGCCGGGAATGGAGATTATTGCCGGAACTGTTTTTTCGGCATAAAGAGATATCAGCGGCTGCATGCCGTTGTAATAGTCTTCGGTGACAAAAATCACGGGGTAACCGTCTTCGGACTCGGCAAGCTCTCTGACTGTTTTTTCCGCTTCCTGCAGCGTATTGGCCGTATGGACCTCAAAGCCGATAGCCATAAATCCGCGAACGCTGTCTCTGTCTCCGACACAGGCGATTTTATTCATAACCGAGCCTCAGTCTTTCTTTTATCGCTTCGCTGTCCTGTCCGGACAAAATACCTGACATGACGATGCGTATATTTTTAATTTCGTATTCTTTTGCAAGGATATAACCCGCAACTACCTGCGGACCGAACGGCGTTTTTCTGAGCTGTCTGACGAGCTTGCACACAAACTTATCCGCATTTTTTTCAAGTACGGACGGATCGGGAGAAGACACGTCGAAACCGCTTGTAACATCCGCATATTCGGTATGGGAAATATATTCGGTAAACTCCTGAAGAGGACGGGAGGCGAAGGAAATAAGCTGCTTTTCGCTAAAGAGTCTGCCTCCCGCAAGCACGGTTTCTGAAAAGAAGCCGCTGTCTTTGCCCATAAGACTCTGACGGATGAGAGAAAGAATATTGATTATATCTATTCTTGTTCCGAAAAAGTCCGAAACAAAGCCGAAGGGAGAAGAATCCGCTGCGTTTTTCAAGCACTCAAAACAGATCCTGTCGCAGACAGTATCGATCTTCTGAGGGTCGGCGGTCTGAACGAAAGCTTGCTGAGAAGTTTTTACAGCGGACATAAAATAACCGTTAAGCGCTTTTTCGTCTCTTTCCCTGAACGCCTTTTTTATCCCGTCTTTCGTAAGAGTTCCGCCGAAAACGAGCATCGGGTCGGGCGATATATTGCGGATATCCGCCTTGATAAGCGCTCTGATATTCATGAAATCGCGGCGGATGTCGAAAATATCGATAAGCTCGGTGTCCGGAACGTTTTTGCGAAGAAATTCCGATACTTTTTTTTCTTCGCTGTCTATGACGGACTCAAACTCAAACGGCGTCGGATAAACAGTGCCGTCAAAACCGAGTCTGTCGCAGATAAGCGCAACGGCCTCTTCGGGTGTTTTACAGGAAAGCACACGCCCGAACGCCTCGGTGCCCATAAGACGGGCTTCGAGGTATTTTATCCGCATGGAAATATTCAGATAATCGGTATCTTTATATCTGCTCATTTTTTCTCCGTTTTTTCAGGGAAAAGTTTTGACACTACGATTGCTTCGAGCTCGGGTCTCATGTTTTCTACGACAGAGTCTATCGAGCAGTCGATCTTTACATTTTCGTATTTTATGCAAAAGCCGCTTGAAATATCTTTTACGGTGGTTTTGGCAACTTTGTACTGCGGTTTGTCTTTAAGAAGCTCTTTTACCTTTTCGGCAACTTCAAAATCGGCGTTTGCAAAATACAAAGTCCCTTTTTCGGATGATTTTACTGCCACGCCCGCAAGAAATGCCGCATACTCATCTTTCGGCATTCTGCGGAACGCCGAAGGAATATCTTCAAAAACCTCATCTATAACTGCTCTTTTTGCGGCGAGAACGAGTTTTCTCGATTCGAGCGAAGCGGTGCTTTTGATGTGGTTTATTGTATCGATAGCTTCTTTTTCAGCGGCTTCTATCTGCGCTGCGGTCGCCGTTTTTGCCTCGGCAGTCCGTTCAGCGTATATTTCCGTTGCCTTTTTCCTCGCCTCGGATGTGATATCGCCGGCTATTTTTTCGGCATCAACGTCGATACGCTCGAGAATGTTGTTTATTCCCATTGTGATTTTCCTTATTTGATGATGAAGTTAACGAGAAGGAACGAGATGAGAAGAGCGAAAATCGCAAACGTTTCTACCATTGCGGTGATAAGGATACACTTGGATGTCTCGTTCGGATTTTTCGTAAGGATGCTTATTGTTGCGGCTGCCGTACGGCCCTGGTAAATTGCGGAGATAAGACCGACGATACCCATCGGCATGCAGGCAAGGAAGAGGAGCGCGCCCTGAAGAAGTGAGATCTCGGCAAGTTCGGGAGCGAAAAGGCCGAGTTTGCTGACTGCGACAAAGGCGATGAGAAGGCCGTAAATTGCCTGAGTTGCGGGAAGGTTTTCGATAATGACTATTTTACCGAACATTGACGGATCTTCGGTTACGAGACCTGCCGCAGCTTCACCGGCGATGTTTACGCCTCTTGCCGAACCGATGAATGCGAGAAGAGCGCAAAGAGCGGCGCCGAGGAAACCCCAGAAAAGTCCGCTTTCGAGAAATGCGAATGCGTTTGAGCTCATAGCTTCAGCAGCCGCCTCAACGGCTTGCGGCATCTGTCCGCCTACAGAAGAAGGCATTCCGCTGGTAAGAAAAGTTAAAAACATGGTTGAAACCTCCGAAAATATTAACATGATTTATTATTTTTTCATTTTACTGGCCGAGTTCGGTATATTTCAGCTGTATTCCGAATTCGTCAAATTTCCGTCCCCCGCTTTCATAGAACTTCGAGAAGAATTCTATAAACTGCAGACGGGAAGCGTGAACGTATGCGCCGAGGGTGCTGAGCGCGAGGTTGAGAACGTGTCCGACGGCGAAAATTACTATAAACAGGATAACTCCTATTAAATTTGCGCCGCCGAGCGAGCCGAGCTTGTTGAATACGCTGCCGATTACGCCGGCTGAAAGGCCGAGCGCAAGGATCCTTGAATAAGACAGTATATCCGACATATATCCGGTTATGCCGTAAAGACTTCCTACCCCGCCGATGATTTTGCCGAGTATGCCTTTTTTATCGCGGCCCTGAGTAAGGATAAGACCGACGGCGCCGACTGCAATCAAGGCAACTCCGACGGGGACGCTGAAAAGCACGACGGGAATGCCGATAAGAAGAAACATCCAACAGCCGACGTCGAATATTGCCGAAAAGTAATGTCCGTCTCTGATGAGCATGAACATTTTCAGCCCGAGTCCGACAAGAATATGGATGAAGCCGACGACGAACGAAACGATAAGAAGAGTTATCGGGTCGCTTACGGGGTCGAACCACAGCGGCGGAAGGGTCAGGCTGCTGCCGAAAAACGTTGAGGCAATAACTCCGACGGCATCTCCGAAAAACGTACCGAACAGAAAGCCCCAGACTACGGTTGAAATGCCGCATATTGCGAACATTTTTACCATATTTCTCATCGAGCCGCGGATATTTGTGAATTTTAGGATCAAAAATCCGCCTATGGCAAGGAGCAGACCGTAGCCCGCATCGGAAAGCATCATACCGAAAAACAGGAAATAAAACGGCGCGACCATGAAGTTCGGGTCAAGGCCTCTGTAAGTAGGCAGCGCGAACATTTCCGTTATCGGTTCGAACGGCTGGATTATTTTTGCATTTTTCAGTTTTATGGGCGGTTCTTCCTCTTTTGTAGGGTCTTCCGCGCAGAAGAATGCGCCGTATTTTTCAAGAAGGGCTCCTACTTCGTCAACTCTGTCCTCAGGCGCCCAGCCCTGAAGAATAAACGCAGACTGCGTATTAAGCAGTTTTTCGCGGACTCCGATAAGACGGGCGTTGTTTGAAAGGATATCTATCGCCTTTTCGGCTTCGGAAAGATCTTCGGAATATTTTGCAAGCTGCTTTAATAGCACTTCTCGCTTATCCGCAAGCTCTTCTTTCCTTTCCGCTATCATTTTAAGGTTTTGCGAGACCGTTCCATTCAGATCGGGGAAAGATATCTTTGAAAAACCGATATCGGAAAGAGCGGAAACAAGCTGTTTTTCCTGACCGGCAAGACATATTACGAGATCGTATGAATACGCCTTGTCTTTTGCGAGGATACCGGTCCATGCGGCGGCTTTTTCGCCGCTTTCCTCATCGACAATGCCCTCGGTAACGGAAGAAATATCTGCTTTTATCGGAACAGAACCGAAGAAATAATCAGCTTTGTCCGAAATATGTTCATTAAGTCTGAAAGGCAGCGTTTTCCACGGCAAAAGTCGCTGTAAAAGAGAGTCTAGCCTGTTTTCTTCGGATTTTATCGAGTTAAGCTCCGCAGAAGCGCGGATGGCGTTGTTTGCGTTTGTGAGCAGTTTCTCTTCCTTAGCGGGAAACGCTTCGAAATCGGAGCGGTTCAAAACCTGATAAGGAGTAAAAAAAGAACGTTTCTCTTTGGAATACTGACGGTAAGTTTTCAGCGCCTGAGAGAGAAGTGAAATTTTACCGTTTATGCTGTCTACGTTTTCCGCAACGTTGTCTGCGGTAACAAGCGGCGCGAGATTTTCGTCCTCAAGTTTTTCCGACAAAGGACTGACGTCAACTGCGGAAAGCCACATAAGATCGTCGAGAATGGTCTGTTTGTCTTCCGCCATCGCTACGACCGTGACTTTTTTCATTTTGACTATCGCCATTCGTTCACGATCCTTTCAACGACGGCGGTAAGAGCTTCCTGCTTGTTTTCGCGGGCGTTCTGTTTGAGTTCCTCACATTCTTCGTTGACCTGAGTGAGAATATTTATTGCAAGCTCTCTGCCCTTCTGCTCGGTGAGCTCTTTTACTTTCCTGATTTTTTCATCGGCCTTTGCCTTTTCGAACGCCGCCGATTTTTCGGCTTTTTCGGTCGCTTCGCTTATGATGAGCTTTGCTTCCGACTCGGCGTATTCACGGCGTTTTTTTCCTTCTTCCTCATGATGGGCGATAAGCTTTATAACTTCGATCGCCTTGTCGGGAGTTTCGGAATCGACTGTAAGACCGTTGTCGATATTTACAGACATCAGACAACCTCCTTCGGATTTATTTCGGTTTGCATAAATATCTGCATCTTTAAAGTATATTATAACAGAATAAAAGTATAAAGTCAATAACGATATTCATATTTTTAAGAAATTTTAATGATTTTTACAATGTTTATATAGACAAATCGGCTAACGTGTGGTATAATTCAGCAGGTGAAACAACTATTTTCTCCGAAAGGACTGAAATCTTATGACGAGATACGACAAACTGGCCGAAATGAGGCCGGAAAGAAAAGACCACTGGTCGCCGCACAAAGAAATGTTTCCGATGTATGAAAGGATATTCGGCGAGATAGGCGTTGTTGAAGAACTGACAAAGCTGCCCTCGGGAGCCGCTGCAAACGCGCTGCTCGAAAAAGCCGTCGATTATCTTTACGGAAAATTCACGGAAAACGGAGCACTTACAAACGAAGACTGCACCGAAGCGGAGAAAATACTGCTTCCGCTTTCGTCCGCCGCAAAAAAATACACGATGTACTGCATAGCGCACGCGCATATCGATATGGACTGGCTTTGGGGATACCACGAAACAGTAGCGATCGTCCTCGGAACTTTCCGCACGATGCTCGACATGATGAAGGAATACCCAGAATTCAAATTTTCACAGTCGCAGGCAGCCACGTATGAAATGGTAGAAAAATACGACCCCGAAATGTTTGAGGAAATAAAACAGCGCATAAAAGAGGGACGCTGGGAATTTGCGGGCTCGTCATGGGTTGAAAGCGACAGAAATCTTCCGTCCGCGGAAAGTATTTCGGAGCATATTCTCGTAACAAAGAGATATCTTTCCGAAAAGCTCGGCGTCGCGCCCGAAAGCGTCAATTCGGATTTCCACCCGGATTCATTCGGACATACCCCCGTTATGCCCGAACTTCTGAACGCCGGCGGAATAAGATATTTTTACCATTGCAGAGGGCTCGACGGCATTTTCGTATACAGATGGAAAGCGCCCTCGGGTGCCGAAGTGCTTACGGTAAACGAACCGTCATGGTATAACGACCCGATTCGCCCGGGATATCTTTCTCTTGTAATCCCGTTCTGCGAGATGTACGGCGGGATAGACGGCATGATCAAAGTATACGGCGTTGGCAACCACGGAGGCGGTCCGACGAGAAAAGATATACAGATGCTTGTCGACATGCAATCGTGGCCTGTCGCACCTACTGTAAAGTTTTCAACCTATACAGAATACTTCGAAATGCTCGAAAAATACAGAGAGAGATTCCCCATTCTCGAAGAGGAGCTCGGTCCGACATTCACCGGCTGCTATACTTCCGAATCCCAGCTGAAAACCGCGAACAGAATAATGGAAGACCGTCTTTCAGCGGCGGAAACTCTTACTGCAATGGCGAAAATCGGAACAGACGGCAACGCATACCCGAGATACCGCAAGGCGTGGAAAAAGCTGCTTTTCAATCAGTTTCACGATATTCTTCCCGGCTCGGGGCTTCCCGAAACGAAGAACCACGCTCTGGGTAATTTTGAGGAAGTTCTTGCAGACGCCGGCTCGGGCGCTTCGCTTGCAATGAGAAGATTTGCGCAGAATATAGACACGTCTGCGTATGAAACGCCCGACTGTGCTCTTCAGTCTAAATCGGAAGGCGCGGGAGCAGGATGCAGAGTCAACGAAAAATACCGCTACAATCTGCCCAATGTTGAACGCGGAAGGGGCAAAACAAGGATCGTCCACGTATTCAACACAACATGTTACGACCGCAGCGAAATGGCGGAGATCAGAGTTTACGACTGGCCCGGAAATCACGATGCGATCAGGGTCGAAGACGAGTCCGGCAATGAAGTTGACTTTACATTGCTCGAAAAAGAGGCGGGAGATAACGGTCATCTTGCAACCGTTCTTCTTATAAAAGCCGACGTTCCCGCTTTCGGATATTCTACCTATATAATAAAGGAAGCGGAGCGGACGGGTTATTATTTCGGATCTTTCACGCCCGATCTGAGACGGCTTTACTACAAAAAGCCCGTTCTTGAAAACGACAGGATAAAAGCCGAATTCAACGAAAACGATATGACGCTTATTTCGCTTATCGATAAAGAAACGGGAAAAGAATATATATCTAAGCCGTCCGCATACTTTGCTTATGCTCTCGAAAACGACAGACATGTCGGCGCAAGCGCGTGGGTGGAAGGAGTTTACACTTCGGAAATCAATCTCAACTCCGAAAAAAGAGCCGTTCAGACTTCCTATAAAGTAAGCGAACTAAGAAGCATCATTTCATACTACATTGAATTCGAAAACTCAAAAATCGAAGTCACAGTATCGCTTGACAAAGGAGACAGCACGCTGAAATACGACGTTACCGCAAACTGGTTTGAAATAAACAGGAAAAACGGTTCGCCGAAGCTTATTTTCAAAGTACCGTTTGCATTCGAAACGGAGAAATACACTTATGATATCCAGCTCGGGACTTTCGAGCGCGAAGAAACCTCGCTGCACGACTGGTACGGAAGGGATTTCATTTACGCCGCAGATAAAAAAGGAAAGGGAATAGCGCTTTTCACCGATACGAAATACGGTTACAGAGGCGCGGACAACACTCTTCAGGTAAGTCTTTTACGCGCAACGTCCAATCCCGACCCCTACCCCGAATACGGTGTTAGAAGAGTAAGAATGGCTGTCGGAATTGCAGAAAACGACTACGACTCGCTTCACAGATACGCAACGGCTTTTGAAAACGATATGCCGTTTATATCGAATACGTCGCATAAAGGCGCGCTTCCGCTTAAATCGCAGATCCTTTCCTGCGAGGGAGCATGCACGGCGGCTGTAAAATGCTCAGACGACGGAAAAGCGATAACGGTAAGACTTTACAATCCGCAGTCTTCCGCTTCGAACGCAGTTTTAAGCTTCTGCAAAGATATAAGATCCGCAAAGATTACGGATTCGGCAGAATACGGAGACGAAAAAGCGTCTTTCGCCAAAAACCGCATCGAGATCAAAATCGGTCCGAAAGAGCTAAAAACGGTTATTGCGGAATTCTGATACGGTAAAATTAAAACGGCTGAAAATTCAGCCGTTTTTTATTTATATATTATTGTAACTTTAAAACCGTTTGATCCGTTATATTCCCTTCGGGGTCGGTAAACCTGATATCTGCTATACCGTCTTTTAGAGTTATTGCGCAGCCGACGAAAAACGGTGCTTCTCTGTAGGGTTTTGAGCCCGCTATTACGGGACACGGCTGCCCCTTACAGTCCTTCGCCTCTCCGGGCAGGGTAACATAGCAGTTGTGGACGTGACCCGAAAGGATAAAATCGGGACGGATGCTTGCTTTTAAGATATCGCACCATTCCGTATAGATATCCTTTTCGATATCAAAAGGCGGACGGTGAGTTTCGGGAAACGGATTGTGAGAAATTACGATTTTATACTTTACATCTTCCGCTCCGAAACCGTTTTCGGGGTATGCCGCTGTTTTTTTGAGAAATTCCGTCTGTCTTACTCTGAAATCGTGACAGCAGACTGTGTGTCCGTATTCGGGATCGTCGTCGGGCTTATCTTCGCCGCAGTCGAGCACCGCTGCCCAGATACTGCCGAGGTTGACCGTATAATACGATTTTCCGTTATCTGTCGGAGTATAATCCGCTAGATTTTCAGCGCAGACGCCGCGAAGATCGTGATTGCCCCTTGCAAAAATAACGGGAAGCTCACCGTGAGTTATTTCACCCGCTATTTTATGGATCGCCGTAAAGTTTTCCGCTTTTCCGCTGTGGTCGGGGATATCTCCGTTCAACACGAGAAGATCAAGGTCGTCGCCGAAAAACTTTCCTGCGGCAACAGGCGCTTCCACCGCATTGTGAGCGTCCGATATATGATATATATGTATATTATCCTGTTTTACGGAACGAAAACCGACGGTAAACGATTCAACGTCGCCGAGTTTTGAATGATAAGGTTTTCTGTTGAACACCTCGCGCCAGCAAACGGTATATCTGCCGGCAGAGTCAAGCTCCGACATCGGAACGTCCATTTTATGAGTTAATCTTGCGGAACGCAGGATACCGTTTGAATCGTCGTAATAGTTTTTACCTGAGACCGTCACCCACATTACGGTGGGTTTATTTACGGGAACGATTATTTCGTACCGATCCGCTACGGCATAAACCGCAGGCCATGTTTCAAAAACCGATGGAAAGGTCATATTCATTCTCCTGAAAATTATAAATTGCCCGACCGGCAAGGCCGGGCAATTTCAGTAATAGAGTTATTCGGAAACTTCTGCGTTGCTAAGTCCGGCAACTTTTCCGCCGGCAAAGCCCGCGATGAGAGACGTAATGTCTATTCCCGTCGATTCCTTTACGCCTTCGATAACCTGGCTGGCAGCCGTCATTACATCCTTTACAACCTTTGTGGAGTTGCCATCTCCGTACATAACGATCTTATCGGTCTGCGCAAGAGGTTCAGCAGCGTTTTTAACGACCTCGGGAAGCGCTTTGAGATACATTTCAAGGACTGACGCTTCGCCCATTTTGCGCTGCGCTTCGGCTTTTTTCTCGATTGCCTCCGCTTCTGCGATACCCTTTGCTCTGATACCTTCGGCTTCCTGCTCCATTGCAAAGCGTTCCGCTTCCGCCTCCGCTCTTCTTGCCTGCGCCTGCTGCAAAGCTTCGTATTTCTTCGCTTCGGCGTCTTTCTGGCGGCGGATAAGATCTGCTTCCGCCTCTTTTTCCGCTTTGTATTTCATGGCGTCGGCCTGTTTTCTGATCTCCGCATCGAGTTTTCTTTCACGAAGAGCAATTTCCTTTTCCGCAAGCTCCGCTTCTTTTTCGCGGCGTGCGATATCCGCATCGGAACGGGTGATTTCAATAACCTTGCGCTGTGCTTCCTGCTGAATGCTATATGCCGCGTCCGCTTCCGCGCGTTTGTTATCCGACAAAACCTTCATTTCGGACTGCTGGACTACGAGAGCCGCATCCTGCTCCGCAATGAGCTTTTCGGCTTCTACTTTGACCGCATTTGCCTCCTGCTGAGCGTTCGCAGTTGCTATGGCTATATCGCGCTGAGCGTTTGCTTTTGCGATCTGTGCGTTTTTACGGATCTGCTCAACGTTGTCTATGCCCATATTTTCTATGGTTCCGGCAGCGTCCTTGAAATTCTGGATATTGAAATTTACGACTTCAATACCGAGTTTCTCCATATCGGGCACTACGTTTTCGGTGATCTTCTTTGCAACGCCCTGCCGGTCCTGGACCATCTCTTTAAGTCCAACCGATCCGACTATTTCACGCATATTGCCTTCGAGTACCTGCGTAACAAGCATTACAAGCTCGCTCTGATGCATGCCCAGAAGCGATTCCGCCGCTTTTTCAAGAAGAGTGGGATTTGAGCTGACTTTAACGTTTGCTACGCCGTCTACTGTTACGTTTATAAACTCGTTTGTGGGGACCGCTTCCGAGGTTTTTACGTCTACCTGCATAACGCGAAGAGAGATTTTATCCACTCTTTCAAAAAACGGCATTCTCCAACCCGCTCTGCCTATAAGGATCCTGCGTTTTCCGAGACCGGAGATGATATATGCCATGTCGGGCGGCGCTTTGAGGTATCCCGCTCCTAAAAGTGCGGCTATAAGCGCTGCCGCAACTACTGCGATTACGATATAAATGTTGATGTTGAAATCCATTTTTTTCTCCTTTCAGTTATCTTCCGTATTGTTATTTATTTCTTTCAGACTGTTTAACATTGCATGAGCAATTTTGTTCATTTCCGCAGATCTGTATGCGTAAAACATGGTTTTTAACACCGCGGAAACCTTTTTTTTCTCGTCCTCGCCGAGCCACGTAAGCTGTTCGGCAACCGAAACCGACGTTGATTCAACGCGTTCTTCAACGTATTCTCCTTCGTTCAGTCCGCATATTTCACAAAAGCACGCATACAAAATATCGTCGGGGACCAGGTCGTCTCCTTCGTCGGACAGATCGCCGTTGACAGTTGAGAGCATACATGTGATATCCCCTATTTTGAATGTATTGCCGAGCATACTGATCATTATGAGGCGGCAAAGCTGCCTTTTGGAATACTGTTTGTTTACGGGATGGGAAACAAACCCTCGAGAAACCCAGTTCTGAACGGAATGCGCCTCGATACCGATTATCGCTGTCACCTGCGAGCTGTATATGTTTCCGCCCGCAAAAATATTGGAAAATACCTCTTCCGCCTTTTTGCGGCTTACCGCATCGGAGACGATCGTTGTGCCCGGAAAAAGCTTTACTTTATTCATGTTGCACCTCCGGCTCTTACTGTTGCTTAATTATATCATACAATCATTTGATTGTCAATGCCTATTGTGTGATTTTTCTGTGAAATCCGATCAAACATCAGTTTGAGAATACAGACAAAAAAACGTGCGCTAAAAACCGTCCGAACATAATCAATATCCCACAAAGCGGTATGCTCATCATCCCGAGAAAAAAGCTGAAAACCGGAAAACCTTCTGTGAACTCTTAGTTTGAAGCAGTAAATAAGACCGGAATTTCCTCTCTGCCTCTTGACAAACGGGGTGATTGGTGCTAAAATAAAGTGCAGTTAAAAATTACACTTATCTCGGAGGACAGAATGGAGTACATCAAAAGAGATCTGGAGAGAAAGTTTCTCCACATGAGTGAGTCATTCAAGGCCGTGATGGTGGTAGGCGCCAGGCAGGTCGGCAAGTCCACCATGCTGATGCATCTCGCAGAAGGACAGAACAGGACATACGTTTCAATGGACGACACCCAGCTTCGCTCGCTTGCACAGGCGGAACCGAGACTCTTTCTGCAGACATACCGTCCGCCTATTCTGATCGATGAAGTTCAGAAGGCGCCCGAGCTTTTCGAAGAAATAAAGATCATATGCGACTCGAGCGACGAACGCGGACAGTTCTGGCTGACGGGATCTCAGAGCAAAAAGCTTGTGAAGCGTGCGGGCGATTCACTCTCCGGACGTCTGTGTGTCCTGAAGATGTACAGCCTTTCCGCAAGAGAGAAACTGGGTATCAGTCCGGTTGAAGATCTGGATTTTTCACTCCCGTCGCTTCTTTCAAGGAAACGGCTGTTTCCCGCAAACAATATACTGACCACGTTTGACAACATCTGGCGCGGCGGTCTTCCCGACGTTCAGG
Source organism: Clostridia bacterium (assembly GCA_017427285.1). Taxonomy (GTDB): domain Bacteria; phylum Bacillota; class Clostridia; order Oscillospirales; family UBA644; genus HGM12619. Next base: position 28,664 of record JAFRTE010000037.1, read on the forward strand.
GAAAAGACGAGGAGCAGCTCGGAGAATATTTTAATTCATACATTGAAACATACCTTATGAGAGACGCTGTTGACGACTATGCCATTACAGACACCGAAGGATTCCGCAAGTTCTTAAGGGCATGTGCCGCGTTTTCCGGCCAGCTTGTCAACTACAACGATCTGGGTCTGTCCGCCGGTGTATCCGGCGTAACAGCAAAAGATTGGGTCAAGGTGCTGCAGTCAATGGGCATCGTCTTCCTACTGGAACCGTATTCGTCAAACGAACTCAAACGTCTTGTTAAAACGCCGAAGCTGTATTTCTGCGACACCGGTTTCTGTGCATATCTTTCCTCGTGGACGACCCGTGACGTCCTTTTGAACGGAGCCGCAAGCGGACACTATTACGAAAACTACGTGATCGCCGAACTGCTCCGGCACTATGCATACGGCAGGAACAAGGTCAATCTGAATTATTATCGAGACAGCAAAATGAAGGAGATCGACCTCATTATCGAGGAGGCGGGAATCCTGCATCCTGTCGAAATCAAAAAGTCCGCGTCGCCTGACAAGAGCGCTGTCAAATCGTTCTCGGTTCTGAAAGAGGGAGAACGCACGGTCGGAAACGGTGCGGTATTCTGCATGTCTGATGCTGTTCTTCCGATCACAGAAACGAATTACATTGTTCCGTCTAATATAATCTGACATCTTTTATATAGTATTCAATCGATCACCGCACACTGTTATATAATAAAGCAATATTTGACTCAAATCCCGCGCCGCTTTCGCGACGCGGGAAATTTAATCTTTACTTCTTAATGAGCATACGTAACGATAAGTAATTTGTCAAACATTTCAAACACCAGAGAAACGGAATTTACTTTGGCAAGTTACTACATTCAAATTTTAAATATTTCAATTTCCTGTTGACAAATAAAGAATAATATGATACCATGGTATAAAGTAAAAGGTTTAGGCTTAATTATTTGTTTTCGGAGGTCATTAAATCGTTGCGGATCGGGTTCATAGGTCACAACTCTGTTGAGTATATACAATGGTTGCTTCGGGTATGGAACCGTAATATTTTTCAAAAGTCGGGAAATGTAACCTGAGACAGTATCTTCAGTGTGATCAGGGCTATCGAGTTTGAAAGGAACAGTATCTCGTATGTTCGGCAGATAAGTTACTCTGTGCTATATAGTGGCAAACTAGCATTATAAAAATCCCGTACACTAAAATCTCTTATTACTCCAAATGTGGGTAGAGTCAGGAGGTAACATGGAAATATATATAATTATAATAATTATCTTTTTTCTTATATTGTTTATTCCGACATCTAAATATCTAAGTAATCGATTAGACTTTGTTGTGTTATTAATCGTAAAATTGAAACGTAAAAAATACAATAAATATGGTAGTTTATTTTTCAGATCCTATAAAAGAACATCATTTTATGTTGAGACACAGGATAGGATTTATTCTGTTATCCAGTTATGTAGATTTTATAAGTATATGCTTTTTTTTGATAGAAGAGGAACAGCACAGATCAGGCATATTGGTGCACGGCGATTAATACCATATAAAGCATTTTACAATATTGACGTATCAAACCTTGATTTTTCATATGGAATAGATTCATTACCGAGCACAGCGCATGAAAAGCCGATAATTCCTATTCTACTTATGGTTCCTGCACCGGTATGTATAAACATACCGTATCAGTATTCTCACAAATGGGAAGTTGAAACAGGGAATGGTGAATTTATAGAGAATTTTTACATTTCTGATTCAACCTTTTTTTTGAAACTATTGAATAACGATGCTGAATTGAAACAATAAAAGGATTTAAACTATCTTTTATAGAACGATCGTTTATATTATCAAGGTTGTTATAGTTCCTTATTATGGTATTAATAAAGAATAAAGATTGCATGGTATTGAGCCAGGGAGATTTAAAACGGTGATTATAGTAAATGACTCAGTTTATCTAACACCTTTCTCTATTGAGTCTGACAGCCTTTTATTACAGCAGGATATTATATCATTGGACGAAGAAAATGACACTGATATGGGAAAATAGACTCATTTAAAAAGTGAATAACTATTTTAATTCCTTTTATCTAATATAATTACATTTCACTATTATCTAATTACCGACTGAAGGATAAAAAAATGAATTATTTTAAAGTTACATGCAAAGTGATATTTAATATTTGGCTAATAGGCGTTGTTGCATTTGCTTTCACATCTGTGGGAATTATGTTTGCCATGCCCTTGGGAATTATCGGAGAAGTCATTCTCGGCATTATATATTATGGTGGATTGTTCGCAGCGTGTATGATCTTTTTATGGAAGCTTTCTGACCGTTACGGATACAGTTTAGGCCTTGAGGATCAATTTGACAAAAAGAAGTATTTGATTAGCGTTATTTTAGGCACTTGCATAAATCTTGCGCTTGCTTCGATACTGATTCCCATACCTGTTGTAAACTTTGCGGCGGCAATACTCAATTACTATTACATCTTCCCATATCAGCTGTTTTATTTATATCTGAATTTGCCTGAGATTTCCGGTACATATTTAGCTATGTTGATTGATACTCCGATTATTGCAGCAGTAATGTTTTTCGGAGCGTGCTTCGGCGCAAAAGATGCGAAACGAATTCGCGAAGCGCGTAAGGTTGATGCCGAAGCAACGGAATCCGCGGAACAACCAACCAATCACATCAAAAAAACAGGTTCATGGCGAGATACCATAAATCAGAAAGAATGATCATCTGTAATATTCAATTCTGTTGTGTATTCCGTATTGATTCAATTAAATAGTCTCAAGATAACTTCTGTTAAGAACAGATATATAAATATTGCATTTTTTGTTGTAAAATTCTTAAATATTGCAGATGAAGAGATTTCTGAGTTTTGTGCGGATCTGCACAGCATCCTTGATGAAATGGTCGAAAAACAACTGGTTATTATGAAATTAAACGATTGATCATTCTTTTATCAACACCTGCGAGAAGCCTCGCACCTTATTTGTGGAGATATCACAGTAATAATTTTTAGCAAAGAAACGTGGAATCAATTATGATCGATTTACTCAACCCATTTAATATCGCAAAAAACAAACAAAGCGACAACACAGTAAAGTGTTTACGGTTGTTCGAATTATGCGATGAGGCAGCCACTCGCGGATTCCGGAGCATCCCGCCGATAGTAAAAAAAGAGCTTTCCGAGCTGACTAATGATCTGCCTACGTTGAAATTCAGGTCGGATTTTGCTGCAGAATTATACTACAAAAGAGACATCTGTGAAAAAATTCGGGAAGCATACACTGAGATTGGTGAATACTTAAAGCTGTCAGAAGCATATGATGCAATGGACAATCATAAATACGCGGAAACGGCATTAAATATTATACTAATAAAAAAACTGTTGGAAATAGAAAAACTCATATCTTTTGAAGGAAAATCTGAGTGCCTGAGGATGCTCCAGAAAACCTTCAGTTTCTGTGACAACGAAGAGTTTAAACAGTTCAGACTCGAAGTAGAACAGCATACTGGGTCTATAGACCGTTTCAGTTCAGTTTATATAAACGTTTCACCCGAAGTCGGCATGCGGAAAAGAGTCGAAATAACGGATAGTTCCGGAAACGTCGGTATTGAATCTACCGTGTCTTCATATTTAGAAAGGCTGGGAGTTATTCAAACTGAAGAAACCGGTGCTCCATGGTTTACAATGTATTCTGGATTTGAACTCGCTGTTTTGGAAACACTTGACTCAAAGTATGATATTTCAGGTGAATACTCAACCAAATTCAGAACAAAATGTGAATCAGTGCTTTATGCTGTTCACAAAGGACTTTCATTTTATTTGTTCATGCAAAGCATATATGAACACTGGGACGGAGTCGGGTTATCCGTATGCGCTCCGGAGTATAACGACAACAGTATCAATTCGTTTCAGGGGCTTTATGATCCGATTCTGCTGGAAGAATCACCAGAAGTGATCATACCGAATGATTTTGATTTTTCTAATGAATGCGGTTTTGTGCTGTCCGGTGCGAACAGCTCCGGTAAAACCTCATTTCTTCGGGCTGTAGGTACGGCGTTTTCTTTATCAGGATGCGGATGCCTGATTCCCGCTAAGTCTGCATATGTAAGTCCTATGAACGCTATATATACGCATTTCCCGCAGGGGGAAACGGTTAATTTCGGTTTTGGACGTCTCAAAACCGAGATAGAGATTCTTCAGGGTTTTCTGAAAAACGATCCAAAGAATTCACTTTTCCTTTTTAATGAGATCTTCTCGTCCACGAATGGAGATGACGCATATATTTACACCAAAAGGCTCACAGCTTATTTGATAAGAAATAACGCTTATTTTATTCTGATATCGCATCATAAAACGATTCCTCCCCGTCTTTTTGCTGATGGGTCAACAGCCCGACTGGCGTTTCTGACAACAAATGTACTTGACACTAAATATATTGTAAGACGTGTCAATAGTCCTGAAAACTACGAAAATGAAAGCATTCTTGAAGAGTATGGGCTTTCTGCTGAGCAATTGAAAACGGGAGGACAAAAGAATGATTGACTGTTCATTATTATTCCCGGGAAAAAGAGATTTTGAAAAGAATCTGGATGAACGGGTCATATCAGACCTTTCTATCGACACAATTGCCGAAGCAATTAATTTCGATGCTGAGAAAATGAGTATATATTTGCTGGATTTTTCAGCAACGGAGGAGGAATTGTTGTTCCGGCATGAAATCGCTGATGATTTTATCCGTAATGCAGGTTTATTCAATGAGCTTATTAGTAAAAAAACTGAATTTGAAATAATAAGAGAAAAAACAGATGCGGCGTCAAAAGACATACACTCTATGCAGTTTCTCCGTGAACCTACTACAGATTGGGGAGGCAATTTTACGATAGTGTCTATTTTTCACCTTGTTTCAGAGGCTTTGAAATCATACTGGAGTTTTTTTGACGATATGCTTTCGATACTTGAGAATAAGGGGCTCAAGTCCAAAGGCTTGGAACGTCTTAAAAACGTTCTTAATAATATCATCAGCGGAAACGATATCGAGAAATTACGGACAGAAATATCAGATTACACATCTCTCACATCACTTTCATCATCGTATTCATGTGTTTTGCATCTTAACCGTTCACTTCATATTGAAAAAATGTCGTATGAGACGATTGGGACTGTTCAAAGAGATTTGCGAAACAGAGGAAAACAGAAAAAGTGCATAGACGTAAAAATGTCAGACCGCGCATTGAACAGAATGTTGTTCAATCATAACAAGTCTTATGCTGTAAAACTGCTGGAAATGGCGAAGTATTACCAGAGAATACTGGAAAATATGTATGACGATCTGCAGTTTTATGAGTTGTATGTCGGTATAATAAAGTTTTATGAAACAAACGGAATACCGGTATCATTGATAAAAAACCTGTCTGAGAAAGACCTCAGGTTTACCGATCTGTTTGACCTTTCACTTGTGGCGGATGTTGTTGTAAAAGGTAAAGATGTCAGAAAAAACGTTAAGAGCAACAGCGCGGATATAATTACAAAAAAAGTTTTTATCTCCGGAATGAATCAGGGCGGAAAAACCGTTTTTATTCGATCTGTCGGTATCGCTGTCTTGTTGGCAAAAGCAGGTCTGCCGGTACCCGCTGAACAGTTCGTCTGTTCCAACTTGAATAGCATTTATACTTTTTTCCCGATTGATGATATTGTATATGAGGCTAACAGCCGTTTTCGAAACGAGCTTGCCATGATGAAAAAGATAGTCGAAAAAGCTCCTTACAACTCACTTGTGCTGATGAATGAGCCCTTTATTTCAACAACGGAAAAAGAGGCTGTTGCCTTGATTGAAAACCTGCTTGTTTTCTTTAATAGGCATAATAACTGTGTTATTACAGTCACACATTTCAAGCAGCTCCTTTCGAAAATTGATGCATCAGCCCAGTCATTTGTCGCATCGGGGTATCCTTCATTCAGCGTTTCGGAAGCAAGTCCTTACCTTCTCACAGGACATGATCTGCTGCCATTTCTGGAATAAGCAAACTGCCTAAGTATATTAAAGTTCAGGCATGTATGTCGTTATCGTGTTTTGCATCCGGATATGGGGATCCTTGTTTTCTGGGACAAGAGCCTTGGTTCTCGAGCTGTACTACTGCTTTATACTCCGCATACTGTCATGATGTCGGCGCGTTCAATGTTAATGTCTGCGATCCTTTTAATCCTCCGACTGCCCCGCATGGGGTTAATAATATTATAGACCCATTATAATAGGTTTTTGTCGACCCTGCAAGGTCTTCACAGTGCGGGAATTTGGCAACCTTTTCTTTCTTTAGTATAGTATTTTGAGAGATGAATTATGGATTTTATCATTGGATTAATTATATTAATTGGCAGTATTATAAGTTTTAAGTATATCAGAGCATTTTTTATAAGATTGATTTTCATGTTCAAGCTTAAAAAGCGTTGTGCCAATAATAATGCTAAACTTTATTCGAATTCATTATTATGGTTGTTGGGCATGACACCTCATAACGGATGCGATTTTTATGTGGAGACAGAAAAAAAAGTGTTTTCTGTGAAATTCTTTCTTACCAGGTATAAGAGAGATGTGATAACATTTATTGGAAGTTCACAGTTTTTTTGGGGGTGGCTGCGTATTGAAAGCCCGACAAGACCAGTTGAGGTGAAGCACAGAATTCACAAACTGCCTACAATTGACTTTTTGTATAACATGCGAAATGATTTTGTCCGAAAACCAATAATGCCCTACTTACTGATCAGTCCGGCTTGTTCGCATATTATTCTTATTCCTCATTTGGGGGCTACGGAATTTGAAGTGAAACGAATAGGCGAATTGCATTTTATTGATTACTTTACAATAATTTCACAGCATAAACTTTTAGAAATGATTGAATAAGACATGTAGTTGACTGTTCATTCAGCTCGCATTTGGATGCTGAAACTGTAACAGCATTTATATAGGATAACCATTTTTTACGAAATGTCCAGAGAGAATAACGTAAAACTGAGTGATTTTTGAGATTTATCCGTAATGCATACTCCGGAAAATTCGCAGGACTTGCGTCCACAGATATGGCTGCGAGACCCGCACTTTATAAAAAACAGGCGAAAATCATGTGGATTTCATCCTTTTCAGGGGTATGCGGGACTTGCGTCTGCTGATATGGCTGCAAGACCCGCACCTCACAAAATAGCGATCAAAAACCGGCAAAAACGACCTTTTTCAGAGGATGTGCGGGACTGGCTGCCACTGGGGTGGCTGCGAGACCTGCACTTTTTCATCGTTTTAGCCTCGATTTCAATAAAATTCGACTGGAAACTATGAATGCAACAGCAGTAGCTGCAAGACCTGCGCTTTTTGGCGTTCTTCAAAGGCGGTTTTCCTCCATTCTGACATTGCAGTAGATACAGGCATAGAAAAAGTCCTTACTCCCTCAAAAAAACACCTCATTCACTTAATCGCTGCATGCCAAATTCACTGCCTTTTTTACCCCTGAAAACGTCAAACGCCCGACAGAATTTTCACTCTGTCGGGCGTAAGTTTTATGTGTTATTAAGGCATTTTTACAGTTTTTCCCTCAAAATCGGGCTGTTTTTGGGCTAAAACCCGCTTTTCAGGGGCTAAAACCGGTCTTTAATTATGCCTGCTTCTCACGTATAGCTGCCTGTGCGGCTGCGAGTCTTGCGATGGGTACTCTGAAGGGTGAGCAGGAAACGTAGTCGAGGCCGATCTTATGGCAGAATTCTACGGAAGCGGGGTCGCCGCCGTGTTCACCGCAGATACCGATATGGAGATGGTCGTTGTTGGCTCTTCCGAGTTTGATAGCCATTTCCATAAGTTTGCCTACGCCTACCTGGTCGAGTTTAGCAAACGGATCGTTTTCGAATATCTTTGCATCGTAGTATGCCGAGAGGAACTTGCCGGCGTCGTCACGGGAAAAGCCGTAGGTCATCTGAGTAAGGTCGTTTGTGCCGAAGCAGAAGAAGTCTGCGTTCTTTGCGATGTCGTCAGCAGTGAGACAAGCTCTGGGGATCTCGATCATCGTACCGACTTCGTATTTAAGGTTTGCGCCGGCAGCTGCGATTTCTGCGTCTGCAGTGTCAACAACTACTTTCTTAACGTATTTAAGTTCGCTTACGTCGCCTACGAGCGGGATCATAATTTCGGGAACTACGTTCCAGTCTGCATGTTTCTTCTGAACGTTGATGGCAGCTCTGATGACCGCTTTTGTCTGCATAGCGGCAATTTCGGGATAAGTAACCGCGAGACGGCAGCCTCTGTGACCCATCATCGGGTTGAATTCGTGGAGAGAAGCGATTATTGCTTTGATGCTTTCAACGGATTTGCCCTGAGCGAGAGCGAGAGCTTCGATATCGCTTTCTTCTGTGGGAACGAATTCGTGGAGAGGAGGATCGAGGAATCTGATGCAGACGGGCGTGCCTTCGAGAGCTTCGTAAAGTTTTTCAAAGTCACCCTGCTGATAGGGAAGGATCTTTGCAAGAGCGATTTCTCTTTCTTCAGCGGTGTCAGAGCAGATCATTTCGCGGAAAGCGGCGATACGGTCAGCTTCGAAGAACATATGTTCTGTTCTGCAAAGTCCGATACCTTCGGCGCCGAGTTCGCGCGCTTTCTTGGCATCGTTGGGAGTATCGGCGTTTGTTCTTACTCTGAGCTTTCTGTATTTGTCAGCCCATGCCATGATCCTGCCGAATTCGCCTGCGATCGTGGCGTCGACCGTGGGGATGATGCCTTCGTAAATATTACCGGTGGAACCGTCTATCGAGATATAGTCGCCTTCACGGAAGGTTTTGCCTGCAAGCTCGAATTTCTTGTTTTCTTCGTCCATCTTGATGTCGCCGCAACCGGATACGCAGCATGTACCCATACCGCGGGCAACAACGGCTGCGTGTGAGGTCATACCGCCGCGAACGGTGAGGATGCCCTGGGATACTTTCATGCCGGTGATGTCTTCGGGAGAAGTTTCAAGTCTTACAAGAACGACTTTTTCGCCTTTTGCGTGCCATTTTTCGGCGTCTTCGGCGGTGAATACTACTTTACCGCAGGCAGCTCCGGGAGAAGCGCCGAGACCGCGGCCGAGAGGTTTGGCGGATTTAAGGGCCTTAACGTCAAACTGAGGATGGAGAAGCGTATCAAGGTTTCTCGGATCGATCATCGCTACGGCTTCCTGCTCGGTCTTCATGCCTTCGTCAACGAGGTCGCATGCGATCTTAAGAGCTGCCTGAGCGGTCCTCTTGCCGTTACGGCACTGGAGCATGTAGAGTTTGCCGTTTTCAACGGTAAATTCCATATCCTGCATATCGTGATAATGTTTTTCGAGAACGTCGCAGACTTTGATGAAGTCAGCGTAAGCTTCGGGGAATTTTTCTTCCATCTGAGTGATGGGCATAGGTGTACGGACGCCTGCAACAACGTCTTCGCCCTGTGCGTTTGTGAGGAATTCACCCATAAGCTTCTTTTCGCCCGTTGCGGGATCGCGCGTGAACGCAACGCCTGTACCGGAGTTGTCGTTGAGGTTGCCGAATACCATGGGCATTACGTTGACAGCAGTACCCCAGGAATAGGGAATATCGTTGTCGCGGCGGTATACGTTTGCTCTGGGGTTATCCCATGAACGGAATACGGCTTCGATAGCGAGTTTGAGCTGTTCAACGGGGTCGGACGGGAAGTCTTTGCCGAGTTTTTCTTTATATTCGGCTTTAAACTGTCCCGCGAGTTCTTTAAGGTCGGAAGCGTCGAGTTCAACGTCGAACTGAACGCCTTTTTTCTCTTTCATAGCGTCGATGAGCGCTTCAAAATACTTTTTGCCCACTTCCATTACGACGTCGGAGAACATCTGGATGAAACGTCTGTATGAGTCGTAAACAAAACGTTCGAATTTGGGATCGGGGTTGCCTGCTATCATCGTAGCGACAACGTCGTCGTTAAGACCGAGGTTAAGAATCGTATCCATCATGCCGGGCATGGACGCGCGGGCGCCGGAACGGACTGAAACGAGAAGAGGATTTTTCTTGTCGCCGAATTTCTTGCCGTTGATCTCTTCCATCTTTGCAACGTATTCCATGACTTCCGCCATGATCTCCGCATTGATCTTCTTGCCGTCTTCGTAATACTGTGTGCAGGCTTCGGTTGAAATTGTGAAGCCCTGAGGAACAGGCAGACCGATCTTGGTCATTTCTGCAAGGTTTGCGCCTTTACCGCCGAGGAGCTCTCTCATGGAGCCGTTGCCTTCGGTAAACAGGTAAACGTATTTTTTTGCCATTTAGGTTAGTACCTCCTGATTTTTCATAGATTTCTTAAAATAATTATATTTATACCATAACTTTGATATTATAGCATGTCAGAAATAAAAAAACAAGTACTTTTTTTTAACTTTTTGAAAAATTCATACATATAATTGAATGAATATCGAAAAACGCCGTTTTTCGGACAATTGTTTCATATTATCATATTATAATTTTATTGTATAAGTAATACGGACTGAAAAGCGTTATAATACTTTTATATTAAAGTTCGTTTTAACGGCATAATTACATGGGAGGATAAAATGAAGACATTCTGTAAAATTCTTGCGATGATTTTACTGTTCACGCTTGTTGTCGGATGCGCCGAAAGCGCGGAAGAGAGCTTTGATCTAAGCTTTTCCTCCGAAGGAGGCGGATCGGTCGATTTCAGCGGTCTGGAAATACTTTACCGCATAAATCTCGACAGCGGAAACGGCGTTGACTCAACGGAAAACTTCCTCGGCTACACCATCAACACCGAATTCAGTGATCTTGCGATGCAAAGAGTGCGCGACCTTGAAAACAGCTATAATTTCAAGCTCAAAGTTACTAACGAGACCGCCGATCTTGTAAACATGACGGCTGGCGGACTGAGATTTGCGGACATATTTTTAAGTCCGTCATTCAACTTTTTTTCCTGGTCAAAAGCGGGGCTTCTTACGGGTATAAGCACGCTGAAAGACTACATCGATTACCGCGATTCGGAAAAATGGGGATCTCCGCTGATACTCGAATCGATGTTTTACGGAAACGATGTTTACGGTCTTACGCCGAACGCATGGCCCGAACAGAACTATACGTCTTTCGGATATCCGCTTGTTGCAAACGTTGACCTTATAACAACGAACGGAGCTTTAAACCCGAGAGAACTCGTTGAGGACGGAGTATGGGTTTGGGACACATTTACCCAGGAGCTTGTTAAAAACACGGTTATGGAGGGCTCGGAGGCAAAATCGTACGGACTTGTAACATCGTATCCGTATTTTGCTCAGATGATGATCCTTTCAAACGGCGCAAGATTTGCCGAGCGGGACGAAGACGGCAACTATTACTGCGGATATTATACGCCGCAGGCATTGACGGCGCTGGAAATGATTCGCGAAATCTGGTACGGCGAATTTGCCGACACGGTAATGAGAGACGAGGTCTATTATTCCGAAGTGGTAATGAGAAACTTCACCTCAGAGCACGGCGCATACGCATTTCTGCCTACGCATTTTATTTTCGGCGTTTACGGCGAAGTTGCCATGAACCTTGACAACTTTGCGATTCTTCCCACACCGACAGGTCCCGACGTCCCCATAGGATATATGTCGAGCGTACACCATACGATGTATTATTCGATTTCTTTCCCCGTTTCAAGTCAGATCACGGACGCTGCGGCGACGGTCGTAAACGCTATTTACGAGCCGCTTCCCGGTTTTGAAACGAAAGAGGACATAAAAGAATATATGTCAAGGAACTATTTCTTTGACGAGCGTGACGCAGACGTTTTCTTTAATCTCTTCGAAAATTCCTATTACAATTACGACTATACCACGGGTTTTGAATCGAGACGGATCCCGGAAGGCATATGCACATCCAACAGAGCGATATCCGAGCTTCTCAGTTCAAATGAGCCGATAATCGAAAAGTGTTTTACGGATTTTGTAAATCCCACGCTTTCCGCTTATGATGTTCTTTTCGGAGACTGATTGCGAAATAAAGCAAATATGATAAAAGCCGGAACAAAATGTTCCGGCTTTTTTTGCTAAAATTCAGTCTGACAGCATTCGTCGAGGAATGCGGCGATGTTTTCAAAAGGCGTTCCCCCTACTATTCCGTTGCCGGAGGCGAGTATCATGCCGCCTTCGGGGGATGAAAACGTTCTTTTCATAAGGCGGACTTCTTTTCTTACGTCTTCGGGAGTGCCGAAACGCAATGTCTGCTGAACATCCATTCCAGCCCAGAACGTTATTTTGCCTTTCCATTTTGCGGCTATCTCATCCCAGTCCATGGTATGTTTCTGTATGGGGTGGAGAACGTCAAGTCCGGCCTCTATAAGATCGCCTATTATTTCCTCAACGCAGCCGCATGTATGAAGCCAGTTGTGAATGCCGTATTTGTGAGTATTGCCCCAGATCTTAACGTAATACGGTTTGATGAATTCGCGGAACATGGCAGGGCTCATCATAAGGGAATTCTGGCTGCCGAGGTCGTCGGAAAAGCTGTATCCGTCAGGTTTGATAAGCTCGATTGCCTGTTCGAGAAGTTTCAGCTCGGTATCGCAGATAAGGTTATGCAGTTTATGGACGTTTTCGGGTTCTTCGTAATAATCGGCAAGAAGATTTTCCATTCCGCGGAAATTCCATATGCGTTCGAACATCAGGCTCCAGTGGTGAATAAGTATATATCTGCCCTCGGCGCGCGCTTTTTCCGCCTGTTTTATCTGTTTGTCCCAAAGGCCCGGAGCATTGACGTTCGGGGGATTTGCAACAAGTTCATCTATATAGTCCCAGTCGGGAAGGCGCACGGTCGCGTCGTTGCCTGTAAACTTGCTCGCGTCCACCTCGGGAAGATGCCAGCAAAAGCCGTCGTCTCTGCGCTCGAAGCTCGGGCACGGAAAACCGATGCAGCAGACATCTTCGGGATATTCGGCAAATTGGGAAAGGCGGTCTCCGTACTGCTCGTAAAGACCTTCACCCCACCATTTTGTAAAAACCATCGGTATTCTTGACGGGGTTTTGAATTCAATCGCTTTTATAACTTCCTCACGAGGAAGCGGTTTTGGAATAACGGACATTAAGGGTACCTCTTTCCGGTATGATATTATATGTATGATTAGGTCAGTCGGGAATTTTTTCACTTCGTATTTTTTTGTCCGTTTCAAGAAGTTCTTCAACGGTAGGATTATTATGCGAAGGATATTTGCCGAGCATTTCTTCAACGAAGTCCGTAATCCTCAAAAACGGGATTCTGCTTTGAAGAAACGCTTCGACAGCAATTTCGTTTGCGGCATTTAAAATTGCGCCAGACGTGCCGCCTTCGCGCAAAACTTCCCTGCATATGAGCGGTGCGCGGAAAGTGGAAAAATCGGGTGCTGAAAACGACAGCGGCGGCAGCGACGTGAAATCGAGGCACGAAACGGGCGACGGGACGCGGTCAGGGAAAGTAAGAGCGTATTGGATCGCTATGCGCATATCCGGATAGGACATCTGAGAAATGACCGACGAGTCGTTAAACTCTATCATCGAATGGATGATGCTTTCGCGGTGAATAACAACGTCGATTTTCTCCTCGCCGACATCGAAAAGATGCGCAGCCTCGATTATTTCAAACCCTTTGTTCATGAGCGTTGCGCAATCTACGGTTATTTTTCTGCCCATTTTCCAAGTAGGATGCAAAAGAGCGTCCGCAGCGGTAACGTTTTCAAGCTCATGCCGGGTCTTACCGTAAAATGCGCCGCCTGATGCTGTAAGAATGAGCCGCCTGATTTTTGAAGATACTGCTTTTATATCTCCGTTTGTCAGACAAATGCCGTTAAGGCACTGAAAAACAGCGGAATGCTCGCTGTCTACGGGTATTATTTCCGCCCCATATTCAGAGCAGATCTTTTTTATTTCCGCGCCAGCCACAACAAGATTTTCCTTGTTTGCAAGCGCGATCCGAATGCCTTTTTTTGCCGCCGCGACCGTGGGTCGTAAGCCTGCAACGCCGACTATCCCGTTTATGCAGACGTCGCATTCGGTTTCGTCAAAAAGCCGCAGCACGCCCTCCTCCCCCGAAAAAACGGAGACGGAAAGATCACAGATACGGTCCTTTAAACGCTTTGCTGCGTCTTTATCGCTCATAGCGACTGCCTTCGGCATAAATCTGCGTATCTGCTTTTCAAAAAGTTCTGTATTTTTCCCGGCGCACATTGCCGCAACGTTTGCTCCGATTTTTTCTATGCAGTCAAGCGCCTGGGTCCCTATGGAGCCGGTAGCTCCCAAAACGATAACGTTCATACTGTATTTTTTATCACGCTACAGTGAAAATCGGCACTACGGAAAGGACGACATAAATAAACGGCGCAACGAAAAGTATGGAGTCAAAGCGGTCCATAATTCCGCCGTGTCCAGGAATGACGCTGCCGAAGTCCTTAACGCCGAAGCTTCTTTTGATGATAGACGCAAAAAGGTCGCCTAATATTGCGCATACGCTGCCTATCAGTCCGCAAATGCCGGCGACTATGTAGTTTACCGTAAAGCTTTCGATCAGTATATCACAGATATATGATACGAAAATGACTGCGGAAAACGATGACAGAACTGAACCGATCATCCCTTCGACGGTCTTTTTCGGACTTATTCTGGGAGTGACCTGATGTCTGCCGTAGAGTCCGCCGAAAAGGTAACCGCCGGTATCGGAGCCCCATGCGCACATAAAGACGATGAGGATATTGAAAACGCCGCCCGAAAGACTGTTGCTGAAAATGATGGTTGAGAAAAAACACGGGATAATAACCGTCATGAGAAAAACGAAGCTGATATGCTCGAGAGAAAACTTTTCTCTCGAAACGAGCATGGTTATGCAGATAACGAGAATATATACGAAAATCGCGAACACAAGAGCCGTGCTTACATGGGCGTATGCGGACGGAAAAAACGTCATAACGGGGGCGATGAATGGGACGATGATCGCCATTACGATGCTCATCCACATCAAAGCCTTCGATTCAACGTATTTTGTTACAATAAGCGTTTCGTAAAGCGCAGCCGCGCTCAGAAGCGCGATTGCCGTGTTGAGCACAAACGGAACATGGGCAAACAACATAAACACGGCAAAAATCGCGGCAATGATTATTCCCGAAATGATTCTGGTTTTCATTCGATAGTCCTCTGACTGTTATTTTGATATTCCGCCGAATTTTCTTGTACGCATCGAAAACGACTCTATCGCTTCCCTGAGATCTTTTTCGGAGAAATCCGGCCAGAATACGGGAGTTGAGTAAAACTCGGCATACGCCGCCTGCCACAGAAGAAAATTTGAAAGGCGCATTTCTCCCGCAGTTCTGATTATCAGGTCGGGAGGCGGGACGTCCGGGGCATACAGTCTTGCGGAAATATCGTTTTCCGTAAGTTTCTGCCCGGGATTTTCGGCTACGAAGGCATTGACTGCGTTTACTATCTCGTTTCTTCCGCCATAATTCAGCGCGATACATACCGTAAGGCGGATTTCCTTATCAGCATTGAGATTTTCTATATCTGCTATGGCTTTTCTGCGTTTCTCCGAAAAATACGATTTATCTCCGATAAAACGGATGCGAACGTTTTCATACGTTTTGCGTTCATCCGTTTTTATCCTTCTGAAAATATCTTCCGCATATCTGTCAAAAAGCGACATCAAAGCTTCGATCTCTTCTTTCGGCCTTGAACGGTTTTCAGTTGAAAATGCGTAAAACGTAGCGTACCGGATACCGAGCTTTCTGCAGCTGCCGACGGTATTTTCAAATGATTTCGCGCCCGCCTCGTGACCGAAACTTCTCGGAAGGCCTCTCGACGAAGCCCACCTTCCGTTGCCGTCCATGATAAATCCGATATGTTCGGGTACCGCGGGAAGATCGGTCATATTTCCATGATCTCCGATTCTTTTTTCTTTGCTATGGCGTCGATATCCTTGCAGTATTTATCGGTTGCATCCTGGATATCTTTTTCGCATATTTTCAGATCGTCCTCGGTAATCTCGCTCTTTTTCTTCTGAGCTTTGTACATTTCGAGAGCGTCTCTTCTGATCGTGCGGATCGCAACTTTGGAGTTTTCCGCTTCTTTCTGGATCTGTTTGCAAAGATCGCGGCGGCGCTCCTCGGTAAGCGGCGGGAAATTAAGTCTTATAAGCTTGCCGTCGTTTTGCGGATTGATGCCGATATCCGAAGCGAGAATCGCCTTTTCGATCTCTTTGAGCACGGAAGAATCGTATGGCTGAACGACGAGAACACGAGCTTCCTGCACGGAAACGCTTGCGAGCTGGTTGATCTTTGTGGGAGCTCCGTAGTAATCGACGGTAAGCTTGTCAAGAACGACCGGATTTGCGCGTCCCGCTCTGATAGAAGAGTATTCGTACTCCAGAGCTGCTATTGTTTTGTCGAATTTTGATTCGATTTCCTTATATTGAGGTTTCATTTTTTCATTCTCCTTTTCTTAGTTTTTTGTTATAACGGTGCCTATATGTTCTCCCTTTATCGCTCTTACGATGTTTTCGCCGTTTCCAAGCTCAAAAAGAAGAACGGGCATATTGTTGTCTTTGCACAGCGCCGTGGCGGTGGTGTCGATAACGGAAAGCTCTTTTGTCAATACGTCCATATACGTTATTTTATCGAAACGCTTCGCGTCGGGATATTTGTTGGGATCTTTATCGTAAACGCCGTCAACGTTTTTGGCAAGAAGAGCGATATCCGCGCTTATTTCGACCGCACGCATCGCGGCGGCGGTGTCTGTGGTGAAGAACGGGTTGCCTGTGCCGCAGCCGAAGATAACTATTCTGCCGGCTTCGAGGTGGTTTACCGCTCTGTCGCGAATATACGGTTCAGCAAACTGCTGCATATCTATTGCTGCGAGAACGCGGGCGTCAACGCCTATTTTAATGAAGGTATCCTGAAGGGCAAGACAGTTCATCATCGTAGCAAGCATACCCATATGGTCTGCGCGCGTCTGATCCATATCGTTGCCGTTTCTGCCGCGCCAGAAGTTGCCCGCGCCTACAACAACGGCGATCTGAACGCCCATTTCAAGGCACGCTTTTATCTTTTCGCAAACGCCTTTGGCAATTTCGAAGTCGATGCCGTGGTCAAGTTTACCTGCGAGAGCTTCACCGCTTATTTTTATAAGGACTCGTTTATACTTAGTCATATCAGCATCTCCGTTTCAGTTAAATAAGCTCGTATTTTTCGAAAATCAACTCTATTTCTTTTTCATCCCTCGGGTCCTTTATTGAAACGTCGTCGTAAAGAGACCAGTATTCGTTGTGGGTAACGATCGAGCCGTCGGGTTTTCTGCCTATCTCGCCGAGAGTTTCGCTTTCAAGGAAGCAGCTGTTTGTAAACGTTTCGAAAGAGCAGCCGTTATCGGGATATTCGCCCTCGTCGTAGTGATTGAAGCTCTTTACGAACATCTGATTTTTATTGATGTATGCCGTTACGCCGTGACGGAGGTCAAACCCGAGCTTGAATTTCTTATCCGTTGAATCGGAAGATAGCGAAAGGAATTTGTTGCCCATAAAAAGTCTGTGATCCGAAAAATCGGTATAGGGCCATGCGCGGACCGTTCTGTTGGGGAGAAGATCGGTATCGTTTGTGTTGAACGGAATAAGCTCGACGCCGCCCTTGTCAAGAACGGTAAGCGCCCAGATCGCATAAGTCTGAGGCTCTCCGCTGCAGTTTTCGATCATATGCGTTATATTTACACCCGTACCCTCGTCGTCAAGCGTTACTACTGTTGAAAACAGAAGGCCGGTAACTTCCTGGACGTCGCAGGTGAATATCGCGGAGTTTTCATCCGTTTCGTACATAACGGGGTTGTTATCCGGAAAATATGTTTCCGTATATTCGGGAGAGATCCAAAGTCTGTGTCCGCCGTAAAGATACCATTTGGCGTTTGCGCCGAACATTTCTTTAACATCTTCTTTTTCATAGGTATTGACTCTGTCGAGATCCTCATACAGCATGTTTTCTTTGCCGCAGAAGCCGTAGCGGATAATGCGGGGGCCGATATCGAGTGTTACGAGGAGATCCACGCAGCCGTTCGATATTTCGAGACAGTTTCCGTAATTTTTGTAGGTTTTTTCTTTGAAAGTGACCATGCTTTATTTACCTCATTTCGTTATAATTACATTTTATCGGTCTTATGGATTATGCCTTCAAGACGCAGAGACGATATTTCCTTTCGGGGGACGCCGAGCGGATGTGAGTTAAATAGGCCGTGACAGTCCGACCCGCACGTTTTCAAAAGGCCCTTTTCATCGCAAAGACGTTCGCAAAGCCCGGTGATCTCCTCCGAATGCTCGGGGTAGAAGCACTCAACGCCGTCGGCGCCGTATGCGAGAAACTGCCTCAGCTCGGCAAGAAAGAGTTTTTTATCTTCCGTTTGAATCGATACGCCGGGGTGTGCGATAACGGCAATCCCGTTTGCGGAATGTATTTTTTCGATTGCGGTTTTTACGGAAGGAAACCCTGCGGTCTCATATCCGCAACCGTAAATATCGTAAAGCGGAAAACCGTCGAAAAGAGTATCGATCAACCTTTTTTTTATGAAATAATGGAGCGCTTTCCAGCCGCCGCCTGATCTGTCGTATTCAAATTCGTCGAACTCTTCGATGCTTACGCCTATACCCGATCTTTCCATTTTATCTATCAGGCGGACGCTCATCATGTCAAGTTTTTTTCTGCCTTCCGCCACAAACGCGGTAAAATCGGCGTTTGTAAGGTCCGGACGGTAGCAAAGTACGTGAACCTGATGCCCGTTTTCGAAGCACGTTATTTCCGCTGCGGGAACGCATTCGACTTCGCTCTTATCGCTTATCCCGCATAGTTTCAGCGATCCTTCGAAAGTGTCGTGGTCGGCAACGGCGAGAAGCCCTACGCCGCAATTTTCGGCAATTTTAAGAATCTCCTGCGGGGAAAACGTGCCGTCCGAAAAGAACGAGTGGACGTGAAGATCGGCAAATGGAAATTTACTCATTTTTTCAGCCGGACGTTCTCTGCGAAATGCCCTTTACAGAGGTAAGCGTCCAGTCGAAATCGGAAGAGGCGATTACGGTGCCGCAGTATTCGCATCTTGCGGTATGGTTGAGGTTGACGGGAGCGCCGCAGTTCGGGCAGTTTACTACCTTGCTTTCAACGGAAGCGTCCGTCTTCTTTCCTTCAGAACGTATCAGAGCCCACTCGTAAACCATAAATTTCTCGGCTGTGTTGCTTCCGCTGACGACTGCGCCAGTTTTATCGTCTATTATATAATCCGTAATGCGTGTCTTAAGCTGCGCGTAAACGGTGGTATTTACGGAATCGCTCGTGTATCCGAGAAGCTCAACGTCAAGCACCGCGATGCGGTCTATGCGGTTTGTTCTGTTCGTCTGCTTGAGCATTTCAATCTGACGGTTGAACTGATTGTAAAGATTATCGGTAAGATAAGGACGAAGCGGCTCGATATCCTTTGCGGTGCAGCAGTTTTGCATCTGAACGTAGAGGTTTGAGAGCTTTTCTTTGAAGTTTGCGTCAGAAAACATCGGATCTGCTTCCTTCAAAGCCGACATAGGTTTGAGCGTTGACCTGTCTACGCCCGTAGCGCCGGGAGCGACGGGACCCGTTGAACCGCCGGATTTCTTATTCTTTATCATAATATAGATAATTACAGCGACGACAATCAGTATCACTATCCCGAAATCCCCTCCGCCTCCGGATATAAACGGGATCACACTGTAATCGGAATCATAATCGTAGCTTGAGCTGTAATCCGAGCTCGATCCCCAGTCGCCGTAATCCGAACTTCCCGAATAATCGCCAAGATCGGCGGAAAAAGGAAGCGACAGCGTAATGAGGAAGGCAACGGCGATCAAAAGAACCGTTAAAAGCTTAAAATTCTTTTTCATTTTTATCTCCTCGGTGTTTTACTGTGAATTTCACTTGCAGTAACCGGTTTCTCTGTCTATAACGTTGAAAAACGGTCTGCCGTGAACGTAGTTTTCATAATTGCGTATACATATGTCTATTATGTTTTCATATGTTTTGCGCAGGTGGAAAAAGCCGGAAATATGCGGAGTTATTATGGCGTTGGGTATCGACCAGAGTCTGTTTTCGGGTTCAAGAGGCTCTTTTTCGAAAACGTCGAGCGCGGCGCCGTAAAGTTTGCCGTTTTCAAGGGCATCGGAAAGAGCTTCGGTATCGACCGCCGAACCTCTGCCTATGTTTACGAGCGTTGCTCCGTCTTTCATATGCGATATCCTCTGCGCGGAAAACATTCCCCTCGTTTCGGGAGTGTCTGGCATACAGAGAGCAACGATGTCGGCGCGGGGAAGAACACTGTCGAGCATATCGGAAAGATAAAGCTCGTCTATATATTCGGGCTTTTCGCTCGGACGGCGTTTTACGGCGATCGTATATGCGCCGAGAGCTTTCATCTTTTTGGCGAACGAGCCGCCGATATTGCCGAGTCCGACGGTAAGGACGGTCTGGCCTTCTATCTGTTTTACGCTGCCCATATCGCGCCACACCGCATTGTTCTGATTGTCGCGGTAAAGGTGAAGCTTTTTGTAAAGCTCGAAAACGCATCCGACCATATGCTCGGAAATCGCAAGTCCGAATGCGCCGGTAACATTTGTGATCACAACTCTTTCGGGTATCACGCCGTCTTTGATATACGGGTCTACGCCCGCCATCTGAGACTGAAACCATTCAAGCTTCTTTGCGTGCTTCATTAAACCCGCTGGTACGTTGCCTATTACGGCGTCCGCATCGGAAATATCCTCCGCGGTAACTTTGTCCGCAGAGATGTAAAGGTATTCGTTTTGCTCGCATACGCTTTCGAGACGTTTTTTCCCGTCTTCCTCAAAAGGGACGGCAATCAGGATCTTTTTCATTGAAACTTCCTTGTAAACTCCGAATATCCTTCGCCGGTAACGGGCGTTGAGAGGAAGAACAGATCGGTTGCACGTCTTTCCTCATCGGCATATTCGGGATAAATATCTTTTATTTTTGAAATATTCGACACAACGGGAATATTTTCGGGTATCGCTTTTATCAGTCGTTTTCCCGTTTCGGAAAAAGCGAGAACGTGGACGAACGGGACGGGGGACAGCGGTTCGTTTTTTATACGGAGATATGCGGAGAGTACGGCGCGCTTTACCGCGGAATACGTCTGACGTTTTGTTTTTATCAGAGAATAAAGCTCATCAAGCGTTGATGCTTTTGCAGATAAAAGCATTCTTTTATCTGCCCCTTCGCTGCGGTTTATCCCGTAAATACCGTCGAATGCGTCGGGAGTAGCGTTGCGTATAAAGCCGAGGATCACCTTTTCGATATTTTTGATATCGCCAGGCGCTCTTCCCTCTTCGATCTCTTTTTTGAGTATTTCCGCTGAAAAATCGGGAAGGGACGAAAGGTCGCCGTTTAAGATTTTTTCGCGGATCGACGTTGCGGAGTCAAGATATCCGTCCGTTCTTTTTACGCAAAAGGGCATGATGCCGCTGTGAAGTCTTCTGAGAGCGCGTATATATTCGGTAGCGAGAACGTCGTTAGGCTCCGCCTGTCCGTCACCCGTAAGGTCCGATCTTGCCTGAGCAAAGCTCCTGCCGCCTTTCATCGCCTTTTTGTAGTCCTCCGAGGTCAGCCCGTCTATTTTTTCTGCGGAGGAAACGATTTTATCCAAATCGCCGCTTTCGCTGCCGAAAGAAAGGATATCCACAAAGCCGAGAGAGTCAAGAAGCGACACCGCGCCGTATGCGAATTTCTCCGCAGAGCCGAGCGAGTATCTTACAGGAAGAGCTATTACGAGATCCGCCCCTCCCCTGACAGCCATCCGCGCCCTTGCGTATTTATCGCAGACCGCAGTTTCGCAGCGCTGGACGAAATTACCGCTCATTACCGCTATAACTGCGTCGCAGCGCTTTCGCGTTTCGTTTATGTGGTGTATATGTCCGTAATGAAACGGATTATATTCGGCAACTATGCCTGCAACGGAGATATTATCTGACATGACTTGACAAATGATAAAAATTAATATATAATTACCAATACAAACCTTCTGAATAATATATTAACATATTTTAAGTAAAAAATCAATATGTGAGGAAAAAATTTATGAAAATTCTCGTAATAAACTCAGGAAGCTCTTCTCTGAAATTTCAGGTGATCGACATGGACACCGAAACCATGCTTGCAAAAGGCAACTGCGAAAAGATCGGCGCGCAGGACAGCTTTGTAAAGTATTCCGTGCCGCAAAAGGGTGAGATAAAGACCCCCGTTTTTATGAAAGACCATACGGACGCCACAAAAGTTGCGCTTGACTGTCTTACAAAAGGCGACCTTGCCATTCTCGGCTCGATTTCCGAAATAGACGCAATAGGCAACCGTATCGTTCAGGGCGGAGATTATTTCAAGCAGGCGTGCATAGTTGACGATGACGTAATAGAAAGGATCGAAGGATACTATTCTATCGCACCGCTTCACGCCATTGCAAACGCCGCGGCGATAAGAGCGTGCAGAAAAATCGTCCCCGAAATACCTCAGACGGTCGTTTTCGATACGGCTTTTCATCAGACGATGCCCGAATATGCCTTCAGATACGGACTTCCGACGGAGTATTACGAAAAATACAAGATCCGCAAATACGGTTTCCACGGAACGTCTCATAAATATGTTTCGCACCGCGCCGCAGAGTATCTCGGCAGACCGATAGAAGAGCTGAAGCTTGTTATATGCCACCTGGGAAACGGTTCTTCGCTTTCCGCGGTAAAATACGGCAAATGCATCGATACGTCAATGGGTCTTACCCCGCTTGAAGGACCGATGATGGGCACCCGCTGCGGCTCTATAGACCCTGCCGCCGTTGCGGTTATAATGGATAAAGAGCATCTTACCGGTGCGCAGATGAACGATATAATGAACAAGAAATCGGGAATGCTTGCAATATCTGGAGTTTCGGCGGATTTCCGTGACGTTAACGACGCGTGGGACAACGACAGGAACCCGAGAGCGAAACTTGCTCTTGATATGTTCGGATACCAGTGCAAAAAGCTGCTCGGAGGATACATTGCGGCGATGAACGGCGTTGACGCGGTCGTATTCACTGCGGGAGTAGGCGAAAACCGTCCCGAAACAAGAGCAAGGATCTGCGCGGATATGGATTATTTCGGAATAAAGATCGACCCCGTGAAAAACGACGTAATGGGTAAGGACGTTGAGATCACGGCAGAGGGCTCGAAGGTAAGAGTGCTTGTGCTTGCAACCAACGAAGAGCTTGAAATTGCGAGAGAGACGGTCGAACTCGTTAAAAATCTCAAATAAAGAGATTTCCCAAACATAAAAAGCGAAAAAAGCGCCTTGATTGGTACTTTTTTTTGTCTTTTTGAAAAATAGCTTGCTTTTTTCTTAACTTTATAATATAATAGCGTTGATATGCGGAAAAACATAACGGAAATCAGGTTTAACGCATACAGAGATCACTGTTTTACAGCATAAAGGACTGGCATCAAAATGAAAACGATAGGAATCATGACTTCCGGCGGAGACAGCCCCGGAATGAACGCCGCGATAAGAGCGGTCGTCAAGCATGCAAATGCAAACGGAATAAAGGTTATAGGAGTATACAACGGATACAGGGGCCTTGTTGAAAAAACATGCGCGGAATTATCGAGAGAGTCCGTTGAAGACCTTTACAGACGCGGAGGAACGGTTTTGAAAACCGCCCGTTTCGTTGATTTCAAAAAACCCGAAGTAATCATGCAGGCGGTTGACAACTGCAATTCGCTCGGCATAGAGGGAATGGTCGTTATAGGAGGAGACGGCTCTTTCAGAGGAGCACGCGACCTTACCCATGCGGGTATACCGTGCGTAGGTATCCCGGGAACGATAGACAACGATATTATGTGCTCGGAAGACACGATAGGATTCGACTCTTCCATGAATATTATTATCGACTGCATTTCAAAGCTCAGAGACACATCCGAAACGCTCAACAGATGCTCCGTAGTAGAAGTTATGGGCGCGGGAGCGGGCTGGATGGCTCTTGAAAGCGGAATAGCGGCAGGCGCTGACGTAATTCTTGTGCCCGAAGTGAAATTCGACTTTCAGAAAGACGTAGTCGACCTGATAAAAGCAAAGAAAGAACGCGGACAGAACTATTTTATCATAGTCGTTGCGGAATGCGTTTTCTTCCCCGAATCGAACAGCAAGCATAAAAAGAACGTAAACTTTGAATACGTAAACGAGCAGGGCATAGAAAACATAGATAAATTCACAAAGAGATTCCAGGCGGAATCCGGCGTTGAATCGCGCGGAACGGTGCTGGGACATATTCAGAGAGGCGGCGCGCCGTCTTTCCACGACTGTGTGCTTGCAACGGATATGGGCGTTCATGCGGTAAATCTTCTGATAGAAAACAAGTCAAAGCGCGTTGTGGTCGTTCAGAACGGCAAAATCACCGACCTTGACATAGACGAAGGTCTGAGCATGAAAAAACCGTTTGACAAGGAACGGCTCATACTTGCAACAAATCTTAATTTCTGAGAAAAAAGACACGGTGATTTTATCTCCGTGTCTTTAAAAAACAAATTATGAAACAAAAATACTATGCGGTAAAAAACGGCAGAGAGACCGGCATATTTTTAACGTGGGACGAATGCAAAAGCGCAACCGACGGTTTTTCCGGAGCGGAATACAAATGTTTTTCGGCAAAAGCCGAGGCGCAAAAATACCTGAAAGGCGCGGAAACTGTAAAGGAAGACGCTTCTGCCGATCCGATGTTTTACGCAAAAGACGGAGTATTGACGGCGTTTGTTGACGGCAGTTTCGACGCCGAAAGCGGAATGTACGGTTACGGATGCGTTATCATCGCACCGAACGGAACGGTCACCGAAAAAAACGGAGCCGGGATAAACGAAGAGGCGCGTGTGGCGAGAAATGTTGCGGGAGAACTTCTCGGAACAATGACCGCGACCGCTTTTGCCGTAAAAAACGGATTTAAAAAGCTGAAAGTATTCCACGACTATACCGGAATTGCAAAATGGTACAAAAAAGAATGGAAAGCCGAGAGTTTCGCGGCGCGGGAGTATATCGGCTTCATGGATAAAACGCGGTCTCTTATTGAAATCGAGTTTGTAAAGGTGGACGCCCATACAGGCGTATATTTCAACGAACGTGCAGACATGCTTGCGAAAGAGGCGCTCGGATTGAAATGATTGCAAAAACGGTAAAAAATGTATTTGAAAAGCACGGATTTCCGGTATATTTTGCCGAATACGACGCCGTTGCGACGGATAAATCGAATAACGAAAAGGGATACAAAACGGTATTTTTAACGTATATGTCATACGCATACTCCCCTTCTCCGGAACAGAATATTTGCAGATATGCGGCTCTTGAAGATTACCACAAATATCTGCCGAAAAAGCTGGAAGGAATAAAAAAGGAGCTTGAAAAGCTGTTTCCCGAGAATATTTTCGATATTTACACCGACAGCTCTCCTATAAATGAGAAAGCGGCGGCGGATATATCCGGGCTGGGGATCCGCGGTAAAAACACGCTGATAATAACGAAAGAACACGGCTCGTTTATTTTGCTCGCAGAGATAATTTCGGATATCGAACTCCCTTGCAAAGCGTCTGAACCCGTTTACTGCCTGAACTGCGGAAAGTGCGAAAAGGCATGTCCTTCAGGCGCGCTGAAAGACGGATTGATAAACATTGAAAGATGTGTTTCAGCGCTGACGCAAAAAAAGGGAGCGCTGAAAAAAGAGGAAGAAGAGCTGATTATCAAAAACGGCCTTATCTGGGGCTGCGACAGATGTCAGGAAGTATGTCCTTACAACGAAAACGCGGAAGAATCCGACTTTGCGAAAAACTCGGTAAAGCTGACGAAAGTAACGTCGGAAGATATTAAAGGACTTTCCGACAGACAGTTTCGTGAAAAGTATGCGGGAAGAGCGTTTACGTGGCGCGGGCTTGAACCGATAAAAAGAAATATATACCTTATTGAAAACAAAGGAGAAGACAATGACGACAGATCAGATAAGAGCCGAAGTTAACAGGGCGCAGAAAGAGGAGTTTATCGCTCTTTTGAGATCGACCGAAAGAGACGGGATCGAAAACCTTATAAATTATCTTGAAAACAAATCGGACTTTTTTGAGGCTCCGGCGGCGTCGAAATTTCACAACAATTTTGAGGGCGGACTTTGCGAGCATTCCCTGAACGTATATAAAAACTTCAAGAATCTTATTGAAATGAAGCAGATCGAGCTTGACGAAGAAAGCATCGTTATCACGTCGCTTCTTCACGATCTTTGCAAATGCAACTATTATATAAAAGAAGAGCGGAACAGAAAAGTTGACGGAGTATGGGAGACGTATCTGCAATGGACGACAAACAAGTCGCCCGCGCTTCCTCTTCCGCATGCGTCACGGTCCATAAAAATGATAAAAAGCTACATACCGCTGAAATTTACGGAAGAGCTGATCATCTTTTACCATATGGGGCCATTCGGCGGCGAGGATTACGAATACAGAAACATGATGCAGCTGGCGTTTGAGAAATACCCGGCAACGCTTCTTTTCTACCTTGCGGATACAATGTCTTCGTACATTGACGAAAAGACGCTCGAGGATTAAAAAACACAAACATAAAAGCTGAACGGACCGAAATCCGTTCAGCTTCTTTCTTTATATATTTTTTATTTTTCAACGTATTCTTTAAACAGACGAACGTAAATTTTAAAATTCTCCAAAGAAACCTCGGGAGGAGTCTGATGGTCAACGGACGGGATATACCCGCCGCTTTTCATTACGGGGAGAATACGCTCGAATTCCTTACGCATATCCTCTTCCGTTTTTGACATGACCATTTTATCGTATCCGCCCATCATAAGAAAATCGGGATACATTTCTCTGATCTTACAGATATCGACGCCCGCCTGTTTTTCGAGGGGATAGACGCCCTGTATGCCTACGGAAAGAAGCCACGGGATCATGGTTGTGATATCGCCGTCGGAGTCAACGAGGACAGGAACGTCTTTTTTCTTTATTTCGGGAATTACTCTTCTGTAATACGGAGCAAGAAATTCGTCGAAAAGGTCTTTTGAAAGCATGGGGCCGTGGTTGTAGGACATATCCTCCGCCAGTCCGACAAAATCGGGAGTATCTACCGTATAAAGCGCCTGAATTGCACGAATGTTAAAATCCGCCTGATCGGAGTTGATCCTTTGAAGCAGCTCGGGATAGTCGTAAAAAGAATAAAAATGTTCCTCGATTCCGAAAAGACGTCTCGGATACCAGAAAAAGCCGTCAAGCCAGATACGAACTGAAAAATCGCCGTTGTCGTGTCCCTGTTTGTAGCGCTTGGCGGTATTTACGAGATTTTCGATCGGAGCATCGGAATAAAGCCCGTTTTTTACGAGCTCGTCGTAATCTTTTTCATTGCGGACAGGGTTGCCCTCATGCTCAAAATGCGGTATCTGGGGCGAAGCGCCGAAACAGTACAGCTTTTCGAGTCCGAAGTATTCAAGACTTTTATCCGTATCAAAAGACGGGTCAAGGCCTTCGGTTTTCCAGCGGTTAAAAGTCTTATCCCACCATGCCGCCCATTCAATCAGCGGCAGACGGTCCGGCTTTTCAAAGCGCAGAACCTTGCAAAATCTTTCTCTGGGTGTCATAATTTTTCTCCTTACGGATGAGTTTATTTGATTTCCTGATTGTTTTCTTTCAAAGCTTCCCTGAAGGCGTCGCAGACTTTTTCAACCGAGGCGGGACCTTCAAATATCTTTTTTCCGTTAACGAAAAAGCAGGGAACGTAATAATAATCGTATTTATCCGCAATTTCGGGCTTTAAGGATTCTTCTATTTTTCTGATCTTTACCTGTTTGAATTCCGGGTAACGTTCCACAACGCTGCGTATGATCCTGTCCGCTTTTGAGCAGTGCGGGCAGCTGCTTAAATAAAAATAAAGAATTTCTCCCATTTTTTCTCCTATCAATTATATCTGAATCCGTCTGCGCCCACCTGTTTTACTTCAACTTCGCTATCTTCGTTCAGCCCGATGCCGGTCGCTCTGAGTATCTGCGGGCTTACATATTCGGTATTTCTCGCAAAACCGCCGGAATAGACAACGCTGTATTCGTTAAATCCGGAGCCGTTTACATAAAGACTGTTGCCGACCATAGTTACTGAAGTAATATGCGTTTTTTCGATACCGAGCGCCATATCGGCGGTTTCACATACCGCGCCGGAATAGTTTGCGCCGAAAAGAATATCATACTGAAGCGTTGCCGTTATTTCATCGTAATTATCGCTTTCCGCATATTCGGAATGGCAGCGGAACATAACTCCGCCGTCTATTCCGAGCAGTTCAAAAAGGTAGGACATTAGCTGATATGCCTGCAGATGATATCTGTCCTCCCCGGTAAGACCGTAATTTGACCAGATGACGTATTCCGTTGTAAATACGTTTCCGTGGTTTAAAGAATCGTTTTCAAGGTTTGTAAGACACGGAAGGTGGTCTCCGTATAAAACAAGGACAGTCGGCTCTTCAAAACTTTCAAGATACGAAACAAGCGCACCGATGAACATATCAACTTCGTGTATCTCGTTGGCATAATATTCATATTCCGCTCTGTATTTTTCGTCAACGTTTTCAACGGTAATTTCTCTCCGTATTTTTCCGCTGTTGGGATAGCTGCCGTGGGACTGAACGGTAACGCAGAAAACGAAATCTCTGTTTTCGCTTTTTTCGAGTGTTTTTTCTATATACGGTAAAAGCACCTTATCTTTTACCCAGCCCTTGGCGTTTTTTTCGGTATTTACCATAAACTCAACAGGTATGAAACGGTCGAAACCGAGATGGGAATAGACGGTGTTTCTGCCGTAAAAAGTGCCTTCGTAATTGTGTATGGCGGTTGCGGTATGTCCGTAAGAGTGAAGCACGGTAGCAACGGTTTCACAGCTTTTTTCCTGCAAAACTGACTTGTAGGGATATTCGCCGAGTCCGAAAAAATCGATATTCATACCGGAAAGTATTTCAAACTCGGTATTGACTGTCCCCGCTCCTACGTATGGAACGGAAAGAAGTCCCGAAATGCCCGTTTCTTTAAGGTGTGTAAAAACGGGGCAGGGGTCGGAGGAAAACACTGCGTCGCAAAGGTATTTGGCATCGAAAAATGACTCAAGCTGAACTATTATAACGTTGGGGACATCTGTTTTTTCCGCGTTATCCGACGCGTGAGGCAAAAGCGATTCAACAAGAGTTTGAGAATAGTTTTCGGGTTCCTGAATTCCTTTGTCTACAAATGTTCGCGCAAAGCTTGCGGCAAATCCGTATGTTTCGTAGCTGTCGTTGATATTCATTGTTTCCGTTTCAGTTTGAGTCGCCGCGGGAACAACGAAAAAGCTGAAACCTATCATTACAGCCGAAAGCAAAACAACGGTAAGGACCGCGCGCAACGCGCCGAACGCCTGCTGTCCGGGGAGCTTGCGATAAAATAAGAAAAAAGCGGCAACCGCGGCAATAATACCCGCCGCGAGCAGCACAACCCCGAATACTCCGATATATGTGATAAGAAGATTGATTGTGACGATGGAAAAATCGATCGACGTAAGCGGGACTACGCGCATTGACTGAAGCACGAAATTAGTAACTCCGATAACGAGCCAGAAAAGCGAAACGAGCGAAAATCCGAAAAACCGCTTTTTCATAAAAAAGGCGAACGAAAGCGTTACAAGCACTATAAGCGCATTGTAAAGGAAGAGAAGCGGAGACTCGAAAAGAAACGACAATCCTTCAAAAAAGCTGCGGCGGCCAAGCATTTCAAGTATAAAGGTTATTGCTACGGCAATTACGACCGCGCAGGGCAATTCGCCCTTTTTTATGACGGATATCAGGCTTTCCTTAAATTTTGAAAAAAAGGATCTTATTTTATTCAAAGCTGTTCTTCTTTCTTAAAAACGAAAGAATAATTCTTTCGGGATAATATAATATCGCCGCGGAAACGACGGACAGAAGGCATAAAACAGGGAAAAGAGTAACGGGATACAGACTTGAAAGCGTTATACATGCCGCGGCGAGCTGTCCGGCAATATGCGCCGCTGCTCCGCTTATTCCGACCCCGAAAACAGAGAAAGAGCCCGTTTTTTTAACTGCGAACATAACGCAAACGGAAAAAACAATACCCAGAACGGAATACAGAAGTCCGCTGAGACGTCCGACAATAAGGAGGGAAATAACGCTTTTTGCCATTCCGAGCAAAAGAGCGGGAGCAAAGCCGAAAAAGTAGAGAGCGACAACAACGGCTATATTGGAAAGACCGAGCTTTATGCCGGGGAGGAAAATATCTGAGAAAATAAGGTTTTCCGCATAGGAAAGTATCAGCGAAACCGCGAGAAGCATTGCAAAAACGGCTGTTTTTTTAACTTTACTGTTCATGTCATCCGCTTACAGCGTCAGTCTCCCCCTCCCCTGAGATCTTTATGAGAATCCTGTTGGGAAGACAGATTATACTCTCCCCTTTTTTATATACAAAACCCGAATGTTCGCAGGCGCCGCTCGGACAGACGGAATTTTCCACGCGGACCTTGCCGTTTTGTATCACGACATCCATAAGTCCGTCAACGTTTATTACAGCATCCGAGGAAAGGCTGTGTTCCGAAAAAAGCTCTCCGTCTTTATATATACGCACCGTATCGCCGCCTGTGCGAAGAAAGAACATAGCTGCCGCCGCAACGGCGCAAAAAACAACGATTGCGCATGTTAAAACGATATCGGATTTTCTTATTTTCAGGTTTGTTTCTTCCATGATCAGAATTTGCTTCCCGCAAATGAAATATATTCGCTTTCGGTATCTGTTTTTTCGACAAACGGCACATTCCCGCAGAAAAAGTCGGTTTTGTATCTGCTTGTCCTGACGCCCTTTGATTTATACTGTCTGTTTGTGCTTATATCAACGGTTATCCCGTTTTCCGAAAGAGTGATATCCGCAACGAACATACATATCACCGCTTTATCGGTATCGTAACCGAGCATAAGAAGCTCGCGTCTTGCAGCTGCGGAGTCAAGGTTGCAGTAATTTCGCGCCGGCTCGGGCAAGGGATCGGAAACAAGATAATAATACTCCGATACCGAGCAATACTCGGAAATAAAATCGGCTGCGAAATCGTTACCTTCCGATTTTCTGTAATGTTGCGACGCGAAAAGTTCGTTTGCAGCGTATGTGTCTTTCGTAACAACAAGCGGATATTCGCCCAAAAACGCAAGCTGACCGATACCGAGGATATAAATGAGCCGCACCGTATTTTCAGCGATATAAAATGCCGTAAGGGACGGTCTTTGCTTTTCGTAAACGACGTCGTAATACTTGCCCTGACAGTATTCCAAGAACATTTCGCCGTCCCGCAAGATGTAAAGCGCAGACAAAGCGGAGGATTTCTCGGAAAAAGAGTTTCCCGTCATATCGTAATAAACGCCTTCGGAGCGGTCTGATAGCCACAGAGCGCCGTTTTCTCCGTTAAGTCCGACGGAAAAGCGGTCGTTTTCGAGAATGACGCAGTCTGAAAACGCATCGATATAATCGCTTTCCGACAGAGCGGAACCGTCCTCTTTTTTTTCGAGAGCGGTGAAGTGTTTTTCAAGGTCCGCCTCGAAAGGAAGTATTATCTTTCCGCTGTTTGCACACGAAGAGAGAAAAAGAAAACAAATAAGTATTAAAGATATGAACGGTTTTTTCATTTAAAATCCGCCTCGTATTTTTCAGCGTTGAAAGACGACACGGTCCCGTCGGAAAAAACGAATATCGCGGCGATATCGGGATAGCTTTCCGAGAGAGTATCAAGCATATCGATCCCGAGATCGTATCCTGCAACGAAAAGCGCGGTCGAAAGTATATCAGCCAGAGCGCCGTCCGAACAGATCACCGTTACGCTCTCGATACCGTTATCTGCGGGATACCCTGTTTTGGGATCAAGGATGTGATGATATCTTTCGTTATCGTATATAAAATAGCGTTCGTAGGCGCCGGAGGTGACAACATTTGTATCTTTGACCTTTACAGAGCCGATTATCTGCGATCTGCCGAACGGATCTTTTATGCCGACAGTGAATTTGCCCTCCGGATTTTTAGGGTTATCGCCGAAAACGCGTATGTTTCCGCCGAGATTGATTATGCCTGCAGAGATTCCGTTTTGCAAAAGATTTTTTGCCAGCTCATCGCCCGCAAGTCCCTTGCCGGCAGAGCCGAAATCAACGCCCGAGCCTTTTTTAGGGAGAAAAAGCGTATTGCCGTCAAGCGAAATATTTTTATATCCGACAAGCGACAAAGCGGACAAAATATCGTCTTCAGAAGGAGGAACGGCGGCCTCGTTAACGTTCCAGAGCGAGACAAGAGGGGCTACGGTGATATCGTAGCGACCGTCCGAAAGAGAAGAGACGTAAAGCGCTTTTTCAACGACCGAGGCAAGAGCGTCGTTTAATTCGACCGTCTGACCGTCGCTTTCCGCACAAATAAAGTATCCTCCGAATTCCGTAAGTTCATTTTCCGCTGCGGAAAGAAGCGAAAAGCAGAGAGAAGAAGCGTTTTCCTTATGCTCGTAAAACGTAAAAGTAACAACGGTATCCATGGCGAAAAAAGTTTCTTCGTATACGGGTGTTTTTTCGCATCCCGCAAGAGAAAAGACAGATAAAAGCAGAAAAAGAAAAACGGATCTGAGAGATAAACGGATTGATTTCATTTTATTCACTTACAGCAAGGGCGATGAAGCGCTCCCCTTTCGTATTGCATGCGCAGTAAAAATGGTATACTTTGCCTTTGTGACTGACTATATACGGTTTATGGCGTAAAGATCGTCGTATCCTTCTGCGGGGGCTACAAGCGTTTCGCCCTGCCAGCGCGTCCAGTCAGTAAGATCATCAGAACAGGCGAACGTTTCGCAGCCCCTGTCTTCCTTTTTTTGCGGAAATGCTGACATACATCTATACCACAGTCCGTCTTTGTTAAAGACGCTCGGACTCTCGCAAAAGATCCCGTCTTCCTTTATAACCGCTCCGAGTTTGACCGGCGTTTTAAGCCGATCGAAAACCTCACGCATTTTTTATCGGAAACCATAAGATTCCTTTTTTATATTATCTGCTGTGAAGTTTTCTTGCGGTAAGAGTGTTTTTGAGAAGCATTGTTATCGTCATCGGGCCTACTCCGCCCGGAACGGGGGTGATAAACGACGCGACGCGCGAGACCTCGTCAAAAACGGCGTCTCCGGTAAGCTTTCCGTTTGCGTCTCTGTTCATGCCGACGTCAATTACTACCGCGCCCGGTTTAACCATATCCGCGGTAAGGAAGCCGGCTTTTCCGACAGACGAAACGAGTATATCCGCATTTGAGGTTATAGCTTTAAGATCCTTTGTTTTTGAGTGGCAGACGGTGACCGTGCCGTTTTCGTGCATAAGCAGCATTGCCATGGGTTTTCCGACTATATTGCTTCTGCCAATAACGACGCAGTTTTTGCCGGAAATATCGGTCCCCGTTGATTTTATCAGTTCGATTATTCCCGCAGGGGTGCACGGAGCGAGAGAATACGTACCGAGCATTATTTTGCCGACGTTTACGGGAGAAAATGCGTCTACGTCTTTTGAAGGATCGATAGTATCGACGATTTTCGAGTAATCGATATGCTTCGGTACGGGAGACTGTACGAGTATCCCGTCTATATTGCCGTCTGCGTTAAGCTTTTTTATTAAAGAGGTGAGCTCTTCTTCCGAAGTGCTTTCCGGAAGAAGATATTTTTCGGAATAAAACCCTACTTCGGCACACGCCTTTTCTTTGTTTTTCACATAAACCTGCGAGGCGGGGTCTTCGCCGACGAGAATTACTGCAAGTCCGGGAGCGCGTCCCGAAGCTTTGAGTGATTCGCTTTTTCTGCGTATTTCTTCGCGCAGCCGTGCGGCAACGAGTTTGCCGTCGATCAATTCTGCCATATTATTTCCTCCGTTAATGAGAGATCAGCCGTTTTCATCGTCCGAAGCGTTTTGAGGATCGGACTCCGGACGGAATATATCGCCGTCGTCTTCGGACTGCGAAACGCCTCTGTGCGCCTCAAGCGAAGCAACGAAAAGGTCGGTTTCGCTTACGCCGTCATCTTCGACTATCTGTGCGCCGTCATGTTCGAAAACGGGAGAATAAGTGCCTTCTTTAATGCGTTTCTGCTCGGCTTTGGATTCGATAAATCTGCGCCATACGCCGAGACGGATAAGGATGAAGCAAACGCAGCTTAATACGAAGAAAACAATTCCGATTATCTGTGAAACGCGAATAGTATCGGCTATTTTGAGACTGTCTGCACGAAGTCCTTCAATAAACGCTCTGCCGAGACCATACCAGCCCATGTAGAAAAAGAAGCATTCGCCGTATTCTTTTTTGAATTTTCTTATTATAAAAACAGCTATCAGAAAACCGACGATA
This sequence comes from Clostridia bacterium, assembly GCA_017427285.1. Classification (GTDB taxonomy): domain Bacteria; phylum Bacillota; class Clostridia; order Oscillospirales; family UBA644; genus HGM12619. The sequence goes on from JAFRTE010000037.1 coordinate 63,149, forward strand.
TTCCAGAAAGATTCGTAAAGAAACGTAGGATGAACGGGGCCTGTGATGTAGTCGCTCAAAAGCACCTCGTTTGTGGTTGAGTCTAAGTAATAACGCTGGATCGTCATGCCCCAGGGGAGATCGGTCAATGAACCGTAAGCTTCGCCGTTTACGAAGTTGCCCCATCTGCCTATCGCCTGACCGATGAAAAAGCCGAACGAAGCGCAGTCGAACATTGCAAGGGTGTTGAGTTTTTTAATGCGGCAGAAGACAAGCCCCGTTGCAAAGCCGGCTATTATTCCGCCGTATATCGCAAGACCGCCGTTTCTGAAATTTATAACATCCCAGAATGACTCGAAAGAATTGAGTTTCATCAATACATAAAACAGTCTTGCGCCGACAAGTCCTATCGGGACGGCCCAGAGGGCGACGTCTACGATATTGTCGCTTTTTACCTCAAAATCTTTTGCGCGCCACATGCAAAAGCCGATGGCGAGAATCATACCGAGGGTTATGATCACCGCATACCAGTAAATATCGAGCCCGAGTCCGAAAAGATTGCGGATCGCGACGCGGTCGATATGCATATCGTAAATACCAAGTCCGGGAAATTCGATGATATTTGTTGTTCCTGTCATTTTACACGCCTCTATAAAAATTATATTTCATTTTATTATAACCCTTTTTACGTAAAATGTCAATATGGTTTTGAGCTCAGGCAAATATAATTATTTTTTTCGTTAACGGATTTTATGCTTGACAAACTTAATTCGGTGTGATATGATTTAAAAAAAGAGATGTGTTGGGCGAATGATTTATATTACAGTCGGCAGAGTGCCGGACGATTATGGGGCGGAACTCCGAAAAAGGAGTCTTACTCTTCCGCAGAGCCGCGCCGAGACGCTGAAAAAAAGAAAAAATGATACCGAATATGCCGTTTCGGTTTTTTCTTCCGCCGCCCTTTACGATTTTGCGGAAAAATACACGGGGAAACCGAGAGACCTTGCGGTAACGGATAATGCTAAAAACGGCAAGCCGTTTTTCAGGGATATCCCGTCTTTACATTTCAGTCTTTCCCATTCGTTTCCGTATTACGCGACGTCTTTTTCAGACAGTGAGACGGGAGCCGATATAGAATGTTTGCGGGGAATAGACCCGAAACTTGCCTTGCGGATGTTTACGGAAAACGAAAACCGTTATTTTGACGGGAGAGCGGAACGTTTTTTTGAAATATGGACTAAAAAAGAGGCGTATTCGAAATATACGGGCAATGGGATCGCGGAAGGATTCCGCTCGTTTGACGTTCTTTCTCGCCCGATAAGCGACCATCTCTTTTTCTGTAAATTCGGCGACGCGTTTCTTTCGGTTTACTCGGAAAGAAAGATCGCGGATGAAATTATCGAAATCAAATTTGTCAATTAGGGAGGAAAAACCATGTTTGACACAAAAATAGACATTTCACACATTCCTTTCAGCAGATACGGAGCATATGCGGCGATAGCGGCGGTCCCGGCAAACGACGAGAGAACTTCTTTTAAGGAACTGATCTTGCTTTACGCAAAGCTAAGGGGCGGAGAAAGCCCGATGTTTTCCGTAAAAGTAGGAACGGAAGAAAGACAGGAGTTTGCTTGCACCGCAGACGCGGGTTCGGTCAAAATCAGCACGGACAGCGGCTTCGCAACGCTTTATATCCGTGACGACGACACGATAGTAATCGACAGCGAAGGTCTCGATCTTCATTTTGACACTTTTGCGAGAGGCACATACGGCACAGAATACGGAAACGACAAATTCTCGCTTATTATAAATCCTTACAGTGTTTTTGCGACTCTTTATATCCTTGAGGGCGAAGGCAAACTGCTTGCCGACCCGAACTCGAAAAGAGTTATAAAGAGAGATATGGATTTTCGGTGCGTTGACGGCAAAATGCGTATAGGCATTACGATGACTCTGAAACAGCCGAAAGAGCTTCCGCTGCCGATAGACCCCGAAGCCGATATCGCGCAGATAAAAAAAGAGTGGGAAGAATTTGCCGCGCAGATGGAAGACCTTGAGAGCGCGGACGAGAAAACGAACGCTTTTACTCTGCTTACATGGTATAATATGTGGTCAAGCTTCGTAAGAGCGGACGATATATATTACAGAGACAGCATGCTGATGTCCAAAAAAGGGATGAGCGCGCTGTGGAGCTGGGATCACTGCTTCAATGCGCTTGCGATCGCGCGTTGCAAAGACAGAGGGTTTGCGAAGAAAAAAGCGTTTGATCAGTTTGCCGCCCCGTTCTGGCTTCAGACCGATAAAGGCGTTTTGCCGGATATGTGGAACCCCGACAACATTACGAGATGGGGCACGACAAAGCCGCCCGTCCACGGATGGTGTTTTTCACGGCTGATGGACTACTTTGAGTTTGACAAAGAAGAGCTGGAGACCGTTTACGGCTGGCTTGAAAAATGGACGTCGTGGTGGCTGAATTACAGCGATACCGATAACGACGGGATACCCGACTATCCTCAGGGCTGCGACAGCGGCTGGGACAACTCGACGCTCTTCGATATGGGCTTTTACGTTGAAACTCCCGATCTGCCTGCATATCTTATTATGCAGATGAACACGCTTGCAAGGATATCGAGGAAACTCGGCGACGAAGAGAAGGCGAAAGACTGGGATAAAAAAGCGAAAGAGATGCTTGACAGATTTATCGCGCACTCATGGAACGGCGAACGGTTCGTACCGAAGCTGAGCATATCTCACGAGCAGCAGGAAAACCCGACAAGTCTTCTCTCGCTTATGCCGCTTGTACTTGGCGATCTGCTGCCGAAAGATATTTTCGATAAGCTCGTTAAAGTACTGAAACGCGACTTCATAACTGACGTAGGTCTTGCGACCGAAATGCCGACAAGCCCCGAATACAACCCCGACGGATATTGGCGCGGCCCCATCTGGGCTCCCTCCACATATCTTATCACAGACGGACTGCGCAGAGGCGGTTACGTTGAGCTGGCAACTGAAATTGCGAAGAAATACTGCAACATGTCGTGTAATCTCGCAAAAGGAAACTATGAAAACTTTGACGCGCTCACGGGCATCGGACGCCGCGCACCGGGCTATACATGGTCCGCAAGCGTATATATGATGCTCAGAGGCGAATACGTTAAATAAGCTTCGATCTAAGGTATGAGAGGGTTTAAAAAGCCCTCTCATTCTTTTTTTCGCGTTTTTGCATTTAACACAATTCACCGCCCTTTCTTGTCACACATCTGACACAAATAACGGATATACTATTATCAAAGGTCAAAGATAGTCAAAGTCAAAAAAATCAATGACCGACCGATGCAGAAAGGAACGGTGACGTATGAAAACGAGCGATCTGATAAGTGAGTTTATACTTAAAATGCTCGATGAGGCGGACGGAGATCTTGAGCTGAAGCGAAACGAGCTTGCGCAGCAATTCGGAGTAGTGCCGAGTCAGATAAACTACGTAATATCGTCGAGGTTCACGCCCGAGCAGGGATTTAAAATAGAAAGCAGACGCGGAGGCGGAGGATATATAAAGATTACGCGAGTTACGTTTGCCGACGAACGTTACAGGCAGCTTATGCACGTTGTAAACGGAATAGGAAACGAGCTTTCTCAGTTTGAAGCTTTTCTGTTTCTTCAAAATCTCGAGTCCTACGGATTTATCGACAAGAAAACGCATGTTTTAGCGCGTGCCGCCGTATCGGACAAAACCCTGTCGGCGGTGCCGCCCGCAGTAAGGGACAGCGTAAGAGCGGCAATAACAAAATCGATGCTGATGGCATGATTTATCAAAGGAAAAAATATCACATATAAAGGAGACTGACTGTTATGTTATGCGACAACTGTAAGAAAAACAAAGCTACCACATATTATAAGAAAACCGTTAACGGAGAAACGACCGAAACGTTCCTCTGTGAAGAATGCGCAAAGAAGCTCGGCATAGGAGCCGGAATGATGTTTAAAAACGGCGGTTTTGCCGATTTTGACGGATTTGACTTCCTCCTCCCCGATTTCTTTAAAACGAACCGTCTCGATGCGGAGAAAAAATGCGAATGCGGCAAAACATTCAGGTCTATCGCAAAGACAGGTCTTGTAGGATGCGAAAAATGCTACGAGACATTCAGAAAAGAGCTTGCCCCGACGCTGAGAAAAATGCACGGAGCTACAAACCACAAGCCGAGAGCGGATAAGGCGGCAAAAGCCGACCCGAAAGCGGAAATAAAAGCTTTAAGAGAAAAAATGTCAAAAGCTGTCAAAGAAGAAAACTTCGAAGAGGCCGCCCGTCTGCGTGACGAGATAAAAGAAAGAGAAGAAAAATAAGGAGGGAACGGAAATGAAAAATGCCGTATCAACAAGAATACGTTTTGCAAGAAATATTGCTGGCGTAAAATTTTTAAGCTCAATGACTTCCGAAGAGAAGCGCGAACTTCTTCTCAAAATAAAAGATGAAGCGAAAAAAACAGGCGACTTTGATTTTATCGATATGTCAGCTCTTTCGGATATCCGCGCGGGAGAGCTTGTTGAAAAGCACCTGATCAGTCCCGAATTTGCGGAAAACAGAGAAAACTGCGGAGTACTTCTGGGCAAAGACGGAATTACAAGCATAATGATAAATGAAGAGGACCATCTGAGGATCCAGGTGATCATGCCCGGCTTATGTCTTGAAAAAGCTCTGAAAAAGGCGAAGGAGCTTGAAAAGAAGCTTGACGACGCTCTCGGTTTTGCATACTCGGAAGAGCTCGGATACCTTACGCACTGTCCGTCGAATATCGGCACGGGAATGAGAGCTTCCGTAATGCTTCATCTGCCCGCTATGACCGAAACCGGCGCGATCGGCAGACTTCCGTCCGTACTTTCGCAAAACGGTTTGACTGTAAGAGGTCTTTACGGAGAAGGAACGAGAGCCGGCGGAGCGATCTATCAGATATCCAACTGCGTATCGCTCGGACTTTCCGAAGAAGAGATTATCGAACGCCTCGATGCGATGATAAAAAAGATCGACGAAACGGAAACCGCCTTAACGAAACAGCTTTTTGAAAACGAACGCGTAGCCGACCGTGTATCGAGGGCACTCGGTACGCTGAAGTATGCAAAGCTGATCTCGTCGTCGGAAGCGCTCAAACTGCTTTCGGACGTGCGTTTCGGCGCTGAAGCGGGCGTGCTGGATAGCGATCTCGGAGTTATCGACAGGCTGTCAACCGATATCCAGCCGTGCAGCATGGAGATCGCCGCAGACGGCAAAAACAGAGACGCCGTAAGGGCAGAGAAAATAAGAAACACACTGTAAACCGATATTACCGATACACCGAGGGAGGTGTTTTATATGAATGATTTTACAAACAATGCCGCAGAGGCGCTTAATTTATCCGTTGAAGCCGCAAGGCAGCTCGGACACGGGTATGTAGGGACAGAACATCTGCTTTACGGACTTTCGAGAGCGCACGACTCGGTTTCGGCGACCGTACTTGCAAACAATTCAATTACCCCGGAATACGTTATCAATAAGATATCCGAGCTTATAGGAACTGATTCTCCGAGCTACGTTACGGGAAGCGATATGACCCCGAGACTGAAAAAAGTAATAGAAAACTCGGTATATGAAGCGAGAAATCTCGGATACAACATGATAGGTTCCGAACATCTGCTTATCGCTCTGCTGAAAGAGAGCGACAGCAAGGCGGCTGAAATAATAAACAGCGCGGCTGATCCTTCGGAAATACTGGAAGACGTATACGATAAGCTGGGTGTAGTTCAGGCCCCGACAGGGAAAAGCTCCGAAACGGCGGGAGCAAAAAAGAATAAAACTCCTACCCTGGACAAATTCGGCAGGGATCTTACGGAACTCGCCTCATCGGGCAAAATCGACCCGATTATAGGCAGATCGGAAGAGATCGACAGAGTTATAAGGATCCTGAGCAGGAGAACGAAAAACAATCCTTGTCTTATCGGCGAACCGGGCGTAGGCAAAACCGCAATAGCGGAAGGACTTGCGCAGCATATAGTTGAAGGAAGAGTACCCGAAACGCTTAAAGGCAAGCGCGTAGTAACGCTTGATATCGCTTCAATGATAGCCGGCTCGAAATACAGAGGCGATTTTGAGGAAAGAATAAAGAACGCCATTGACGAGGTAACAAAAAACGGCAACGTTATTCTTTTCATCGATGAGATACATGTCCTGATAGGCGCAGGGGCCGCGGAAGGCGCGGTTGACGCCGCAAATATCCTCAAACCGTTCCTTGCAAGAGGAGAACTTCAGGTAATTGGCGCAACAACTCTTGACGAATACAAAAAGCACATCGAAACGGACGCCGCTCTCGAACGTCGTTTTCAGCCTATAATCGTAGGCGAGCCGTCCGTTGAGGACGCGATAGACATCCTCAAAGGTATAAGAGATAAATACGAAGCTCACCACGGCGTTAAAATATCCGACGACGCGCTCGTTGCGGCGGTAAAGCTTTCAAAGAGGTATATTCAGGACAGATTTTTGCCGGATAAGGCAATAGATCTGATAGACGAGGCGGCGTCGAAAGTAAGAATAGACAACCTGACCACCCCGCCCGATCTGAAAGAAAAAGAAGACGAAATAGCTAAAATCAAAGCGATGAAAGACGACGCGGCAAAAGATCAGAACTTTGAAGAGGCGGCGCGGCTGCGTGACGAGGAAAAAACGAAGCAGAAAGAGCTTGAAGAGCTGAAAAAAGCGAAAGAAAGCACGTCCTCGGCAAATCTCGTAGTAACCGAAGAGGACATATCGGATATCATATCGTCCCAGACGGGAATACCGGTGAAGAAGCTTATTGCGGAAGAAAGCGAACGGCTTCTTAATATGGAAAAGATAATCCATGAGCGTGTCGTAGGTCAGGATGAAGCGGTTGCGGCCGTAGCAAGGGCGATAAGAAGAGGCAGAGTAGGCCTTAAAGACCCGAAAAGACCGATAGGATCGTTCCTTTTCCTCGGCCCTACGGGCGTAGGCAAAACAGAGCTTTCAAAAGCGCTTGCGGAGGTTATGTTCGGAGACGAAAACGCGATGATACGTGTTGATATGTCCGAATACATGGAAAAGCACAACGTTTCGCGTATGATAGGTTCGCCTCCGGGTTACGTGGGATTTGAAGACGGCGGTCAGCTTACCGAAAAAGTAAGGAGAAAGCCCTACAGCGTAATACTTTTTGACGAAATAGAAAAAGCGCATCCGGACGTATTCAATATCATGCTTCAGATCCTTGACGACGGCATGGTTACAGACGCAAAAGGAAGAAAGATCGACTTTAAAAACACCGTAATAATCATGACCAGCAATATCGGCGCAAAGCAGATAGTTGACAGACAGCAGCTCGGCTTTACACCCGACGAGGACAGCTTTAAGCGCACGCAGGAAACGATACGAGGAGACGTTACGGATCAGCTGAAAAAGACTTTCCGCCCCGAATTCCTCAACAGGATTGACGAAATAATCGTTTTCAGCCAGCTTAGCAAAGACGACATCAAGGAAATTGCCGGACGTCTGACAGCTTCGGTCTGCGCAAGACTGAAAACGCTCGGAATAAATATGACCGTTGACGAGAGCGCAAAGGAGCTTCTTGCCGAAAAGGGCTTTGACGTTTCATACGGTGCCAGACCGCTCAAACGCGCAATCCAGTCTATGATCGAGGATAAGATCTCCGAAAAAATGCTTGACGGCTCTATAAAAGACGGAGACAGCGTTAAAGCGGTTGCAAAAGACGGCGCGATTGAATTTATAAAGGAATAACAAGGATATAATCCACAAAAAGCCATAATCATGCCACAGGATATTTGTGTAAAATGACTATTGCAAAATAAGCGTTTTATGATATAATATCTGTAGTTTGGCACTCGGTAGGCCACAGTGCCAAAATCGAAGAAAGCTGAAAATAAATTATTATAATTCCAAGGAGGAAATATCCATGACAATCGAACCTTTGGCTGACAGAGTTGTTCTCAAGATGGTTGAAGCCGAAGAAACAACAAAAAGCGGCATTATTCTTACCGGTTCCGCAAAGGAAAAACCCCAGATCGCGGAAATCGTAGCGGTAGGTCCCGGCGGAGTAATCGACGGAAACGAAATAGTAATGTACGTTAAAAAAGGCGATAAAGTTCTCACAAGCAAGTATTCCGGCACAGAAGTAAAAATCGACGACGTTGAATACACGATCGTTAAGCAGAGCGATATTCTCGCAATAGTCAAATAACGGAGGATAAGATAAATGTCAAAAGAAATTCTTCACGGCGAAGACGCGCGCAAAGCCCTTCAGAAAGGCGTTGACACTCTTGCCGATACAGTTAAAATCACACTCGGACCGAAAGGCAGAAACGTTGTTCTTGACAAGAAATTCGGTTCACCCCTCATCACAAACGACGGCGTAACGATCGCAAAGGAAATCGAGCTTGACGACGCTTTTGAAAACATGGGCGCTCAGCTTGTCAAAGAAGTTGCGACAAAGACAAACGATGTTGCCGGCGACGGTACAACAACAGCTACTCTTCTTGCGCAGGCGCTCATCAACGAAGGCATGAAGAACGTTGCTGCGGGCGCAAACCCGATGATCCTCAAAAAAGGTATCCAGAAGGCGGTTGCAGAAGCGGTCGCAGATATCAAAAACAATGCGAAAAAGGTCAATGGCCCCGAAGATATTGCAAGAGTTGCAACTATTTCGGCAGGCGACGAATATATCGGTCATCTTATTGCGGATGCGATGGCAATGGTCACTTCCGACGGCGTTATAACCGTAGAGGAAAGCAAAACAGCCGAAACAACGAAAGAAGTTGTTGAAGGCATGATGTTTGACCGCGGATATATCACTCCTTACATGGTAACGGATACCGACAAGATGGAAGCTGTTATCGACGACGCATATATTCTCATCACAGACAAAAAGATAAGCAATATCCAGGAAATCCTTCCCCTTCTCGAACAGATCGTTCAGAGCGGCAAGAAGCTTGTTATTATAGCTGAAGACGTTGAAGGCGAAGCACTCTCAACCCTTATAGTAAACAAACTGCGCGGCACATTTACCTGCGTAGCCGTAAAAGCTCCCGGCTTCGGTGACAGACGTAAAGAAATGCTCAGAGATATCGCTATCCTTACCGGCGGCGAAGTAATAAGCGAGGAACTCGGTCTTGAGCTTAAGTCCACAACCGTTGAGCAGCTCGGCAGAGCGCGTCAGGTAAAAGTTACAAAAGAAAACACCATCATCGTTGACGGCGTAGGCGACAAAGACGAGATCAAAGGCCGTATCGCTCAGATCAAAGCCGCTATCGAAAAAACAACTTCCGATTTCGATAAAGAAAAACTTCAGGAACGTCTTGCAAAGCTTTCAGGCGGCGTAGCGGTCATCAAAGTTGGCGCTGCAACAGAAACCGAAATGAAAGAAAAGAAACTTCGTATCGAAGACGCTCTCGCAGCTACGAAGGCAGCTGTTGAAGAGGGTATCGTAGCAGGCGGCGGAACAGCTTACCTCAACGCAATACCGAAGCTTGAAAAACTCGTTGCATCTCTTAACGGCGACGAAAAGACAGGCGCAAACATCGTTCTTCGCGCTCTCGAAGCTCCTATTAAGCAGATCGCGGCAAATGCAGGTATCGAAGGCGCCGTAATCATCGAAAAGGTAACCACTTCGAAAAAGAGCAACTGCGGCTTTGACGCGCTGCACGAAGAATACGTTGACATGTTCAAGGCAGGCATCGTAGACCCCGCAAAAGTTACGCGTTCGGCTCTTGAAAACGCAGCTTCCGTAGCTTCAATGGTACTTACCACCGAAAGCCTCGTAGCTGAAAAGAAAGAACCCGTTGCCCCCGCAGCTCCCGCTGCAAACCCCGGCATGGGCGGAATGTATTAATAGAATAAAGCTCAAAAAAAAAACAATTCCCTCGGTCATCCGAGGGAATTATTTTTTCTGTTAATACTATTATCAGCAAAGAGGCGGGCATAAATAGATATCCGAGCGGAAATCTGTGTGTTCTTTATCAAAGAGCAGTACCCAGACGCGGATATCTCTTTCCGTCATTTCTTTTGTTACGGGGATATAGTAAGTATAATTTCTGTCAGTCTTTCTTACGCTGTATTCCCAGACATTTGAACTGAAAGACGGGGCGCGGTCCTCAGCGCCGTATAAGGTACCGAGACATTCGGCAACAACGTTTGCGCCTTCGATACCGTGAACGCCTTCAAGAGCTACCGAAATATACGAACCTTCCTTCCAGTCTTCCTTCTTAACGCGGACTACTGTCATCTGAGCGCCGATAACTGGCTTTTTTTCGGTTGAAGGAAGAAGATTGTTTGCTTTCGGGTTATCCGGCTTTATTTCTTTATCGCCTTTGAAAAGAGAGATGCGATATATTCTGTACATCGGGTTTGGCATACGCAGATATCTTACGCTGCCGTGAAGATCGAAAGAAAGAACGCATCTTTTACCGTCGACCGTTGCCAGCTCGTCAAAATCAAGCTTGACGATTTCGGCGGTCTCGTTTTCAGTAATTTTCAGGCTGCAATCGCAGCACTTTGTCCAGTTAAGAAGGTCTGAAGAAATATCGAGAGATGAAGGCACGGGATTTTCGGGAGATTCTTTAATCGGGACATTGGGAGAAAAATACTCGAATTCAACGCGGTCTGCGCTGTATTCTTTTCCGAAATCAACGCGCAGACATCCTCCGTCTTTACGCAAACCGCCCCATCTGAAAAGCGATATGCCGTCAAAAAACGTGTCTTTTTTGCCGTCAAATGCAAAAGCGCTGTCGCACCCGCGAAGGAGATATGTTTTTTGTGAAAAGAATTGATCTCTTGCCTTCTGGACGACGGGGATCGAAGTTTTTCCCGCGCGGCGGAGCGAACGTGTTTCGAGAGAGTCGTTATCAAGCGTGAAAAGAGCGGTTTCGGCAAGCTTTACCGCTGTTGAGGGAACGGGAACAGCGGAAGCGGTGCCGAGTTTCTTTATTTCGTATTCGGTATCCACTTCTTCGTAATCGGAAAGACCTATCATTCGGTGCGGTTTATCGCAAAGAAGCTTAGGCGCGGCTTTTGAATCGCATATTTCAAGAAGGACTGCCCTGAACGGGTCTGCAACGACCTCAACTTCGCTGCCGTATTCAAATTCTCCGATAAGGTGAATATACGGGTGGCGTATGATAACCGATACTTTATCGCATTTTTCAAGACCTATTTCACCATCGAGCTTTACGGATACTTTCTTTTTATTCCATGAAGCGTTGCCGAAGGAAATTATCCTTCTCTCGCCGTTTCCTCTGCTTACGGCGTTCGGTCCGTACTTTTCTTCGTCAAGGATAAAACCTTCCGTAAGAATATCGTTATACTGACGGTGAAGGTTATAAATATACGCGAGGGCGGCGTGTTCGTCATCCCTTAAAAGCCACGGGTTGGCGTATATTTCCGGAGCGAGGATCAGATTTCTGTTGAACGCCTGATAAACAAGATCGTCCTCAAACCTGTCCATACACGAAGAAAGGCATACTCCGTGGTCTTCGGTAAGTCGCATCAGCCCTTCCGTCTCGCCTCTGGTAAAAACGAACGCTCTGTGGTGGGGAGCCGTGCACGTATTCGCCGTATGGACGTCAACATATGTCTCTCCGCCCTGCCAAAGATAGGTAGTAACGTATTTTTCGCATTCTCCAAGATCCAGACGGTGGGCAAGAACGATAAGCTCGGGCTGATATTTTCTGCATTCTTCCATCATTCTTGCGAATTTGGGCCGTTTCTCGGGTCTGAGACCGGAACATGCGGAATCCATCTTTAAAAGCGCAAAACCATAGTCGCGGCAGAATGAAACCATCGTTTCATGGCGCGTTTTCGCTTCTTCTTCCGTATCTCCGAAGCCGTCGGGTCCGCACCACATACCGAGTTTTGTGCCGATTTTTGAGGCATAGGCTATGATGCTTGAAAAGCCCTCGGGGAATTTTTCTTTTATGAGCGGAATTCTCTCCGCATAGTATTTTCCGCAAAACGTATCGAGATTTCCGGCATCAAACGCGTAAATATCAAGCTGCATGCCGTACTTTTCCTTCATCCAGCGGAAGTATTCGAGATTTGCAAGCGTCTGTTCTTCGGACGAGCCCTCGTTTGTGTTGTTTATCCATGAAAAATACTGGGCTTTTGACGGAGTATGCTCGTCAGCGCCTGCGGTTTTTCTGTCCTTTTCGATCATGCAGATTTCCTCCTCCGAAAAATCAGATGTATTTATTTTATTCTTATAGAGCGTATGAGATTGTATGCCTTCTGATAGTTATCGTCAAAATTCATCCAGCGGCTTCTGAATGTTGCAAGGATCATCTTATCGCCCTTTTTTATCGCAACCTGCATCAGCTTATTGCCGGAGTATTCTCCGCCGGGCGAGAATATGAAATAATACCCCTCCTGATCGCCGATATTCATACTTCCCGCATCGAAAAGCTGAAACTGTTCAACGACGGTGCCTCTTGCATAGTGGCTTTTATCGGCCCTGTCTGTCTGAAAATTTATCTGATCGATGATATAGTCCTTCGGAGTAGCTATTTCGTCGGACAAAACAGAGGATATATCTTTAATAATAACGTTGTCAAGCTCAACTCCGCTGTCGCTTGCGCCTGCTTTCGGGACGGTTACTTTATAGCCGTCATCGTTTGATATTTTCGTTACAGACCAGAAAGCGGGTTTCCACATAAAAAAGAAATCCGCCGAATACGGTTTATCGCAAAGTATAAGGAAAACAACGAGCGCAACAGCCGCAACGATGATTATTTCCCTTTTTGTTATATATTTTGAGAGCTTTTTCTTCAGATCTTTCGCTTCGGTTTTTATTTTTTCGGTAAGATCAACAGTTTCAACGTTGTTTTCACCGTTATTGCCGTTATTATCCATTTTTAACCTCTGAAACTTTTTTTTTCGTTATATTTTTTTAATTATATCATTTTTTATAGGAGTGTAAAGGGAGCAAAAAGTAATTTTTTGTTAAATTTCAAAATCAGTTGATTTTCGGCCGCCTTTATGCTATACTGAACTAAGATTTTCGCAATAGGTAAACGAAAGAAACTGTGAGGTATTGGTTATGTCTGCGAAAAAAGAAAAAAACAAGCGTAAACTTTATGCCGTTTCAGACGCGCATCTTGACACTCAGTGGAACTGGGATATACAGGATACGATACGCGACTGCATAAAAAACACACTGGAGCGCAATTTTGAGCTTATAGAAAAATACCCCGGATATAAGTTTAATTTTGAAGGCGCGTTCAGATACAGACTTGCAAAAGAATATTACCCCGAGCTTTATGAAAAGCTGAAAGAATACGTAGCCGCGGGACGTTGGAACGTTGCGGGCAGCACGTGGGACGCGTGTGACGTTAATATCCCGTCGTCGGAAGCGCTTATGCGGCAGATACTTATCGGAAACGGCTTTTTCGAAAAGGAATTCGGTAAAAAAAGCACCGATATCTTTCTGACGGACTGTTTCGGTTTTTCATACGCTCTTCCTTCCATTGAAGCGCATATGGGGCTCAACGGTTTTTCAACGCAGAAGCTCGAATGGGGCATGGGAACGCCGGTAATTAAAGACGGCAAGGTTTTGAAGCCGTATAAGACCGAAGAAGGTCAGAGAATGGACATAGGCAAATGGAGAGGTCCCGACGGAAAATACGTTTATACCGTGCTTGATCCGGGTGGATACGGCTGCAACTTTGACGACGGCGGCAACGAAACGCCGGTAAACAAACGTCCCGAATACCTTGAAATGATAAAGAAAAACGAAGAGATTTCCGGCGTAAGCAAAAAGGTGCGTTATTTCGGAACGGGCGACTACGGCGGAAGCCCGAAGGAATCCTCCGCAAAAATGATAAACGAAGCGCTTGAGGACAACGAAAACGGACTATACGAAGTTGTAATGGCATCTACCGATCAGCTTTACAACGATATCACACCCGCGGAAGACGCTAAGCTGCCGCTTTACGACGGAGAGCTTCTTATTCCGCACGGTTACGGTGCGTATACGTCAAGAGCCATAAATAAACGCTGGAACAGAAAAAACGAGCTTCTTGCTGACAGCGCGGAAAAGGCGGCGATCTCCGCTCGGCTGCTTGCGGGAGAAAAATACCCCGCAGAGAATTTTGATTTTGCGTGGAAGCAGTTTTTATGGCATCAGTTTCACGACGATCTGCCGGGAACGTCGATCCCGAGCGCAAACACATACTCGCACAACGATTACGTCGTATCGTTGAATATGTTTGCAACGGAGCTGAAAAACTCCGTAGGAGCGGTATCAAAAACGCTGAAAACAGACGTTGAAGACACACCTGTCGTTGTTTTCAATCCCGTCGCAGGCGAAGTAAACGGAGAAGTTGAAGTAAAAACCGCGCTTAAATCGGATTACGTCCGCGTTTTTGACGCAGAAGGAAACGAATACCCCGCACAGATAAAAGACGGCGTTGTAAAATTTACCGCAACCGTACCCGCAACGGGATTTAAAGTATTTTCAGTCAGGGAAAGCAGGAGCGCGAGAAGAGCAAAATCCGAGCTTTCGGTTACGAAAACTTCGCTTGAAAACGGAAGATACAGAGTTAAAATCGATAAAAACGGTGATATTTTCTCCGTTTACGACAAAAAGCTTGAAAAAGAGCTTATGGAAAAGCCCTCGCGTTTTCAGATAACTCATGACGAATCAAGAGTATATCCGTCGTGGGAGATAGATTATATAAGCTATACTGACGAGCCGAAATTCGTCGGCGGAAAAGCGGAAACGGAGATCGTTGACAAAGGTCCCGCAAAAGTTTCGCTTAAAGTAACGAGACATTACGGCAACAGCAAATTTGTTCAGACAATAAGTCTTTGCGAAGGCGGAGACAGAGTAGATGTTGACTGCAGAATCGAATGGAGAGAGCAGCATTCTTTCCTGAAGCTGACTTTCCCGTTTACGGCAAAAAACGAAAACGCCGATTTTGATATCGGGCTTGGCGCAATCACGCGCGGAAACACGACCTGCGAACCTTATTATGAATATACGCACCACCAGTGGGCGGATATTACCGATAAGAGCGGCGAATACGGCGTTTCGCTGATAAACGACTGCAAATACGGCATCGATAAGCCGGACGACGGTACGTTGCGGCTGACGCTGATACACACTCCGAGCTGGGGCGCTTTGCTGTGGTCGGCGCAGTGTTTCCAGGAATTCGGAACAAACATATTCAGATACTCGATAGCGGCGCACGAAGGCGACAGAACAGAAACTCCGTTTAAAGCAGCCGCATTCAATCAGCCGCTTATTCCGTTTATCTGCCCGAAGCACGACGGAAAACTCTCCGAGTTTTCGCTTGTTGAAACGAGCGGAAAGGAATTTGTTGTTAAAGCCGTTAAAAAAGAGGAAAAAGGCGAAAGAACTGTCGTTCGCGTTCAGGAAATGACGGGAAAAGACGTTAAAGGCGCTTTTCTTAAATTCGGGAAAGACCTTCTTTCCGCCGTTGAAACAAACGGTTACGAAGAGGAAATAAAAGCCGTAAAAGTGAGCGGAAATAAGCTTAAATTCAATCTGAAACCGTTTGAAGTCAAAACTTTTGCGATCGTACTGAATAAAGACGAGGCGGAAAGCCGCAGGACGGCGACGATCCCCCTGCCCTACGACAAGAGGATAACATCTCTAAACGAAAAGCGTACGGTCGGCGATCTTTTCAACGGTATTTCCATTCCCGAAGAGATCTACAGCGAAAACATAACCGTGGGCGGTATTCCGTTTGAAATGGGTAAAAAAGGCAAGATGAACGGAATGATCTGCACGGGTCAGACGGTAAAAATACCGAAAGGAGCGGATAAGCTGTGGATCGTTGCCGCCGCAAACGGAGACAGAGACGCTCAATTCAAGGTCGGTAAAAAGACAGTTGATATAAAAATTCAGGATTTCAGCGAAAATATCGGCGAGTGGGACCTTATAGGCAGCAAACATCAGCTTGCGAGAATAAAACGCGACGATCTTGCGGCATGCTATACTCACACCCATAACGCGGAGGGAGACAGACTTTACCTGTTTGCATATCTCTTCAGATACTGTATAAACGTTAAAGGTGTAAAGGAAGTAACATTCCCATGCGACGAAAATATCATAGTGACGGCTGCGACCGCAACGTTTGACAAAAACGACGAAGCAATACCTGCAAATCTGCTTTACGATTCTTCCGAAACCGAAAAAACATACAAAGTAACGATAAAAACGGCGCTCGGAGAAGAAGTAAAAGAAGTAGGAGCGGAAAAGACGTTTTTTGTTGAAGCTCCCCTGACTTATGAAAACGGCAAGGTTTTCAAACGCTGGACGGGCGACGGCATTATATTTACGGACGACACGAGAGCGCTTCTGGCAGTAACGAAAGACATTACGGTTACTGCGGAAACGATGGATTTCGGCAAGGATCTGCTTGAAAAACGGCCGTGCAGAGCGAATATAATGCACGAAGGTTTCAACGGTCCCGAAAACGCGCTTGACGGTACGGGAAAACGGTTCTGGCATTCGAAATTCGACGAAAACGGAGAGGCGTATATAGAGCTGTTCCTCGGCGGAACAAAGACGATTTCGCGCTGGCTCACGCAGGGAACGGGCGCACGCAACGGATTCAAGCTTAACAACAGAGATTTCCGCCTTGAATACAAGCTTCGCAGGGAAGACGAGTGGAAAATCGCCGATTCTGTAAAGGACAACACTGATACACTTACTGTCAGAGAGTTTGCTCCGGTTAAAGCGAACGTTGTAAGAATCGTATTTACAAACGATAAAAAGGATGAGGATTACGCCGTCCGTCTCCACCGCTTCTGTTTGGCATAAAAGGTAAAAAAACCGAGAGTCTGTGCATAGCACAGACTCTTTTTTCTTTTGATCATGCGGTTTAAAGGATTTTTTCGAGTTTTAAAAGCGCGGTTTTTTTGTCAAGGCCTCCGGCGTATCCCGTAAGGGAGCCGTTTGCTCCGACAACTCTGTGGCAGGGAACTATCAGCGAGATACCGTTATGGCCGACAGCTCCGCCAACCGCGCGTGCTGATACCTTTTTCCCTCCCCGCTTATTTGAAAGGATTTTCGCTATCTCTCCGTATGTAACCGTATGCCCGTATGGAATTGAAAGCAGGAGTTCATATACTTCCTTGCGAAAAGGCGTTGTTTGCTGGTATATCGGCGGAGTAAAATCGGGGGATTTTCCGCTGAAGTAGATGTCAAGCCATTGTTTTGTCTGAGTAAATATCGGAAGAGCGGCGAACACGCTTTCCGAAATAATATTTTGCGGGAAATATTTCTGTCCGTCGAACCATAGCCCCGTAAGAAATTCGCCGCTGCCTGCAAGAGTTATTTCTCCGAGCGGAGAATTGTAATGATTTATAAAAACGATATCACTCATTTTCACGCTTTGCGTATCAGTTGCCGACTATACGGTTTACGTTGCGGACCCATGAGGCGACGTTGGGGTTGAAAATGTTCGTCATAAAGATCACGTCTTTCAGCGGATAGTCCTTCAAAAGGTCGTAAAGATCAAAATTGACATGACGGGGGTCTGCGACAATAATTGTACGGTAATGCTCGCAAAGATACGGCACGAAGGCGCATCCGTATGAATCTTTAATGACAAGGACCGTCATATCCGCAGGGTTTTCTGGAACGGAGATTATCGTATACGGATTGTCTCCCGTGATAAATGCGGAATATCCTCTCCAGGACGTTCTGACGCAGCCGTTATATTCTGTTACGTTGCCGTTGCTTTCATATACGGTCATGCTGTTTTTCTTGGTGGGCAGATATGCGTAAAGCTCATCCTTAAACCCCGCGACACGTTCATCTTTTGTCATGGAATAAGCGGTGCCGCGCCATTTGGAATTGAGGAGTACCTCTTCCATATCTTCGATCGGCGTAGGATCGAGACCGACCGATTTTGCAAATTCGGCGTATGCGTAATATGCGCCGCGCGCTGTCCAGTGGTGGTCTGATCTGTAATAGATATATTCGTCGCGATGGGCAAAAAGCGCGGGATAAACGTTTACTTTATTGATATTATCGCCACAGTAGGAGTTTATCGTTTCGATCATTGAATTTTGATCGGTTATTTTTTTTCTTATGCTTTCGTTGTCTATCATACCCGAAGACAGCGGCGCAACGAGAATCGTAACACGGGAATTGCTGAAAAGCTCTGCATAGTGGTTGATCGCTTTTCCGTATTTTTCGGCGGTGGATCTTACAAGATACGGAATTGAATGGACCGCGTTGCGGTAAATGATATAGCCGTCGGAGAGAAATTCCGCCTTATCGGAGTCGACCGTCTGAGGAGGTGTGGTTTGTGACGGAGCGGGCGATTCGGGAACGGCGGGTTCGGGAGTTGATTCCGTATTTGAGGCTGCAGGCTCTTCCTGTTTCGGCGTTTCCTCCTGCTTTGCGGGATCTTCGGCAGACTGCTGTTCGGGTACGGACTGTTCGGGCGTTTCGGCGGATTGCTCCTGAGTTTCGGGCGTCTGCTCGGTAATTTCTGAGGTAACGGTTTCTTCTGCGGTAGTCTCAACATTTTCCGCCGTTTCAGTCGTTTCGAAAGAAACGGGGTTTTCTTCCGCCTTGTCGTTCGGCGAGGCGGGGATATTGCCCGACTGAACGGGATCGTAATCTACAGGTCTTTGAGTGGGATTATCAGCAACGGGAGTTTCGGTCTGTGTGCTGTCATCGCTAACGGATACTTCTTCGGGAACAGTTTCTTCTTCCTCCGAGGGAACGTCGTCGGGAATTTCGCCGACCTCCACGTTTTCGGTCGTTTCACCGTCTTCGGGAGACAAAGACGTCTGACTTGTTTTTGACGGGATAAATACGACGTTCTCTTCGTTGTCGGGCAAAAGCGCCGAAATGCCGTGGAAGGATTCGGTTTTTTTAGCGACATCCACAAGAAATTCTCTGCCGATAAAATTATCGGAAACATATTCGTCTATTCCCGCAAAAAACGAGCCGTCCGCAAGGGATTGAAAAGAAAACTGCGGAAAAGACGCGAGCGATCTGTTTTCGCGCTCGGATACCGTAGGACGGTCCTGCCAGAAAATGTTGAAAAGCGATACCGCAAGCACGGCAACTGCGACTGTGAAGACGCAGACAATTTGTATTTTTTTCACAGCTACGCCTCCTGAATCAGAATCTGAAATATAAAAACGGATTGTAAGAATTGCCCGCAAGCGCCGCGGTCGAGAAGAAAATCAGGGCAAGAGCGAACACCGTTTTCAGTATGGTAGTTAGTTTTTCATTTTTAACGGCAGCGCCGATTTTTTTGCAGATATAAGCGGGAAGCGGCAGCGCAAAAATGAGAGCAACTGTTAACAGCGCAACGTTGTCTATTATAACCGAATCGATAAAAATATCGTTTACGGGAGCCCCTGCTCCGCCGAACATAACGGCAAGGTTATGCCAAAGAGCGCCGAAATCGG
Source organism: Clostridia bacterium (assembly GCA_017427285.1). Lineage (GTDB taxonomy): Bacteria > Bacillota > Clostridia > Oscillospirales > UBA644 > HGM12619. The sequence goes on from JAFRTE010000037.1 coordinate 82,566, forward strand.
TAAAATAAAATACGGTCCATCCGATAAGCGTAATGAAGATCATGTAAATATACTGCAAAACTGTTCTCGGTATCTTCGGTATTTTTTCAAACGCTCTTGAAAGCAGTTTTTTCTCCGCAACAAGCAGACAGGCATAAAAAAGGCCCCAGATAACGAAATTCCACGAAGCGCCGTGCCAGAGGCCCGTTAAAAGCCATACGCAAAAGACGTTGAAAAGCCATCTTTTTCTGTTGCCGCCGAGCGGGATATAAACGTAATCTCTGAAAAACGTACCGAGGGAGATATGCCAGCGACGCCAGAATTCGGTTGCGCTTTTTGAGATGTAAGGATAGTCGAAATTTTCTCTGAAACGGAAGCCGAATATGCTGCCAAGCCCGATAGCCATATCTGAATATCCCGAAAAATCGAAATAAATCTGCAGCGCAAAAAAGAGAATACCTGTCCACGACCCGAGGACCGATTCGGAAACGCTCATTTTAAGAAGAGAATCCGCAGCTTCTCCGCACGGGTTTGCAAGAAGGGTCTTCTTGGCAAGTCCGACAGAAAAACGGTATATGCCGTAAAAAATATCATCGAAATTCGCTTTTCTTTCGGGTATCTGCTCTGCAATGTCTTTATAGCGAACGATAGGCCCCGCAATAAGCTGAGGAAAAAACGACACATACAAAAGAAGGGAAAGATACGATTTTTGACACGGAGCGTCATTTCTGTATACGTCTATCGTATATGACATCGCCTGGAACGTGTAAAAGCTGATGCCGAGAGGCAGAGGAATGTTTGGGACCGTAAGCGAAAGAGACGGGATAAGATTTACGGTTTCAACTATCATTGAGGTATATTTGAAAACGAAAAGTACTAAAAGATTTACGGCGACAGAAATAATAAGGAACGTTTTTTTCTTTGAACGGTCGTCTGTTTTATCGATAAAGCGTCCCGAAAAGTAGTTGACCGCAACAGAGGCAAGCATCAGCGCAACAAAAACGGGTTCCCCCCATGAATAGAAAAGAAGAGAGAAAACCGTTAGAATCGCACGCCGCCACGTTGCGTTTTTAATTGAAAAATACAGGATGCAGAGAAGCGGAAGAAAAATATAAATAAAGGTAAGACTAGAGAAAAGCATTTTGGACTCCGGTTGACAAAATAATATAAATATGATATACTGCGAAAAATGTTTGGGTATAGTTTGTTGTGATTTATATGCGAAAGTGACAATAAAAATGCGAAAATATGATTTTATAATAATAGGCGGAGGTCCCGCCGGTGCGGTATTTGCAAAAAACCTTGACGAAAAGTATACTTCGTGTATGATATATACCGAAACGCAGAAACCGTGCGGAGGACTGCTGTCTGAAGACGCTCAGAAATATTTTGCGGACAGAAATATCGATCTGCCGAAAGAAATAAGCGCCGATTCACGGATATCGTGCGTTGACACAATAGATATTCATCAGAATCTTTTACGGAAATACAGAAGATATTATCTCAACGTTGACCGCCTTAAATTTGACGAGTGGCTGAGGCGATTTGTTCCCGAAAAAACCGAGAAAATCCGCGGTAAGGCTACAAAAATATCAAAAACAGACGGCGGGGTGGAAGTAACTGTCGTAAGCGGTGGTGAAGAGATAACGGTTGCAGGCAAATATCTTATCGGAGCTGACGGAGGCGACTCGACAGTCCGAAAAAGTATATTTCCGGACAAAAAAATACGCCGTTACGTTTCAATTCAGCAATTATTCAAGCTGAATTCCGCCGTGCCGAACTATGCGTGTATTTTTGACGAAAAATCCACCGAATGCTGTGCGTGGATAATAAAAAAAGGAGACTATATGCTTTTCGGCGGAGCTTTTGCAGCAAAAAACTGCCGTGAAAGCTTTGAACGGCTGAAAGAACGCGTTGAAAACTACGGTATACATCTCGGCGAGCCGATCACGACGGAAGCGTGTATGCTTGCGCGTCCGAAAAATACCGGGCAGATATTTCTCGGAGAGGGAAACGTATTTCTTGCAGGAGAAGCCGCGGGCTTTGTAAGCCCGAGCTCTTTTGAGGGAATAAGCAGGGCTATGTATTCCGCGGAAGCGCTCGCAAAGGCGTTTAATACAAAAAATCCGCTGAAATACTATAAAAAGTACACGGCATATCTTCGATTCGTAATATTTCTCAAACTGCTGAAATGTCCGTTTATGTATTCTCCGTTTCTGCGGAAGGCGGTTATGAAATCAGGGATAACCGCAGTTGAGGAGTAAACGCTCAGTTCATATTATCGGAAAGGAACGTAAGAACTGTCTGCAAATAGTCATCGGGAGCATAGATATATCCTAGACAATGAGGAACTTCCGAAAAAACCTTATAATCGGCGGTATTCCCGGCGTCCTGAGCTGCGGACGCAAACGTTAAAGTGTTTTGATACGGAAAAATGTTGTCGCGCTCGCCGTGCAAAAACAGAAAGCTCTTGTTTTGAGCGGTCGAAACGGCGGCAAGAGGCGAGCAGTTAAGCTCTGTACCTGCAAAAACGGGAAGCAGCGATTTAATATATGCCGAAAACAGAAAATCGGGAAGCTGAGACCAGACGGCAATATTTTCGTCAAGATATGATTTCAAGTCAAGATACGGGCTGTCTGCTATTATAACGTCAACCCTGTCGTCCTGACATCCCGCACATATGGCGGGACCTGCGCCGAATGCAAAGCCCATGACTGCGATCTTATCAAGACTGTATTTTTCGCAGGTGAAGTCTATTACTTTAAGAAGCTCATCCGTTTCGTCTGCTCCGAAAGTATAGTTGCTGCCTCTTGAGTTGCCAGAACCCGTATAGTCGAACGTTATTACGTTGTAGCCGGAATGGACGAGATCTCTGATCAGATAAAGTCCGTCAAACTCGGTCATTTCCCTGTTGCTCTGATAATTGTGGGACATAATAACGGTTTTTTCGCTTTCAACGTATTCCCCGTAATAGTCCTGCGAAGGGACATACCAGCCAACGATATTGTCGCTGCCGTGAAAATCTTTTATCTCGAAAAACTCGTAGACCATATCAAGCTCGTTTGGACCGTCAAAATATACGAGCTCGCGCCTCGGCGGGTCGATTATATTTTTCGCCGAAACTGCGCCTACCGCTGCCCAGACTGCAACGGCAATAACGATAACGGAAAGACAGCATATAAATATTATTTTCCCTGTTTTCTTCGGATCACGGGGCTTTTTTTCTACTGTTTTTTTTGTTATTGCGGGCGAAAGCTTTTTACTCATGGAACGCATCTCCGTCAATCAGCTCAACGTCATTTTCGGTAAGAGCTTTTTCGGCGTTGACATCGTCGTCTACACGGAGAATGACGCTTGCGCGGTCTGCGGTTTTTTCAATGAAAGCGTAAAGATACTCTATGCTTATTCCAGCGTCGCTGAGGATGCGAAGGACTGTTGAAAGTCCGCCGGGAGTATCGGAAATCCTTGCGCCGATAACCTTTGTAAGAGTAACGGTAAAGCCGTTTTCCATAAGTATCTTCTCGGTTTTATGCGGATCTTCCACGATAAGGCGAAGTATGCCGAAATCCGCGGTATCTGCAATACAAAGCGCACGGATATTTATGCCGTTTTCAGACAAAACGTCTGTGATATCTGCAAGTTTGCCGGATTTGTTTTCTACGAATACGGATACCTGATATATTTCCATTGCAATTTTCCTTTCTTATACTTACGGTTTTTATTTGTTCTTTCTCAAATCGGTTACTCTGTTTGCCTTGCCTTCGGAACGGCTGATGGTTTTAGGTCCGACAAGCTTTACGCCAACGGAAATATTGAGTGTGCTCAAAAGCGCCTGCTTGATGATTTTTTCTTTCTCCTGGATAACCTTGACAGAGTCCGAAAACAGCGACGGCGACATTTCCACCGCTACTTCCATCGTGTCGAGGTTGTTTACGCGGTCAACGGTAATATGATAATGGGGAGATACGCCTTCGATATTGAGAAGGACTGATTCGACCTGAGACGGAAATACGTTTACGCCGCGGATAATGAGCATATCGTCCGTTCGGCCGCAGGGTTTGGTCATTCTGACGGTTGTTCTGCCGCATTCGCATTTTCCGTAAATAAGAGATGAAATATCCCTTGTTCTGTATCTGATAAGGGGAAGAGCTTCTTTTGTTATACATGTAAACACAAGCTCGCCTGACTCGCCCTCGGGGAGAACTTCTCCCGTATCGGGATCGATTATTTCGGGAATAAAATGGTCTTCCTGAACGTGAAGTCCGTTTTGCATATAGCAGTTGCAGGCAACGCCGGGGCCGCAGACTTCAGAAAGTCCGTAAATATCGTATGCCTTTATTCCGAGCCCCTTTTCTATTTCCTGGCGCATCTCCTCCGTCCAGGGTTCGGCGCCGAAGATGCCGATACGAAGCTTAAGTTCGTCGGGAGATATTCCGCTGTCTTTTACCGCCTCGGCAAGATACATTGCATAAGACGGCGTGCAGCAGAGGATAGTAGAACCGAAATCCTTAAAAATATTGATCTGACGAGCAGTATTTCCGGTTGAAACGGGAACTACGGCGGCTCCGAGCTTTGTTGCGCCGTCGTGAAGTCCGAGTCCGCCCGTGAAAAGTCCGTAACCGTATGAAACGTGGACGATGTCTTTATCTGATCCGCCTACGGAGACAATACCGCGGGCAACGCATTCCGCCCAGACATCAATATCATTTTTCGTATATCCTACAACAGTCTGCTTGCCCGTTGTGCCTGACGAAGCGTGAATACGGACGACTTCATCCATCGGCGCTGCGAAAAGTCCGTAAGGATATGTATCTCGCAGATCCGTTTTATAAGTAAACGGAAGGTTTTTTAGGTCGTCGACCGTTTTGATGTGCTCCGGCTTTATACCGTATTCGTCAAATCTTTCTCTGTAGAGGGGGACATTGTTGTATACGCGTTCTACGGTCTTTTTAAGCCGTTCCGCCTGAAGCTTTTTCAGCTCCTCGCGCTCCATTGTTTCGATTTTTTTGTTGTAATACATCGTTTTCTCCTGTCATTAAAAAACTGCGGAATATCCGAGATCAAATGCAACCTTGTTTAAATTTCTGAATTTTTCTTTTACGAGCACATCTATAGCTTCCTTGAAAGGGTCCGGCGAAATACCCGTCAGTTTTGCAAAAACGCCGAGCAAAACAACATTTACCGCCTTGGAACTTCCCGCTTTGTTTGCAAGCGAAAGGACGTCAAGGCAGATCTCGTCAACGCCTGACTGAGCTATTTTTTCCTCAAGCGCCTGCGGATAGGAACACGAGCCGGTAATTACCGGCATAGGGTCTATCTGCTGTGAGCTCGAAATCAGCTTGCCGTCTTTTTTCAGATACGAAAGCCATCGCGCGGCCTCGAGCTTTTCAAAAGCGATTATGTAATCCGCCTCCCCTTTTTCAATTATCGGAGATGCAACCTCGCTGCCGTAGCGGACGAATGTAACGACCGATCCGCCGCGCTGCGACATTCCGTGAACTTCGGAAATCTTGACATCATAGCCCATCTGCGGGAAAATATGACCGAGAAGTCTGCTTGCGAGCAGCGTACCCTGTCCGCCAACGCCTACGATCATGATATTTGTGGTTTTCATGATTATCATCCTGCTTTCTTTGACCTGACGGTGTTATCCTCAGGACGGAAATATAATATAGTTTGAGAATCCGTTATTCAACTGTCCATTTTGTATTCAGCCATTTTACACGCTCGTTGATCCAGTTTTTAAGGTAGTCGAGCTCTTCTTTGTAGGTAAAAAGCGACCTTTTGCCACGCAGATCGGTGGTTTTAAGCGAATCGCGCCAGCGGTCGAACTGATTTGCGGAAGCGGCGGAAAGATATTCGGTCTGAGTGTCAATATCCTCGAGCATTCCGTCGAAAACGCCTTCGTCAACAAGCTGCTGCCAGCGTCTGCAGACAAGAGAGAAAAACTCGCTGTCCCTCATAAGATAATTGAACCACGGAGCGTTTTTAACATGATAACCTTTCGGATCGAGACATGTTGCAACGTCCTGATTGCCGTAGCAGGTATCGTAATCCCAGCAAGGCCCCATATAAAGTCTGCCGTCTTTAACATAGCAATAGCAGCTTGTGACGAACTGCGAATCGAAATTCTTTACAAATTCGTTTACGATATACCAGCTGACGAACGAATCAACGTCGATATACTGAGAATACTCTTCATAATTGCCCGAACGTATCGCGCTGTCCGCCGATGTCATAAATGATTGAAGCTTTGAGTAAAGGGATGCAAATTCGCTTTCGGTAAGATCTTCGGGTTCGGGGTCCTTAAAAGTAAGATGTACGCCGCTTCGAAGAAAAATACAGTTGTCGCAGAGGTTATTATGTCTGTACGGCTGCTCGATCTCAAAAATGACGTCGTCATTTTTTTTCTTTATATCTACGCGCTCGTCATCGTCCTCTATTTTCTCCGCAAGCAGGTAAAGACCGTTGTATTGTCCGTTAATAACAACCTCAACAAATCTGCAGTCCATTTCAGGACCTTTCGAAACCGTTTCGGCGAGATTTAAAGTAAGATAGTTTCTGAGGAGCGTTTTATCGTAAAAAAGAGTTATCAAAACCCATTTTTTCGCGGCTCCCATGCCGAAAAGGTCCGTTTTGGAATTGAATTTTATGTTATACGGCTTTTGCGGGAGATTCCAGGACGCATTTCCCCTGCCCTTTATCTGCGCGTCTGCTTCGATTACGCCGCTGTCCGGAACGGTGACGGTCGCGTTTACGTAGTTTTCTCTGTTAACTGCGAATAAATCTCTGTCAATTTCTATATAAACTGCGGGAATATTCGAAAAATTCGGATAAACGTCTTTAACGTTTTCCATATCGATTTCCGCTATGTACTCATATTCGGGTATCGTTTCTTCATCGGCAGAACAAGCGCAAAGAATGAAACATATTGCAAACACCGAAGCGAGAAATATACGTTTCATATCAGTTTTCGGAAATTGCGCCGAATTTACACAGTTTTTTACAAAGTCCGCATCCGACGCAAAGCGTGGAATCCACCATTACGGTTCCGTTTTCGGGGTCGATCGAAAGACTCGGACAGCCGATTTTCATGCACATTTTACATTTTTTGCATTTTTCGGGATCAATTCTGTAAGGAGGATTGATAACGGCTTTCTTTATCATTACGCAGGGTCTTCTTGCTATGATAACGCTCGGCTCATCAGCTTCAAGCTCTTCTCTGATCACATTTTCAACTGTGTCTATCTCCTGCGGATCGACAACCCGTACCCTGTTAATGCCAACAGCTTTACAGAGAGCTTCAAGGTCTACCGCGGTTGTCATATCGCCTTTAAGGGTAATACCGGTTGCGGGGTTTTGCTGATGCCCTGTCATGCCGGTAATGGAATTGTCAAGGACGATCACGGTGCCGCACGAGCGGTTGTATGCCATATTGATAAGCCCCGTTATACCGGAATGGACGAACGTTGAGTCTCCGATAACGGCAACGGATTTTTTCGTTTCGCCGTTTGCTTTCAGAAATCCGTGCAGGCCCGAAACGGAAAAGCCCATGCAGACGGTGGTGTCGATCGCGTTAAGAGGAGCTGCGGCGCCGAGAGTATAGCAGCCGATATCGCCGTTTACGAATACTCCGAGCTTTTTAAGAACGTAAAACATGCCCCTGTGAGGACATCCCGAACACATTACGGGAGGACGGACGGGAAGATCGGGGATCGAAACGCCTTTATCAACGGTTTGACCGAGTATTTTTTCTTTTACCATGGTGGCGGTTATTTCGCCGCAAAGAGGGAAAAGCTCTTTTCCCGTAACGTCAAGCCCGAGCGACTTGCAATGGGTTTCGATAACCGGGTCGAGTTCTTCAACGACGTATACTTTTTTACGGTTTTTGCAGAAGTTTTCGATAAGCTTTACGGGCAGAGGGTTGACCATACCGAGTTTAAGATAAGACGCGTTTTTTCCCAAAGCTTCCTTAGCGTACTGATAGCATGTGCCGGAAGCGATCACGCCAATATCGCTCCCGTTTTCCTCAACGGTATTTACGGCGCAGCTTTCCGCCCACTCGCGAACGGCTTCGGTACGTTTTTCGACCGTAATATGCTTCGGGATCGCGTTTGCGGGAGTCATAACGTATTTGCGGGGGTTTTTGTCTACAGGTCTGAGAGGTATTTCTCTTCTCTCCCCCGTTTCAACAAGGCTTTGAGAATGCGCTATTCTCGTGGAAAGACGCAGAAAAACCGGCGTATCGAATTTTTCTGAAATATCGTATGCAATGCCTACAAAATCGCGGCATTCCGTTGAATCTGACGGTTCAAGCATAGGTATTTTGGAGGAAATCGCATGGTTTCTCGAATCCTGTTCGTTTTGCGAGGAATGCATGCCGGGGTCGTCCGCAACGGCGATGACAAGTCCTGCGTTTACGCCTGTATAGGAAGCAGTGAAAACCGGGTCTGCGGCAACGTTCAACCCGACGTGTTTCATTGCTGAAAACGCTCGCGCTCCTCCGAAGGACGCGCCGAGAGCGGTTTCGACGGCAACTTTTTCGTTAGGAGCCCATTCTGCGTATATTTCGGGATAGGTGGCTGCAAATTCCGTGATTTCGGTTGAAGGCGTTCCGGGATACGACGAAACGACACGGCATCCGTATTCGTAAAGTCCGCGGGCAACGGCTTCATTACCCAACAGTAATTTCTTCATACAATCTTTCCTTTTTTTATGAATAAACTGAATTAAATCTGCATAATAAGGTAATTTTATTCACTTTATTTTACTAAAGCTTTATATTTCTTATTTTATAATTATACTATATTGAGTTGTAAAAATCAATGGCTAATTTTTAACTTTTAGTGTCTTTATTACGCATATTTTTACACACAAAAAAAACGAAGGAACACCTTTTTCCTTCGTTTTTTTATTATATGATTTTCAGGTTCAGATCAGCTGGATGATCGCCATTTCGGCAGCATCACCGCGACGGGGACCGGTTTTGATTATGCGGGTATAACCGCCCTTGCGGTCAGCATATTTCGGAGCGATATCGTCAAAAAGTTTCTTTACAACGTCCTCCTTTGTTATATAGCTGAGCGCCTGTCTTTTAGCATGTAATGTATTCTGTTTACCTAAAGTTATCATTTTATCCGCAATGCAGCGAACTTCCTTTGCTCTTGTTGCGGTGGTTTCGATCTGTCCGTTTTCGAGAAGATACGTTACCATACCGCGCAGCATGGAAATTCTGTGATCGGTTGATCTGCCGAGTTTACGGGTTCCCATTTGGCAGCAGCCTCCTTCCTTATTCTTTGTCTATTGCAAATTGCAATCCGTATGATTCAAGTTTAACAATTACTTCTTCAAGCGATTTCTTACCCAGGTTACGAACGCGCATCATTTCTTCAGGTGACTTATTGATAAGATCGTCAACAGTATTGATGCCTGCTCTCTTGAGGCAGTTGAAGGAACGGACTGAAAGATCAAGTTCTTCGATAGTCATGCTTAGTATCTTTTCCTTGCTTTCGAGTTCATCGCCCTTCCAAACATCGTCAGCCATTTCCTGAGGTTCTGCAAGATCGATAAACAGCGTAAGATGGTCGCTGAGTATCTTTGCGGACATGGAAACGGCGGTTCTTGCCGAGATGGTGCCGTTTGTAGTTACTTCAAGCTCAAGCTTGTCGTAGTCGGTGATATTTCCGACACGGGTATTCTGAACGCTGTAATTGACTTTCGTAACAGGCGAATGGGAAGAATCCATTGCGATAAGACCTATGGGAGCGTTGGCGGGTTTGTTTCTTTCGGAAGGGATATATCCTTTATCGGTTCCGATTGTTATCTCCATATACAGTTTCGCATCTTTTGAGAGAGTTGCGATATGCATATCTGGATTGAGAATTTCAATGTCGCTGTCCGCTTTAATGTCTTTCGCGGTTACTTCGCCTTCGTCCTGCGCTTCTATATATGCAAATTTGGAGGACGATCCGTGAAGTCTTGCAATGAGACCTTTCATATTGAGAACAATCTCTGCAACGTCTTCTTTTACGCCGGGTATCGTCGAAAATTCGTGCTGTACCCCGTCGATCTTTATCGAAGTGACCGCCGCGCCCTGAAGGGAGGAAAGAAGCATTCTGCGAAGCGAGTTGCCAAGCGTAATGCCATAGCCTCTTTCAAGGGGTTCAACGACAAACTTGCCGTATTTACCATCATCGGAAACTTCAACTACATCGATCGTGGGCTTTTGGATTTCTATCATATAACGCACCCTTTCTTGTTAGTACGTTCGCTGTTATCAGGTTATAACTCCCGTCATTATCCGAATAAGCAGCAAAGCGGTTTGATTATATTCAGAAACTATTATTTGGAGTACAACTCAACGATAAGATGAACTTCTATGGGAAGATCAATTCCTGCGGGATCGGGAAGATCCGCTATCCTACCGGTGTAGGTATTTTTATCGAGGTCGAGCCAGCCGGGAATCGGTTTCTGATCGTTTGCAGCGAGAACTGCTTTGATCTTGGTAGAATTCTTGCTGTCTTCTTTGATATCGATTACGTCGCCAACTTCAAGGAGATAAGACGGAATGTCTACTTTCTTGCCGTTTACGAGGAAATGACCGTGAGTAACGAGCTGTTTAGCTTCGGCTCTGGACATAGCAAAACCGAGACGGTAAACTACGTTGTCAAGTCTGGATTCGCATATGCGAAGCAGGTTGTCACCCGTAACGCCTTCTTTTTTGGTTGCCATATCAAAGTAAAGCGAGAACTGCTTTTCAAGAACGCCGTAGTATCTTCTGACTTTCTGTTTTTCACGGAACTGGATGCCATAACCGGTTGCCTTCTTGCGGCTTGCGCCGTGCTGACCGGGAACTTTCGCGCCTTTGGTCATCGGGCATTTATCCGAGTAGCATTTTTCACCTTTAAGGAAAAGTTTTTCCTTTTCACGTCTGCACATACGGCAGACAGGACCTGTGTATCTTGCCATCTGTTAATTTCCTCCTATTATACACGGCGACGCTTCGGGGGACGGCAGCCGTTGTGCGGAATGGGTGTAACGTCTTTGATCATGGTAACTTCCATGCCAGCTGTCTGAAGCGCTCTGATAGCAGCTTCACGTCCGGGGCCGGGACCTTTAACATATACTTCGACAGACTTCATACCGTGTTCCATCGACGCTCTTGCTGCGGTTTCGGCAGCGGTCTGAGCTGCGAATGCAGTGCTCTTTTTGGAGCCCCTGAATCCGAGTCCGCCGGCAGAAGCCCATGAAATGGCGTTTCCGTTGACGTCGGTGATGGTAACGATAGTATTATTGAAGCTGGAAAGGATATGAACGGCACCCTTGGCTATATTTTTTCTGTCTCTGCGTCTTTTTACGGTTGTTTTTTTGTTAGCTGCGGCTTTAGCCATTTTTATTTCCCTCCGAACTTATTTCTTCTTATTCGCTACGGTCTTGGACGGACCTTTACGAGTTCTTGCGTTTGTTTTCGTGCGCTGACCGCGTACGGGAAGGTTCTTTCTGTGGCGAATACCTCTGTAACATCCGATTTCAGTGAGACGTTTGATATCAAGTGCTACAGCTCTGCGAAGGTCACCTTCGACTGTTACATGTTTATCAATATATTCACGGAGAGCCGAAAGATCTTCTTCTGTAAGATCTTTAACTCTTGTGTCGGGATTTACGCCTGTTGCGCTTAAGATGGTTCTGGATTTATTGATGCCGATGCCGTAGATATAAGTCAGTCCGACTTCTACACGCTTGTTATTCGGCAGATCTATGCCAGCTATTCGTGCCATGCTTGTGAATACACCTCCGATTTAATTAACCCTGTTTTTGTTTATGCTTGGGGTCTGAGCATATTACCATTACTTTGCCTTTTCTTTTTATAACCTTGCACTTATCGCACATCGGTTTAACGGAAGGACGTACCTTCATTTTGAATTACCTCCTTGGTTTTGATTCAATCAATTACGGTTTACTATATATTACAGGTCACTCACAGAGTTTTTTTGCGAACTCCGCGGAATGTGATCCTGCCCTTGGTGAGGTCATACGGAGACATCTCTACCTCCACGCGGTCACCGAGCATTATGCGTATGTTGTTTTCGCGCATTCTGCCGGATATATAAGCGTCTATCTTATGTCCGTTTGGAAGTTCAACGATAAATTTAGTGTTCGGAAGGGTCTCAACAACAACGCCTTCAACCACTATAAGATTTTCTTTTGCCAAGTTGTTTGCAGCCTCCTTCAAGAGCTTTCTTTATCGGAATTTGCGAAAAGCACCAGCGCTTTACGTATTTCCGCATTATCGGGCCTTATTCCGGCCGCGATCTTCGAATAAACACGGATGTCCTCGCGTCTGGCAAGGAACCTGACGTGCTTAATCTTTTTGTTTTTCGGGTTTTCGATCCTGCGGATTTTTCCGTCAATCAAAAGAGCATAGTCTCCGACGGTATCGAGAACAAAGAAAATATGGCCTTTGTCCCGTCCCGCTACGGATTCAACGATACACCCTTTGCTAATGTCGGTCGTATCCATATTGATCTCCTAGAGAGATGTGAGTATTAACGGCTCGTCTTTTGTTATTGCTATCGTGTTCTCATAGTGAGCAGACAGCTTACCGTCTTTTGTAACTACAGTCCATCCATCCGAAAGAGCTTTAACATCCGGAACGCCCAGATTGATCATAGGTTCGACCGCTATCGTCATATTTTCTTCGAGACGGCGGCCTTTGCCCTTCATTCCGTAGTTAGGAACATTCGGGTCTTCGTGCAGTTGTGTTCCGACGCCATGTCCGACATATTCGTAAACAACGGAGCAACCGTTTTTTACGGCGTGTGCGCTTATCGCGTGACCTATATCACCGAGTCTGTTGCCTGCGGTGGCATAATTCATGCCTTCCCAGAAAGACTGTCTCGTGACTTCAATCAGCTTTAAGGCCTCCTCGCTGACGTTTCCTGCGGGAAAGGTGTTTGCAGTGTCGCCATGGTAGCCGTTGAGCAGAACACCGACATCAATACTCACGATATCTCCATCCTGAATTATTCGCGTATCCGAAGGGATTCCGTGAATGACCTCGTCATTTATCGAGATGCATGCAGTCGCGGGGAATCCGTTGTAATGCAGAAACGACGGGTACGCGTTTTTACTCCTGATGAATTTTTCCATAAGATCGTTTATGTGCTTGGTCGACACACCGGGTTTTACAGCTTCGCCGCCTCTTGCGAGGGCTTCGGCTGCGATTGCGCCTGCCTTGCGCATCAAATCGATCTCTCTGCGATTTTTAATTACTATCATTTATCCGATGACCTTACAGGTTTTTCAATGCTTCGTCTACCGCAGCGGATGTATCGGCAAGTTCTTCCCTGCCCTGCACCGTTACGAGCAGACCTTTTGCAGCGTAATAATCTTTAAGGGGAGCCGTTTGCTTGTGATAAGCTTCGAGTCTTCCCATTACAACCTCTACCTTGTCGTCCTCTCTCGTTACGAGTTCGGTACCGCAGTTATCGCAGAGATTGCCGTTTTTGGGACGTTTGTAAACTACGTGGTAGCTTGCTCCGCATTTTTTGCAGACGCGGCGGCCTGACATACGCGTTACGATATCTTCGTCTTTGACTTCGATGGAAAGTACCGCGTCAAGCGCAGTTCCGTTCTCGGCAAGCAGGCGGTCAAGAGCCTCTGCCTGAGGAATGGTACGGGGGAATCCATCGAGAATAAAGCCGTTTTCACAGTCTTTTTCGGCTATTCTCTGCCCGACGATGGCAACAACGTCTTCATCGGGCACGAGTTTGCCGTTTTCGATCAATTCCTTAACTTTTTTTCCGAGATCGGTTCCTGCCTCGATCGCTGCGCGGAGAATTACTCCGGTAGAGATCTGAGGCACGGAATATTTCTCAGTAAGTCTTTCTGCCTGCGTACCTTTGCCTGCTCCGGGAGCACCGAGAAGAACGAGTCTGTAAGTTTTATTCGTGTTCACAGTGCTTTCCCCCTTATTTTTATTCAAGGAAGCCCTTGTAGTGACGCATAAGCATCTGAGCTTCGAGCTGCTTAACGGTTTCAAGTGATACGGAAACAAGAATCAGTACAGATGTTCCGCCAAGAGCAATTGTGCTTGCAGTGGGGAGACAGATCTGAACGATATACGGCAGGATAGCTATAACACCAAGGAAGAGGGCGCCGAAAAGGGTTACTTTGTTGACGGTCTTGATGATGAAATCGCTTGTCGGTTTACCCGGACGGATGCCGGGGATAGTTCCGCCGTTGTTTTTGATGTTGTTTGCTATTTCTACGGGATTATACTGAATAGAGATGTAGAAATAGTTGAATGCGATGATAAGAATGAACGTCAAGATGATATAAGCGGGAGATGTCTGCGAGAAATACGTTTTAATAAACGTTTCGTAAGCAGATCCCGGGAAGAACTGCGCAATCGTTGCCGGAATGTTGATGATTGCGTAGGTAAAGATGATAGGCATAACGCCTGTCATAACGACCTTGATGGGCAAATGCGTGTTCTGTCCGCCATACATCTTTCTGCCGATCTGACGTTTTGCATACTGAATGGGGATTCTTCTTTCCGCGCTGTCCATGAAAACGATGAAAGCGAGGATAACGAGAGCCATTACGGTAACAATAACGGGGATATACCACTGTCCCTGCATGAAGTTTGCAATGAAAGACTGAACGACCGCAAGACCTCTGGATACGATGGACGCAAAGAGGATCATTGAGATACCGTTGCCGATACCTTTTTCGGTGATACTTTCGCCGAGCCACATAACAAGGAGCGAACCCGCAACGAGAACGATAACGATCGCTATCTGTTCAAGAACGCCTACAAAACCTTCGGATGCTTTGAGAGCATTGCTGGTCCTGAGAGTTACGAGGTAGCCGTAGCCCTGTAAAAGAGCGATTGCAACCGTTACGTAACGTGTGATCTGGTTTATCTTCTTCTGTCCTTCTTCTCCGCCGTCTTTCTGCAAACGCTCAAGAGCGGGGATAGCGATGGTAAGAAGCTGAATAATAATGCTTGCGTTGATGTAAGGCTGAATTGTAAGAGCAAAAATTGTTCCTTCTGCCAATGCGTTACCGGAAAGCATATTCAGGTAGCCGAAAAGACCGCCGCCTTGTGCTGTCGGGTCAAAAAACACATTGAGAGCATCAGCGCTGATAAACGGCACGGGAATCGAGCTGCCGATCCTGAAAAGAACGATTATGAACAGGGTGTATAAAATCTTTTTCCTCAGGTCCGCTATTTTCCATGCGTTTCTTAAGGTTTCAAGTATTCCCACCCTTAGAGCACCTCAACTTTCCCGCCGGCTGCTTCTATCTTCTGCTTGGCTGACTCGGAAAATTTGTTAGCCTTTACTGTTAATTTCTTTTCAAGTTCACCGTCGCCGAGAATCTTGACAGCGGTATTAAGATCGCTGATAAATCCTTTGGAAAGAAGCTCTTCGGCAGTAACAACGCTTCCGTCCTCAAATTCGTTAAGGAAATCAACGTTTACTATCTGATATTCTTTTCTGAAAGGATAGTTTCGGAAGCCGCGCTTCGGAAGTCTTCTCTGAAGGGGCATCTGGCCGCCTTCAAAGCCCGGTCTTACTCCGCCGCCGGAACGGGCATTCTGGCCTTTATGACCTTTACCCGCGGTTTTGCCGTTTCCGGAACCGGCGCCTCTGCCCTTTCTCTTGGGTTCTTTTACGGAACCGGGAGCAGGTACGAGATCGTAAATTTTCATGTGTGGCCTCCTATTCTTCTTCTACCTTGATAAGGTAAGAGATTTTCTTTATTTTTCCCATTGTAGCTTCGTTGTTGGGCTGAACGGAAACGTCTCCGATCTTTCTGAGGCCCATTGATTTTGCGGTAGCTATATGGTCTTCGTGTCTGCCGATAAGACTTTTCTGAAGAGTGATTTTAAGCATTGTTATTTCCTCCTCAACCTAAGATTTCGCTTATCGATTTACCCCTGATTTCCGCAACCTGTTTAGCATCTCTGAGGCTTGCGAGACCTTTGATGGTAGCCTGCGCGAGATTCTGAGGATTACGGGAGTGGAGGGCTTTTGTTCTGATGTCCTTAACGCCTGCGAGCTCGAGAATATCTCTTACTGCGCCGCCGGCAATGATACCGGTTCCTTTGGGGGCGGGTTTAAGAACAACGGAGCTTGCGCCGAACTCTGCAACGAGTTCGTGAGGGATGGTTGTGCCCATAAGAGTAACTCTTACGAGGTTTTTCTTCGCATCTTCCTCTGCCTTGTTTACTGCATACATAATATCCACGGACTTGCCGAGACCTACGCCTACGACACCGTTGCCGTCGCCAACAACGACGAGAGCGGAGAATTTCATTTTACGTCCGCCTTTAACGGTTTTGGATACGCGCGCAATGTTTATGGTCTTTACTTTTAAGTCCAACGTGGACGGGTCTATTCTATCGTACATTTAATCATATCCTCCTAAACTTAAAAGTTAAGTCCGCCTTCTCTTGCGCCTTCAGCCAGCTCTTTTACACGTCCGTGATAAAGGTAACCGCCTCTGTCGAAGATAACGTCTTTGATTCCTTTGTCCAAAGCGCGTTTAGCGAGTTCTTCGCCGATCTTCTTTGCCGCGTCTTTGTTTCCGCCGTACTCGGTAAAGTCCTTTTCAACGGTAGAGCAGGCAACGAGTGTGTTACCGGTCGTGTCATCGATAATCTGCGCATAAATGTGCTTAGAGGATTTGAATACGCAAAGGCGAGGTCTTTCTGCGGAGCCGCTTATTTTGCCGCGGATGCGCTTATGACGCTGAATCCTTGCTTTGTTTGAATCCTTTTTCGAGATCATATCCTTAATTCCTCCTTCTTATTACTTCTTGCTGCCCTTACCGGCTTTGCCTTCCTTATGACGGACATATTCGCCCACATAACGGATGCCTTTGCCATGGTACGGTTCGGGAGGTTTCTTGTCGCGGATCTCTGCTGCAAACTGGCCGACCATCTGTTTGTCCGGTCCTTTTACAACAATCGTGTTTGCATTGGGTACTTCAAGCGTAATGCCGGGGATCTCTTCGAAAACAACGGGGTGAGAATAGCCGACTGTAAGGACGATTTTTTTGCCTTCTTTAACTACTTTGTAACCAACGCCCTGTATTTCGAGGGATTTGGAATAACCGTTCGTTACGCCTTCGATCATATTGGCGATAAGCGTTCTGGTGAGGCCGTGAAGGCTTCTGTGAAGCTTGTCGTCGGAAGGACGGGATACGTGGATCTGCGCGCCTTCGATATCGATCTTCATATCGTGATGAAGTTTGCGCGTAAGGGTTTCTTTTGCGCCCTTGACGGTTATTGTATTATCGTCGGCGAGAGATACGTCTACGCCAACGGGTATATTTATTGTCTTTCTACCAATTCTTGACATTGTTTATTCCTCTCTTTACCAAACGAACGCGAGGACTTCGCCGCCGACGTTCTCTTTTCTAGCCGCCTTATCGGTCATAACACCTTTAGACGTGGAGACGATGGCAACGCCGAGACCTCTCATAACCTTGGGTATTTCGTCTGAACCGACGTAAATACGAAGGCCCGGTTTGGAAACTCTCTTCATGCCGCGGATGACCTTTGTTTTGTTGGGACCGTATTTAAGGATGACCTTGATAATGTCCTGTTTTCCGTCGTCAACAACGTTGTAGGACTTGATGTAGCCCTCGTCAACGAGAATCTGCGCAATCTGCTTCTTCATATTGGAAGCGGGGATCTCGACAGTTTCGTGTTTTGCGTCGTTAGCGTTGCGGATACGGGTCAACATATCGGCAATAGGGTCTGTAATATGCATTATGCAATCCTCCTGTCTGTGTTATTACCAGCTTGCCTTTTTGACTCCGGGGATTTCGCCCTTATAGGCGAGCTCACGGAAGCAAATTCGGCATATACCGTATTTTCTGAGATAACCGTGGGGTCTTCCGCAGATTTTGCATCTGTTGTAGGCCCTTACAGAGAATTTAGGAGTTCTCTGCTGTTTTATCTTCATTGAAGTTTTAGCCATTTCCGTTCCTCCTGAATCACTTAGCAAACGGTGCGCCCATAAGGGTGAGAAGCTCTTTTGCTTCTTCGTCTTTGGTAGCGCTCGTTACGAACATAATATCCATGCCTCTGACTTTGTCGATCTTGTCATATTCGATTTCCGGGAATATAAGCTGTTCTTTAATGCCGAGGGAGTAGTTTCCTCTGCCGTCAAAAGCGTTTGCGTTGATGCCGCGGAAGTCGCGGACACGGGGAAGAGCAACGGAGAAAAGTCTGTCGATGAATTCGTACATTCTGTCGCCGCGAAGGGTTACTTTAACGCCGATGGGCATGCCCTTACGGATCTTAAAGTTTGCGACAGATTTGCGAGCTTTACATACGACCGGCTTCTGACCGGTGATAGTGCCGAGGTCGTTGGATACGGCGTCGATGATCTTGCTGTTGTCTTTTGCGTCGCCGCAGGCAACGTTGATAACAACCTTTTTGATCTCGGGGATTTGCATCGAGCTCTTATACTCGAATTTCTTCATAAGAGCCGGAGCAACTTCATCTTTGTATAAATCTTTTAATCTTGCCATTTATCTGTTCCTCCGTTATATGCTCTCTTTGCAATGCTTGCAAAATCTTACCTTTTTGCCGTCTGCTTCGATACGGTAGCCGACTCTCGTGGGTTTGCCGCACTTGCTGCATACGATCATAAGTTTGCTTGCATAAAGGGGACCGGGAGTTTTGACGATACCGCCCTGCTGCTGCTGACCACGGGGTTTAACATGTTTTGTAACGATGTGAACGCCTTCAACGATCGCTTTGCCTTCGGAGGGAGATACTTCAAGCACTTTGCCCTTCTGTCCTTTGCTGTTGCCGGAGATAACCTGAACGGTATCGCCTTTTTTAATATGAAGCGTTTTCATTATTCAAGTTCCTCCTTTACAGTACTTCGGGAGCGAGCGAAAGAATCTTTGTATATTCTTTATCGCGGAGCTCTCTTGCTACAGGGCCAAAGATACGGGTACCCTTGGGGTTTTTATCTTCTTTATCTTTAAGAATAACTGCTGCGTTTTCGTCGAATTTGATATAGCTGCCATCTGCTCTGCGGAGACCGCGAACGCTTCTGACCACAACTGCTCTTACGACTTCGCCTTTTTTAACGATTCCGCCGGGAGAAGCCTTCTTGACAGTAGCGACTATAACATCGCCGATATTGGCATATTTTCTGCCTGTGCCGCCCAAAACACGAATGCACATAAGCTCCTTTGCACCTGTATTGTCGGCTACCTGCAGAAAGGTTTGCTGTTGAATCATAACTGGTACTCCTTTACTGCATTATTTAGCTTTTTCGATGATCGAAACAAGACGCCATCTCTTATCTTTGGAGAGAGGTCTGGTTTCCATGACCTCGACTTTATCGCCGATATTGCACTCGTTGTTTTCGTCGTGCGCTTTAAGTTTATAAGTTCTTCTTATAACCTTCGAATAGAGGGGATGTCTTAAATTCTCTTTGATGGCGACAACAATGGTTTTGTCCATTTTATTGGAGACAACCGTGCCGACTCTTGTTTTTCTGAGATTTCTTTCCATTGTTCCGTCCTCCTATCATACAGCCTGCTTCTGGTGAAGGATTGTTTTTACTCTTGCTATATCCTTCTTAACAGAAGCGATTACCATGGGGTTGTCGAGCTGTTTGGTCGCATGCTGAAAACGAAGATTGAAAAGCTCCGCCTTAAGGTCTTTGAGCTTGGCTTCGAGTTCGGAAACGGACATTTCTCTTATTTCCTTAGCTTTCATTATGCGTCACCTCCGGCTTCGGTAGCCTCATCGGATTTTTTGATGAATTTGCATTTTACCGGAAGTTTATAGGATGCGAGACGCATAGCTTCCTTTGCAACATCTTCGGGGATTCCGTCCATTTCGAACATTATGCGACCGGGTTTAACAACCGCTACCCAATATTCGGGCGAACCTTTACCGGAACCCATTCGGGTCTCGGCAGGCTTTTCGGTAATGGGCTTGTCGGGGAATATTTTGATCCAGACCTTACCGCCTCTTTTGATGTATCTTGTCATAGCGATACGGGCAGCTTCTATCTGGTTGCTGGTGATCCATGCGGGTTCAAGGGAAACGAGGCCGTAAGAGCCGCTTGAAAGCTTGTTGCCTCTTGTTGCCTTACCTTTAAGACGTCCGCGCTGGACACGTCTATATTTTGTTCTTTTTGGCATTAACACGGCGGTTTTCCTCCTTTACTTCCGTTTTCCTGTTAGATGCGAGAACTTCGCCTTTGTAGATCCATACTTTTACGCCTATTCTGCCGTAGGTTGTATGAGCTTCGGCAAAACCGTAATCGATATCTGCTCTGAGAGTCTGAAGGGGAATTGTTCCTTCATGGAAATGCTCGCTGCGAGCGATTTCAGCGCCGCCCAGACGGCCGGATACCATCGTTTTGATACCCTTGGCGCCCATTTTCATGGTTCTGTCGATAGCGGTTCTGGTCGCTCTTCTGAATGCGGTCCTCTTTTCGAGGTCAGACGCGATTCTTTCTGCTACGAGCTGAGCGTTGAGTTCGGGGCGTTTAACTTCAACGATCGTGATATAAACGCGTTTGCCGACCATTTTTTCAACGTTCTTGCGAAGTTTTTCCACTTCAACGCCGCCCTTGCCGGTTACGATGCCGGGTCTTGCGCAGTGGATGTAGATTTTTATACGGTCTTCGGAATTACGTTCGATTTCGATCTTGGGAATTCCTGCGGCGTACATTTCTTTTTTGATGAATTTTCTGATTTTGTTATCCTGAACAAGGATGTCGCCGAATTTGTCGTCGCGAGCAAACCAGCGGGAGTCCCAGTTGCGGATTATGCCTACACGAAGACCGTGAGGATTAACTTTTTGTCCCATATCTGTCCTCCCTTATTCCTTTTCAGCAAGGATCATCGTTATATGAGAAGATCTCTTGCGATATATATCGGCGCTGCCCTTTGCTCTTTCCATGCGGCGTTTCATAACTCTTGCGGGACCTACGAAGCAGGTTTTGACGTAGAGTTTGTCAACGTCCATGCCGAAATTGTTTTCAGCGTTGGCAACGCAGCTTCTGAGAAGCTTTAAAACGGGTTCGCTTGCGGCCTTCGGAGTGTTCTGAAGGATAGCTGCCGCCGTTGCGACGGGCTTGTTTCTTATGAGATCGAGAACTATCTTCACTTTACGCGGAGTGATGCGAAGATCTCTCAGATAAGCTTTTGCTTCCATTATCTTTACTTAACCTCCTGTGCGCCTTACTTCGTTGTATTGGAGGCCTTGGAACCTGAATGGCCTCTGAATACACGGGTCGGAGCGAATTCGCCGAGCTTGTGGCCGACCATATCCTCTGTTACATATACGGGAACATGCTTTTTTCCGTCATGAACGGCAAATGTATGTCCTACGAATTCAGGGAAAATAGTGGATGCTCTGGACCAGGTTTTTACAACTCTTTTTTCGCCTTTTTCATTCATTTCGAGAACTTTTTTCATAAGCGAAAGTTCGACGTACGGGCCTTTTTTAACACTTCTGCTCATTTATGGCACCTCCTATTTATCCTTTCTTCTCTTTACGATATACTTATTGGACTTATTCTTCTTACGGGTCTTGTATCCGAGAGCGGGCTTACCCCAGGGGGTAACGGGGCCCGGTCGACCGATAGGAGATTTGCCCTCGCCGCCGCCGTGCGGGTGGTCGTTGGGGTTCATTACGGAACCGCGGACCGTGGGACGGATGCCCATATGGCGTTTTCTTCCGGCTTTACCGAGAGATACGTTTTCGTGGTCGCTGTTGCCGACAACGCCGATCGTGGCTTTGCAGTTGAGGCGTACCATTCTTACTTCTCCGGAGGGAAGACGGATCTGAGCGAAGCCGTTTTCCTTAGCCATGAGCTGAGCGCCGATACCTGCGGAGCGGGCGAGCTGAGCGCCTTTGCCGGGATAGAGCTCGATATTGTGAATGAAAGTACCTACGGGGATCTTTTCGATGAAGAGACAGTTGCCGGGTTTGATGTCGGCGTTTGCGCCTGCTTCAACGGTATCGCCTACGTTGAGACCTTCGGGAGCGATGATATAGTTGCGAACTCCGTCGGAATACTCGATGAGAGCTATGTTTGCCGATCTGTTGGGATCGTATTCGATAGCGATCACGTTTGCCTGTTCGTCAAGTCTGTTTCTCTTGAAATCGATGATCCTGTATTTTCTGCGGTTTCCGCCGCCTTTGTGACGGACGGTGATTTTACCGTAGCTGTTACGTCCTGCGTTCTTTTTGAGAACGGTAAGAAGCGATTTTTCGGGAGTCTTTTTGGTGATCTCTTCGAAAGTGGAAACCGTCATGGTTCTCCTTGAAGGAGTTGTCGGTTTGTATGATTTTATAGCCATATTAACTCAGCACTCCTTTACATTAAGCTATCGAAGAACTCGATTGTCTTGGAATCTTCGGTAAGGGTTACGATTGCTCTTTTTTCTTTCGCAGTCTTGCCGGAGGTAAGGCCTCTTCTTCTGTTTTTGCCGGAAAGATGCATTGTGTTTACATCGGATACTTTAACCTTGAATATCTCTTCAACGGCGTTTTTAATCTCGATCTTGTTTGCATCCTGAGCAACAACGAAGGTGTATTTGCGCTGGTTACGCATAATGTCCATGCTGTGTTCGGTAATAACCGGTTTCAAAATGATATCCTGAGCGAATTTCATTATACGTACACCTCCTCGATTTTCTGAACAGCTTCTTTCGTTACGATGAAGTTGTCATGATTCATGATATCGTAAACATTGAGCGTGTTTACATAAAGGGTTTTTACGCCGGGGATGTTCTTTGCGCTTCTTACGACGTTTACGTCGGGAGCGGGAAGAACAACGAGCGATTTATCCGCAACGTTGAGAGCTTTGAGAACTGCGACCATATTTTTGGTTTTTGCCTGCTCGAAGCTGAGCGCGTCGAGGACGATGAATTTGCCTTCCTGAACTTTGCAGGAGAACGCGCTCTTCATTGCGCCTCTCTTTGCCTTTTTATTCATGGAATATCTGTAGCTTCTGGGTTTGGGGCCGAGCGCTACGCCGCCGTGATACCACTGCGGAGCTCTGATGGAGCCCTGTCTTGCTCTGCCTGTGCCCTTCTGTCTGTACGGCTTTTTGCCGCCGCCGCGAACCTCGGTCCTCGTCTTGGTGCTCTGTGTGCCCTGACGCTGGTTTGCGAGGTAGTTTTTGACCGCTTCATGAAGAAGAGAGACATTGACTTCTACGCCGAAAATGCTGTCGTTCAATTCGAGCGTGCCGGTCTCTTTACCGGTCATATCGTATACTTTAACGTTAGCCATTGTGAATCCTCCCTCCTCAAGAATGTTTCTTAACGGCGGATTTAACGATTATCAGACCGCCGTTGGGGCCTGGAACGGCGCCCTTTATAGCAATAAGGTTGTTTTCAGCATCGACTTTAACAACTGTAAGGTTCTGGATGGTTATCTGTTCGCTGCCCATGTGGCCCGGCATGCCTTTGCCCTTCATAACTCTGGAGGGGTCGGTGTTTGCGCCCATGGAGCCCTGATGTCTGTGATAACCCGAACCGTGCGCCATAGGACCGGTGTGGAAACCGTGGCGTTTGATTGTGCCCTGGTATCCTTTACCTTTGGAAATACCCGTAACGTCAACTTTGTCGCCGTTTGCAAAAACTTCTGCTTTAAGGATATCTCCTACTTTAAGATCCGCGCTGTTGTCGAGAGTAAATTCTTTAAGAACTCTCTTGTAAGCGACCTGCGCTTTGTCGAAGTGCCCTTTGCGGGGCTTAACAACGAGTTTTTCACGAATGTCTTCAAAGCCGAGCTGTACTGCGTCGTATCCGTCGTTTTCAACGGTTTTCTTCTGAACGACCGGGCAGGGTCCGACTTCAAGAACGGTTACCGGGATGACGTTGCCGTTTTCGGTGAAAAGCTGAGTCATACCGATTTTTCTGCCGATAATGCCTTTTTCCATTTAATGAATCTCCTTTCGGTTATTGGTTGGTCCGGTACCAACGTGACCTGCATGGCGTATATGCGTATATTATATTGTAGATTAAAGTTTGATTTCGATGTCTACGCCTGCGGGAAGCTCTATGCCTACGAGGGCATCAACGGCTTTCTGCGAAGGTCTGATAACGTCGATCACGCGCTTGTGGGTTCTCATCTCAAACTGTTCACGAGCATCTTTATATTTATGAACAGCGCGGAGAATGGTGATTATTTCCTTATCCGTGGGAAGGGGTACGGGGCCGGAAACTTCTGCGCCGAATCTCTTGGCGGTCTCAACGATCTTCTCTGCCGCACGGTCGATGAGTTTGTGATCGTAAGATTTGAGTCTGATCCTCATTTTGTTTTTGTTATCTGCCATGATTTTCGCCTCCTGATTTAATTTTGCGTTGTTTAAAAACTGTTTGATTTGGCGGCGATGAAAAACCGAACACTCTGCCGTGTGTTTCCGGATTTGACCGCAAAAAATTTCGGACAGGGCAAGCTGTTCCGAAAACATCGGGCGCTGAGAGGTAGACACCGTAAACGGTCTCCGTTAGTAATCGGGACGCCGATCCTTTAACGTACAGTCGATCGAAAAGCGACTACATCAGCAAAATTCGGTATCATCCAATTTCAAATCGGATTTTCGCTCCCCCGGAATTACCCGACCGGTTTCAAAGCCGGGCGGCAACCTCCGGGATCATTGCCATAAATTGCCATGCTTGGGTATTATATCACAGCGAAGAAAAAAAATCAATAGGGATTGCAATTATTCTTTATGAACATTTTGTAAACTTTGAGCCCGTAAACAGAATTATTCTATGCCGCCGGATCTTCCGGCGGCATAGCAAGTCTGTTGTCCGTATTTTACAGGTATTTTTCCAGATTGAGGTGCTTTCCGTATTTGCAGTATCTTATAAGCGAATAAAGAGACTGTTCGGTATCGATATATTTCGATTCGAGATAATTCCACTCGCTCTGACGGTTTTGGCGCATCCAGAGACGTCTGTTTTCCTTTTTAATAAGCTCGAATTCTTCTGAAAGCGCAATAAGGTCGTCTACGATGCTTTTCGCCTCTTCCCGGCTTTCGAATGCTACCGAAGGGATTATGCAAACGCGCATCAAAGTCCACATAAGCCGTCTTATATCGAACATAAAAGCGTCGTAAGTCTGTTTGAAACGCTTCGGTTTGTTTTCCTTAAGGATATCTTCCGCTTCGCCTATCACCGAGAGGAGCTCGGAGCAGTGTTCGGCAAGATCGTGTTTTTCGGACGTGGGCTTTCTTGCGTCCTTCCAGAATTCGTTAAAGAGCAGCCCACCTATTTCGGCGTAATCGTATACGCTTTCAAGACCGAAATGTCTGTCGTATGAATATACGGTTTTGATCGCATCTGTTACGGTATCGTCGTAACCGTAATATATTTTATTGAAAGAACGGAGAAACGAATCAAACGTCACTGCCTCGTCGTATGTCCACGCAAACTGCGCTCCTGCGGCTATTGACGGCATCATCTCTTCGCGTAAGCCCGTTCCGTTGTCGTTCCAGCCGGAAAGGACGAAAATATCGGTCGTGCCCCGCGTGCAGGCAACGAAGTTTTTGCTGTTTGTAAATGAAACTTCAAGATCGGGAACGAATCTGCTCCACGTCCATGAACCGGGCGAAATGCCGAATTTATGTCCGCTTTCGGCAAATTTTGCGGATGAATACGTGTCGCGGACAGCATAGTCCCACGCGACGAGAGTAATATCCGGGTCAAGAGAAGAAACGAGATCGAAACCGAAGCCGTAATCGCCCCAGGGCTGCAAAAACATATCGCCGTACATCATCAGGGTGCATCCGCGTTTTTTAAGCTCCGAAGAAAGCCAGTTGAAATACTCGGTAAAGATTTTTCCGCCTTTTTCTTCTCCGAATATCTTTTTCAGATCGGCAACTTCATCTCCGCCCGCGTGGATAACGCCTTTTCCGAAAGCAGCAACTATTTCGTCAAGCATCGAGCAGACAAAACTGCGGACTTCCTTTTTCGTAACGTCCAGAACATCAGTGACCCTGTCGCCGTCGCGAAGCATCATTTCCCTGAAATCGTAAAGTTTTCCGTTTTTATCCCAATGACCGATAAGATTGATTATCGGGCGGACCGATACTCCGAAACCCGCAGCGTATTCGCATATCTCACGCCATTCCGAAGCAGGCACGGGATCGGAATACTTGCCGAAATCGGGGCAGAACTCAAAACGGAACGTATCTTCGATATACGGCATGTATACGTTGTATTTAAAATAGGAAATACGCCTGATTATAGACTTGAAACCGTCGACGGTGGAAATCTGGCCCCTCGAAATATCGTCCGAAACCGCGCGGAAATGAATATCGGGATGATCGGAAACGGACCCGACGGGGATATATCCGCCGTTTAGCAGGGCAAGCTGGATAAGAGTGCAAAAACCGTAATGGACCGCCGCATCGCCGGGGCCCGAAATGCGGATCTCTTCGCCGCTAACGGTAAGTGTATATGCATCCTTATCGAAAGACGGATCGATCTCCGCCTTGATAAGCTTTTCGCCCTTGAGTTCAAGAGCAAAATCCGAGAGGATATCTTCCGTTCTGCAATGCGCCTGAAGCGACATGGAAGGCGAATAATCGAAAATGCTTACTTTTTCTTCGGACGCGCTTACGGATTTGACTGTAGGGATAATCGAATAATTCATAACGGATTTTTCCTTTACTGTATTCATATTACTTTAATAACGGGAATGATCATCGGCTTGCGTTTGGTCTGCTCCGAAACGTATTTTGTAACCTCGTCCTTAAGGCGTGTCTTTGCGTTGAATACCCATTCGTCATACCCTTCGGAAGCGCAGTGTTCAACGACTTTTACCGTGATGTTTTTTATTCTGTCAACGATATTTTCGTTTTCTTTTGCATAAACAAAACCGCGGGAAATAACTTCGGGCTCGGGCATAACGGTAAGCGTGTATTCGTCAACAACGGCTACGATAAGTATAAGTCCGTCCTGCGAAAGATGTTTTCTGTCGCGCAAAACGACGTTTCCCACGTCCCCTACTCCGAGTCCGTCAACGAGGATTTTGCCCGAAGGCACGGTGCCGATCTTTTTTATTCCGTCGTCGCTCATCTCAACTATATCGCCGATATCGGCGACAACGATATTCTTTCCCGGAATGCCAAGAGAGAGCGCAAGCTCTTCGTGGCGTTTGAGATGTCTGTATTCTCCGTGAACGGGTATAAAGTATTTGGGCTTTACAAGGCCGAAAATCAGTTTCAGATCCTCCTGGCAAGCGTGTCCCGAAACGTGGACCTCGGCGAGAGAATCGTCCACAACGGTAGCGCCCGAACGGTAAAGCTCGTTTACTACCCTGTTAACGAGTTTTTCGTTGCCTGGAATAGCGGTTGCGGAAATAATGACGAGATCGCGGCTGTTGATTTCAACTATTTTGTGATCGGAATAAGCCATTCTGTAAAGAGCGGACATCGGTTCGCCCTGGCTGCCCGTAGTGATAACCACCACTTTTTCGGGCGGGTAATTGTTTACGTCGTCGATATCTATGAGCACTCTGTCGGGAATTGACATATATCCGAGCTCGTCGGCAACTTCGATTACGTTAACCATGCTTCTGCCGCTTACCGCAACTTTTCTGTGAAATTCGGCGGCAAGATTGATTATGGACTGAACTCTGTGTACGTTTGACGAAAACGTTGCGATGATTATACGCTTATTCATCGCTTTCATGAAAATGTTGCGGAGTGAATCGCGGACTTTCAGCTCGCTCATTGTAAATCCGGGACGGGCGACGTTTGTCGATTCCATCATCAGCAGAGTAACGCCCTCCTGACCGAGTTGCCCTATACGCGTTAAATCGATCATTTCACCGTCAACGGGCGTAACGTCTATTTTAAAGTCGCCCATATGAAGGACTGTGCCGCACGGCGTGTGTATCGCGAGCGCGGTGGCGTCGGCTATTGAGTGGTTAACGTGAATGAATTCCACGCTCAGAGTGTCAAGCTCGACGGTCTGACCGGCGCGGACTTCTATAAGCTCCGCTTCGTTGTCAAGGTTGAATTCTTTCAGTTTATTCTGGATTATCCCTACCGTCAGCCGTGTTGCGTAAATGGGCACGTTTATATCCCGAAGAAGATACGGGATCGCTCCGATATGATCTTCATGACCGTGAGTAATAAAAATGGCGCGGAAGCGGTCGCTGTTTTTAATAATATACTGCATATCGGGTATAACGTAGTCAACGCCCGGCATCTCTTCATCGGGAAAAGCAAGGCCGCAGTCTATCGCGATTATATCTTTTCCGCATTCGATAAGCGTAAGGTTTTTTCCGATCTCGTTAAGTCCGCCTAACGGAATAATCCGTATTTTGTCTATTTTTTTCAAATAATTACCTCCTGTGATAATAATTGTATGTAGGATCAATTTTTCAAAACACAACAAACACACCGCAACTTTTCTTCAGATAACAAACAGCCCTCTTTGTTGCCGGAAGAAAAAATTTGCGGAATATGATATTCTGTTTTAAAATATAACATTGCACGCCTTTGGGCAATGCACATTATTTACATTATATATATTTTACCACATTTTATCCGTTTTTGTCAACGGGTCACGGACTTTTTCACGCAAAAATCACAAATAGCCCTGCAATATCACGCTTGACAGAACACAAAAAACATAATATAATTGAGATAACGACAATAAAACGGAAAGAGAACGATGATAAGGAAAAACGATATTCTTAAGCTTGAAATAACGGATGTAAGCTTTGCCGGACTCGGGGTTGCCCGCTATTCCGACAAAGAGACCGACGGTTTTGTTATTTTCGTCCATAACGCAATCCCCGGAGACGAAATTCTTTGCCGTATAGTCAAAACAGAAAAGACGTTTGCTTACGGAATAATAGAAGAAATTTTACGAAAGTCCGAAAAAAGGATAAGCGCGCCCTGCCCTACTTTTGAAAAGTGCGGCGGCTGTGTTTTTCTGAATATGGAATACGGCGCCGAACTTGAAATAAAAAGACAGTATGTAATAAACGCATACAAACGACATATGGAGGTATTTCCCGATCCGCTGCCGACCGTTCCCTCTCCCGAAACGGCAAATTACAGAAACAAGGTTGTATGTCCGCTCTCGGAAAACGGAAAATTCGGGTTTTACGCGAGGGCAAGCCACAGAAATATTGAAAACAGCGCCTGTTTTTTGCAGGACGCTGATTTCGGAAGATTCATTTCCACGGCAGAAAGCTTTGTAAAGGAAAAAGGCATTACACCGTATAACGAAATAAACGGAAAAGGTCTTTTCCGCCAGCTTTATCTCAGAAAAGCGAAAAACACGGGCGAGATATGCGTCTGCGCCGTTATAAACGGAAAAAAACTGCCACACGAAAACGAATTTGCCGAACTTATGAAAAGAAACGGCGCAACAAGCGTTTTTATCAACGAAAACACGACGCGCGGGAATACGGTGCTCGGAGAAAAATACCGTCTTATTTACGGCAAAGAACGGATAACCGACACGCTTTGCGGCGTTAAATTTGAGATAAGTCCCGCTGCGTTTTATCAGATAAACAGCTTGCAGACGGAAAATCTGTATAAATATGCTCTCAGTCTTGCGGATATCGGTCATGACGATACGGTGCTTGACCTGTACTGCGGGATCGGAACGATTTCGCTTCTTGCGGCGAAGGCAGGGGCAAAAAAAGTATTGGGAATAGAAATAGTTAAAGAAGCCATAGGCGACGCAAAAAGAAACGCTGAGATAAACGGGATTGAAAATGCGGAATTTTTTGCCGCAGACGCCGCTGAAACGCTGGAAATAATCGAAAAATGCGGAGGCAGACCGAATACGGTAATAGTCGATCCGCCAAGGAAAGGGCTCAGTAGCGAAACGGCAGGCGCAATAGCAAGGCTTTCGCCCGAAAAAATCGTTTATGTGAGCTGCAACCCCGAGACGCAGGCGAGAGACGCCGTTTTGCTTTCGGAATTCGGATACACGTTCGACACGATCCGCCCGTTTGATATGTTCCCGAGAACACAGCACGTCGAGACGGTAGTATTGATGTCAAGGGTTGAGCGGTAAGGGGCGAAAAAGCGCCGTATTTACGGGCTTTTTGAGCATTCGACCGTCAGTGCCGGTACGCGAAAATGACTGCAAAAATCGCTCCGTGGGAACATATCAAAGCAAATGTGCGGAGGGTTGAGTAGGCCATTTAGATGTCAGAGGGTTGAGTGGCCGGTTTAGATGTTTTGCGATAGGGTTGAGTTAGTGATTTGGATTACTGATATACTCTTTATGCTTCATTTTAGGTTAAGGCAGTAAACTGTTGCAGTACAGTAGAACAAATCTGCTGCGGATGGTAGTTCGCAATATAAAACGCTCCAAAATCAAAGAATGGAGGATGAACTTATGTTCAGGAAAACAATTGCACTGCTTCTCGCGGCACTCATGGTATGCTCACTGGCTGCCTGTGGTGCGCAGGGAACAAACGAAAACACGACGTCAGCCAATGAGGCCTCGCAGGCAAAAACAGGGGATGTCGTAACGAACCTGTCAAAGATCGATATGTCCAAGTGGGAATATAACGCAGATGATAATGTCTATTATCAGATCGGGATATCCTACTGCGAAACTCCGGCGGACTCGTCTTATGAAACGCTTGCTGTTTTTGTACCGGGAGATTATTTCTCCGGGACTGAGAACGGAGATGGAACCTACACCTGCGAAATAAACCCTGACGCTTCGGTCAACGGTTATTCGGCAAAAACCGCACCCATTGTAATGCCGATTGAGACTCCCGGTTATACGGCACAGGCAGCATTAACTTCCTACACAAGCCTCACTGAATATATGGAAGCGGGTCTTGTGTACGTTCATGCCGGATGCCGTGGACGGGACGCAGGCGCACCTGCAGGAGTTGCTGACTTGAAGGCTGCCATTCGCTACCTGAGATATACAGATGAAGACACTCCCGGCGATGCCGAAAGGATCTTCGTGTTTGGTATGAGCGGCGGTGGAGCACAGTCGGCGGTTGTTGGAGCATCCGGTGACAGCGATCTATATACGCCTTACCTTGAACAGATTGGTGCTGTACAGGGCGTGAGCGATGCGGTTTACGGATCGATGGACTGGTGTCCGATCACAAATCTGGACAGTGCCGATGAAGCTTATGAATGGATGATGGGTGTGACCAGAAGCGGTCTTTCCGAGGATGAACAGGCGATTTCGGACGCTATGGCAGCTGCATTTGCCGAGTATATCAATAATCTCGGTATCAAGGATGAAAAGGGCAGCGTTCTTACATTGGAGGAGTCCGCAGAAGGCATTTACCAGTCAGGAAGCTATTATGACTATATCGTTGCGGTTATTGAAGAGTCCCTGAATCATTTCCTTGAAGACACCGAGTTTCCCTATGATTCTTCCGCATCAACGGGAAATGATGGTGGTCCCGGTGGCATGGGTGGTTTTGGCAGACCGGAAGGCAATGGTTTCGGCGGCTTTGGAGGTACAGACGGAGAAACTGACGGAGAACGGGAATTCCGTGGGATGGACGGAAATGGAGGGTTCGGTGGTACCGGTGACGGTTCCTATGAGGAGAACGATAACATTTCCCGTACCGATACATCAAACGGGATCACAATCTCTGGCACATATGAGACAGTCGAAGATTATATTGATGCGTTGAACGCAAATGGAACATGGGTGACATATGACGCAGAGTCAAATACTGCGTCTATTACGGGGATCGAAGACTTTGTGACAGCATTCAAGAGCACATCAAAGAATCTCGGTGCTTTTGACCAGCTTGATGCAGGTCAGGGTGAAAATGTACTGTTCGGTTACGGAGATGGAAACGGCGCTCATTTTGACGCTGTACTTGCAGAAATACTGAATGATCTTGGAAACGATTATGCGTCTGACTTTGCCTCCGATCTCCAGAAAACGGATGCGCTTGGGTATACGGCAGAGCAAAGGCTGAATATGTATACGCCGCTTTACTATCTGCTGGATTCCGAAGAAGGTTATGGTACAAGCACGCCCGCTAAGTACTGGAGGATCAGGACAGGCATTGCCCAGAGCGATACTTCGCTTACGACAGAGGTGAATCTTGCGCTTGCTCTTGAAAATTACAGTGGAGTGGAATCTGTTGACTTTGCCACCGTGTGGGGACAGCAGCATGTTAAAGCTGAGAGGACCGGAAACAGCACGACGAACTTCATTGAATGGGTGAACGGGTGCATGAAAGATCAGGGCTGAAGCAGCGTCTTAGATGGTTGATTTAAGTTAAGGATGTAAAAAGATACTGCGGATGGCAGTTCGCAATATAAAACACTCCAAAGTGAAAGAATGGAGGAAATATTTATGTTCAGAAAAACTATCACGATTCTGCTTGCAGCACTCATGATATGCTCACTGGCTGCCTGTGGAAATACTTCATCGCAGGAGGAGAGCGCCACGCAAACGGAAAGTGTATCCGCACAGGAGCAGACGGACACGGGAGAAAGCTCTCCATCCGAGACTTCTGATTCCGCTATTGGCACCGTAGCCAATACACTGGCTGAGGACAAGGACGCACTCATCGCAACCTATGCAAGTAAGTTTGAGCAAAGAACATACGAGGATTCCCAGAGTGGACTTTCCATCACCTACAACTTGTTTTTACCTGAAGGCTACGATGCATCCGGCTCTTATCCGATGGTAGTCTTTATTGCAGACTCCAGCTGCGTAGGAAATGACGCTACGGTGTCTTTGACGCAGGGACGCGGCGGACTTGTGTGGGCTGCGGAAGAATGGCAGTCGGTCTATCCGACAATTGTCGCCGTACCGACCTATCCGGAAACGATTCTTGATGATCACGGCAGCTATACCACGACAGAATATGTTGAGCTCACTAAGCGTTATGTCGATTATATGAGCAGCGAATATGCCGTTGACACAAACCACATCTATGGAACAGGCCAGTCTATGGGCTGCATGACCACATTGATCCTTGCATCAGAATATCCTGATCTCTATGCCGCTTGTATGTTCGTTGACGGACAGTGGGACATCAGCACGCTTACAGGTCTTGAAGATCAGTCTTTTGTCTATTTTGCTGCAGAAGATGATACCAACGCATGGAATGGTGCGCAGGAAGTCATGGCAATGTTTGATGCGGATTCCGTTTCCTATAAATACGCTCAGTGGGACGGCACATGGTCTGTTGATGAACTGTCATCAGCTGCACAGGAGCTGTTTGATGCGGATGAAAATCAGTATTTCATCTCATGGGCAACAGGAACGATTGAGCCCAAGAGCGGCGGCATGGGCGGTTCCGGTGCACAGGGCGGCGGATTTGGAGGCGGCTCTGGTGAGAAACCGTCCGGCAGTTTCGGAGGTCCCAGCGGTAACGGAGATTCAGCAGGAATGAGCGGCGGGATGTCTGGAGGAGCAGACAGTTCCATGTATCACATGGCCTCTTTCGATTACGCATATAATTGCGTGGCCGTTATGGAGTGGCTGTTCCAGCAGAGCAAATAAGAGTAGATAAACCAAGGCTCCCACACTGCCATCATAGTCGGCGGGGAGCGCAGGAAAAGGAGAGCAACTGTATGAAAAAGATATTGATTCTAAACGGTGCCGGGAAGAAGAACGGCAATACAGCGGCATTGATAAAGGCCTTTACCGAAGGCGCAGAGAGTGCCGGCAATGAAGTGAATGAATTCTATCTTCAGAACATGAATATCCACGGCTGTCTTGACTGCCACGGCTGTGCCAGAAAGCAGAAAGGCGATCTGCATCCATGTGTTCAGAAGGACGACATGGACCAGATCTATGAGGCATTTGTCGAATGCGACGTTCTGGTCTTTGCCTCTCCGGTCTACTGGTTTGATATCACCGGCACACTAAAAACAGCGGTGGATCGCCTGTACGCTGTCCAGAGCAATCTGGGCTTTGAGGCATGCAATCGGGACACCGTCCTTCTCCTAACCTCCGGCGCACCGGCGGAACAGAACCCAATTCCGATTCAGTGGTACAGCATTTTCGGTCAGCTTGGCTGGAAGAGTCTCGGAATGGTACTCGGAACCGATAAGACTGACGAGGCGCGGAGCCTTGGAGCAAGTATCAGATAGACAAATCGCGGTTTGACGAGGAGGTATAACTGTGAACATTACTATACTGAATGGTAGTCCTCACAAGAAGGGGACAAACGCATATCTGCTGGATGAATTCATACGTGGTGCAGAAGAATCAGGACACGAGATTTATCGATTTGACGCAGCATTTAAGAAGGTACATCCCTGCATTGCCTGTGACAGATGCGGATGCGGCGACAACCCCTGTGTCTTTCAGGATGATATGGTTGAACTGTGGCCGGAACTTGAGAAAGCGGACATCGTGGTGTTTGCCTCACCGCTTTATTATTACTCCGCAACGGCGCAGTTGCTTTCCGTCGTAGCCCGTTTCTATGCCATAGACAAACGTCTTAAGGGAAGCAGCAAAAAAGCCATGCTCATTTCATCTGGTACCAATCCATCCGACTGGGCGATGATGGGTATACAGAGAAGCTACGAGGAAGCACTGATGTATCTTGAATGGGCGGATATCGGTCGTGTGCTTGCCAGAGGATGCAAGACCAGAGAAGATGCAGAAGAAAAAGGCTTTGGAGAAAAAGCATATGAACTTGGGAAAAATATCAGGGAGGGATCAAAATGAAGCATAAAGTAAGACTCACCGTAATCGACAAAAAGCTCTACCCAGAGCTGCAGCATCAGTACTGTGCCGATCCAGATTCCGGCGCATGTCCCTGCTATAACATCGGTGATGTGTTTGAGTTTTACCGTGATGAAGAGCGGGATGATTTTTGGCATTGCGGTCTGAACACACTTGTCCATACCGATGCCGATCCTGACACAGTGGCAGGCGGTCCGAAGATGCCGTTTTGCTCCGAACTGTGGGATGCCATCAGCCGGTACATCTATACCGGCCTTCAGGGTGGCTCCATCATGAAGGGCTGGATGGAACGGGAGAACGAGATGATCGCATGTTGTTCAGACGGTACGAGGCCGGTCATTTTCAAGATAGAGAGAATAGATTACGAATAAAAGCAAAGGCTCCCACACTGCCATCAGCGGTAGTAAGGGAGCCTTGTTTTATGCCTCGATGTCGATTGTGATGCCGGACTTGAAATCCAAGGTGAAGTGATCGTCGAAAACGGTGATCTTTGCAATCAGGCGGCTGACCAGCGTCTCATCAAACTCTGTGATGGTGGCAGGCTGGCTTTTGACGAAATCCTGCAGGTCACGGATCTGCTTCATCTGCTCATCCTTGATGACGCTGTCCACCTCGGCCTGCCTGCGCTGATCCCGGAGCCGGAGAATCTCGTCCGCGATGGCGTCGTAGTCGTCTTTCTGATTGACCTTCTTCAAGAGCTCCTTCTGCAGCTTGCTCAAACGCTCGTCTATAACCTCCGGTGAGAGGATGTCGCCCTGCAGGACCACAGTGGCGATGTTTGCCCGGAGCGTTTGCAGGAAATCATCCTTCTGGCAAAGCACCCGGTTGATGGCGTCAATCACCACCTGCTCCAGAAGTGTTTCATTGACCGTCCGGCTGTGGCAGGCGTGTCCGGTGGCCTCCAGCCGTCAGCAGCACCGCCAGACGATAGACTTGCAGCCTCGATTGTTCCAGTGAACGCGCCGGTAAAACTCACCGCACTCGCCGCAGAAAACGATCTGTGCAAAACAGTGCTTGCAGGAGTAGCAGTGGCGTTTGCCGTTGTCGCTGGTGTGGACCACGCGTCTGCGGACCAGTTCCTCCTGCACCAGCAGGAAGATGTCCTTCGGAATGATCGGTTCGTGGTCGCCTTCCACATAGTACTGCGGAACGGTGCCGTTATTCTTGATGCGTTTCTTCGTCAGAAAGTCCGTGGTGTAGGTCTTTTGCAGGAGCGCGTCACCGATGTACTTTTCGTTCCGGAGAATCTTGTTGATGGTGCTGGTGTGCCATTTTGT
The DNA here is from genome assembly GCA_017427285.1 of Clostridia bacterium. GTDB lineage: Bacteria > Bacillota > Clostridia > Oscillospirales > UBA644 > HGM12619. Next base: position 118,520 of record JAFRTE010000037.1, read on the forward strand.
TTTGCCCGCGCCGGTGAGAATGCCGTCCGCTTCAAGCCCTGCGGCGATCTTATCCATGCTCAGGCCCTGCAGGTATTCCCGATAGATGCGCCGGACGATTTCGGCCTGTTCCGGCTCGATGACCAGATTGCCATCAGCGTCTTTGGTGTAGCCCAGAAAACGATTGTGGTTGATCTGTACTTTGCCCTGCTGGTATCGGTATTGGATGCCGAGCTTCACATTCTGCGAAAGGCTCTGGCTTTCTTGCTGGGCAAGGGAGGCCATGATGGTAAGCAGCACCTCGCCCTTGGAGTCCATTGTGTTGATGGACTCTTTCTCGAAGAAAACCGGAATGTTCAGGTCCTTGAGTTCGCGGATGTATTTCAGGCAGTCAAGCGTGTTACGGGCAAATCGGCTGATCGACTTGGTGATGATCATGTCGATGTTTCCAGCATGGCATTCTTCGATCATGCGATTAAACTCGTCACGCTTTTTTGTATTCGTACCTGTGATTCCGTCATCTATGTAAACGCTGTCTTTGATACGAGGAAAATTCCCAATAAACAAGGGCTTTCAGCGGTTTTGCTCCGCCGGAAGCCCTCTTTTTTTATGTCCGTTTTCAGTTTTTCAACAACTTTGCCTGCTCGGATGTGAACCAGTCTGAACCCGTGATTTGAACCAATCGGAAGAAAAATCAAAAGGTATAGGCAAAATCAAAATGTGTGAGGAATAATCAAAAGGTACAAATTGTTTTTACCCCTCCATTGATGGGCATACAACCAAATCAGGAATCGCAACATTATCCGGTTGAGAAACCGCATAGAGAACAGCATTGGCAATGGTATCCGGAGTAAGCCCTACATTCTCATAGAATTGCGAAACCATATCCTTTGCAGCTGATTCAGCAACTGTGTTAAGAAGCTCTGTCTTAATGGCTCCTGGATAGATTGTTGTAGTACGGATGTTTGTGCCTTCTCGTATAGATTCACTCCGAAATGAATCCAGCATAGCACGTACAAAGTGTTTTGTGCCACAATAAACCGCATTACCCGGAACAGACATTAACCCCGCTCTGGAAGATGTCGCAATGATATGACCATATTTCTGAACAGTGAACTCCGGAAGTACAGCTGCCATGATATTTAGCACACCTTTGATGTTGATATCAATCATTCTGTTCCAGTCAGCGGTTTTCAACTCCGACATATTGCCCGCAGGCATAATCCCCGCATTAGCGAACACAGCATCAACCTTGCCGAATTTCTCTTTCGCCAAATTGACAAGAGCAATCATTTCATCTGGATTCACAACATCAGATTTGAGATAAGCGGCGTTTTCTCCTATCTCCGCTGCCAGCATCTGAAGCCTATCCTCACGGCGTGCAGACAATACGACCTTCGCTCCATTCGCGGCCAGTACCTTTGCCGTCTCCTCGCCGATACCAGATGATGCCCCGGTGATGATGATAACCTTTCCTTCTACGTTTTTCATTGCTGTAACCTCCTCATATTTTCAATAATCGAGTAGCCTTCCATAATCATTCCACTCACCAAACAATCTACCTGCCTTTGTTTCTTCAATCAGGTGACGCAGAGTCTGCTCATACATTTCAGGATTCCGCTTCTTATAGAATGCTACATTGTATGCCCTTACCCTCTGATAAAGCGGCGGGAAACTCTTGAATCTTGACCATACCCGTGCTTTTTTCATCGCGGCTTCAATATCAGGATCAACACGGAAACTCCTTGCTCCCATCGGCGGCAGTACGGATCTTCCCGCATCGGTCATCAATCCGAGCCTTTCCAACCTGCGAACACGCTCCTTGTTCAGTTCCGTCCAAGGACTGTTCTTTTTACGGGGAGTGAAACGCTGCATCCGCACGCCGTTTATCTCCTTGTGAGTGCTATCTATCCAGCCGAAGCAAAGAGCCTCCTCAACCGCATCGAGGTAGTAAAAAACATCCGAGTCAACTGGCTTACCGCGCTTTACCTGCACCCAACACTCTGATTCGTCTGCATGAGAAACGAGCCAGTCTCGAAATTCTGATCTGTTTTTACATTTGAGAACATTCTGCACATCATTCATAATCAATCCGTTCAATCTTGAATATGACCGGCCTCGTGCCATCCGAACAGCAAGCAATCATCTCGTTTTCTCGTTCCATCCAGCCCTTCATAATTGAGCCGCCCTGAAGTCCAGTATAGATGTATCGGCTAATAGCATCCCACAGTTCAGAGCAATGTGGCATCTTGGGACCGCCCGCCACGTTGTCGGGAGCGGCATCTGTGTGAATGAGTGTATTCAATCCGCAATGCCAGAAATCGTCACGCTCCTCATCACGATAGAACTCAAAAACATCCCCCACATTGTAGCAGGGACATGCGCCGGAATTCGGATCAGCACAATACTGCTGCTGCAATTCCGGGTAGAGCTTTTTATCAATCACCGTCAGTCTAACTTTGTGTTTCATGGCTTTCTCCTCCTTGGGATTAATCTCTGGAAATATACTTCTTCCAACGTCTCAATACATCCTTCAACGGCTCATCAAGATAGGAATACGCCTTGTCCTTGATCCAGTCTGGAATGCCGTAAGCCGCCTCTGCTATGCTGCCCGTGATTGCAGCAAGTGTATCACTGTCGCCACCAAGGGAGATGGCATTTCTGATGGCGTCCTCAAAGTCCGTGCTTTCCAAGAATGCAATGATGGCCTGTGGTACTGTCTCTTGACAGGTCTCGTTGAAACGGTAGGTAGGACGGATTTCATCCAATGTCCGAGAGAGGTCGTATCCGTATTCGTTCTCTATGTGTTCCTTGATTCGCTTCTTGCACTCTGCCGGATCATCGTTGATCGGCTGCTCGTAGTCGCCGTAATAGCCGCCGAAGTAATAACGGCACATGAAGATGGCGTCAGCCGTTGCCATCGCGCCTTTGATGCCTTCCGGGTGGTTGTGTGTGACTTCTGCAGAAAGCTGCGCACCGGCTCTGCCATTGGACGGCCACATTCCCGTTCTGGCGCAGAAACCGCAGTCCATCACCCAAGCGCATGGAGAAACACGCATAGCGGAACCGTTGCCAAAGCTGTTATAAGGCTCACGGTTATCGGAGGTGATCCACGCACCGAATCTGCCGCCGTATCCGGCATCCGGGTACATCCGGCCGTATTTCTTCATAGCGTCAATGAAATCATCCTTCTGGCCGCCATTCATGACCGCCTCCGCAACAGCGCAGGTCATGACGGTATCATCTGTGAAAAAGCAGTCATCCCTGAACAAGGGAAACTCCTTCGTTTTGATATTGTGCCATTCGTAGACGGAGCCTACGATGTCACCGACTATTGCTCCAAGCATTAAATCACTCCCTTCAATACTACAGAGGACTAACAAGAGAATGCACTAATAAACTCCTGTTCATGAGTTCTCATTTTTGCTACAAATCCCGCATAGTCAGACACGTCCATAGGGATTTTCAGTCCATGCTTTGTGATGCTGATATCATCACGCGGCGTGACATTTGCCTCGTAAGTCGAGCCGCGATTCATCCACAGTTGCAGGTCATCTGATCCTTCCGCTTCTGGATAGAGATAGAAGCCTGCCTTTGCATCGAATCGGAACATATATGCCAGCACCTGCAAATAATCCTTATTTCCGATGTTGTCAATCGGCTTGTATTTGGCATCCGCAATAATTCTATTTTCGTTATCCCGACTGATAAAGTCAGGGTAAATAAGACCTATATTCCCGTCAAACAGTCTCTGGGCACCTTTGCCGCCCTTGTTCATCGGATGATAGAAAGCATCCTCTATAAGTGAATTAACATACTCTTCCCACAACCAAGCACCGTCAAAGAGTATACCGTAAATCTGCTTTGATCCAGAGCCAATCTGATGTTTCTGATGTCGAAGGATCAGAAGGCATAGTCTTTGAAGTGCAAGATACTCCCGGAAATATGCATGGCGTACAGTGTTCTTTTTATTCTGCTCAATGATTCGCTGCCTATCGTATGGCTCATATCCCGGTGTCGCATCAATAACGAGTTTTACCTCGTCCTTAACCTTTATGAGCAGATTATTCCCGTAAGGCTTCCTTTTGATAAATTCTATGGTATGACGCACCAGCTCCATCAAGCTATTATCGTAAGAAAACTCGCGCTGACTGTATGCTACGCTCCCGGTAAAAGGCGTGTTCTTCTCGATGTGCCTTGCGATATCAATGGCTCCCTTGACATTTCCATCATTGTATCTGTGCCGTATATATCTCTTGAACAGACCTTTTCGCATCGCCGTTTTGAGATAATACGGGAACAAGAACAGCAGGAAGTTAAAAAGACGGTTATCCTGATTGGCATCGGATTCCATGTCCACAATATTCGGAAAATCAAGAACGCGATCAAGGAGATACTGAAAGAAGAAATCCTCATCCTCTCCGCCAAAGCGTGACTCAATAATGAGCCGTTCATCGCCACAGCCAAGAAACCCCATTACATTGCCGGATCGATATGTGTCGTTAACGCTCTGAATTATCATCTGATCCCGCGTTATGTCCTCGGCATCTTTTACGATTTCAGGGAATACGAATACGCCTTCACGCTCAAGCTGCTCCAATGTCTTGTCAGCAATCTTGCCCGTGAGGGTACCGATATTGGAAAAGGCATCTTTTTTTCGTTGTGAATTATCCTTGATCTTGAGTAGCTTCATTCACATCACCTTCAACAGGTTTTTGATAGCCATAGGCTTTCGCAAACCTGTTCATAATTCCTTCTTCATCGTACATTCCCTGGATGTATTCCTGCAGGAGCGGCTGCAGGTAATCCGTCCAAAGCTGGTCAAAATCGAGAGTCTTCAGCTTTAAGAAATATGATGCGCCAATCTGGTAATTCTCGTTCAAGTCTTCAACACTTGTGATTTCCTTATTGAGTGCAGCCATCCTCCTGATAGCTTCAGCTTCAAGCTCCTCATTCTCAAGAGACGCCAGCATTTCAAGACGTTCATCTGCCCGGAGTTCCACGAAGCGGAAACGCCTGCGCATAGCAAAATCAAAGCTGTCCACAGAGCGGTCGATGTCGTTCATGGTGCCAATGATATAAACATTCTCCGGGATATAGAATTTCTCATCCGGATCGGAATGCAGATTGGAATATTGCGTGGAGATTTCTCCAGCTCTGCCACGATAGCCAGGGTCGATTGCAAAAAACAGTTCTCCGAATATCTTTGAAATCTCACCACGGTTGATTTCATCAATGATGAATATATACTTCTTCAATTCTTCCTGCTTTGCTTTTGCTTTAGACGCAGCACTTTTCTTTGCCCGAATCGCTTTGTAGATTGCGAAATCGTAGGAATACGCCTGTGTAGCAAACGATTTTCCGAAGAAGGTCGTAATGTCTTTTATCTTATCGAACTTCTGCCCGGACTCAAGCATCTTCCTGACCTCATCCAAGTTCAAGGTAAGCCTGTTGACGGTAGCATTTCCGGGGATGGAGATGGTGATATGCTTATCATCCACGGAGGTGATGGTGAACTCATTACCGTTGATTGTCTTAAAGGTATCTACTCCAAGTTCAATACTGGAGAAGAACTCCGTCATGGATTCCTGCACGGAGATTTCCTTTTCTATCGTTTCTTTAGACTTTTGCGAATCTTCATAATTCTTCCTTGCGCGGGCAACAAACTTCTTGAAAATGCCGTCCTGCAATTCAAAGCCCATAGTACCGTCGTCATTTACCTTCGGCCGCAATCCCTCGACAAAATCAGAGTAGTCATAGCTCGGATGGAACTGCACGAACTCCACCTGTTTCTTCTGCTCATCAGTAAGCAAGGTGTAATCATCAAAGTACCCGTTGCTGATTATGTCCGTAGCGATTTCCTTTGCAAGATAAGATTTGCCGGTTCCCGGCGCACCTCTGAAGATCAAATTCTTCGATGCAATCAGCATGGAAGAGAAAGGATTTCTGTATCCTTTGAACTGCTGGACGAGTTCCTCCTGTGCGGCGGCCTCGGTCTCCGCAGCCTCCGTTTCCTTTTCATCTTTCTCCCGATATGTGAGTATGAACTGATCTCCCGGCTCGCCGAAACGCTTCAAGCATTCCCGGACGAAAATAATCGTGGAGAATATGTTCCAACAGTAGATAACAAACTGCCTGCCGTTATCGTAGCCGTATGTCAGATATTCTATTGTATTACGATGCTTCTTAAACTCATCCACGCTGGAATAAATGCCACAAATCAAGTCACTGTCTGGATTGTATTTGCAGATAGGAAAGCTCTCCTTGTCCTCAACAGACATTCCGGATATCTGCTTTTCAAATATCTGAAAAGCAATACGGGGCATGGTCTGATTGGAGTTTCGTCTTTCACCTTTGCTATAAGAGCGTTTTATCACTTCGCCGTTTGCTTTCTTGAAATAAACATCAAGAGGCTTATAGTTATCGCCGAGGCTCAGATTGTCCATTGTGAAACGCTCGTCTGTGGACTCGACACCATCAGCGGTAACAGAAAGCTCAAATTTCTCCTGCTGCTTTGTTTCTATGGTAAATTCCTGACCTTCAAGATAGCTTTTTGCCTCGACAGCATTAAAGCCTTCCGTTGAAATATCAGTACCGTTTGTCAAATGGTCAGCTACGGCCACCACATACTTCGGAGGATACCGCTTTCCATCCTCTGTCACGAGTTCATATTTCGTGCTTTGATTATGGAAAGGCACTCCGTTCTCATCGATATACTTCAAGGCCTCGATGATATCCTGCTTTTTAATTTTTGGTATTGCCATACTGCACCTCCAATTTGTTTTATGCTTCTTGTTCTTCTTCAAACAGTTTCGGTCGGTTCAGCGAGATCAGTTCCGCCTCTGTTCTCGCATCATTGTTCTTGCATTTCAGAAGTGAGCGGCGCAGAATCAGAACGCCATCCTGTCTGAAGATATATTCAGGGTGATCCTTTATGTAGTTTGCAGATTCGCGGGAGAAGCCGTTCCTCTGCAGGAATACCGTTATTTCATTAGTCGTGCCGTACTCCACGAACTCATACCAGTTGTTGTCATCAAGTGAATGCTCTCCGTTAATAGCAATATACATATTGGAGAACCGCAAAAAATAGTTCGATATGCTGAACAGGATAACATTTTCGATCACCTCCAGAGTATCTGCAAATACCACATTGCGATGCTCCGGTCCGTCATCAAAATATGATGGCGTGTACTCATTCAGCCAGAACTTCTCTGGGTGTTCGTTCATGTAGTCGATAGCCTTGCGCATGATATAACTCAGCCCGTGACCTTCCATCCATTGAGAAAGGATGACCGCATACCAGCTTAACTTGGCGTGTTCTCCCGCCTTGTTCCGCTTGCCGAGAGTACCGAACTCATACTTATCCCAATTGAAGATACGGCTCAGTTCTTCCAGGAATCCAAGCACAACACCGTGTGAGAACCTGCCGTCCTGTGATTTCGGATAATGGGTACCGTTTCGGATAGCCGCAGCGAGTTTCCGTGTCTGGTCGGCGGAGATATTGATGTCGCTGTCAATGAACGCCTTCTGTCCTTCAAACTTTTCACGGATGATCTGCTCGCCGCCTTCCGGCATATAATCGGCGAACTCGCGGCGGACGAGGCTGTTCCTGTCGTCTATAATATCCTTCAGAAGAATCAGTCCAAATTTCCGCATCATGACATATTCTTCTTCCGGCTGCTTCTGACTTTTTGTATCGTATGGCTCAATCTTTGAACTGCCCGATAGAAGCGTATCGACAACGTGTTTTTTAAGTTTCGGCTTCAGTTCCTGCACGACCGACAGCTTCTGATCGGGTATCGGTTCACGGAGAAGCCGCACATATTCCTTCTCGGTCACCTGGTTTCCATCACTGATGAAGAACACATTGCCGTAAAGATTAAACTTGATGCGTCCGACACGACCGATAAGATTGCGGAACTCCACGCTTGTCATCTGCGGTCTGCCGCTGCGATAGTTCGTAATAAAAAGATTGTCCGCAGGAAGATTGACGCCCTCAATCAATGTGCTGGTACAGAACATCGCAGTTATCTTTCCAGCCTTAAACAGCTTCTCAATGCGCTGCCGGATAGAAGCTGGCAGATAGCCAATGTGATATGCGATGCCCTTGCGGATAAGTTTCGTCAGATAATAATCGCCATGTACCTGATCCCGAATGTCGTTTGCAAGCTGCTTCAAATCATCATCGTCAATATCGTCTTTCCCCTTCGCAAACGCTCTGGCAGCTTCGATTGCGCCGTTCTTGCCGCTAAAATAAGCGATGTTGCGCTTACGTTCTCCCAGCGGCTTGTTCTGGTCGAAGGCGGTCATGATATTCATGAAGTCCACAACCGACATGGTGGTATTTCCATACTTACAAATGAAGATGGTATCCTGCGTGTGGTCGTTAAAAATGCGGATTGATTTCGTTTCCTGGCTTATCAGGAATTTAAACTGTGTTACGGGTGCAAAGGTCGATGAGATGGCATTCTCCGCGCCTTTCTGCGCCTCGGTCACAAGTTTCAGATAAACCTCTGGATTCGGAATGTTCGGTGAGGCAAATATAAAATGCGGCGGCGGGTCTTGCTGGGCAAGCATATCAACCGTTTTGTAGTAGAACGGTCCCCGGCTGTTTCTGCCTGTCATTTTATGAGCCTCGTCTATGAAAATGTAGTCTATCTTGAAGTCGGGCTTGCTGATGAGGAGATACAACAGGCGCTCCGGCGTCATGACAAGGATGAAATTGTGATCCTCCTCCAACGAGTAATCGCTTGCAGCCGTGACTACACTGTAGTTCATCTCTTCCAACAGCTTGTCCAGTCCCTTGACGGTGTCTTCCCGGACTTCATTAATAAGAGCCTTGGTAGGAACGATACGGGCAAAATTGCACCTCGCGCCGTTCTGAATCTTATTTTTGATAAACACCTCCATGATGAAGGACTTTCCCATAGAGGTCGGTGCAGAATAGCTGAAAGCGTCATCGTTTAACTGGTCGTAGATATTCTTCTGCGGAATGAAGAACCGCATATTCTTCTGCGCGGGGACGGACAGATAATCGCTGATAAATGTAGCGAACGCCTTCTCCTGCAGCGTGGTTTCGGTATAGCCGGATTTATAAACAGTCTTTGCAATTTCCGTGCCGCGGAAGTTACCTATGCTCGAAAGAACAGAACCGGCGTAATACGCAACATCCTCGTTTTCCGGCTCCAGTTCAAGAAGAAGCGTGACAATCGCCTGTGCCCACATCTTATGGTCATCGGATTTTGTCGGATGCGTGGACTTGGAAAGCAGGTCGGCAAAGCGCAATGCCGCCTCCACATCCACCTGACGTGCCTGTTGAAAGCCCTCCAGATGCAGTTTCAGAATGGCATAGTTATAGAGCATATTGTCGTACAGAACATTGAGGAAATCGTTGTCATCAATGCTGCCGAATATGGCGTCGCCGAGTTTTGTCTTTTGCGTATCGCTCATAGGACAACATCTCCCTTCATGACATGATCCATGATTTCACTCTTGTTGGTTTCCGCATCTTTGAAGGGAAGGATGTAGATATAGAAAGAGTGCATATCAAGTCCGTTGCTCTTGATCTTGTCAGCAATATACCCGGCGTGGCGCTGGATATCCTCGATCATTTTCTTCGTGACAAGCTGTTCGTATTCGATTTCCGGGTGATCCTCTGCATTGACTCCAATAGAATAGCCGAGGAATACGCCGTAAGCAGTATTGTATTTACTCTGTGCGTTTGGTGTTGGGATAATGGTATCTTTCAGAAAGGCAATCTCGTCGTCGTCAAACGAGCGGTCAAGTGCCGTTTTCTCTACCATCTGGATTTCACGGGATGTGTGGTTCTTGATACGGAGAATGGCATCAAAGGCATTATCTACGGCATCCTGGATTTCTCCGACAATGTTGGATGCACCGAATACCATCTGGTTGAACGGCGCACCGTTCTCATCGGTATCTGAAAACAGGTGGATGCTCTCGCATACGCTTTTGTACTGCGAAAGGTCGGTAGACAGTTCAACACGGCTCATCAGCTTTGGTGCTGACAGTTTACCCTCCAAAAAAGCATAAATCATCATCTCGCCGAGTTCATTGCCCATGCCTTTCTCATCAGCGGCACCGTTCTCACGCATTGTCTGAATGGCTCGTTCAATGGCGGCATCCAGATCATCATCCTTTCGGAACTGCTCAAGCATCGCCCGCGAGAAAACATATCGGCTGAGGTTCCGATAGAGCCACTTCTCCAAATCCTCGTGATAGAACTTCCCATCACGCACAAGAAGGTGAAAAAGGCGCAGTTGGCCAGGCTTACTTAAGCCGAGGTCTTCCGTGCATGGAACCTCCGCAAAAATCCTGTCCATATCCTTGTCTTTAAGCGTTTTTGATAAAACTGCGCTCATTTCTTACCTCCGAGTTATGTTATTCCTCGTCTTTCTTTCCTTCGTGTGTCGCAGCCGCATACTGCCCAAGCCTGGTTGCGTATGCCTCTACGCGGCTGCCCATATCGTTGTTATCTGTCCACAGTTCGCACTGAAGCATCACCGTCTGAACAGCATCATCCATACCTTCCGGCGGATACTTGTGCTTTTTCAGGAGTTTCTTTATCATCATCCGCATCTTTGCTCTGGCTGAGTCTCGTTTCTGCCAGTCAATCGTGCGATTGTTACGAAGGGCATCCGCTAACTCCTTTGTAATGGCTATAAGTTCTTCGTTCTCGTAGAAGTCCTTGATTGCCTGCGGTTTTGTCAGGGCATCATAGAATGCAAGCTCATCAGCGGTAAGGCCAAGCTGTTCGCCTTCCTTCTGCGCCGCCTGTATCTGCTTTGCCAGATTCAGCAGTTCCTCGATGACCTGTTCATTGGTAAGCATTCCGTTGAGGTAGCGATTCATGGCCTGCTGGATAATCTCGCTGAACTTCTCCGACTTGACCACATTTGTTCTCTTGTAAATGATGACCTGCTCGGATATGAGTTTCTTCAAGAGTTCCACTGCCAGATTCTTTTCCTTCATCTTTCCGATTTCTTCGAGGAACTTCGGATCGAACAGGGAGAAATCGCCGTTCACATCGGAAAACAGATTGATTACACCACTGGACTTTATGCTCTGCTCCAAGAGGGCATTGATCCTTGCGTTCATTTCCGGCAGGGAGATTTTCTTTCCTTCGCCC
>JAFRTE010000038.1 GCA_017427285.1 Clostridia bacterium
CCTCTGCCGTTACCTTCGACCGTAACGAATGGGTTTGAGCGGTATATCGGCTGCATATGCATGGGCTTCCATATGGGGCGTCCTTCTGCGTTGAACACTGCGATTGCGTCAAGTATTTCTGTAGGGCAGGATTTGCCTTTTTCGTGGATAAATAAAGCACTTTTATCGTCCCTGACCTGGCGGCACATAGCAGCTTCATCTATGATAAGGCAGCTTAACCAGAAGTTTGGCTCGGAGTTTTTCTCGTCATACGGATTCATTGATGCGGGAAGATCTTTAAGTCCTTCTTTGTATCGCATATATATCGCTTTCTTCTGAGCGATATGCTCGTTAAGATACGGTATCTGACCGCGGATAACACCTGCAATAATATTGCTCATGCGGTAGTTATACCCTATCTCCTCATGCTGATACCACGGAGCGGCTTCTCTACTCTGCGTGGACCATTTACGGACTTTATCGGCATCTTCTTTGCTGTCTGTAAGGAACATTCCGCCGGAAGATCCCGTTATTATCTTATTTCCGTTAAAACTTATTGCATTAAAATCGCCAAACGAACCCGTCTGTTTGCCGTTGAACGTTGCTCCGAGACTTTCGGCCGCATCTTCGACTATAAGTGCACCGTGAGCGTCTGCAATACGCTTAATCTCATCAATTTTACCGGGTGTTCCGTAAAGGTGAGCGAGAACGATCAGTTTGACATCGGGATAAATCTCAAACGCTTTTTCAAGAGCTTTCGGATCCATATTCCACGTATCGTATTCCGTATCAATAAACACGGCTTCTCCGTCTTCATATGCGACGGGATTAACAGACGCATCAAAGGTAACATCAGAGCAGAAGACCTTATGGCCGTAAAGCGCTCCCCTGTCGGGTTTTGCCTGTCCGTAAAGTCTTTCGGCGGCAAGTTTTGTCGCAAGGTGCAGAGATGCCGTGCCGCAGGAGAGTCCTACAGCATATTTTACGCCGATATATTCTGCGATCTGTCTTTCGACCTCGTTTATGTTTTCGCCGACGGTGCTTACCCAGTTTTTCTGAATCGCATCGTCAACCCACTTCTGCTCGTCGCCGTGCATGGTGGGGCTGCTTAACCATATTTTCGATTCAAAAGGTTTTATTCCGTTAAAGCGGGGATCGTTTAAATAATCCATTTTACACCTTATTTATGCATTTTTATCGATTCGTTAATTATTGATTCCATACTGCCCATCCTTTTCAGCATATCTTTTGCGAGGGAGAGCTGGCATTTTGTGCGGATGAGGTTATGTTCGGGATAAAGGGTTTTGTAGTATTTATCGCCGGTTATGTAGTCATCAAGGAAGCGGACGGCCTGTTCGCATGTAAGTGTGAATGCGCCAAGCGCGAGGGTGGAAAGTTCGTTTTCTGTAAGGGTATCGTATGTTTTTGAGATAAAGCCATTCGTGAACGATTCGAATACTTTAAGATTTACTCCGGCTTTGTCATAGTCTTTGCTGTCTTCTTCAACGAAATTGGTTGCAAATCTTATCGCGTCTCCGAAATCGTGTCCGGCAAGTCCGGGCATTACGGTATCAAGGTCTATTACCGTTAA
>JAFRTE010000039.1 GCA_017427285.1 Clostridia bacterium
GCTTGAAGACAGCAGGAAGGGAGAAATAGACCTCATTCTCACAAAGTCCATCTCAAGATTCGCGCGTAATATGGCGGAATGCGCGGAAATGGTAAGAGAACTTCGATGCGCAGGGGTAAATATCCGCTTTGAAAGAGAAAACCTCAATTCCCGCGATACGAAATGCGATCTTCTTCTGAATATCTTTTCCGCTATAGCTCAGGAGGAAAGCAACAGCATAAGCAGACATTCGATTTCAAGCCATGAGCAGTATGCTCGCGAAGGCAGACCGTACGGAAGGACGGCTTTCGGGTATAAAAACGCGGGAGAAAACGTTTGGCAAACAGACGAAAACGAAGCGGAAAAAGTAAAAACGGCGTTTTCGATGGCAGGAAACGGAAAAACCTACGCTGAGATCATTGCAGTCCTTAACGCAGAAGAAAAGGACGGGTATACATGGACGACAACACGACTGAAAAGCATACTTACGAACCCCGTGTATCTCGGTGATTATATATCCCACAAAAAAGTATGCCTTGTTCCCGGGAAAGCGGTCGTAAACAACGGATACCGTGATCAGTATTACATAAAAGGTCACCACGACGCTATCGTTTCGCCGGAGCTTTACAACGCCGTGCAGGAGATCATCAGGCGAAATCTTTTGAACAGTCACAGAAAGCGAAGCGAAGACGATATTGCGCTTCTGAAAGGAGCTGTGAAAAATGGTTGTAACGAAAATTGAACCGCAGGTCCTTGCAAGACGAAAGCGCGTCGCCGCATACTGCCGCGTAAGTACGGACAAAGACGCTCAGCTTGAAAGTCTCGATAATCAGATGGAAGCATTTCGCTACCGTCTCGCTTTTCACAAAGACTGGGAGCTTGTAAACATATATACTGACGAAGGGATCACGGGTACTCAGGTAAAAAACAGAACTGCGTTTTTACGGATGATATCTGACTGCGAAAACGGGCTTATCGACTACATAATAACGAAAAGCATTTCGCGTTTTGCGAGAAATACGCTGGACTGCATTAATTACGTCCGTCATTTGCAGTCTATAGGCGTTAACGTGTATTTCGAAAAGGAAGGGCTCGATACGGGAGAGTCGGCGTCGGAGATGATCCTGACGATAATGGCTTCGTTTGCGCAGGAGGAAAGCAGAAGCATTTCTGAAAACATCAAATGGGGGAAACGAAAGCGGTTTGAAGAAGGTAAAGAGGCAAAAGTACCGATCTACGGGTATTATCATACTAAAGACGAAGGATATATTGTCAACAGGGAAGAAGCGAAGATAGTAAATGAGATATTTTTACGTTACGCTCACGGCGAAACGAGAAGAAGCATTACGGACGATCTGAACGCAAGATGTATAAAGCCCGCGGTATCGGAAAGATGGAACCACTGGCAGATAGATAAAATGCTGAAAAACGAAAGATATATCGGAGACGCAGTCCTTCAAAAATCATATACGGAAAATCATCTTACGCATAAGATAATCCGCAACAGCGGGGAGCTGCCGAAGTTTTATGTAAAAGACGCGCATGAAGCGATTATAGACAGACATTTATTCGAGCAGGTGCAGAAGATACTGAGCATGAAAAATGTGAAGAAAGGGAATATATCATACCCCTACGGAGAAATGCTGCGATGTCCGTATTGCGGAAGCATACTTGTCCACGGAAGTCTGAATGATTTCAGCTGCGAAAACAAGCGTATTCATAACGGTGGCTGGGGCTGCTACGGAAAAGGCGGCTGCAGAAACTATCTTGTTATTCAGGATTATCTTGACAATGCGGTCATAAAGGCATATGCGAAAGAATATGGACAAAAAATGAAAAGTGTGGAGTTTTACTGGCTTGACGACAGCGTTGAGCGTATTAACGCAGGAGAAAACAGCGTAAGCATTGTATGGAAAAACGGAGAAAAGACTGAAGAGAAGATGAAGTTTCCGAAAGAAAAATTCTCCCCCGTCCCATATTCCCGGTTTTACAATTTCTATCTCGAACGTGTGAAGAGTGGAGACAGGAAGAATAAAAACAGATTTTTAATGGGGATGGAGGAGCAATAAAAATGGAGATAAAGAGAATACCTGCAAAACAAAACAATAAAAAACTGAAAGTTGCCGCATACTGCTGTGTAAGCACGGACAAAAGCGACCAGGAAGACAGTCTTGAAAAGCAGAAAGAAGTTTACGCTTCCGTTATATCTCTGCGCTCAGACTGGGAGTTCTCCGGTATATACTCCGACAGTTTTTCGGGATTGACCGCGAAAAAACGCAAGGGGTTTATGAATATGATAACGGACGCGATGGACGGAAAGATCGATCGTATTCTCTGTAAGAGCGTATCGAGGTTTTCAAGAAATGTGGCGGAGTGTAAGTATTACGCCGATTTGCTGATGAGTAAAAACATTGCC
>JAFRTE010000040.1 GCA_017427285.1 Clostridia bacterium
AATGCCGGCTGTGATATATATAATTCCTCCGATGCCGCGCTTAAAGTTCCGCATTTGGCAAAAGTTACAAGTTGTTTTAATAAATAAGTTTCTATCATTTTTTCAATCCTTAAAAAATTTTTTGCTCATTATTATAACATAAAATTATACTAATATAAGATTTTAGCATTGTACTTTTAAGATTATAGCTTATAAAATTTTTTTAAATGCACTCAGTGTGCTTTATAATTTTTATTTTTAACGAAGGAGGAATTTTATTGAGTAAAATTCTACTAAAACTTTCAGTTATAAGTGTTTTGATCGTAAGCATGAGCGTTCCCGCAATGTCGGCTGTCCCGCCCGAAATAAGCGATAACGTTGTCATGGAAAGGGTTACGTTCAAGAACCGTATTAACATTGAAGTCGTCGGAAATCTCTACATGCCCAAAGAAAATAACGGAGGACTTCGGGCTATCGTGGTAGGGCCTCCCTTTGGTAGCGTGAAGGAGCAAACTTCCGGCCTATACGCTGAAAAACTCGCCGAAAAAGGATACGCGGCTTTGGCTTTCGATCCCTCATTCAGAGGAGAGAGCGGTGGAGAGCCTCGCCAGATTGACGTTCCCGAAATTCGCGTTGAAGATTTCAGTGCCGCAGTCGATTTCCTGAGCAATCACCCAAAAATCGACAAAAATAAAATAGGCGTTCTCGGTATCTGTGCAAGTGGAAGTTACTCAACAGCCGCAACCCAGATTGACCATCGCATAAAGGCATTGGCAACTGTCAGCATGTACGACATCGGAAGGGCAAGACGTGAGGGACTCGGCGGAACAATATCTTATGAGCAGAGAATGCAGAGACTTGATGAAATCGGTGAACAGCGCACGAAAGAATTTGCAGGTGCAGAAAGACGCGACATCAATTCTATTCCGAGAGAGCTTACCGATGACCTGAAAGGGATACAGCGCGAATTTTATCTTTACTACAGAACACCGCGCGGAGGACATCCAAGAGCGACAAATTCGTACTCGTTCACAAGCCTCGCTCCGTTGATGAACTTCTTCCCGTTCGCTCAGGTTGAAACAATTTCACCGCGTCCGATTTTGTTCATCGTTGGGGAAAAAGCTGAATCAGCATATTTCAGCGAAGATGTTTTCAAGAAAGCCGCAGAGCCTAAAGAGCTTTATGTCGTGCCGGGCGCAACTCATGTTGACCTCTATGATATTCCTGAGTACGTTTCAGTAGCTTTGACGAAACTGGACGATTTCTTCTCCCAAAATCTGTAATATAAAGAGGAAGCCGAACATGATTAAAAACTTATGCAGGATTATATGCGCTATATGTCTTCTCTCGGTAACAATGCAAGTAATAGCCGCAGAAAAAAATTCGTTCGAGGGTTATGACCGCGCTCAAGTCGCCAACACTAACTACGAGAAAATGCACGGAAAAACTCCTATGGCTGAGGAAGCTGATGACCCGGAACTCGCCGCAACAATGAAGAAATATATTTACGGCGATTTATCCCAACAGATAAAATTAACCAACATGGAAAGACAGCTAATAACGCTCGTAGTTCTCACGACCAATCAGAATCATAAATTTCTGAAACGCGCAACCGAAGGCGCATTAGCATTAAAAGTTACTCCGTTACAGATTCGTGAAGCCCTTTATCATGTAGCCCCCTACATCGGTTTTCCGAAAGTCTTTGAAGCGTTAGAAGTAACAAACGGCGTATTCAAGGAACAGGGAATAAGTTTGCCGCTGGAAAATCAGGGAACTACTACTGACACTGACCGTTACCAAAAGGGTCTTGAGTTCAGAGTCAATGCTTACGGGGATCGTATAACCCGAACAATAGAAAGCACTCCTGACTATCAAAGACATCTTCAGGATAACCTTTCGGCCTTTTGCTTCGGAGATACCTACACTCGTGGAACTCTTGACATGAAGATG
>JAFRTE010000041.1 GCA_017427285.1 Clostridia bacterium
CTACGCTTGTCAGATGCCGTTACCGACATCGTCCCAAGACTCGCTACTGGTGGGTGGCTAACCCTTGCCAGACTGGCTTCGCACCAGTTAGATTACTCGCCCTTCGTCTGGGCGCACAATTCTGATTTGTCGAGATCTCTGCCGATGTACTTTTACGCGTTCTTTCTATGGTTTGGTGTACTTTTACGCGGTCTTTGACATAAAAGAAACCTCTTTTGTCTACCAGGACAAGAAAGGTTTTTTGTTGTCTGATATGCTTGGGAGTGGTATAATCAAATTGATAAATCTGGATTTGTGGAGATAAAAATGAGAATAACGGTTGTAAACGGTACCGAAAAACGAGGCGTTACATATCACCTGAAAGAGATATTCCTCGATCAGTTCAGAGAGGACGCCGAGATAACGGAGTTTTATCTTCCGCGCGACTGCCCCAACTTCTGCGCGGGCTGCACCGTTTGTTTTCTGAAAGACGAGCATTTGTGCAAGGACGCGGGGTACGTTCAGAAGATCGAAAAAGCAATGCTCGATGCCGACCTTCTTGTTTTTACTTCGCCCGCGTACGTTTTCCATGCTACAGGCGCGATGAAAACGATGCTCGATCATTTCGGATACAGATGGATGCCACACCGTCCCGCAAAGGAGATGTTTTCTAAGCGCGCCATGATCATCACGCAATGCCTCGGCGCCGGCGGAAAGTCGGCAGCAAAGGATATCAGGGACAGCCTTTCATGGTGGGGGATCAGCAAGATCAAGGCGTGTAGCTTCAAGCTGATGAGCGAAGTCGTATGGGATAAGATTCCCGAAAAGAAAAAAACGGAGATGTCGGAGAGACTCGTTCGGATCGCAAAGAAAACGCGCAAAATCGATTTCACAAGACCCGCTCGCACGGGCTTTATCACAAAAATGAAATTCTACATGGTGAGAATGCTGCAGAAGAACCTCGGTAAGCAGGATCCCGAATATACAGACTATCGGTATTGGAATCACAACGGATGGACCGACGCGCAAAGACCGTGGAAGCAATAAGCAAAGGAAAGAAAGATAAATAGAATCCCGTTTGTCGAGGCGGCAGACGTTACGTTTGTTCTTTCTTCCATCGGAAAGTGTACGTTTGTTCCTTCTTACACACGAAAGGCATCTTTTGTCATTTGACAAAAGATGCCTTTCGTTTTTCTTTCCTGAATTTCAAATTTTTTCAAAACCTTGTCGCCTTTTCGTCAGAAAATGACTTTATTATTATAGTCGGTCTTCTTCGCCGACAGATTCACGGACAAGGCGGTCCGGGAAATCCTGACGATCGCCGCGCCCGTCGCAAAGCCATGAAAGCATTTCGTTTGAAAGGTGCGAATGGAACAATGAAATGATTTCTTTTTTTCACGGAATCGTGAAATTTCAGGTCTTCCGTGATCTGAACTTTGAAACATCCAAAAGATACAGCTTGCCTGCAAGCTGCTGAAAACCGACGAGGTATGAAAATGACAGAGAAAAGTGAAGAAATCCAAGCACTCCTGCAGCGGCGCAATGAGCTGGAGGAAAGTCTGAAGGCCCTGCCCTACACCGGCACGACCGAGATCAAGACGACCGGAAAGCGGCGGTATATCTACGTTCGCAAGCTGA
>JAFRTE010000042.1 GCA_017427285.1 Clostridia bacterium
TCATTTCTTTTACGATTATTTTTCGAAATCGTGCGGAGCGCTCTCATTAAATCCGGGATATCAGATGAAATGGAAATACAATATCGATTCTTGTATATTCAGGCAGGACTGATAATCTGCATAAGGGAATGGCTCGAAAACGACTGCGATGTACCTCCGGCAGAGTATTCAAAAGTTCTTTATGGTTGCGTGACAAATACGTTGAAAGAATAAACTGTCAAGCGTAAGGTAAAATAATTTTTGTTTTGTCTGAAATCCCGAAAAACGTAATTACGAAAAAAACAAGCTCATATTACTGTATAAAATAAGCATTCAGACTTTTTTATACGAATACCTCTCTGAAATCGCATTAACGGAAGTTAAGGCGTGACGAACGCGGCGCTTAAAGGTACGGATATCTGCAAAAAAGGAAGCAGGAAACTGCCGGACGACAGAATATGTGCGAATGGAGATATATCAGTGAGAAGAAAAAACGAACCTGAAAAACCGGGTCCCGACGCTACGATACTTGAAATTGAGCAGTATGAACTCGAAAAAAACCGCATTAAGGTAAATATTTACGACTCTCCGGCAAGGATGTCTTTCGTCTACGGCGGACTGTCTCTTCTTGCCGCAGTTATCGGAATGATCTGGAATTTTGTTCGCCCGATAGTGAGAGGCGATTTTATCCCGGGCTTTGAGGGCTTTTTTTATGCGTTCAATATTTACCGCATAGTTTCTGGCTACCTTTATGCCGTGCTGATCATTGTTTTTTCGATAGTGGCTTTTGTTTTGTTCAAAAAGAGCGCCGAAGCGGGCGAGTCTTCTCAGCCGTTTCGCAAGGCGGGACTTATCTGCGGGATAATCGCCGCCGCCATGCAGCCCGTATCAATGTTAATTGTAACTGTTCAGGCGATAAGCTATCTTGCAACTTTCAACTGAGAAAAGAGTTTTATAAAAAACGGACCTTCGGCATTGCCGAAGGTCTCTTTTGCTGTTTATCAGTCCAGACAGAATTCGCCCTCGCCTTTGGGCGTTGTTCCGTCAAGCCAGCTGCCGTTTGTAAAATCCGGGAAAAGCTGCGGTGCGCCGCCGAGAGCAACGGACTGCTCGGAAAGAACCGTTACTGCGATCCACGACGCCCAGTCGTAAACGTCTATCGCGGGGTGATGACCGTTTTTAACACAGTCCACGAATGCTGCGTCAACTATGTAGTCCATACCCCCGTGTCCGTATTTTTCGAGATCGACCGCGCTGTATTTTTTCCAGATCGGGTGGTCGTATTTTTCCATGTATTCGCCGAAGGGCTTCCATACTTCGCCGGCGTTTTCGCTTTCAAGGCAGATCGCGTTTTTGTCTTCGAGCCATATCCCGTTCGTGCCCTGAAGTCTTCCCGCTCTTGCATACGGACGGAAAGTAGAGGTATCGTGCGTTAAAAGTATCGTTTCTCCGCCTGCGCATTTGATTATCGAGTTTACAACGTCGCCTTCGGTGAAAATAACGTTGTTAGCCGGATGGTCCGCGGAAAAATGCTTTCTCGCGTGAGTATTCAGCCCCGTCTGCTTTGATGCGACCGATACTATCGAAACGAATCTGTTGCCTCTGTTGATATTAAGTATTTTCGCCATCGGGCCGAGACCGTGAGTAGGATACAGTTCGCCGTTTCTGTGTGCGTAATTGTTGAATCTGTAATGTCTGTTTTCGTTGCCTCTCGTTATTTCGTCCCGAAGACAGTGCTCATATCCGCACTGAGCGTGGACTATCTCGCCGAAAAGCCCCATTCTTGCCATGTTGAGAAGAGTCAGCTCTTCTCTGCCGAAATTGCAGTTTTCAAGAAACATCGGGGCTATTCCCGTTTCTTCCGCGGTTTTAACGAGCGAATAGCATTCTTCAATCGATGCCGCGCCGCCTACTTCCGACGCCGGTATTATACCTGCCTTCATCGCCGCAACCGCTATGCGCGAATGCGTTGTCCACGAAGACGCGATCAGCACGCCGTCGATACCCGATTTTGCAAACATTTCTCTGTAATCGGCATATCCTTCGGGACGTTTTCCCGAAATCTTTTCAACCGCAGCCGCGGCATGTTCAACACGGTCGGGGTAAAGGTCGCATACGGCGGTAACGTCAACGCTGTCAAACGTTGATAAAAGCTGAGCATGGTAAGCGCCTCTGCCTCCGAGACCGACAACTCCGAGTCTGATTCTATCCATAATACAATATCCCTCACTTTGTCAATCAGTTTATCATATATTTTACGGTTTGTCAATAGAGTAAAATGTTGACAAAGACGGCTTTTTGTGATATCATATCAATATAATCGTATTTTGCACGGAAAGGCATTGTATGGAACTGACGAGCAGAGAAAGATTTATAAGAACTCTTAAACATCAGGAAATCGACCGTTTGATTATGATCGACAGCCCCTGGGGCGGCACGCTTGCCCGATGGCGTAAGGAAGGACTTCCCGAAAACGTATCGTGGGTAGATTATTTCGGTTTTGACAGACGTATCGACTTCGGCGTTGACAATTCGCCGCGTTTTGAAAGCAGGGTGCTGGAAGAAACCGAAAGATATATCATTCATACAACTTCGTGGGGCGCCACTCTCAAATCGTTCAAAGAGCTTGACTCTACGCCCGAATTTCTTGATTTCTTTATTTCCGATAAAGAACACTGGGAGATCGCGAAGGCGAGGATGACCCCGACGGACGACAGAATAAACTGGAAATGGCTTGAAGATGAATATCAGAAATACCGTGACGCTCAGGAATTTATGTCCCTCGGCTTCTGGTTCGGTTTCGACGTTACGCATTCGTGGGCAACGGGCACGGAAAACGTGCTTGTAGGAATGTATGAGGACCCGGACTGGATAAGGGATATGTTCGGACATTATCTTGATTTGCAACTCGCTCTTTTCGATAAGATCCTCGCCAAGGGGTATAAATTCGACGCAATTCACTGGCCGGACGATATGGGATATAAAAATTCAACGTTTTTCTCTCTCGATATGTATAGGGATATCCTTAAACCGTACCATAAAAAGGCGTGCGACTGGGCGCACGAGAGGGGAATGTTCGTTGAACTTCACTCGTGCGGTTATGTCGAGCCGTTCATACCCGACCTTATAGAAATCGGGATAGACTGCCTGAATCCGATAGAGGTAAAGGCGGGGATGGACCCCGTTCGCATTAAGAAGAATTTCGGAGACAAGCTTGCAATGCGCGGAGGTATAAACGCCGTTTTGTGGCCGGAAAAAGACGCGATCATTGAGGAACTTGAGCGAGTGATCCCCATCCTTAAAGAAAACAGCGGCTATATCTTCTCTTCGGATCATTCGATACCGAATTCGGTAAGCTTCGAAAATTTCAAAGCAATATCAGACTGCGTACATAAACTCGGTAAATATTAAAGGAGAAAAAATCATGCTTATAGGTACAGATATCGGTACTTCGGGTACCAAAACGGTCCTTTTCGATCTTAACGGAAACGCGCTCGCTTCCGATACTCAGGAATATCCTCTTTATCAGCCGCAGAACGGCTGGGCGGAGCAGGATCCTCTCGACTGGTGGAACGCCGTATGCAGATCCGTAAAAAACGTAATAGCAAAAAGCGGCGCGGACCCGAAAGAAATCAAAGGTATCGGTCTTTCGGGACAGATGCACGGACTTGTAATGCTCGATAAAAACGACAACGTCCTTCGCCGTTCGATAATCTGGTGCGATCAGCGCACACAGAAGGAATGCGACGAGATAACGGAAATCGTCGGCAAGGAAAAGCTTATAGATATTACCGCAAACCCGGCGCTTACCGGCTTTACGGCATCAAAACTCCGCTGGGTCATGAATAACGAGCCCGAGATCTTTGAAAAATGCACGAAGATCATGCTTCCAAAAGACTATATCCGCTATATGCTCACCGGCGAATTCGCAACGGAAGTTTCCGACGCGTCTGGCATGCAGTTTATGGACATCAAAAACCGCTGCTGGTCAAAAGAGCTTCTTTCAATGCTCGGCGTCGATATCGCGCTTTTGCCGAAAATGTATGAAAGCTATGAGATCAGCGGCAGAGTAAACAGCTACGCGTCAGAGCTTACGGGGCTTTGCGTCGGCACGCCCGTTGCAGGCGGCGCGGGAGATCAGGCGGCGTGCGCAGTGGGCAACGGCATAGTAAAAAGCGGTGTTGTATCGTCTACTATCGGTACTTCCGGCGTCGTTTTCGCTCATTCCGAAAAGCCTGCGATCGATCCGCTCGGCCGTGTTCATACGTTCTGCCACGCCGTTCCCGGCGCATGGCATATGATGGGCGTAACACAGGCAGCCGGTCTTTCCCTCAAATGGTTCAGGGATAACTTCTGCAAGGAAGAAATGGCGCAGGCGGAAAAACTCGGCGTTGACCCGTATGTTATTATGGATAAAATGGCGGAAGAAACCGGCATTACGGCTCATAAACTCATATATCTTCCTTATCTTATGGGCGAAAGAACGCCTCATCTCGACGCGGACTGCCGCGGCGTTTTCTTCGGTCTTTCCGCAATACACACAAAAGCGGATTTGATACGCGCGATACTCGAAGGCGTTTGCTATTCGCTTACGGACTGCATGGATATTATCCGCGGAATGGGCGTTGACGCTTCAGCCGTAAGAGTATCGGGCGGCGGCGGAAAATCCCCGATCTGGAGACAGATGCAGGCGGATATGTTCGGATGCGGCGTGCAGGTGCTTTCTTCGTCCGAAGGCGGCGCTCTTGGCGTTGCACTTCTCGCGGGCGTAGGCACCGGCATTTGGTCGTCTGTTCCCGAAGCTTGCGATGCAACGATAAGCGTTAAGAAAACGTACGCTCCGATTTCCGAAAACACCGCAATATATACAAAAAATCACGTTCTTTACAAACAGCTTTATACGTCCCTTAAGGACTGCTTCAAGATGATATGACAAAAGAAAACATAAACAGAGGCCGTTTTATCGTTTTTGAAGGGCTTGACGGATCAGGCAAATCAACGCAGATAGATCTGCTTTGCGAACGTCTGAAAAAAGACGGCAGAAACGTTGTTAAAACCGCTGAGCCGACAATGCTTACAACGGGCGGCCTTATACGCGATGCGCTTGCAGGCAATTATCCGAGAAGCTCCGAAGAGCTTTCCGCGCTCTTTCTGGCGGACAGGATCGCCCACAACGTAAACCCGAAAAACGGGATAATAAAGCTTCTTGCCGAGGGTGCGGACGTGGTCTGCGACCGTTACTACTATTCTTCATTTGCCTATCAGGGAATGGACTGCGACCTTGACTGGGTGATAAAAATGAATATCGGCTGTGCTTCGGTCACAAAACCCGACGTCTGCTTCTTTATAGACGTCCCTACGGAAGTCTGCAAGGAAAGAGTTGACAAACGCGGAGGATTTCGCGAAATATTCGAGCGCGAGCAAAACACGCTCGAGCGAGTGAGAGCAAAATACTCAGAAGTTTTTAAAAAGCTTGAAGACGAAAACATCGTTATAATAAGATCCGAAGGCGCTCCCGAGGAGATAGCAAAAGTAATATACTCATCGCTTCCGCATTTTTCTGACTGAGGTAATATCATGGAAACTATGACTGACGTCTGGTCTGAGCTTACGGGCACGGAAAGGGCTAAATGCTGGAAGATATTCAAGAAGCTCTGCCCCGCGATCATATATGAAAAAAGAGGCGTGCTTTTCGATCACGCGTCAGAGTTCAGGGAGCTTGCCGCAGAGTTTAACGAGGTAAGCAAAAGCAGCCATTTCGACCTTTCATGCGATGACGAAATGTTTCTTTCGTCTCTTCTGGACGAGCTTGAAGAAATAAAAAAAAGAAGCCGCTTATGCGACTGACGGTATTGCCGTATACTTTTTGTATACGGCAATTTTTTATTACATTTTTTTTGCGTTCATTGACAAAAGCAATACCATGATATATAATTAACAATAAGATATTTTTATTGGGACGGATGAAAAAAATGAAGCTTCTTTCAAAAAAGGAAAAGCTTGAGATACACGGTATTTTGCTTGATTTATACCCTCACAGGCGCTGTGCTCTCGACTATTCCTCGCCGTTCGAGCTTTTTGTCGCCTCGCGGCTTTCCGCGCAGTGTACGGATGTGAGAGTGAATATTGTGACCGACGAACTGTTTAAAAAATACAAGACCCCCGAAGAATTCGCCGCTCTTTCCGTTGACGAGCTTGAGCCGATCATTCGTTCTTGCGGTCTCGGCAAAACGAAGGCGCGGGACATAATCGCCGCTTCAAAAATAATAAGCGAAACAGGCAGGATTCCCGATACGATGGATGGGATGCTGGCGCTTCCCGGCGTCGGCAGAAAAATCGCAAATCTCCTTCTCGGCGAGATATACGGTACGCCGGGCGTAATAATCGTTGACACCCACTGCATCCGTCTTTCAAACAGAATGGGTTTTACGGAAAACAGAGACCCGAAAAAAATCGAGGACGATCTCCGTAAAGTTATCCCACCCGCCGAAAGTCTTGATTTCTGCCATGCGATAGTCCTTCACGGCAGAGAAGTCTGCAGCGCAAGAAACCCCGCATGCGAAAAGTGTGCTTTGAATAAAATATGTAAAAAATATATATGACAGGAGACGCCTTATGCATTACAGCTACGACAAAATGAACGATATTATCCGCAGGGCAACCGAAAGACTTTCAAAAAACGTTTACAGCGAGATCGCCAAGCTTTCCGGAACGGGATACGTAACTAAAGAGCCGGTGCCTTTTTCCGAAAAAACCACAGGCAGGATGATCGACGTCTCGGAGGGCGTTAAATGGGGCGAACTCTGGGATTGCGCATGGTTTTTCATCGAAGGCAAGATCCCCGAAGGGACCGATACCGAAAACGCCGCTCTGCTTATAGACGTTTCCGGAGAGGGCTGCGTTTTTGATGAAAACGGATGCCCCGTAAGAGGCATAACAAACGTTGATTCCGGCTTTGATATGTCGCTCGGCAAACCCGTAAAAATCGAAGTCGAGCTTGACAAAGCAACCGTAAAGAAAGGCAAGGTGTCTCTCTGGCTCGACTGCGCTATGAACGACCTTTTCGGCAACTATTGCGGCGACGGCAAAATAAAAATGATGCGCCTTGTTACGGTAAATATAGACGTTAAAAGTCTTTTATACGATTTTGCGGTGCTTTCAACGCTTGAAAAAGAGCTTGACGGCGCCGATCCGCGTAAACTTTCGATCGTATACTCGCTTTATGACGCCGCGTGCGCGCTCGGCAACGGCATAAATGCAGCGTCCGTTAAAAAGGCGGCGTCGATCCTTGCCCGCGAACTCAGAAAAAAAGGCGGCGACCCCTCTCTTTCCATTTCCGCGATAGGACATGCGCATATCGACCTCGCATGGCTCTGGCCGATACGCGAAACAAAAAGAAAAGGCGCAAGGACTTTTTCCACAGCGCTTGCAAATATGGAGCTTTATCCCGATTATGTTTTCGGCGCTTCGCAGCCGCAGCTTTACGAATGGATGAAAGAGCTTTACCCCGCGCTTTACGCCAAGATAAAAAAACGTATCGCCGAGGGCAGATGGGAGCCTCAGGGCGCAATGTGGGTCGAAGCCGATACGAACGTATCTTCGGGCGAGGCGCTCGTTAGGCAGCTCCTTTACGGCAAGCGGTTCTTTATGAAGGAATTCGGAAAGGACATAAAAACGCTCTGGCTTCCTGACGTATTCGGTTACAGCGCGGCTCTGCCTCAACTGCTGAAAGAAGCGGGAGTGGATTATTTTATGACGATCAAGCTCTCGTGGAGCGAACACAACAAATTCCCTCACCATACGTTTACGTGGGAGGGCATAGACGGTTCTTCCGTTCTTGCTCATATGCCTCCCGAGGGGACTTACAACAGCGCCGCATCGCCGAAAAGCATTAAAAATGCAGAGAGAAATTACAGCGAAAAAGGCGTCTGCCCCGAAGCGCTGCTTCTATTCGGCATAGGCGACGGAGGCGGAGGCCCCGGCGAAGATCATCTCGAACGTCTTTCGAGAGAGAAAAACCTTGCGGGACTTCCTCCTGTAAAGCAGGAGCTTTCGGAGAATTTTTTCAAAAGAATAGAAAAGAAGCAAAGAAAATATCCCGTCTGGAACGGCGAGCTTTATCTCGAAAAGCATCAGGGTACTTATACGACGCAGGCGAGAAACAAATACTATAACAGAAAATGCGAGTTTGCTCTTGCAGAGCTTGAATTTGCCTCGCTTCTTTCAGGTAAGTATCCCAAGGAAGAAATAGACGAAATGTGGAAGGAAATACTCCTTTATCAGTTCCACGATATCCTTCCCGGATCATCTATTGCGCGCGTATATGAAGAAAGTGTATCACGCTACCGTGAAATTCTGGCGAAGGCTCGCGAGATGACGGAGAAGGCATATTCCGACGCCGCAAAAGCTTACGGATTCAGCGGTACGGTATACGCAAATCCGACAGGATTCAGACGGACCGAAAACGTAGTGGAAAACGGCGAATGGAAAAAGGTATCGCTCGCTCCGTTTTCAATGGCCAAGGCGTACGAGGCGCAATTCGATGTATATGCTTCGGCAAACAAACTCGAAAACGAAAAGCTAAAGGTTAGATTTAATCCCAAGGGACAAACACTTTCGATATATGACAAAAGAAACAGAAGAGAGCTTCTTTCCGACACGGGTAATGTTTTCCGCCTTTACAACGACGAAAGCGACGCCTGGGATATGAAATTTACATACAGAGACGATCTTTGTATGGAACTTGCCGCCTGTGAAAGCGAGTTTTACGTTGACGGCGCGGAAGCATGCGCAAAATTCACGTATAAATTCGGAGAATCGGAAATGATCTGCGTTGCTGTCCTTGCGGACGGCGCAGACAGATTGGATTTCAGAGTATACGTCGACTGGCACGAAAACTTCAAAATGCTTCGCGTCTTCTTCCCGTTTGACATACATACGTCCGAGGCCTGCTGCAATATTCAGTTCGGCGAAATAAAACGCCCGACGACCAAAAATACCTCGTGGGATAACGCGCGCTTTGAGATCTGCGCTCAGAAATATATCGATTTCAGAGAGACTGGTTACGGCGCGGCGCTTCTCAACGACTGCAAATACGGCGTTCATGCCGAAGGATCGCAGGCGGAGCTCAATCTTCTCAGATCAACTTCTTACCCCGGAAAGGACGCTGACAGGGGAGAGCAGTTTTTCACATATTCCGTAATGCCCCATACAAACAAAATGAGCGTTGTAGAAGAAGCATACAGATTAAACGTTCCCGTTACCGCGTTTGAAGCGGCAAAAGACTATCAGGAGTCCGGTATAAAAGAAAAAAGGTTTGCTTTATCCTATGGCGGCGCGTTGATCGAAACCGTAAAGAAAGCGGAAGATTCCGACGATATTATCCTCAGGGCATATGAGCCGGTCGGAGGAAGAGCAAATCTTCACGTAAATTCATATTTCGGCATAAAAGAAGTTTACGAGTGCGATCTTCTCGAAAATGAAAGAGAGCCAGTCAATGTAAAAGATAATGCCTTTACAGTATCGTTCAGACCGTTTGAAATAAAAACGCTAAAAATCAAGAGGGGTTAAAAAATGGTATATACCGAAATCAGACTTACCGTTCCGTCATCGTTCGGAGAGACCGCGTGTGCAATTGCCTCGATGCTTGATATAGGCGGACTTTACCTTGAAGACTACTCCGATATGCTCGAGTGTGAAATCGTTAAAAACGTCGGGATCATCGACGAGGAACTGCTGAAAAAGGATACGGAAACGGCGGTTTTGCATATATATCTTCCCGAACATATCACGATCCCCGCTGCCGTTGAATTTCTTCGAGAGCGCTTTTCCGCAGAAGGCACAGAGTTTAAATTCGAGATCGGTTCAGTTGACGAAAAAGACTACGCTGAATCATGGAAACAGTATTATAAGCCGCTCCATATCGGCGAAAAGATCGTAATCGTTCCGCAGTGGGAAAAATACGAAAAGCGGGACGGCGAACTTGTAGTTACTCTCGATCCCGGCATGGCTTTCGGCACCGGTTCGCACGAAACAACGTCGCTTTGCGTTGAAACGCTTCAGGAAAATGTAAAAAAAGGTGACAGAGTCCTCGACGTCGGCTGCGGAAGCGGAATTCTTTCAATTACGTCTCTCGTCCTCGGCGCTGAAAGCGTCACGGCGTTCGATATAGACCCGAACGCGGTAAAAGTAACGAAGGAAAACGCCTCGCTCAATGATTTTACCGGCGTTTTGGATGCCAAAACCGCAAATATCCTTGAAAACAGGGCGCCCGTTGAAGGCAAAAAATATAACGTTATAGTCGCAAATATCGTTGCGGATATTATAATCCGCCTCTGCTCCTTTATAGGCGAAAATCTCGCCGAAAACGGCGTTTTGATAACTTCCGGCATTATTACGGAACGCCGCGACGATGTTATTGCCGCTTTTTCGGCAAACGGTTTTAGCGTTGTAAAGGAAAAAGAAAAGCGCGGCTGGCTGTGTTTTACTCTTAAAAGGTGAAATATGCGTGAGATCGTAATTCCGAAAAGCGACGCGGGACAGCGGCTCGATAAATATATCTCCAAGCGTTTTCCCTCTCTTCCGGAAGCGCTGATGCGCAAATATTTCCGCAAAAAATGCTTTAAGCTGAACGGAAAACACTCAGACGGAAAAGAAATGATTTTTGCGGGCGACGTTTTAACGCTGTATATAAGCGACGAATTTTTTGACGGACCCGAAAAGACGGATATCGACTTTTCGTCCATAAAAGTTTCCTTTTCGGTCGCTTACGAGGACGAAAACATCCTTGTCGTCAATAAACCTGCCGGTCTTATCTGCCAGAGCGATTCAAAGGAAAACAGAAACACGCTTGTAAACCACATTATCGCCTATCTTATCGAAAAAGGGGAGTATTCCCCCGAAAAAAGCGCTTTTGTTCCCGCACTCTGTCACCGTCTCGACAAAAATACCGCAGGGCTTGTGATATCCGCAAAAAATGCGGAAGCCATGCGGATCATGAACGAAAAAATAAAAAACAGGGAGATCCGCAAATATTACGAATGCACCGTTTTCGGACTGCCTGAACCCGAAGAGGCCACGGTTTGCGCCTATCTGAAAAAAACGGGGGACGGCAGCGGGGAAGACAACTTCGTTAAAATTACGGAAGACAGCCGATATGCCGAAAAAAACGGCTATAAGTTTATAAAAACGGGCTATGAGGTAATTGAAACGGACGGTGAAACGTCAAAACTGCTTGTAGAGCTTCATACGGGAAGAACGCATCAGATACGCGCTCATATGGCGTATCTCGGCCACCCGCTTCTCGGCGATACAAAATACGGCAGTCTCGCAAAAAACAGGGAATATTTCCGCGATAAACCGGTAAAAATGCGGCATCAGGATCTGACGGCAAAAAAAATCGTCTTCGATTTCCAAACCGACGGCGGTATACTTCAATATTTGAACGGCAAAGAGATAACTTTATAAAAAATATTTATGAATATCATTTTTAAGGAGACAACTATGAAGCAGGACATGATTCTTATTCTCGACCTCGGCAGCGAGCAAAACGTTATTATTGCGCGCGAGATCCGCGCTCTCGGCGTTTATACCGAGATCCATCCCCACGATATTACCCTTGAGGAGCTGAAAAAACTTCCGTCCGTAAAAGGCATCATCCTTAACGGCGGAAAAAACAGGATCGTTGACGGCGTCGCAATAGACGTTAAAGACGAGATCTATTCTTGCGGACTTCCCATTATTGCCGTTGACCACAATACAAACGGCAAATGCCCCTCCGTCCCCTCGCTCGGCGACTGCCCGCATTGCAGAGCAAACGCGCTTGCGGAGTTCGTTTTCGGTAAATGCGGATGCGAAAAAAACTGGAATATGGATAATTTTATCGCCGATCAGGTCGAGCTTATCAGAAAGCAGGTAGGCAGCGGCAAAGTCCTTCTCGCTCTTTCCGGTGGCGTTGACAGCTCCGTTGTCGCCGCGCTTCTCATAAAAGCGATAGGCAAAAATCTCACATGCGTCCACGTTAACCACGGTCTTTTGAGAAAAGGCGAACCCGAACAGGTAGTTAAGGTATTCAGAGACGAAATGGACGCAAATCTCATTTACGTTGACGCCGTTGACCGCTTCCTGGATAAGCTCGCGGGCGTAAACGATCCCGAGAAAAAGCGCAAGATCATCGGCGCGGAATTTATCCGCGTATTCGAAGAGGAAGCGAGAAAGCTTGACGGAATAAACTTCCTTGCGCAGGGCACTATCTACCCCGACATTATCGAAAGCGGCACAAAAACCGCAAAAGCCGTCAAAGCGCATCACAACGTAGGCGGACTTCCCGACGATCTTAAATTCGAGCTTGTCGAACCCCTTAAAATGCTCTTTAAGGACGAAGTAAGACTTTGCGGCAAAGCGCTCGGTCTGCCGAACAATATGGTTTACCGTCAGCCATTTCCCGGTCCCGGTCTCGGCGTTCGCTGCCTCGGCGCGATCACGAGAGACAGACTTGAAGCCGTAAGGGAATCCGACGCCATCTTGCGCGAAGAATTTGCCGCCGCAGGCCTTGAAGGCAAGGTTTGGCAGTATTTCACGCTTATCCCAGATATTAAATCGGTAGGCGTTCGCGATAACGCGCGCTCGTTTGAGTGGCCGGTCGTCATCCGTTCCGTAAACACCGTAGACGCCATGACCGCCACAGTCGAGCACGTACCCTATGACATCCTCGACAGGATCACAAAACGCATAATCACCGAAGTGAAGGGCGTAAACCGCGTCCTCTATGACCTCACCCCCAAGCCGACAGGAACGATAGAGTGGGAATAATGCAGGTTTTGGCTTAAAGTGTGCTGAATTATCCTGAATAGCTTTATACAGCAGGCATTCTTTGGAATGCCTGCTGTATTGATGTTATCAGTGCTGATAACAATTTGATAACATTATATTGTGTTGCGCAATGTGCATAGGATCATGATAGACGGCTGCTCTATTATTTCTTTTATCCGCAAAGCATGAAAATCTTACTGATAGTAGAAATAATAAAATCCGATTGATACGACTGGTCTGTTCAATTTCCGGTTCCGATGCTGTATAATCATCTACAGAAGTACAAAGGAGGCGGGCAAATGAAGATGATGCTGGCGGAGAACATTCGTGCCTTCCGCAAGGAACGGTCGCTGACCCAGGAGCAGCTTTCCAAAGCGCTGGGGGCGACGGCAATGGACGGTGTCGATTATGCGATAAACCAATTTGATAATGAAGAGCTTACCACTCTTTAGAAATCCCTCATTGAACAGGAGAATCATTATGAATAAGAAAGAAATCAAGGCGCTGCGGCGCCCTTTTCTCAAAGAACTGTTTCGGAATAACAAATTCAATTTGGCGATGACTGTGATCGCAGCCCTGCTGGGTGCTGCGGCAGAGCTGGTGATCTCCTGGCTCATCAAGGAGGTTGCCGACCTGATCTCCGGAGAATGCCCCTACGGTTTCGCCACGCTGCTGATCATCACGGGAGGCGCGTTTGCGCTGTTTGGACTGGGATGGATTCTGGACAGGACGTTCCTCTCTGAGTTCCGCGCAAAGGCAATGAAGCAGTATCGGGAATACGTTTTTGACCGGCTTATGGAAAAAGGTATTCAGGCTTTCTCTGGCGAGGACAGCTCGCTCTATATCTCTGCGCTCTCCAACGACGTAAACACCATCGAAACGGACTTTATCGCACGGCTGCAGAGCACGATACAGGTCGGCATCGCGTTTGTCGGCGCGCTGGGCCTCATGCTGTGGTACAGCCCGCTGCTGACGCTGATCGCCATCGGCTTCTCCCTGCTGCCCATCATCGTCTCCGTGGTTTTGGGGAACAAGGCGGCGATCGCGGAAAAGAGCGTTTCCGATCAAAAAGAGCGCTATACCGGCATGCTGAAGGACGCACTCATGGGTTTCTCTGTGATCAAGAGCTTTAAGGCGGAGAAAAGCATTGCCAGATTGCATGATCACAGCAACGCTGACGTAGCGGAAGCCTCGAAAAAACGCACGAAGGTGAACGTGCTGGTAAGCTATTCCTCGGGCATTGCGGGAGCGATCCTGCAGTTCGGCGTGTTCTTTGTGGCTGCCGCCCTGGCACTTTCCGGGAAAGCAGGCATCACCGCCGGTACAGCGATCGTTTTTGTGCAGCTGCTGAACTACGTGCTGGGACCCATCCAGACGTTCCCGACGTTTTTCGCCGGCATGATGTCCGCCAACTCGCTGATCGACAAGCTGGCGCAGGCGCTGAACAAGCATGTTTCCGAAGAGGGCGAGCAGATCCCGCCGCAGCTCACCGAGGGGATCTCGGTCAAGGATCTCGCCTTTGCCTATGAAGAAGGAAGGCCTGTGCTGTGTGGCGTGGACATGGAACTGCGCGCCGGCGGCTGCTACGCCCTGGTGGGCGGCTCCGGCAGCGGCAAATCGACGATCCTGAATCTGCTGATGGCGTCGTCGAAAAACTATCAGGGCGAGATCCTCTATGACGGAAAAGAACTCAAAACCGTTTCCGCCAGCTCGCTCTACGACCTCGTGTCCATCATTCAGCAGAGCGTGTTTGTATTCAACAGCACGATTCGCGACAACATCACCATGTTCTCCGAATTCCCGGAAGAGGAGATCGACCGTGCCGTGCGGCTGTCCGGGCTGAAAAAGCTCATCGACGAAAAGGGTGCAGACTATCTCTGCGGGGAGAATGGCTCCGGCCTCTCCGGCGGCGAGCGGCAGCGGATTTCCATTGCCCGGGCGCTGCTGCGCAAGACCCCGGTACTCCTTGTGGACGAGGCCACGGCGTCCTTGGACGCGGAGACCTCCTTTGAGGTGCTGGACGCCATTCTGAAGCTGGACGGCTACACCCGCGTCATCGTCACTCACGACCTGGACGAAAACATTCTTCGCCGCTGTACCGGTCTGTTCGCATTGAAAAATGGCGAGGTTTCGGAAGAAGGGACTTTCGGAGAACTTATGGAACAGAATGGCTATTTCTATTCGCTGTTCACCGTCTCCCAGAGATAACCGTATTTCCTCAAGGCATCTTGAAACTGGGCTGTGTTTTGGTATAATAACAGCGCTATTATCCGCAGCAGTTCCCCTTCTCTGTTATCAACGCTGATAACAAAATGATAACAGAAGGGGTGATAGGCTGGA
>JAFRTE010000043.1 GCA_017427285.1 Clostridia bacterium
ACTCCGGCGGCGGCTACACGCTGGCCGAGCTCGCCTTCACGCGGATCACCGGAACGACGCTGCGGGAGGCATTCCGGAAGGAGGTCGCCGAGCCTCTGGGACTGAAGCGCACCGGCTTTTTCCAGCCGCTGGACGAAGAGTTGGTTTCCAACGCAGCATTTGGCGGCAGACTTGCCGAAAAGGAAGATTCCGCGCACGGTTATCACTACTATCCGGAGCATGCGGCTGCGGGCCTTTGGACGACGCCCACAGAGCTTGTCAAGATCGGCCGCGCACTTTCCAAGAGCTACCGCGAGGGCGGCCTTCTCAGGAAGAAAACCGCAAGGCGCATGCTGACGCCGGTCATGGATAGCTACGGCCTGGGCATTCAAAGCTTCCGGGGCGATATCGGCTATCATGACGGATCGAACGAGGGCTTCCTGACGACCTGGCTATTCTCACTGCGGGAGGATCTGTGCGCGGCTGTGATGTTCAACCGGTCCACTGACGAACTTGACTGGGAACAATCCTATATCGCCATCGAGCTGTTCCAGACCGCGGAGGAAGACCTGGCAGAGAAACCGAGCAAACGGAGCTTAAAAGCCCTGTGCGGCAAATACGAGCATCCCGATGACGCCGAGATCTGCGTAGACGAGGTCTTCATGAAAGACGGAAAGCTGTACGCAAAGTTTCTAAGCGACGACGACGAGTTTACCAGTCAGCTCTATCCCATCGGGAAGAAGACATTTGGCCGCAAGGGCGGCTTTGCCAAAATCATCTTTGGTGAAAACTGCCTGACTACCGACGGGATCACTTGCAAGAAACTGTAAAATCAAAACGGCAGCAGAGTATCCCTGTTACGAGAATTAACGATAACCCTCATTTTGTTGAAATGGTAATCTTTAGCCAGAAAAAAGGACTTGCAATGCAAGTCCTTTTTTCAACGATGTGTTCCGCTGCGCGCAACGAGATGTTTGCATCGCAAGCGATGTGCGCTTCGTGCGAGATGTTTGTCTTCGTTTGACGAGATATTGATACCGAAAAAAATACGACATCTTTCGAGATGTCTTTTTTTATTTGTTTTTTGAAAAGTCTTGATTTTTTAATACGGATGTTGTATAATATGCAATGTTAAAGATAATATGCTTTAACTGAAGGAGGAAAAAGATATGAAAAAAATCCTTTCACTGTTAATTACGGCAATACTGCTTTTTTCGCTTGCTGCATGCAATGCGGGAGACGGCAGCGGACTGCCGAAAGTCGGTGACAAAGTTGAAGGCTTCGTAGTTAAAGAGACCCGCGATTTTCCGCTGGTCGGAGCGAAGCTGTTTTATATGGAACATGAGAAAACGGGCGCGGGTCTTGTTTACATTGCAAACAACGACACGAACCGTGTTTTCAATTTGACCTTTTTTACCCGTGCAATAGACAATACCGGTCTGCCGCACATTTTTGAGCACTCTACTCTGGACGGAAGCGAAAAATATCCCTCGAAGGCGCTGTTTTTCAACCTTTCGTATCAGACATACAACACTTACATGAACGCGATGACCTCGCAGCTTTATACAACGTACCCCGTTGCGAGTCTTTCCGAAGAGCAGCTTTTAAAATACGCCGATTTTTATACCGACAGCTGTCTTCACCCGATCATTCTCGAAGACGAGAGCATTTTCCGTGAAGAAGCGTGGCGTTACCGTCTCGCGGATATGGAAAGCGAACTTACCATTGAAGGCACCGTTTATTCCGAAATGCTCGGCGCCACAAGCATAAACTCGGATGCATACAGAAATCTGCTTCGTTCCGCGTTCCCCGGAGCAACAGTATGCAACGTTTCGGGCGGCGACCCTGCGTCCATACCCGATATGACGTGGGAAAGTCTTCGCAGCTATCACGAGCTTTATTACCATCCTTCAAACTGCTGCGCTTTCCTTTACGGCGAATTTGAAGACTACACGGCGTTTCTCAAGCTTTTAAACGAAGCGTTTTCACCGTATGAAAAACGCGAATTCAGTTTTGAAGAAAAAAACTATACCGCAATTGAAGACGACGTTGTAAGCAACTGGAAATTCCCCGCCGAAACCGGTACGAGCACCGAAAACGCAAGTATTGTTTACTACGCGATCATGTGCCCGGGACTTAAAGACGATCCCGAAGAGGAACTTGTTTACAATACCCTTACGGACCTTCTCAACGCAAGCGCTTCCACTCTTATGATAAACCTGAAACGCGCTATTCCGAGAGGAAGTTTCGGCACATATATAGAGCTTGACGGACCGGAAGACATGATAGTCTTTATTGCGATGAACGTTAATGAAAGCGACGCGGAAACTTTCAGGGAAACCGTTGATTCTTCGCTTGCCGAAATCGCTAAGACAGGTTTTTCCGACGACCTTGTCGACGCCGTTATGAATTCCGTTGCAATGAGCGTAAAACTGACAGGCGAGAGCAGCGATATAGGTGTTGATCTTATCGATACTTTTGTTAGCTACTACGCCGCTCGCGGTCAGATTTTCGGATACGCCGACTACGTTGACGCAATGGATAGATTTGAGGAGTGGAACAGCGAAGGTCTTTACGCAAAAGCCATTTCAGACCGCCTTATCGACGCCGAAATCACTATTTTAAGCACTACTTCTCCCGACCCCGGCGCGCGCGAAAAGCTTAACGCCGCTGAAAAAGAGCGTCTTGCAAGCGTTAAAGCTTCAATGAGCGAAGAAGAGCTTCAGGCGATAATCGATTCCGCGGCAAGCGAAGACGAAGAGGACGACGCGTCAGAATACATAAAGGCGTTGCAGGCGGTAACGGTTTCGTCTCTGCCCGAAGAATTCCGCGAATACGAGGTTTCGGAGCAAATGGGTGAAGACGGAGTAAATTACATAAACGCCGTTGCGGATGTTGATGGAGTGGGCGATATAGTCCTTCTTCTGGACGCTTCGTCGCTGCCGCAGAAGGATATTCTCTGGTTCCACCTTTATACCGATCTTCTCGGCGAGCTTGACACGGAAAAACACGACCGCGACGAGCTTTCGCTTCTGACGGGACGTTATCTTTACAACGGCGAGATAAGAATGTCCATTGCGGTAGACGAAGAAACCGGCATTTTCACACCCCGTCTGCGTGCTGGCTGGATCTCAGCCGACGAAGACCTTGAAACGGGCTACGACCTGATGTATGAGATCCTTTTCGAAACGGATTTCAGCGACGCGGAAACGGTGGCAAGTCTTATAGGCAAATACAAAGACTCGCTGAAAAACAGTCTGAATTCAAATTCATATTCTCCGATGCTTTACCGCACGATAGGCGCAAAGAGCAAGCTTTACAGTTATTACAGCTATTACAACGGAATCACATACTATCAGTTCCTTGAAGAGACGGAACAGACCGCCCTTGAAACTCCGGGCGTTGTAAAGCTCAAGCTTGAATCGATAAAGAAATTCTTCAATAACCGCTACGGCGCCGCCGCAATCTTTGCGGGCAACGCCGAAAGCATAGAGTTAAACTCGGGATATGCCGCGGGATTTTTCTCAAAACTCGATGAAACGGCCCGCAAACGCGTTGATTACGACCTTCCTTCTCCATCCGGTTTTGAAGCGATGATAGTTGATTCAAACGTGCAGTATAACGGCGTCACTGCGGACTACGATACGCTGGGCATGGAAGGATACAGCGGTTCTCTTGACGCGATATCAAGTATAGTAAGCGACAAATATCTTTACCCGATGCTCAGAGACCAGTACGGCGCTTACGGCGTAATGACCGGCTTTATTGAGGACTTCGGCGCATATATCGTATCGTACCGCGACCCGAACATCGTTGAAACGTTTGAAGTTTACGAAAAACTGCCCGAATTCCTCTCAACACTCGAGCTTGACCAGGAAGAGCTTGACGGATATATCCTTTCGGCTTATTCCTACTACGCCAAGAGCCAGGGAGAGCTCAGCGGCGCGGTAAACGCAGCGTTCGACAAACTTCTTCATACCGATTCGAACGCGCTCTTGCTTGAATATATGCGGGACCTTAAGAGCATAACTGTTGAAAAGCTGCAGGATTTTGCGGATATTTACGAAAAACTCGTTACTGAGGGCATGCGGTTTACAACGGGAAGCAAAGCGGCGATAAATGAGAACGAGGAATTTTTTGATACTATCCTTTCTCCTTTCGCAGGCGACGAAGTCGATCTTGACGACTTCAAAGAAGACCTCCCCTACTATGAAGCGATCGGCTTCGTACTCGATTACAATCTCATGTACCCCGTCGGCAGGACCGTATTCGGAGTTGACGAAACGGCAACGATGGGCGACGCCGCGATCGCTCTTTACGCGCTCGGTATTGACGACATAAGAGACGCTGAAACGGCGCTGACCGAAATTGCCGGATTCGGGATCCTATCTTCGAGCGCACAGGCAAGCGATCCGCTTACGGGCGCAGCGTTTGAAGACGCGCTTGCCGTTTTCAGCACGCTTGTCGGAGTTGAGTATGAAAAGAGCGGAGCAGACGACACCGTAATTACAAGAGGCCGTCTTGCCGAGATGATCATGGATTATACGCTTCCTCTTCTCGGATAGGAACGGCGAAAACAATAAATAGCATAATGCACCTCACGTTTCCCGTGAGGTGCATTTTTCAGCGGTGATTATCGGATTTTGTAGATTTTTCTGCCAAGTTCCCAAAAGATTATTGCCGCGGTCCAGCTTAAAAGGCAGATAGAGATAAGAAATACCGCTCCTATACCCCATCCCCAGAAAAGAAAACCGTAAATGTCGGTTGCGGGATCTGATTTGCCCGTCCAGCCGACAGCGTTTATTACAGAGTAGACCGCGCCGTAAAGAAACGTCGGCAGGATACCCCAGAGTGTCACGGAAAAGGGATATTTCCGTTCCGGTTTAAGCAAAAGCATTTTTATCATGCTCATTATGGGGACTATAAGGTGAAAAAAGAGATTTGCGCGAAGATACATATACCCGTAGCCGTAAACGGGGCCGAGAAATCCGATCACGACAAGGAAAGTTACGGTCACAACGGTCGTGCCTGTAAGCTGAAAAATATAAAGAGCGTCGGGGATTTTTCCGTTGCGTTTTATCAGCGAATACAAAAGCGCGGCAAGCGATGAAAGAGCGCAAAACACGTTTGACTGAACTGTGTAATACTTAAACGCGCCGAATCCTTTGGAAGAAAGCGAATCTTCCGATGGCGCCGTCATCATCAGGATAAGCGCAAAAAATACAAATACAACGATTATGATATCAAAAATGACAGTAAGTTTTTTTCTCATATTCTTTTTATCCGACGGAAAGCGTCATCGTCTGTTCACCAAGACCTTCGGCGGTGATTTTGACCGTGATTTCTCCCGCTTCCCAACCCGAGCGGACTATCAGAAGGACTCTGCCGTTAAAAGACGTGAATTTTCCGGTAGTGTAGTTTTCTTCGGTTATCGGGCGCGCTATGCCGAATGCGGCAAGTTTGCCGGCTCCGCTTACCGATGCTGTGCAGGGAATTTCCGCATAGGGTACCCTTCTGCCGCAGCTGTCTGTGATTTCAGCGGTGATATACGCAAGAGAGCAGCCGTCGGCTCTGAGAGTATAAACGTCCGATGTCAGATTCAGCGCGGCGGGTTCGCCTGTTGTAGCGATTTCGTCGCGGCTGATTTCCTTTCCGTCCGTATAGCTTACCGCGGTAAGCGTTCCGGGGGTATAGATAATATCGAACGTTGCGGTATATCCGTTGGCTTTTCCGGCGGCTTTACGGCCCAGGCTCTCCCCGTTAAGTATAAGCTCCACTTCTTCCGAGGCGGAATAAACGTCAACGACGGTAGGTTTTCCCTCGTGACCGGGCCACGTCCAGCTGTTTTCGCAGGCAGGCCACGACCATGAGCCGATATTTGCCTTTTTACCGTAGTTTTCGGGATAACCGACTGCAATATACGTTTCCGAAGAGCCCCAGACCGCTTTGCGCAAATGAAGCTGAGGTCTGTCAAAACCGCAGATATCAAAATCGCTGTCGTTTGCAAGACGCCACGGATAAGGAGAACTCAGATCTGCGGTTTCGGTTTCGTCGTAATAAACCGATTTTCCGATTCCCGCCTCGCCTAAATAATCAAAGCCCGTCCATGTAAAATCGCCGATAACATAGGGAAGCTTTTCGACCTTATCCCACACAAAAGCGATATCCTTCGGAAAGCTTTCAGTCCCGCAGATAATTCTGTCGGGGAACTGTTTTCCGTCGTTTTCGTATCTTTCGGGCAGATAGTTATATCCCATTATATCAAGCACCGCGCCGAATGGCTCGGTGTATTTGCCCCAGTTTGCGTCGGAAAATTCTTTTGCCGCCTTTGCGCCTTCCGTTTCTTCTATCTGCTTTGCTTTTTCAAAAATATCCGCAGCCTCGTCGGGCACTGTACCGTTCCACAGCAGGCAGACAGCGCTTGTAACGGGGCGCGGATCGAGCGAGCGGACCTTGTTTGCAAGCATATCCGCCACCGCATACCCGTTTCCGCCTCCTCCGCGCTCGCTAACCTCGTTGCCTATCGACCAGATCGCGACCGACGGATGATTTCTGTCGCGCAAAATGAAGCTTTCCATATCCTTTTCCCAATTATCGTCGAAATAAAGATGATAATCGTTATGATTTTTTCCGATCCTCCACATATCGAAAGCCTCGTCCATAACGATAAGCCCGATCTTATCGCAGATATCGAGCATATCCCTCGACGGCGGGTTATGAGCCGATCTTACGGCGTTGAATCCGTTGTTTTTCAGCAGCGAGAGCTTGCGGTATTCGCTGTCGTAAAACGACGCGGCGCCGAGAATTCCGTTATCGTGATGAATGCAGCTTCCTTTGAGTTTTACCGTTTTTCCGTTGAGCATAAATCCGTTTTTAACGTCAACTGAAACAGTGCGGATGCCGAATGAAACGAAATCGGAGTCGGTGATACGTCCGTTTTTCTCTTCTACCCGCGCGTTTACGGTGTAAAGATCCGGAGTATCGATATCCCAGATTTTTGCATCGGGGATTATAAGGCGCAAACGGCATACCGATTTGCCTTTTGCTTCGATATGGATGAGTCTTGACTCTGAAATTCCGCCTATCTCCGCAAAAACACGGAATTCTCCGGCTTTTTCCGTTTCGTTTAAAACGGTTATTTCAACCGTGACGTATGCGGCGTCGTCCGTGATCCTGTCGGTATGCGCATATATCCCCCAAGGGGCTATATGGACTTTTTCGCCAACAAGCAGATCAACGTGGCGGTAAATGCCGGAACCGCTGTACCAACGGCTGTTTAGCTGTTTGGAATTATCGACCTCAACGCAAAGCTTGCCGTCTTTTCCCGCTTTGGCAAACGGCGTAATATCAGCGTGGAAAGGCGTATAGCCGTACGGATGAAAAGCCGTCTCAACGCCGTTAAAGGAAACTTTTGTAAGCCCGTAAACGCCGTCAAACTCGACGAGCATTTTGCAGTCTTTCCATTTTTCCGGAATCGGAAGGATTTTTTCGTAGATCCCCCTCCCGCCGCGGTAATATCCCGTTGCCGCACCCGAAACTGCGTCGGGCGAAACGTCTGTACTAATAGTAAAATCATGAGGGAGATCTGTAAGCGATATGTCTTTTTGCTTATCCGAAGTAAAGATCCATGCGCGGTCAAGCGAAATGCGTTTCATAAAAATGTCTCCTTTATATCGGGTAAATCAGTATTTCAGCTTCAGAATGCACTTGCCCGTTATTCCCGAAAGGGTCACGCATTCATTTTCCGGCATATTTTCGCGCTCGGAGTTTGTCGCAACTTCGATACTGATGTCGTTTTCGCCCGAACGGAGCAAATTTGAGATTTCGAAACGGTATTCGGGAACTATCTGTATGCCCGCGCTTATACCGTTTACAAAAAGCTCGACTCCCTCGTGGGCGTCCGTTAACGACAAAAGAGCACGTGACGGAGCTGTTTTTATATCTACTTTCCGTTCATACTTTGCAAATCCGGAAAAATGGGGCATTTCTGCTGCGAGACTGTCGGGCAGAGAAACCGATTTTTCATCTTTGAAATCGGGATAATCGATCGAACGGCATATGCTGCGTTTCCAGCCGTCGTTAAGAGATATTTCTTCGCCGTCAAACGGTTCCGGAAGAAAATCTTTTTCGGAGGGCGTGTATCCGAAAAGGACGATAACGCTGTGAAGCGGCTCTGCGGTGAAATAAAGACGGGTTTTATCTCCGTTTTTCTCCGACTTAATGCGTCTCAGTCCGTTTTCCCATGCGTCGTATATCATGCACTCGCCTTTCGACGGTACGTCGGCATAGCCCTGCCAGATTTCTTTTCCCTCATTGACGAACATATAAATACCATATTCGCCGGAGACGTGAAGCACGCGCAAATCGGGATTTTCGGGGTAAATATTTACGGATTTCAAGCCGAGATTTTCAAGCTTTTCCGGAATATCCCACGGGTTTACGGTATTCGCGTCAAATACCTTTACGCCGTTTTTTTCAAGAGACGGTATCGCATTTTCAACGCACGGCGCGCGGAACTCGCATGACGGAAGGATAA
Source organism: Clostridia bacterium (assembly GCA_017427285.1). Classification (GTDB taxonomy): domain Bacteria; phylum Bacillota; class Clostridia; order Oscillospirales; family UBA644; genus HGM12619. The sequence continues at coordinate 8,516 of JAFRTE010000043.1, forward strand.
ACGATCTGTATTTTCTGCCGTTTACACATAGACCGTCTGAGAGATCCGTATCATAACGTTCGGGTCTTGAAAAGACGTCTGCGGGAATGAAGTCGTAAGCGATCTGTTTTCTTGCAAGGGGCTCCGCAACATCTTCCGGAGGCGCGCATCTTCCCATCCAGTCGCTTTCCGCGGCGTATAAAACAGCCGCTTCGGGAACGGGATTTCCCGTTTTGAGAAGCGTGACAACGCGGTTCATATAAAGCATAAGTTTGCCGAAATGCTTAAACTGCGGGTCGTTGCCGTGATTGTAAAAATGCGGGGGACAGTCGTGGTCAGGGTATTTGCAGAGCGAAAACGCATGCGGAACGAAATGATTGATATTTCTTACAAGGCAGTGATCCGCAACGTATTTTTCGAGCCGAACGCCCTCTTTCCAGCCGTAAGCGCCGAATATTTCGCACATGCTGTTGCCGTGCTTTGCGGGGTCGATCGCCGCCTGCGAAGCCGCAAGAGCGGCAAGTCCGAAATGATTGAAGCGACCGCAGCGTTTTTCGGTGTCTATTTCGCCCTGTGGGACAATCTGTCCGCTTATTACGTCAATTCCCGACATATCCTGCCCGCCGAGACCGCGAAAATAATGTCCGAGGCTCGGTCCGGTGCGCGTATGATGATTGTTGTCTTCGATAAGATGACCGATATACTCTACGCCGTGGTCTCTGCACCATCCGCCAACCTGTTCTGAGAAATTGCGCTCGACGAGCGACGTTACCGCATCCATATACTCAAGACGGACTTTCGCCGCGGCATTCTGATCGAAATCTCTGTCCCATATAAGCGGCATAAGAGAGATCCATTTTTCCCCAAGGCGTTTTTCCATTTCTTTCGTAACGTCGCTGCCCCACGCCTGGTCTTCGAGCTGCCAGATGGGTATTCCCGTTTCGTAAAGGTGTCCGTTGCCGAGTTCCGGTTCGTCGGAGAAAAAGCCCGCGATCGTTTTTCCGAAATCCGCGGAATAGTGCTGCCAGAATTTTTCGTGGACAGCGTCGATCAAAATGCGGCACGACTCTGCGGACGTCATATTGATAAACTGCCGCCGTGCGCCGCGGTTTCGGGTCAGATAAAGGATATAAAGAGTCCATTCCCCTTCGGGAACACGGAATGAAAACGAACCGCTGTCTGCTTTATCGCTGAAATCCATTATCCCGTCGGGCAAAACGCCGTTTTTTCGGACTGCAACTATACCGATAAGTCGGTCGTCGTAATAAACGCGTTTGTTTCTGTGCTCAACGTCGTAGCGTTCCATATCGTTTCTGGGAACGAACGGCGGAAGCTTGCGTAAACCGGTTACGTCTACGGTCATTTCCGAACCCGCCGCGGCGCAGGGGAGCGTTCTGTAAAAAAGGCACTGACGGCAAAGCTCCTCGGGGGCGTCTGCCATTTTGCCGTCGGCAAAACCCGTCGGGAAATGACTGTCGTCAAGTATCCAGACCTTCATACCGAGAGCTCTCGCCTCTTCGAGTATAACATCCATATCGTGCCACCACTTCGGACCGGCAAAATCGGGGTGCGGACGGCTCTCCACGCAGACTGCGCCTATATTTGCAGAGTGTATCGCGCGCATATAGTCGCGCGTTACGTCGTCGTCCTCGCCGTGAAGCCATAAAAACGGAAGGATATAATTATCGTATCCGCCCTGTAAAAGATAATCGACAGTATTTTTCATTAAAGTATCCTCGCAAAAATCTGAAAATATAGCATTATTATATCATTTATAAACTGAGCTGTCAAGATAAAAACGGCTGTTTTCCTCCGTAAAGACATAAAAATATCCTTCCGTTTTCGGGAAGGATATAAGGATATTATTAAAAAATTACAGTAGGCCCTGAATTTTTTTATTGATAGCCGCGGCGGCTTTCTTGCCTGCGCCCATTGCGAGAATGACAGTTGCGGCGCCCGTTACGGCGTCGCCGCCGGCGTAGACGTTTTCTCTCGAGGTTTCACCGTTTTCGTCAACTACGATACCGCCCTTCGGCGTTGTTTCAAGTCCGTTTGTGGTGGACTTTATGAGCGGATTTGGCGACGTGCCGATAGCCATGATAACGCAGTCAAGGGGAATTTCGAATTCCGAGCCATGTTTTTCTATCGGACGTCTGCGTCCGGAAGCGTCGGGTTCGCCGAGGGTCATTTCAACGCATCTTATACCGGAAACCGTTTTACCGTCTTCCGAAAGGATCTCGGTGGGGTTTGTGAGAAGTCTGAAAACGATGCCTTCCTCTTTTGCGTGCTCTACCTCCTCCGCTCTTGCGGGCAGTTCTTCCTCGCTGCGTCTGTATATAATATAAACTTCTTTTGCGCCGAGACGTTTCGCGCATCTTGCGGCGTCCATCGCAACGTTTCCGCCGCCTACGACCGCTACTTTTTCAGCTCTCATCACGGGCGTTTCGGAATTATCCCTGTACGCCTTCATGAGATTTATGCGGGTAAGAAACTCGTTTGCGGAATATACGCCGTTAAGCCCTTCGCCGGGGATATTCATAAAGTTTGGCAGCCCTGCGCCCGAACCGATAAAGATCGCTTCGAAGCCCTGGGTAATAAGCTCGTCGACCGTCAATGTTTTGCCTATGACAACGTTTGTTTCTATTTTTACTCCGAGCGCTTTCAGTCCGTCAACTTCTTTCGATACGATATCTTTGGGAAGACGGAATTCGGGGATGCCGTATACAAGCACCCCCCCTGCGGTGTGAAGCGCCTCAAAGACGGTAACGTCATAGCCTTTTTTTGCAAGATCTACCGCGCACGTAAGACCCGAAGGACCCGAACCGATAACGGCAACCTTATGTCCGTTTTTTGCGGGCGCCGTTCTGTTTTCGGTCGGCAGTGAATTGTGGCGGTCGGCTACGAATCTTTCGAGACGGCCTATTCCTACCGGCTCTCCCTTAATACCCCTTACGCAGTATTTTTCACACTGAGACTCCTGCGGGCATACCCTTCCGCATACTGCCGGGAGCGAACTTGAAAGCGAAATGATTTCATACGCCTTTTCAAAATTACCCGCAGCGGTTTCTTTGATAAAATCGGGTATTCGTATCGCAACGGGACATCCCTGTGTGCACGGTCTGTTTTTGCAGTTGAGACAGCGCGCCGCCTCGTCGAGGGCCTGCTCCTCCGTATAGCCGAGAGCGACCTCTTTGAAGTTTTTATTTCTTACTTCCGGTTCCTGAGAAGGCATCGGATTTTTTTTGAGAGACATATTCGGCATGGCTGACACCTCACTTTGTGTTCAAAAGCCGACAGGCTTTTTCCCGTTCGAATTCTTTATACATGGTATTTCTGCGCATCGCCTCGTCAAAATCAACTTCGTGACCGTTGAAATCCGGGCCGTCAACGCACGCAAATTTCATCTTTCCTCCGACCGTAAGACGGCATCCGCCGCACATGCCCGTACCGTCGATCATGATCGGGTTCATGCTCACAACGGTTTTTATGCCGTACTGTTCGGTGAGCTTGCATACGAATTTCATCATTACAAGCGGGCCTATCGCTATTACCTCGTCGTATTCCGCGCCGCTTTCTATGAGCTTTTTCAGCGCATCCGTAACGAGACCTTTTTCGCCGTAAGAGCCGTCGTCCGTCATGATCACGAGATTGTCGCTCGCCGCTCTGAATTCGTCCTCAAGAAAAACGAGATCCCTGTTTCTGAAACCGACGATAAAATCTACGGACGCGCCGAGGTTCGTCAGTTTTTTTGCAACGGGATACGCTATCGCGCACCCTACCCCTCCCCCGACAACGGCAACTTTTTTAAGTCCCTCCGTTTCGGTCGGTCTGCCGAGCGGTCCGGCAACGTCGCATATAAAACCTCCCTCGGGAATAGCGTTCAATTCTGCCGTGGTGGCGCCGACGATCTGGACTATAACGGTAACCGTGCCTGCTTCGCGGTCAAAATCGGAAATCGTAAGCGGAATACGTTCGCTTTCAGAATTCGGTCTTAAGATCACAAACTGCCCAGGCTCCGCTTTTTTTGCTATAAGGGGAGCTTCGAAGGTAAAAAGCGTTACAGTGGGATTCAGCGAACGTTTCAAAATTATTTTATTCATATAAGACCTTCCTTCCGGACATTTTCACTGATCGTTCAGTTCGTTTATCGTATCAAAGATTTTACGCGCGGCTGCTTTCTGCGCGTCAGTCGTTGCCGCAAACGGATGTCTGCATCCGAAAGAATCGATTCCGTAAAGAGTCAATACCTCTTTTAAAGTCTGATAAATACCCGCTTTGAGCAGCATATCTGTAACGGTGTTTATCTTTTTCTGCGCGGCAAGAGCGGACGGGATATCATTTTTGCGGCAGTTTTCAAAAACTTCTTTGCCCCAGCTGCCTATAATGTTGTATGTACTTCCGATCGCTCCGTCCGTACCGAGTACGGCTGCGGAAAGGAGAGCTTCGTCTACGCCCGAGAAGATGATTTTATCGGGGAACGCCGTTCTTACACGTTCAAGGAAAAAGTAATCCTGAGCGGAATTTTTAACGCCGATAATATTTCCGTGAGAAAACAGCTTTTCAAAATCCGCCATCGAAAGCGAAACGGAGGTTAAAACGGGAATATTGTAAACGACAAGGGGGAGCTTCGATCTATCAGCAAGTCTGAGGTAGTAATCAACTACCTCGCTGTTTGTAAACTTATAGTAAAACGGGGTCACGGCGGAAACCGCGTCGTATCCGTTTTCGGCCACAAGAGATGCGAGTTCGTAAACCTCTTCGGCAACGTTAGAGCCGATATGCGCTATAAGCGATACTCTGCCGTTTGCGGCTTTTGCAACGGACGAGAGCACTTCTTTTTTCCGAGAGTGGCTCATAAGAAAGTTTTCGCCCGTGCTTCCGCAGACGTAAAGACCGTCCGCGGCGCAGTTATTTATAACGTGATCGACAAGTTTTGCGATAGCGCCGGTATCGGGATCGCCGTTTTTGTCAAAAAGCGTTAATAGCGCGGGATATATGCCTTTATTCATGAAAATATCCTCCGAAAACCGTATTTCATCAGTATAGTTTATTTTAGCACAAAAATGCCTAAAAGTCAACAGCCGTCCGCTATAAACGGACAGCCGAAAGACTTTTATTCTGCTTTTTCGTTTCTTATCTGAACGCGTCTGATCTTACCGCTGATAGTCTTGGGTAGTTCGTCAACGAATTCTACCACTCTCGGATATTTGTACGGAGCGGTGAGACGCTTTACATGGTTCTGTATCTCTTTTACAAGCTCGTCGGACGCCTTGTTTTTGTATTCTTTCGTAAGAATTATCGTTGCCTTTACCGCCTGACCCCTGATCGGGTCGGGTACGGCGGTTACGGCGCACTCCATAACGGCGGGATGCTCCATAAGAACGCTTTCGATTTCAAAAGGACCGATACGGTAGCCAGAACTTTTGATAAGATCGTCTGTTCTTCCTACATACCAGAAATAACCGTCCTCATCGCACCACGCCATATCACCGGTGTGATACAGACTGTCATGCCATACGGCGTCGGTTTTTGCCTTGTCGTTAAAATATCCGATAAACATGCCGAGCGGACGTCCGTTATCGGTCTTTAAACATATCTCCCCTACCGCGCCGGGTTTGACCTTATTGCCGTTTTCGTCGGCTATGATCATATCGTACTGCGGCGTGGGCTTGCCCATCGAGCCGGGTTTGGGAGTCATCCCCACAAGATTTGCAACCGTGAGGGCCGTTTCGGTCTGACCGAAACCTTCCATAAGGGAAATACCCGTAATTTCCTTGAATTTATTGAAAACCTCGGGATTGAGCGCTTCGCCTGCGATCGTTGCGTATTTGAGGGAGCTCAGATCGAATTTGGACATATCCGCCTTTATGAAAAAGCGGTAAATCGTGGGAGGAGCGCAGAAAGTGGTGATTTTGTATTTTTCCACCATCGAAAGGACAGCGTTGCCGTCGAATTTATCGAAATCGTAAGTGAAGACCGGGGCTTCGCAAAGCCACTGTCCGTAAAGTTTTCCCCAGACCGCTTTTCCCCATCCCGTATCGGCGATGGTGAGGTGAAGGCCGTCGGGGTCTACGTTGTGCCAGTATTTTGCGGTAACGATATGTCCTATCGGATACGTGTAATCGTGCACCGCCGCTTTCGGATAGCCGGAAGTTCCGCTTGTAAAATACATTATCATCGGATCTTCGTTTTTGGTCGGGATGCGGGCAAAAAATTCGGGATATTCCGCGATTTTTTTGTCGAAATCATACCATCCTTCGGGCGTGTTGCCTACCGCGATCCTGATTTTGAGAGAGGGCGATTCGAGAAGCGACGCGTCAACGTGAGAAGTGACCTCTCCGTCGCCTGTACAGACGATCGCCTTTACACCGGCCGCATTGAAGCGGTAAACGTAATCCTTCTTAGTCAGAAGGTGCGTTGCGGGAACGACTATCGCTCCGATTTTATGAAGAGCGACTATCGATATCCAGAATTGGTAATGCCGCTTCAAAACAAGCATTACCCTGTCGCCTTTTTTAATTCCTATATCGGTAAAAAAGCCGGCTGCCGCCGAAGAAAGGCGCATCATATCGCCGAAAGTGAACCTTTTTTCCTCTCCGTCGTTCGATACCCAGAGCATGGCGAGCTTATCGGGCTTTGTTTTTCCGAGTTCATCAACAACGTCGTAGCCGAAATTGAAGTCGATATCGGGTTTCATTTCAAAACGTTCGAGATGTCCGTTTGCGTCAAAATATTCGTTTACAAATTTACTGTATAGCATAATCCAACCTGTTTCCTTTGCCTTTCGCTTCAAAAGCGATTTATCAGTTTTTTCCGATAACTACGGCAATAAAGGTGCAGTCTTCTCCGTTTATGGCTATCATTCCGTGTCCGTGCGCGCTGTTGTAGTATATGCTGTCGCCGGGTTTAAGATACTCTATATGATCTTCAAGACGGACTTTCAGAGTGCCTGACAAAACGTAGTCAAACTCCTGTCCTTCATGAAACGAAAGCGCGATCTCGCTGTTCTGAGCATCTTCGTCGTATTTTGCGGTAACAAGAAACGGTTCGCTTATCTTATCTTTGATAAAAGGAGCGAGGTGCTGATATTTAAAGCCCTTTCTGCGTTCGATGGGAAGACCTTCCCCCGAACGTGTGACGGAATAAAAAGAAAGCGTGGGTTTATCGCCGGTTATAAGTTCCGTGATATCGACGCCGAAATGTTTCGAACATTTATAAAGAAAAGTAAATGAAAAATCGATATCACCTGTTTCGTGAGCTATGTAGTCCTCCTCTGTCGTGTCGCATACGCGCGCCATTTCGTCGGTCGGTATATCAAGTATCATCCGCAGGCCGCGGATTCGCTCCGCTATCGCTCTTACATGTTCGTTCATCTGACTGCGAACCTCCCTTGTTGAAAAATTTTTACCATATTAGCACAAAAAAGCGATTTTGTCAATAGATTTTATTTGACGGGTACTTGAAAATAATGCGGAAAACTGCTATAATATATAATGAACGGATATTTGGCCGTATATCTTTTGCGTTACGGAGGACGGACCGATGATCTATATTACCGCCGACGGCGGAGGAACAAAGCTTGCCGCATTCGCTTTTGACGAAAAACTGAACGTTGTCTCCGAGGCAAGAGGCGGAGGCGTAAACGGTCTTTTCATGAGCGGCGACGACGCCCGCAAAAATATGGAAGCCGTTGCCGACGGTATTATAGACGGTCTTAAAAAAAACATTGGGGCCATAGACGAGATCGACGGTCTTTACTATACCGTTGCGGGCAATTCGGATTATTTTATAAACGCGCTCGAACGCAGAATAAAATTAAAGAAAGCGACGCGCGTAAACGAGGGACAGCTCGGAATACTTGCCGGCACACTCTCTCAAAGCGGTCTTCTTGCGATTTCCGGCACAGGATCAGACTGTTTTCTTGTAGAAAACGGCGTTTCCGTGGATATGATAGGCGGATGGGGACAGTATTTCGGCGACGAGGGCAGCGGCTTTGACATGGGAAGAAAAGCGATCGTCGCAGCGATAAAGTCATACGACGGCAGAGGCGAAAAAACGGATCTTGAAACGCTTGTTTTCAGCGGACTCGGACTTGAAAATTCGCTTTGGGAAGTATGCTCGATACACCGCAGACCGTCCTTCAGAAAAGACGTCGCAGCTCTGACGAAGGCGATCGAAACGGCATGCAAAAACGGAGATGCGGTAGCGCGAGAAATAGTAAAATACGCCGCAAACGAGCTCTCTCTTGCAGCAGTTACACTGATGAAAAAGCACGGTTACAAAAAAGACGACGGTTTTGTTTTCACGACCTCGGGAGGCGGATGGAAAACCTCCGAGGAGATGACGGAAATATTCGTTTCAGGCGTTAAGAACGAATTTCCGTATTCGGAATTCAGAAGACCCGAATTCGAGCCGGTCGCTGGCGGCGTAATAAAATACATATACGACAGCGGAGAGACCCCCGAAAAAGAAATTTTAAAAGAAAAACTCCGCGATTACACGTTATGATCACCGTAGGTAAAAACATAAAAACCGAGTTTACGGAAAAAAAGTCCGTTTTTATCGGTCAGACGTTCTGGGTGACATCGGAAAAAGAAGCGGAAGCCGCGATAGCATCCGTAAAAAAGGAGTATCCCGACGCCACTCACGTTTGTCATGCCTATATCCTTCGCACCGGCTCGCTGCAGCGCTTTTCCGACGACGGCGAACCTTCCGGGACTGCGGGCATGCCAATACTTCACGTTATATCCTCAAAAAAACTCTGCGATACGCTCATCACCGTAACAAGGTATTTCGGCGGGATACTGCTCGGCGCGGGAGGACTCGTAAGGGCGTATTCGAGATCCGCTTCGGACGCCGCAGACGCTGCGGGAATTGCAGACATAGCTACTTTTGCCGAATTTACCATGGAATACGGATACGATCTTCACAGTCAGATGGAAAGAGCGCTTTTGCAGTCGGGCGCGGAGATAACGGACAGAGAATTTACCGACAAAGTCCGCATTTCCGCTGTTATCCGCTCGGATCTTTACGAGCGCTTCTGCGGAGAAATAAAAAGCGTATGGCACAGAAACGTGGACATAAAAACGGGAAACGTTACCGAAAGACGTCTTATTCGCGCCTGAAAGCTCCGATAAAAAACGAAATTATTGTTAAATGGAGCGAATACTCTTGAAAAGATGAAGAAAATGGTGTAAAATAGCTTTATATTTATATTTTATATATAAAAAAACGGAGAAAAGTATGAAAAAAGCGGCAATCATCATGGGAAGCGACAGCGACCTTCCCGTTATCAGACCGGCGTTTCAGATACTGAAAAAATTCGGTGTGGAATACACCGTAAATGTTATTTCCGCGCACAGAACCCCCGACAGAGCTGCCGAATTTTCCAAATCCGCAAAAGAAAACGGATATTCGTGCATAATCTGCGCGGCGGGAAAAGCTGCACATCTTGCCGGAGTCATGGCGGCGTATACCGCCCTGCCGGTAATAGGTATACCCATAAAGAGCTCCACTCTGGACGGACTTGACAGTCTGCTCTCCACCGTTCAGATGCCTAAGGGAGTGCCCGTTGCCACGGTCGCCGTAGACGGCGCAGAAAACGCGGCTCTGCTCGCCGTTCAGATAATGGCGGTAAGCGACGGAGAGCTTTACGCAAAACTTGTCGAATACAAACAAAAAATGGCGGAAGACATCTACGAAAAAGACAGAAAAATCTCCGAGGCAGAACAGCTTCAGATACAATAAACCGAATCAACTTCTAATTATCGAAAAGAGGATATACAAATGAAAAAGGATCTACTGTACGAAGGCAAGGCGAAAAAAGTCTATTCCACGGAAAACGCAGATGAGCTTATCGTTGATTACAAAGACGACGCTACGGCATTCAACGGTCTTAAAAAAGGAACGATCGAGGGCAAGGGCGTTATAAACAACAGAGTAACCAACCATCTGATGAAGATGCTCGAAGCAAAAGGAATCCCCACTCATTTCATAAAAGAGCTTTCCGCGCGCGAAACTCTCGTCAAAAAAGTAACGATAGTACCTCTCGAGGTCATTGTAAGAAATATCGCGGCAGGTTCGCTTTCAAAGAGACTCGGTCTTGAAGAAGGCACGAAGCTTTGCTCAACGGTCCTCGAATACTGCTATAAAGACGATGCGCTCGGAGACCCGATGGTAAACGAATACCATATAAAGGCGATGAATCTCGCAACGGACGAAGAGCTTAAAACGATTGCGGATTACTCGTTTAAGATCAATACATTCCTTTCCGAATACCTTGCGGACCTCAATATAGAGCTCGTTGACTTCAAGCTTGAGTTCGGACGCCTTTCGGACGGAACTATCGTGCTTGCAGACGAGATCTCTCCCGACACATGCCGTTTCTGGGACAGCAAAACCCACGAAAAGCTCGACAAAGACCGTTTCCGCAGAGATCTGGGCAACGTTGAAGGCGCATACAAAGAGATAATGAAGAGACTTATGGGCGAATAATCAATACGGAGTAATCGGAATATGAACGGATCAAGTCACAGCGCAAGCTATGCTGCGGCGGGCGTTGACGTTACCGCAGGATACAAGAGCGTGGAACTGATGAAGAAATTCGTCAAAAGCACGTATAATTCAGGCGTTTTGCAGGATATAGGCGGTTTCGGCGGCTTGTTCGCGCCGAACATGACGGGGATAAAAGAGCCCGTCCTCGTTTCAGGTACGGACGGCGTCGGAACAAAGCTGAAGATCGCATTTTTGCTCGACAAACACGATACGGTAGGCATCGACTGCGTAGCAATGTGCGTAAACGATATAATCTGCTGCGGCGCGTCTCCCCTGTTTTTCCTTGACTATATCGCAACGGGCAAACTCGTTCCCGAAAAGATCGCCGAAATAGTAAAAGGCGTTTCGGAGGGCTGCGTCATGTCCGAAGCGGCGCTTATCGGCGGAGAGACCGCGGAAATGCCGGGTTTTTATTCCGCAAACGAATACGACCTTGCGGGATTTGCCGTAGGGCTTGTGGATAAAAGCGAGATCATAGACGGCAGCGGCGTTTGCGAAGGGGACGCGCTTATAGGCATCGCCTCGTCGGGCGTTCACTCAAACGGTTTTTCGCTTGTAAGAAAAGTTTTCGGTTTAAACGGCGAAAATGCGGATAAAGCGCTTTCGCAGCATTACGCCGAGCTCGGCAAAACTCTGGGCGAAGCGCTTTTAACTCCGACAGAGATATACGTTAAGACCGTAAAGGAAATAAAAAAAGACGTAAAAATAAAGGCAATATCGCATATTACGGGCGGAGGATTTTATGAAAACCTTCCGAGAATGCTTCCCGAAGGAATTTCGCTCGAAATAGATAAATCTTCATTCCCGATACATCCGATCTTCACTCTTTTGCAAAAATGCGGCGACATACCCGAAAGAGATATGTTAAACACATACAATATGGGTATCGGAATGGCTATGCTCGTTTCCGAAAAGGACGCGGACGCTGCGCTCGAAGCAGCAAAACGCGCAGGCAAAAACGCATACGTCATAGGACGAGCGCAAAAAGGCGAAAAGGAAATTACGGTAAAGTGATTTTAAACTCAAGGAGTATTAAATGAAAAAAATTTCCGTTGCCGTTCTCGTATCGGGAGGCGGAACGAATCTTCAGGCGCTTATAGACGCGGAAAAAAGCGGAATAATAGAAAACGGTCATATTTCGGTCGTTATTTCGAGCAAACCGGGGGTTTACGCCCTCGAGAGAGCAAAAAAAGCCGGAATCCCCTACTTTGTTGCCGAAAAAGCGCTTTTTACGGACGACGAAAACGCATTTGCGGACGAGATATCGAAATATCTGCGGCAATACGGAGCTGAAGTGATAGTTCTCGCCGGCTTTTTATCCAAGCTTCCCGAAAAAATCTGCAGCGAATACGCCGGAAGGATCCTCAACGTCCATCCCGCCCTTATTCCGTCTTTTTGCGGAAAAGGGTATTACGGTATTCACGTTCACGAAGCGGCGCTGAAATACGGCGTTAAAGTAAGCGGAGCGACGGTCCATCTCGTTGACGGCGAATACGATCACGGAAGGATCCTTATGCAGAAGGCCGTTGACGTTATGCCGGACGATACTCCGGAAAGCTTACAGCAGAGAATAATGACGCAGGCGGAACATATTATTCTGCCGCGCGCAGTTGAAATGATCTGCAAAGAAACAGCGGCAAATAAAAAGACAGTATAACATATTGGGGGTATTTATTTGGCTTTTTCCTTCAAGGGCGGTATCCATCCCGACTACAACAAAGAACGGACTTACGCAAGTCCGATCGAGGTACTTCCTCCTACGGAAGAGATGTATCTTCCCCTATCTCAGCATATCGGAGCGCCGTGTACTCCCACGGTTCAGCCCGGCGATCACGTAAAAATGGGGCAGATCATCGCAGACAATCCCGTTGCGATGGCATGTCCTATACACTCGCCTGTTTCGGGAAGATTCAGGGGCGTCGTTCAGCACTGGCATCCTTCCGGAACGCGTCAGCCGACTATGGTAATAGAAAACGACGGGCTTGACACGGTGGACGAATCGCTTCATCCTTACGAGGGCGATCTTGACGATCTTACGCCCGCGGACATAATTCAGTTTGCAAGAGCGTCCGGTACGGTAGGCATGGGCGGAGCGGCGTTTCCCTTACACGTAAAGCTCAAAACGGCTCTCGATAAAAAAATAGAAACCATTATAATAAACGGATCGGAGTGTGAACCGTTTATAACCGCAGATCACCGCGCGATGGTGGAATATCCAGCCACGATAATAAACGGCGTAAAACTGATTATGAAGTGTCTCAATAAAGACACCGCGGTCGTCGCCATTGAATCAAACAAACCCGACGCCATAGCGTCCATGTCAAAAGCGGCGGAGGACTCGGATATAAGAATATGCGAGCTTCCCACGAAATATCCGCAGGGCGGCGAAAAACAGCTTATCAAGGCGATAACCGGCAGAGAAATTCCTCCCGGAAAGCTTCCCATGGATATCGGATGCGCCGTTTTCAACGTTGACACCTGCGCTTCGCTTTTCAGATACGTATCGAAGGGAAGACCGCTTACAAAAAGAGTGTGCACCGTATCGGGTTCCGCGGTAATAAGGCCCGCAAACCTGCTTGTCCGTATCGGAACGCCGTATTACGCGCTGTTTGACTACTGCAACGGCTTTGTGGAAGACCCGTATAAGATCATTTCGGGCGGACCGATGATGGGATCGGCTCAGCATGCGCTTGAAACGCCCGTAGTTAAAAATACATCCGCGCTTCTCGCTTTCTGCGGAGACGAAGAAAGCTTTGAGGATAATCCCACATGCACTCGCTGCGGCAAATGTATCGAAGTTTGTCCGATGCGTCTTCTGCCTACGTATATTTATCAGCACGCGCTTGCGGAAGAGTTTGCGGAATGCAAAAAGCTCAATGTTACAGACTGCATAGAATGCGGATGCTGTTCTTACGTATGTCCCGGAAAGCTTCACCTCGTTCAGGCAATGAGGATGGCAAAGGGAAATATTCCGAAAAACTGACGGAAAATTCCGATGAACGGTATTATCGATTCAAATTCAGATTTTATGAAAGACCGGAGTGTTTGTTTTGGCTAAGAAACTGCTTGTAACCTCCTCGCCGCACTACAGATCGGAAAGAACGACAGGCAAAGTCATGCTTGACGTTATAATAGCTATGTTTCCGATCTCCGCAATGTCGGTTGTGTATTTCGGCTGGAGGGCGTTGGCGCTGACGGCTATCAGCGTTGCGGCGTGTATCGCCTTTGAATCCCTTTTTAATCTCATAGCAAAGAAAAATAACACTGTAAGCGACCTTTCCGCCGTTGTTACGGGTATGCTTTTATCGTTTAACCTTCCCGTGACCGCGCCTTACTGGATAGCGGTTGTCGGCTCGTTTTTTGCGATAGTCGTTGTAAAAATGCTTTTCGGCGGACTCGGCAAGAATTTTGCAAACCCCGCGCTCGCCGCAAGAGCGTTTCTCTTCTCGTGGCCCATGCTTATGACAACGTTCGTAAAACCGCTGACGAGGACCCTTCCCGTTTTTTACGACCCGATATTCACAAACGGAGCGGAACTTCCCGATTATATAGACTCGGTAACTACCGCAACTCCGCTTGCGTCGCTTAAAACCGGAGCATTGCCCGACGGCACAAGCATTGTCGATATGTTCCTTGGAAATATCGGCGGATGTATGGGTGAGGTCTGTACGGCGGCGATACTCCTCGGCGGCATTTATCTGCTTTTAAGAAGAGTAATAACATGGCATATCCCCGCTGCGTATCTCGGAACGGTAGCTTTGATAACGTTCGTTTTCCCTCTGACAGGCGGTAATTTCAACTGGCAGTTTATGGTCTACGAACTTCTGAGCGGCGGACTTATGCTTGCTGCGTTTTTCATGGCAACGGATTACGTTACTGCGCCCGTGACCGCAAGAGGCAAGCTTTTATTCGGCATAGGATGCGGACTTCTGACCGTATTTTTGCGATATTACAGCGGATACAGCGAAGGCGTAAGCTATGCGATACTTATAATGAACGTTCTTGCCGTTCCGATCGACAAAATAACGAAACCGAGACGTTTCGGAATAGGAGGCGGTTACAATGATGCTAAATGACATTAATTCCGAAGCTTTTGAAGAAGAAAACGAAAACGTTCCCGCTCAAAAAGACCGTCCTTCCAAAAAATCCGGAAACGAGATAATCAATCTGTCTTTCCGTCTTATGATAATCATAGCGGCGGTAGTATTGATGCTTGCATTTGTAAACGGACTTACAAAAGACACGATAGCCGAAAACGAAAGACGTGCAAACGACGAAGCGAGAAAATCGCTTTTTCAGGAAGCGACCGCTTTTACGCCCGTATCCGCAGAGCTTTCCGAAGACCTTGCAAAGTATGTCGGAGATATTTACGAGGCGTCCAATGGTTCCGAAAAGCTCGGATACTGCGTAAGCGTTTCAAACAACGGTTTCGGCGGTGCAATAAACATGATCGTAGGCATATCGTCCGACGGACTTATCGTCGGGGTCAAGGTTGTTTCGCATTCGGAAACCGCTGGCGTCGGAGAACGCGTAATTTCAAACGGATCGATCCTTTCACTGTTTGTCGACCTGCCTACGGGCTCCGTAGCGTCGTTAAACCCGAAAGAAACTATCACAGGCGCGACGGTAACGTCCAACGCGATAAAAAAAGGCGTTGAAAAGGCTGTTGAAGCGATCACGCCCATAATGAACGGAGGAGACTGATATGGCTGCAAAAAAGAAAAAAGTATCGTATCTGAATATCCTCAAAGAAGGAATAATCACTAAAAACCCGACGTTTATTCAGCTGCTCGGAATGTGTCCCACCCTCGCCGTCACAACAACGGTCGCAAACGGCATCGGCATGGGTCTATCGGCAACGTTCGTGCTAATCTGTTCTAATTTCTTTATTTCGGTACTCAGAAAATTTATACCCAATAAAATACGGATAGCTTCGTATATCGTAATAATCGCCGGATTCGTTTCCGCAGTTGAAATGGCTATAAAAGCGTGGCTGCCCGACCTTGCAAGCTCGCTCGGTCTGTTTATCCCGCTTATCGTCGTAAACTGCATAATCCTTGCGAGAGCGGAGGCGTTTGCATCCAAAAACGCTCCGCTGCCCTCCGCAGTTGACGGACTTGCCTGCGGCATCGGCTTCACCCTTGCTTTAACTATCATTTCCACCGTGCGCGAGCTTATCGGCAACGGCTCGATATTCGGAGTCGATATTCTCGGACCGAACTACTCCCCCGCCCTGATAATCATACTTCCCGCGGGAGGATTTCTTGTCCTCGGTTTTCTTATCGCTCTTGTTCAGTTTATCATGTCAAAACTCGAAAGGAGGAGCGAATAAATGCTTAATCTGCTTGTAATATCGATAAACGCGATACTTATCGAGAATTTCGTGCTTGTAAAATTCCTCGGCTGCTGTCCGTTCCTCGGCGTTTCAAAAAAAAGTGAAACTGCGCTCGGTATGGGCCTTGCGGTTGTATTTACAATGACTCTCGCCTCGGCCATGACATGGCTTTTCAACGAATTTGTTTTAAAACCGTTCGATCTTGAATATCTTCAGACGATCGCTTTTATAGCGATAATCGCCACCCTTGTGCAGATAATAGAAATGTTTTTGCAAAAAAGCATCCCCTCTCTTTATTCCGCACTCGGAATTTACCTGCCGCTCATTACAACAAACTGCGCGGTCCTGGGCGTTGCGCTGCTTAACATAAACAACGGCTACGACTTCATATCTTCCGTTGTATACGGTTTTTCCGCAGGCGTGGGATTCCTCGTCGCGATACTTCTTTTGTCGGCAATACGCGAAAGGATCGCGTATTCGGATATTCCCAAACCTTTCAGAGGATTTCCGATAGTCCTTATCGCGGCTGCGATTTTAAGCATTTCGTTTATGGGATTTCAGGGTCTCAAGCTTCCGTTCTGAAAACGGACAAGTAAAAAATAATCATGGGAGAAAATTCGGATGGATTTCGGTTCAATACTGTTGGCATTTCTGATCATGGCGGTTTTCGGGCTGTTTCTCGGTCTTCTTTCCGCCCTTGCAAGCAAATTTCTTTCCGTTAAAAAGGACGAGCGAATCGATCTGATCGTTGATCAGCTGCCTAAAGCGAACTGCGGCGGATGCGGCTTTGCCGGCTGCGAAGCGTATGCGCAGGCGATCGTTTCAGACGGCGCCCCCGTAAACAAATGCCCCGTAGGCGGCGACAAGGTCGCCGCGGCGGTTGCAAAGGTCATGGGCGTTGAATCAAAAAAGACCGTAAGGATGAGAGCGCAGGTCCTTTGCAGCGGCACAACTTCGCTTGCCAACAGAAAATACAATTATGCGGGACTTGAAGACTGTCTGTCGGTAGCAAAGCTCGGCAACGGTCCGAAAGAATGTCCTTACGGCTGTATCGGGCTCGGCACCTGCGTAAAAGCATGTCAGTTCGGCGCAATTAAAGTTGAAAACGGCGTTGCCGTAGTTGAATATGAAAAATGTCACGCGTGCGGAATGTGCGTTTCCGCCTGTCCGCAAAAGCTCATTCAGCTTCTTCCCTTCGATACGGACGTATGGGTAGGATGCCGTTCTCACGACAAGGGACCCGTTGTAAGGAATCTTTGCAAAGTCGGCTGCATAGGATGCGGAATATGCGCAAAAAACTGTCCTGTCGGAGCAATTATGGTTACAGAAAGCGTTGCTCAGATAGACTATGAAAAATGTATAAACTGCGGAACATGCGTTGAAAAATGCCCGAGAAAGATAATCTGGTCGGGCAAGGTGCAGATGGCGCTGGGCGACACGCTCGGAAACGATCTCGTTCCCGAAACGGTCGAATCCCCGAAAAGACGCCGCAAAACAGACGAAACAACGTCTGAGTAACGATGATCTTCAAAAGAGAAAAAAGCTATAAATATACACCGGAAAAAAAGCCGCTGACGAAAAAACGGATCGCGCTGTATGCAATTATCGCCGCAGTGCTGTTCGTTCTCGGCTTTTTTTCGGCATATCCGATTATGACACTGGTAGGTATGTTTTCATGAACGGAAAGATTAACGGAAAAGAAATCACATTTGAAAAGGGGCAGACGCTTCTTGAAATACTCGGCAATTCCGGATTCACCCTCGACGCTCCCTGCGGCGGAAGAGGCGTTTGCGGAAAATGCAAGGTATACGTAAGCGGAAGCGTTTCTTCCGTATCCGCAAAGGAGAGGGCTCATCTTACCGAAAACGAGATAAGAAGCGGCGTTCGGCTTGCCTGCTACTGCCGCGCGGAAGGCGAATTTGAGCTTACAACGGAAAAATCGTCTTATAAAATACAGACCGACGCAAATCATACGGAATATGAGATCTGTCCCGACAAAAAAACCGCCGAATTTGCCAAAAGCAACGGAAAAGCGGTCGGAGTTGCCGTCGATATAGGCACAACAACCGTGGTCGCCGTCTTTTACGATCTGATCTCAGGCGAAAAGCTATTTGAAACCTCTGCGATAAACGCTCAGAAAACATTCGGCGCCGATGTAATGTCACGTATCGGATTTGCCATAGATACTCAAAACGGCGACGAAACGCTGCAGAATGCGATAATCGGGCAGATTAACGGTATGATAAAGCAGTCGAGCATCGATGAAAATCTCATTTACAGGATATTCGTCTGCGGCAATACTACCATGCAGCTTACGGCGTCCGGGCATTCCGTAAAATCGCTCGGAGCAGTTCCCTTTGAGCCTCTATCTTATTTCGGATGTTTTTTCAGCGCTGAAAAGCTCGGTTATTCCGCAAAAAACGCGGATATTTACTTTATGCCCTGCTGCGGGGGTTTTTTCGGAGGCGACGCTGTCGCATGCATGCTTCCGTGCGGATACGGCGACGGAAAAACGAAATTTATTGCGGATATAGGCACAAACGGCGAGCTTTCGCTTGAAGACGGAGATATGATTTACGGCTGTTCTACCGCGGCAGGTCCCGCATTCGAAGGCGCTTGCATACGCTTCGGAACGGGCAGCGTTGAAGGCGCGATAAACGGAGTAATAGCAAACGCCGACATGCCTTCCGGCTTCGAATTAAGGACGATAGGCGGAAAAGATCCCGTCGGAATATGCGGTTCGGGTCTTATCGACCTTGTCAACATTTGTCTTGAAAAAGGTCTGATAGACGAATCGGGACACATAGACGACGACTGTCCCGAATTCGAGGGCGACTGCGCCGTTGAAATCACTGACGGCATTTATCTTACTCAGAAGGACGTAAGGGAAATACAGCTCGCAAAATCCGCAATATGCGCCGGAACGATCGTTCTTGACGGTATGATCAGATCGAAAAACGCGCCTGAGGTAAGCATCGCGGGCGGATTCGGCACGGCGATAAACCTTGAAAGCGCAAAAGGGATAGGACTTTTGCCCGAAAAATACTGCGACGGTGCAAAAGCGGTCGGAAATGCGGCGCTTGCGGGAACGACTATGGCGCTGCTGTCCGAAAACTGCAGAAAAAAGGCGGAAGAGCTCGCAAAAAAAGTCTGCATCCTCGACCTTTCCACAGATCCCGTATTTCAGGACGAATATATAGAGAATATGATATTTGACATATGAGTTTTCGGTGCGCGCAGGAATGACGAAATGAGATCAGACGCGATTTTTTACGAAAAGATAAAAAAATACGGAGAAGACGGTGGCATACACCGCTTCCACATGCCCGGACATAAAGGCAGAGCGAACTTTTTCGGCACGGAAATTTCGCGCTATGACGTTACCGAAACTAACGGAACGGATAATCTCTTTTTTCCGCAAAAAGAACTGATCGATGCGGAAAACAGAGCCGCAAAGCTTTTCGGCGTAAAGCGGACTGTCTTTCTTGCAGGCGGGGCAACGCTCGGAAATCAGACCGCGCTGTCGTTTTTCAACGGTAAAAAGGTACTTTTTGAAAGAAATATACATATATCGGCGCTTAACGCCGCAATGCTTTCGGATATAACGCCCGTTTTCGCATACAACGGATCTGACGTCGCAACCGGTGTGGTTTTGCCGATAAGCGCGGATGAGATAGAAAAAAAACTTGACGAAGAAAAAGACGTTTCTGCTGTTTTTATCACTTCTCCGAATTATTACGGACTTTGCGCTGACCTGCCGAAAATAAAAAGCATTTGCTCTCATCGCGGAGTAAAGCTGATAGCTGATAATTCACACGGCGCGCATCTTTCCTTTACGGGAGATATATTCTCCCCGCTTGCGGCGGGCAGTCACTGCGCGGATATAACGGTAGACTCGGCGCATAAAACGCTTCCTTCGCTTACGGGCGCGGCGATGATACATTTCAATTATGACGTTTCGCGGGAAGATGTCTGCGCAAATATGCTCGCTTTCGCGTCGACGAGTCCTTCGTTTCTGATTTTGTCCTCACTCGACTATGCCTGCGAATGGTGCGCAAAAAACAGAGAAAAGTTTGAAGAGGCAAAGCGCAGGACCGATGAGCTGAAAGAAAAACTCGAATCGGCGGGGATATGCGTTGTAAGATCCGAATTTTACGACCCGCTAAGAATATGTATCGCCGCAAAAAACGCTGCCGAAATAGACAAAAAGCTTCAAAACAACGGGATAATACCCGAAATGCAGTCGGGAAACTGCATAGTTTTTATGATTTCCCCGTTTAACACCGAAGACGATTTTTCCGCTCTGGAAAAAGCGCTTTTAAATACGAAAATCATTCCTCCCGAACGAGAAGAGCGTTCGTTTCCGAAAACAGTTTTCGTCCGTCCTTTAAAAACGGCTTTTTTCGGGAGAAAAAAAGAGGTTTTAACGGAAAAATCCGTAGGAATGATCGCCGCCCGCGCGGTGATCCCCTACCCGCCCGGAGTACCGATTCTGATACCGGGAGAAATAATAACCCGTGAAACCGCGGATTATCTTATCATGAATAAAACGGAAAAGGTGACAGTCTGTGAGATTTGACGGACTTATCGGCAACAGCGGAGTAAAAAAGACTCTTGAAACGCCGTTTCATGCCTATATCATACACGGGACGAAAGGTTCGGGAAAACATACGCTCGAAAGAATACTTACAGCGTCGCTTGTCTGTCAGAGCAAAGAAAAGCCCTGCGGCAAGTGCGATCAGTGCAAAAAATTCCTGTCGGGAAATCACGTCGACGTTGCGTATATCCCTACCGATATCAAAGTAAGGGATCTTCGGGAAAAGCTGAAAGACGTACTGTATCTTCCAAACGAGGCGGAGCACAGGGTGTTCGTTTTTTATGAGGCTGAAAAACTGTCGCCCGTATGCCAGAACACGCTTCTGAAAATAGTTGAAGAGCCCCCTTCTCACGCCGTGTTCATTTTTCTAACCGAAAACGCCGGGGCAATGCTTGCAACGCTGCGTTCGCGCTGCGAAATGATCGCGATGGAGCCGGTTGATGAAAAAGAAATTTACGGATATCTGCAAAGACCCGAGTTTGCAAAAATAAGTGATGAAAGAAAAAAGACCGCGGTTGCGTTTTCGGGAGGGTATATAGGCGCAGCGCGCGAATTTTTATCCGAAGAGAAATCGGAAACGTATTTAAAATGCGACAGATTCGCAAAAGCTGTTTTGCAAAACCGTATGAGCGATGCAATAAATATCTCAACGTTCAAAAAAAGGGACGAAATGGCTGATTTTACAGAGGAGCTGTATCTTTATTTTACAGTACATCTCCGTTCGCTGCAAAAAGGGACTTCGGAAGGGCTGAGCGAAGAAATACGCTCGCTCGGCAAAGAAAAGCTCGCAAAGCTTTGCGTAAGTCTTGCAAAGCTTAAAGAAAACATGAAATTCAATGTTAACGTATCGCTTTTTTCCGCTGCGCTTATCGCAGCATGCCGCGAAATGCGCAAAGCGGAACCGATACTCAAATAAATTAAGCATATAAAGGAAAGAAGCAGATAAATGGAACTTGTAGAAATTGTAGGCGTAAGATTCAAAAGCGTTGGCAAAATATACTATTTTGATCCGCGCGGTATGATTTTCAAGAATAATGACAGAGTGATCGTTGAAACTATCCGCGGTCTTGAGATAGGTACCGTTGTTGTTGAAAACAGGCAGACCGAACAGCTGGAAAAATTCACGCCGCTCTCTCCCGTAATAAGACTTGCAACAAAAGAGGATATTGAAACCGACAGGCAGAACCGCGAAAAAGAAAAAGCCGCGGTTTCGATATTCAACGAGAAAACCGCAAAACACGGTCTTGAAATGAATCTTGTAGACGTTGAATACTCGTTTGACAACAATAAGATAATCTTCTTTTTTGTTGCGGACGGCAGAGTTGATTTCCGCGAGCTTGTAAAGGACCTGGCTTCCGTATTCAAAACGAGAATAGAGCTCCGGCAGATAGGCGTCAGGGACGAAACGAGAATGATCGGCGGGCTTGGGATATGCGGCAGAAAAGTATGCTGCGCAAGCTTTCTCAGCGAATTTACGCCCGTTTCGGTAAAAATGGCGAAAGATCAGTCGCTTTCAACAAATCCGCAGAAGATTTCGGGCACATGCGGCAAGCTTATATGCTGTCTTAATTTTGAAGAGCCGCTTTACGAGGAAGCATACGAAACGATGCCGCGCGTCGGCTATACGGTAAAAACTCCGGACGGTCAGGGTACGGTCGTTGAAGTAAACATCCTTACGGCGACCGTAAGAGTAAATATCGGCACCGAGCGCGAGGCAGACATACGCCCGTACAGCGTTTCGGACGTTAAAACGATAAGCAGAAATGCGGATGAAGAAAACAGTTCCGAGCTTGAAGCGATAGCGGACGAAGAATAAAATAATGAAATTTTAAAGAATATTTAAAAACCTATTGCAAAAACGATAAAAATATGTTAATATATACTTTGGAATTATTAGCAAGGAGGTCTATACATTATGGCACATGTAATAACCGATGAATGTCTCGCCTGCGGCGCATGCCAGGCGGAATGTCCCGTTGACGCTATCTCCGAAGGAGACGGCAAATTTGTAATCGATCCCGAGCTCTGCATAGACTGCGGCGCTTGCGAATCAGTATGCCCGGTCGGCGCTCCCAAAGAAGCTGAATGATCGAGCGATAAAACCAATAAAAGCGGTTACCCAAGGCCGCTTGAAATAAGAATACATGCCGATGCGTTCTTATTTCAGGCAGTCAAAGGAACCGCTTTTAGATTAAACCGGAGAAATATTAAAAGAAAGGCGCGGCGATATGGCGATACGGCTTGACGATCTTTGTATAAACGGCTATAAAATCTATCAGGACGGCGAAAGCTTCCGTTTCGGTACAGACGCCGTGCTTCTTGCATGGTTTGCAGGCAGTAAAAAATTTGCCAAAGCCGCGGACCTTTGCTGCGGAAACGGCGTTATTCCCGTAATTTTATCAACACACGCCTGCTGCATGGAAGCGAGAGGATACGAGATCCTCGCAAGTCAGGTCAAACTCGCAAAAATGACCGCAGAATACAATAAAATCGAAGACAGAGTATCGTTTTACGTTCGCGACATACGCAAAACAGACGGGGACGAGAGTTTTTTGCACGGTTATTTTGATCTTGTTACCGCAAATCCGCCTTATATGACGGCAAATTCGGGATTTGTAAGCGAGAAATTCGGAACGGCAAGGACGGAGCTTTGCTGCGATCTTTCCGAAGTATGCCGTGCGGCAAAGGTATTGCTGAAAAACGGAGGCAGATTTTGCACGGTAAACAAGCCGGATCGGCTGACCGATGCGATATGCCTGATGAGGGAAAACAGAATAGAGCCGAAAAGACTTGCTTTCGTAGTCCCCCGAAGCGGGAAAAAGCCCGAACTTTTCCTTCTGGAAGGCATAAAAAACGGTAAAGCGGGGCTTTTATGCGAGCCTGCAATCGAGATTTACGGTCCCGACGGCGAATACACCGAAACAATTAACGTAATTTACGGAAGAATATAGTTATGGAAGAAAAAAAGAAGGTGTCGCTTTACCTTGTTGCAACACCTATAGGCAATTTAAACGATATATCGCCGCGTGCGCTCGAAACGCTTGAAAAAGCCGATTTTATTGCTGCCGAAGACACGAGGGTAACGGGCAAGCTGCTTGCGAAATACGGAATAAAAAAGCCGCTGATAAGCTATTACGAACACAATATGATTCAGCGCGGCGAAGTGATACTCGAAAGACTGAGACAGGGCGAAACGTGCGCCCTTGTTTCAGACGCCGGAACGCCCGCGATTTCGGACCCCGGAGAAATGATAGTAAAACAGTGTATTTCGGAAGGGTTTAAAGTAAGCGCGATACCCGGTCCGTGCGCAATGGTATGCGCTCTTGCCATGAGCGGTATGTCTACAAAGCGTTTTACCTTTGAAGGATTCCTTTCCACCGCAAAAAACAGCCGAAGAGAACATCTTTTATCGCTGAAAAACGACCCTCACACGCTTGTTTTTTACGAAGCGCCGCATAAACTGCTCGGCACCCTTGAAGATATGCTCGAATATCTCGGAGACAGAAATATCGCTCTTGTAAGAGAGATTTCAAAGATATACGAAGAGACTGTTCAGACTACTCTGGCAAACGCCGTTGAAATGTATAAAGGCAAAAACATCCTCGGCGAATTTGTCATTATAGTTGAAGGCGCGAAGAAAAAAGAGTCAACTCCCCTTTCCGCGGACGAGCTTGAAGAGGAATTTCTCGCCCTGATAAACGCCGGAAAAGCGAAGTCCGAAGCCGCAAAGGAGCTTGCGCTCAAATACGGCATGCACAAAAGAGATATTTACGAAATGTTCAAATAAAAACACAGCGACCGTGAGGCCGCTGTGTATGAATGTTTTTTTGCGGATTATTTAAGGAATTTCAGATTGCTTATAATTGCGGGTTCTTTTGCTTTGCCGCCGCAAACCTGGAAGAAAGCGATGATCTCGAGAACGCTTATTATTGCGAGGCAGATCATTCCGGCGATGGGAACGATAAACGTCCAGCAAAGGATTGCGGATACGAGCATAATAAGCGTGGAAACTACGTTGAGTTTAAGCGCCTGTCTTACATGGAAAGCAACGTACGGAGAATCTTTTGCGATAATGGCGGCAATGATGATTCCGATATAACCGGAAAGATAGGGAATCATTGCAACAACTTTGTTATCAGAAATATCCTTCGGATCGTATTCCGCGGTATGATCGGTTGCGGGAACAACGGCAGCAGGTGCGACCGGCGCAGCAGTGGGAGCTCCGCAGCTGGGGCAGAAAGACAGGTTGTCATCCATCTGGGTGCCGCATTTCGGACAGTATTTCATAATTTTAACTCCTTTTTTTCAACAAATCAACTTGTTGTTTTTTTACAGTATATTACAAAATTTGTAAAATGTCAATACCTTTTCGGGCAATTATGACCAATTTTTTTCCGTATAGATATGTGAGGCACGGATTTGAGCTTATTTGAACTTTTTCTTCTGGGTATCGGTTTGTCTATGGACGCTTTTGCGGTGTCCGTATGCAAAGGGATGATAATGCGAAAGCCGCAAATTAAAAATGCGGCGCTGATATCCCTGTTTTTCGGCGGTTTTCAGGCGCTGATGCCGTTTATCGGCTGGCTTCTGGGAAGACAGTTTGAATCGGTAATAAAGGCGTATGACCACTGGATAGCGTTTTTCCTTCTTGCGTTTTTAGGCGGAAAAATGATATTCGACGCCTTAAAAAAGGATGGCAAAGAAGAGAAATACAAAGAGTCAGCTGATATAAAAGAGCTGTTTTTGCTTGCGGTCGCAACAAGCATAGACGCTCTTGCCGTCGGAGTTACTCTGGCGTTTCTTGACGTTTCTCTTGCCGAAGCGGTAAGCGTGATAGGCGTTACAACGTTTGTTATTACGTTTTGCGGCGTTTATATCGGAGCAAAAACGGGAGAATATTTAAAGGACAAGGCGCAGATTGCAGGCGGAGTCGTTTTGATCTTGATCGGGATAAAAATTCTTGTCGAACATCTTTCCGGCGCAGCGTAAAAGGATGATCCGAATAACAAAAAGGGTTAAAAAATGAGTATTTTAACAAAAGACAGACAGTTTTACAAAACATTGTTTACGATCGCGTTGCCCGTTGCGCTTCAGCAGCTTATTTCGCTTGCGGTTGTAATGCTCGATAACGTTATGGTGGGCTCGCTCGGCGATATTTCGCTTTCTGCGGTATCGCAGGCAAACCAGGTAACGGTGTTTTTCACGTTTTTTGTCCGCGGCATTTCGGGCGGAGCGGCGCTTTTGATCTCACAGTATTGGGGCAAAAAGGACACCGGCAGGATAAAGCAGATTTTTTCCATGACTTTTATAACAACCGTCGTTCTTGCCGGGACCGTTACGCTTTTTGTGTTTCTATTTCCGGATACGGTTGTGAAATTTTTCTCAAACAATACCGATATCCTCTCCGAAGCAACTTCATATATAAAAATAGCGTGCTTTTCGTATATCCTTTTCGCCGTTTCGGATACGTTTATTGCGATGCTTCGGTGTATCGAAATAGTAAAGATCACGTTTATCGTCTCTATCATCTCGTTTTTCACAAACCTCGGCGGAAATTATATCCTGATTTTCGGCAAGTTCGGTCTTCCCGCAATGGGTGTTCGCGGCGCGGCGACGGCTACCGTTATCGCAAGGGGTATCGAGCTTATTATCGTAATGATCTTCTTTTTTAAAGGACAGAAAAAGCTGTCTGTACGACCGAAAGATCTTTTTTATGCGGAAAAACCGATGTGGAAAGACTTTTTCCGTTACGGCATACCTGTTATCGTGGGCGACGTTCAGTGGGGACTCGTAGGCGTTGTAAAAGCCGTAATAATAGGCAGACTAACGGTTGAAATGATGGCGGCGGTATCTATTACGGACGTTGTAATGCAGCTCGGGCTTATTTTTGCAAACGGACTTGCTGCGGGGGCGTGCGTAATAATCGGCAAAACCGTAGGAGTAAACGATTTTGCCAAAACGAGAGAGTATTCAAGAAGTATCGAGATAATATTTGCGGTCGTGGGTATTATTATGGGCGCGCTCGTATTTACGCTGCGCTTTATTCCCGTATCGCTTTACACTGAAATATCGCAGCAGACAAAAGACCTTGCAAAGCAGCTTCTTGCAATAGGCGCGGTATCGCTTATGGGCACGAGCTATCATATGGCCTGTTTTACGGGCATAAACCGAGGCGCGGGCGACAGCAGATTCGTTTTTTTTGTCGATATGATCTGCGGCTGGCTTGTTGTCTTGCCTTTAAGCGCAATCTCAGCTGCGGGATATTTAAACTCGTGGAGCCCCCTTTTCACTTTGCCGCTCGTTTATCTTTGCACGAGAATAGACCAGTGCTTCAAATGGATAATCGCGCTTATCCGCCTTCGCGGCAACAAATGGATAAGAAACGTGACGAGAGAATAATAAACAGAAAAAATCCTGCGCTTATGCGCAGGATTTTTGGTGACCCGTAGCAGAATCGAACTGCTGCCCCAGCCGTGAAAGGGCCGTGTCTTAACCGCTTGACTAACGGGCCGTATGGTAGCGGAAGCTGGATTTGAACCGGCGACCGTACGGGTATGAACCGTATGCTCTAGCCAACTGAGCTATTCCGCCATACCGGCTCATCCGAATTCGAAAGGAATATCGAACAGCCTATATAGTATACACTAAACAAAATGATTTGTCAAGTCGTTTTTTATTAATTTTTATGATATTTTTGTGAACTCAAAATACGAAGTAATTACAGAATATTACGCAAAATGTGATTTTTTTCAAAAAAGTGATTGACAAGCGCAACATTTTAGTGTATTATTATATTGTAATGAAAATATATATAAAACTAACAGATACGGGAGATCATTATGTCCGACATAGAAAAAGACGAAATAATAACTCTTACCGATGAAGACGGCAACGAGATTAATTTTGTCGTTGTATACGCCGTTGAATACAACGGCAAAGATTACCTTGCGCTCGTTGAAGAAGAGCACTACGAAGACGAGACCTGCGAGTTTACGATCCTGAGAGTAGACGAAACGGAAGGCGACGACGCCCTTCTCGAGACAATAGAAGACGAGGACGAATTCAACAACGTGCTTGCTTTGATTGAAAATAATCTTGACGACGAATTTGAGATCAGCGATATCGAGTAAAAAGATTTCCTGCGCGGTTCGTGTTCCGCAGGTATAATTAAAACCTACACCTGTTTGTTGGGATTCCGCCTTCCGCTGCGGGGGAGCAGACCTCTCGGACTCTGTCCGAACGTTGGGAGCACAAAACAGCGGAGAGGAATTAACCCACTTTTTAAGCAGGGCTTATATTTGCCTCGGAATTACACATTTTTGTGTACTCCCCACGGCCGTGCGGGAAATTTTAATTTTGACTTTTTTCAAATCAGCGAAAGCAACGGAAAAAGGATTTCGTTGCTTCGTATGATTTTAATCAATAAATAAAAATAGATGCGGACCGACGTCCGCACGGGTGATTTATGACAAACGATATAAATCTTATACGCAATTTTTCGATAATCGCGCATATCGACCACGGAAAATCAACGCTTGCGGACCGTCTTTTGCAGCTGACGAAAACGGTTGCGGATAGAGACATGGAAGAGCAGCTTCTTGATAACATGGATCTTGAGCGCGAACGCGGAATAACGATAAAGGCGCGCGCCGTAAAAATGCTTTATACGGCAAAAGACGGTAAAACGTATACCTTTAACCTCATAGATACTCCGGGGCACGTAGACTTCAACTATGAAGTGTCTCGTTCTCTCGTTGCATGCGAAGGAGCGGTTCTTGTTGTTGACGCATCCCAGGGTATAGAGGCGCAGACGCTCGCAAACACGTATCTTGCGGTCGACAACAACCTTGAAATAATGCCCGTCATCAATAAAATAGACCTTCCGTCCGCAGACCCTGACCGCGTTATCAGGGAAATTGAAGATACTATCGGTATTCCTGCGGAAAACGCTCCGAAAGTATCGGCAAAAACGGGAGAAAACTGCGAAGAGATACTTGAGCGCATCGTAACGGATATTCCCGCGCCGAAAGGAGACAGAAACGCGCCTTTGCGCGCGCTGATTTTTGACAGTATATACGATTCATACCGCGGCGTAATAGTATACGTCAGGGTTTTTGACGGAACGCTTCGCGCTGGAGACAGAATAAGAATGATGTCTACGGGCGCGGAGTTTGAAGTTGTGGAAACGGGATGTCTCCGTCCGTTCGGATTTGAAAAGGAAGACGAAATAGAGGCGGGCGAGGTCGGCTACATAATGGCGTCCATCAAAACCGTCCGCGATACTCAGGTCGGCGATACGGTAACGAATGCGGAAAACCCGTGTTCGGATCCTATGCCCGGCTACAAAAAAGTCCAGCCGATGGTCTTTTCCGGCGTGTATCCCGCCGATGGAGCAAAATACGAAGATCTGCGCGAAGCGCTTGAAAAGCTGCAGTTAAACGACGCTTCCCTTTCGTTTGAAAAAGAGTCGTCCGCCGCTCTCGGCTTCGGATTTCGCTGCGGTTTTCTCGGACTTCTTCATATGGAGATCATACAGGAGCGTCTTGAAAGAGAATATAATCTCGATCTTATCACTACCGCTCCGAGCGTTATTTACAAAATAAAGAAGACGTCGGGCGATGAGGAATATATCTCGAATCCTTCCGCGTACCCCTCCCCTTCGGATATCGCCGTCGCGTATGAGCCGTTTGTAAAAGCAGATATTTTTTCGC
This sequence comes from Clostridia bacterium, assembly GCA_017427285.1. Taxonomy (GTDB): domain Bacteria; phylum Bacillota; class Clostridia; order Oscillospirales; family UBA644; genus HGM12619. The sequence continues at coordinate 37,692 of JAFRTE010000043.1, forward strand.
CTACCGAGTTTATCGGAACGGTAATGGACCTTTGCACGGAGCGCCGCGGCATTTTCAAAAATATGACGTATATAGACGAAGCGAGGGTCAATCTGCATTACAGTCTGCCGCTGAACGAGATCATATACGATTTCTTCGACGCTCTGAAGTCCAGAACAAGAGGTTACGCGTCGCTTGACTACGAGTTTGAAGAATACAGGGAAAGCAAGCTCGTAAAACTCGACATTCTTCTCAACGGAGATATAATAGACGCGCTGTCGTTTATAGTCCATGCGGACAGAGCGTATGCGAGGGGAAGAAAAATCGCCGAAAGACTGAAGGAAAACATCCCCAGGCAGCTTTTTGAGATCCCCATCCAGGCGGCCGTCGGCGGAAAGATAATAGCCAGAGAAACCGTAAAAGCGCTGAGAAAAGACGTATTGGCAAAATGCTACGGCGGCGATATCACAAGAAAGAAAAAACTGCTTGAAAAACAGAAGGAGGGAAAGAAGAGAATGCGCTCTTTCGGCACGGTAGAACTGAGCCAGGAAGCGTTTATGTCTGTTCTTAAATTTGACGAATGACTGATTACGATTTGATTGCCTCGATATATGACGAATTTACCGACGGATTTGATTATTCGGAATATCTTGACCGCATTTTTCAAAAAGCCCCGTATCTTCCGAAATCAGGTCTTGCGCTCGACTGCGGCTGCGGCACGGGCACACTGATTTGCGAGCTTGAAAAACGGGGATATTCCTGCACTGGCGTTGATATTTCGCCCGAAATGCTCAAAAACGCGTCGGAAAAGATAGATAATGCGGGATTTGAGCCGCACCTTGTCTGTCAGCCGCTTGAAAAAATAGATCTATACGGCGCATATGATATCTGTTTTTGCACTCTCGACACGGTAAACCACCTTAACGGAAGACAGCTGAAGAAATTTTTCGGCAGACTGAAGTATTTTACGGAACCGAAAGGATATTTTGTGTTTGACGTAAAAACAAAAGCGCTGATGAAAAAAGCCGCTATGCCCAGAATAACCGATAACGAAGACTCAATGCTTATTCTCGACGGATTTTATTCAGATAGCCGCCTGAAAAATTACATTACCGTTTTTTCGAAAGACGGAGAAAAGTATACCCGATACGACAGCGTAATAACGGAAAATCATTATGAGCGCGGCAATCTGAAAAATCTCCTTAAAGACAGCTGGTTTGAACCGCTCGAAGTTTTCGCTTTCAAAGGAAGAGATATTTTTATTGCACAGAGTAAAAGGAATTATGCATGAATTTTAACAGTATAGGTCTTGACGATATACAAAAGATACGTCCGTATCTCGAAAAAGGAAAAACTCGCCTTATGGATCTGACCGTAGGCGGAATTTTCATGTGGCGGGACTACATGAACATACAGTGCGCTGCACAAGACGGCACGCTGTTTATCAAAATACGCTATCCGGAGCTGAAAACGTCGCTTTTCCTCCCCGTCGGAGGAGACAGAGACGCAGGCATGAAAAAACTGATCGACTACTGCAAAGAAAGCGGACAGGAGCCGAGATTTGTATACGTTACGGATGAAGAGCTCGAATGGCTCAAAAACGGATACGCCGTAAAGGAAATAATCGAAGATACCATAAGCTACGATTATTTTTACGCCGCCGAAAGTCTCCGCGAGTTTTCGGGGCGGAAATACCATACTCAGAAAAACCATATAAACAAGTTTATGAATACTTATACGGACTTTGAATTTGAAGAAATAAACGGCTCTAATATCGCCGACGTGACAGATTTTTACGTCGAATACGCGCAGACTTATGAAAAGGAGAGCGCGTTTGCGATGGTAGAGGGCGAAAAGGTATTCGAAGTTCTCGCAAATCTCGATAAATACGGATTTTTCGGCATTTTACTGCGTGCGGGAGGAAGAACGGTCGCGTTTTCGCTCGGCGAAAAGATAAACGACACGCTTTTTGTTTCGATCGAGAAAGCGGATAAAGCGGTAACCGGCGCATATCAGATGACGGTCAGGGAATTTGCGAGAAGATATACAAACGACAGCGTGATATATATAAACAGGGGCGACGATGCCGGAGACGAAGGGCTGCGGCAGTCAAAACAGTCGTACCACCCGATCGCGATGCTGAAAAAGAATACGGTTTTATTGGATATATAAAGCCTTACGGAGAAAAAGATGAAAAGCGAGATAATTCAAAGATACATACACGGAGATACGCTGATAATCGTATCGTCGCTGCACGGAATATGCGAAGAGATCGCCAAGAATCAGGACATAACGCAAAACAGCAGTTATCTCTCGCTCGGTATTGCCGCTGCGTTTACAGCCGCGCTTGCCGCCGAACAGAAAGAGGATGAAACGTATCTTACCGCCTGCTTTAAATGGACAAAAACGGGAAAATCTATTGCCGTTACTGCGTTCGGCGACGGCCGTATGTGCGCCTGCATTGAATCCTTTGCCCCCGAGGCGGATACGGACAGCACCGTACTTGAAGTAACAAGACATTCCGACGTCGGAGGCGAATACCGCAGCGTTGTTATCGGCAAAAACGTGCAGGGCGCGATAAACGCGTATATTTCCGAAAGCATGCAGAGAAACGCGAAATGGAAAACGATACGCGACGGGCGCAAAACAACGGGCATTTTTGTCCAGGAGCTGCCCGGCGGCGCGGATCTGAGAAAAACATGGGATGATATCAAACCTTTTTTCAAGGTCCTTGACGAAAACGAGCTGATAAATGCCGGCTGCGAATTTCTCGGAGAACGCGAACTGAAATTCGGATGTCACTGTTCAAGAAGAAGCGCGCAAAGAATACTTGAAACGATCCCGCCCTCCGAGAGAGCGGCTTTGGGCAAAACTGCGGAGATAATCTGCAAATTCTGCGGAAAGAAATACGAGATACAAAATGAATAAAAATCACTATTTTTGCGAAATAACAGGTAAACAGACCTACGAAAAGCTTACGGATATCACCGTGGCATTTCCCGAAGCGGAAAAAATCTGCTCTCCGGGACAGTTTTTGCATATACTCTGCGGGGGCAACTCTTTTTTAAGACGACCGATAAGCATATGCGACGTATCAAAAAACTCTCTCCGTTTTATTTTTGAAATAAGGGGGGAAGGAACGAAGGCGCTCGCGGAAAAAGGCGTCGGGGATATCGTTGACATGCTAGCGCCGCTCGGCCACGGCTTTGATCTGTCGCCAAAAGACGAAAACGTTGTTGCCGTCGGCGGAGGAATAGGATGCTTTCCTCTGCTTTACGCTGCAAAAAGGTGCGGCAGCGTTAAGGCGATACTCGGTTTTAGAAATAAAGCCGCCGTTTACGGCAAATTCGTCGATGATTTCAGAAAAGTCTGCGAAGTTACGCTTATGACGGACGACGGCACCGCGGGAGAAAATGGTTTTACGCCGCAGGGTCTTGAAAAAATGCTTGAAAACGGAGAGAAGATAGATAAAATAATAACGTGCGGCCCCTCGGTGATGATGGAAAAAATAATCTCAACTGCCGAAAAATACAGTATCCCCTGTCTCGCGTCTTTTGAAGAAAGAATGGGCTGCGGTACCGGAACGTGTCTTTGCTGTTCCACCAAAATAAACGGAAAGATGCGGTGCGTTTGCAAAGACGGGCCCGTATTCGAGTTTTGCGGACAGAATAAGTGATTTTCCGCCGTATTTTGTAAACTTTTTTCTAAATACGAGGCTGACATGTTGACAAATAAAAGGAATTATGTTAAAATGCCTTTACTTTATTTTAGTAAAGTGGTAAATCGTTAAAGTATCGGGTGTTTTTATGAAATCTACTGATTACGGAAGAACAGACGGCAGAAGAGACTATATTTTCGGAGACGCCGAACTCAGGCGCGGGATATGCGAAAAGCTTATTTCGCTTATGCGCGATTCGGGCTATAAAGAAACTGTTACACCTACCGCGGAGTCATACGAAGTTTTTTCGGCGGACCCCACAAGACCGATGGGAAACAGCGTTTATAAATTTACCGACGAGCAAAACAGACTGATGGCTCTTCGCTGCGACTGCACCGTCCCCATTGCGAGAATAGCCGCAACAAAACTCACCGACACTCCCCTTCCCTACAGGATGTTTTACTGTCAAAACGTTTTTTCAGCGCCGTCGTCGGGCAACCGTCTAACGGAAGAAACGCAGTGCGGAGCGGAGCTTATAGGCACAGACCCGCAAAGCAGCATCGAAGCGGATACCGAGATACTTGAGCTCGCCGCAAAATGCATGAAAGCGCTTTTCGGGGAAAATTTCAGCATAGAGATCGGCCACGGCAGGCTTTTTACTACGCTTGCCGAGCTGTATGGAATAGACGGCGAGACTGCCGAAGCGGTCCGCAAACTTATTGAAACAAAAAATTTCGCGTCCATCGAGTCGATGGATATTCCCAAACCGTTTAAGATGCTGCCGAAAATGTTCGGAAACGCAAGCAGCGAAGACCTTGCGTCGCTTGATAAACTGACGGAAGAAACGGGTTCGGAAAAGATAAAAGAAATAATAGATTACATTAAAACGATAATAATCAAGCTGAAAGAAAAGGGCTACGGAAACTGTCTGTCGTTTGATCTGGGGCTTGTCGGACGGCTCGACTACTATACCGGCATTATTTTCGGCGGATTTGTTAAGGGACTCGGACACTCCGTTTTGCTCGGAGGAAGATACGACAGTCTGACCGCAAAATTCGGCAGAAAGCTTGCCGCTACGGGATTCGGAGTTACGGTCGACGATATTTTCGATCTGCTGAAAGACAAGAAAGAAGAAAACGCCGAAAAAGGACCCGCTCGCCCCGTTCGTATTGCTCTTACAAAGGGCAGACTTGAAACAAAAACAGTTGAAATGCTCGAAAAAAACGGGATAGACTGTTCCTCGCTCAAAAACAAGGGCAGAAAACTCGTTTTCCCGCTCGATAACGGCAGATTTGAGGTTATGCTCGTAAAAAGCCGCGATGTTATAACGTATGTCGAGCACGGAGTCTGCGATCTTGGGATCGTGGGAAGCGACACTATAGCGGAATACGGTACCGCCGTTTACGAGCTTGCCAACCTCGGATTCGGAAAATGCAGAATGGCGCTTGCCGGTACGGCAAAATACAAAAACGATCCCGATTCTTTCTTCGGCGGATATTCAAAAAAGGTTATTGCAACAAAATTCGTAAACGTTGCAAAAAGATATGCCGCGTCAAAGAAAGCGGATGTTGAAACCGTATCGATAGAAGGTTCCGTAGAGCTTGCGCCGATTCTCGGACTTGCCGACGGCATCGTGGATATTGTTGAAACGGGCGATACTCTCAGGGAAAACGGACTTGAAATAATAGAAGAAATATTCCCCGTTTCCGCAAGAATAGTTGCAAATATCGCAGCAACGAAACTCAGGAAAAAAGAGATAGACGAAATCCTTTCGGATGTCTTCAAAGTCTGAGGCAAGATCAGAGGTGTAAAAATGCTTAAAATATACCGCGAAAGAGATTTACCGGGTTTTTTCGGACAGCTTGACGAAAAAAGAAATTCCGCAGAAACGGACGTTACGAAAACCGTTTTGCAGATAATAGAGGACGTAAGGCAAAACGGCGATACGGCACTGAAAAAATATACCGAAAAATTTGACGGAGTATCTCCCGAAAGTTTTGAAATCCCGATAGAAAAAGCAACGGAAGCGCTTGATAAATCCCGCATAAAAGGTCCTCTTCTTGCGGCTGCGAAAAATATAAAACAGTACCACGAAAAGCAGGTCGCTCACGGTTTTAAAACCGAAAGCGCTGACGGCTGCGTTGTCGGACGGCGCGTTTTGCCTCTTAAACGCGTCGGTGTTTACGTTCCCGGGGGAAAGGCGGCATATCCTTCATCTGTGCTTATGAATGCGATCCCTGCAAAGGTCGCGGGCGTTGAAGAAATAATAATGGTCACTCCTCCTCCGAAAAACGAGGACGAAAATACGGATATCCTTGCCGCCGCGTCGGTTGCGGGCGTTGACAGAATATTTTACTGCGGAGGCGCGCAGGCGCTCGCCGCTCTTGCATACGGGACCCAAACCGTTCCAAAAACAGATAAAATAGTCGGCCCGGGGAATATATACGTTGCAACGGCAAAAAAGCTGCTTTTCGGTACGGTCGACATCGATATGATAGCAGGTCCTTCCGAAATATGCGTTATCGCCGACGAGGGCGCTGAAGACGGATACGTTGCCGCAGATCTGCTTTCTCAGGCGGAGCACGACGAGCTTGCGTCGTCCGTTTTGATCTGTTTTTCTGAAGAAAAAGCAAGAAGAGTTGAAAAGCAGATCGAAATACAGCTGCAGTCCCTTTCACGCAGAGAAATCATTATAAGATCGCTGAAAAACAACGGCGCCGCAATTATTTGCGACGGCATCGAAAACGCGCTTGAAATCGCAAACAAAATCGCGCCCGAGCATCTTGAGCTTTGCGTTAATGAACCGTTCAAATATCTCGATTCGGTAAAAAATGCCGGTTCGGTCTTTCTTGGCTACTATTCGCCCGAGCCGCTCGGAGATTATTACGCAGGACCGAATCACGTGCTTCCCACATCCGGCACGGCGAGATTTTTCTCTCCTCTTTCCGTCGAAAGCTTTACGAAAACAAGTTCTTTCATATATTATACTGCCTCCGCTCTGTCAAAGGCGGCGTCTGATATAACGGCGATAGCGCGTGCGGAAAGACTGACCGCGCATGCGAATGCAATAGAAATAAGGAACGGTAAACAAAAATGACTTTCGGAAACAAACTCAAAGATACGGAAGAGTACATTCCGCAAACGTATACACCCGCAATGATCCGTCTTGACTCAAACGAGAGTTATGCGGATATGCCGGACGAGATGAAAAACAAAGTCCTAGCCGAAATCAGCGCGCAGGCGTTCAACAGATACCCCGATCCTGCCGCCAACGCGCTTTGCAAGGCGTTTGCGGATTATTGCGGACTTTATGCGGCAAACGTAGTTGCGGGAAACGGAAGCGACGAGCTGATTTCAATAATGTGTTCCGCGCTGCTGCCCTCGCATTCAAGAGTACTTGTTCTGTCTCCCGATTTTTCCGTATACAGAATTTATGCCAATCTTTATGAAAACACCGTAATCACGGTAGACAAAGACGAAGATCTTAATTTCGACATTGAAAATGTTATTTCAGTTGCGAAATCCCGAGCGGTAGATCTGATAATTTTTTCAAATCCGTGCAATCCAACGGGACAGGGAATAACGGCTGCCGATGCGGAAAAGCTTATCTCGTCCGTAAACTGCGCCGTTTGCGTTGACGAGGCGTATATGGAATTCTGGACCGCAAACGAAACGGTCCTGCCATTAATAAACAGATACGATAATCTTATCGTGCTCAAAACGCTCTCGAAGGCGTTCGGCATGGCAGGTTTCCGCCTCGGGTTTGCCGTAGCGGGGATGGATACCGTATCTCTTTTCAGAAAAGCGAAAATGCCGTATAACGTAAACGTGCTCTCGCAGGCAGCGGGACTTGCGGCGATGAAAAACAGAGAATATCTCAAAAACATGACTTCTCAGATAATTGCGAGAAAAAATATGCTTTATGAGTCCGTAAAACCGCTTGAAAACGCGGATTTTAAAGTATTTGATACAAAAACCAATTTTATTACCGTAAAAACGCCGAATGCGTCCGCAATTCACTCTTATCTTCTGAAAAACAATATTTCCGTTCGATACATTGCTCCGGATTTTCTGCGTATCACCGCGGGAACGAGGGGCGAAAACGACATGCTTAAAACCAAACTGGAGGCAGCACTGAATGAGACAGGAATTCATTAACAGACAAACGGCCGAAACACGTATTTCCGTTAATCTGTCCGTAGACGGCACGGGCTCTTTCGACGGATCGTCGGGTATCGGATTTTTTGACCACATGCTCAATTCGTTTGCGGTCCACGGAGGATTCGACATTGTGCTGAGTGCAAAAGGCGATCTTAACGTTGACTGTCACCATACCGTTGAAGATATAGGTATAGTCCTCGGAAAAGCGTTTTACGGAGCGTTGGGAGACAAGCGCGGCATAGCCCGCTTCGGCAGCTGCGCGATACCTATGGACGAAGCTCTGGCGAGAGCGGTTGTCGATATCTCGGGCAGACCGTACCTCGTTTTTGACGCAGAGTTTAAAGACAGCAAGGTCGGAGAGTTTGACACGTGCCTTACCGAAGAGTTTTTCAGAGCGTTTGCGTTCAACGCAGGCATAACTCTTCATCTCGCGCTTTTATACGGCAGCAATTCTCACCACTGCATAGAAGCGCTGTTTAAATCGTCTGCCCGCGCCCTGAAAGCCGCCGTTAAAATCGACGGGGAAAGTATTCCGAGCACGAAGGATTTTATTGAATGAAGCTTGCGATAGTTGACTACGGGGCTGGAAATCTGCGCTCGGTCGTTAAAGCGTTTGATTTTATCGGACAGGATTGCGTAATAACGTCTTCAAAAGACGTAATAAACTCGTGCGCAGGTGTCGTCCTTCCGGGCGTAGGAGCATTCAGGGAAGCGGCAAACAAGCTGAAAGCCGCCGGGCTCTGGGATCATTTAAAGGCGGAGGCCAAAAAAGGAAAGGCGCTTTTCGGGATATGCCTTGGAATGCAGCTTTTGTTTGACGGAAGCACCGAGTTCGGATATTCGGAAGGGCTCGGGTTGATAGAGGGCTCCGTTGACGGAATAGATACCGGCGGAAAGCCGCTCAAAATACCTCATATCGGCTGGAACACCCTGCTTTTCAATAAAAAAACCGCCCTTTTTGAAGGTATGGATTACGGAACTTACGTTTACTTCGTCCATTCTTTTTCCGCAAAAACGTCCGATGAAAACGTAACCGCCTTTACCGATTACGGCGTGAAGACGGTAGCGTCGGCAGAGAAAAAAAATGTGCTCGGCACGCAGTTCCATCCCGAAAAAAGCGGCGAAGAAGGACTTAAAATTCTCAGAAATTTCTGTAATATGGTGAAACATGATAATTTTACCTGCAATTGACATAAAAGACGGTCAGTGCGTCCGTTTGCTTCGCGGAGAGTTCGGCACCGTGCATAAAGTAGCGGAAAGCCCGGAAATATCCGCCCGAAACTTTATAGAAAAAGGCGCGGGATTTCTTCATGTAGTCGACCTTGACGGAGCGCTGATGAAAAAGCCCGTGAATATCGAAACGGTAAAAAGAATAATAAATCTCGGCGTCCCCGTTGAGATCGGGGGCGGGATCCGCACGGAAAAAGATTTTGAAACATACGCCGAGCTTGGAGCGAAAAGAATAGTCCTCGGATCCGTTGCATTAACGGATAAAGCGCTCGTCAAACGCTGCGCCGATAATTATCCGTCCCTTACGGCAGTAGGAATAGACGCGAAAAACGGTTTTGTTTCAACGGAGGGCTGGCTTTGCAACGGCAACGTTGAATATACCGAGCTTGCAAAAGAAGTTGAAGCAATAGGCGTAAGATACGTTATTTTTACGGATATCGCCAGAGACGGCACTCTTGAGGGCCCCAATTTAGAGCAGCTGTCCCGTCTCAAAAACGCAGTATCCGTAAATATCATCGCGTCGGGCGGCATCCGCGACATAAACGATATAAAAAACTGCAAATCACTCGGTATTTACGGCGCCGTTTGCGGAAAATCACTTTATTCGGGTACCCTTGACCTGCGGGAGGCGATCGAATGCTCGCAAAAAGAATAATTCCGTGTCTCGACATAAACAACGGACGTGTTGTAAAGGGAACTAAATTTATACACCTCCGTGACGTCGGCGATCCTGCGTCCATAGCCAAGGAATACAACGCTCAGGGAGCGGATGAAATAGTTTTTCTTGATATCACCGCTTCAAGCGAAGGAAGAGGAACGCTTCTTGACGTTATAGAGCGCACCGCAAGCGAAGTTTTTCTGCCCGTTACCGTCGGCGGAGGGATAAGAACGACTGACGACATAAAGGAGATCCTCCGCGTAGGTGCGGATAAAATATCCGTAAATTCCGCGGCGGTCAAGGATGAAACGCTTGTTTCAAGAGCCGCCGACATGTTCGGGTCGCAATGCGTCGTAGTAGCGATAGACGTAAAGCGCGTCCCTTCAAAAAATGAGTATAACGGCGTATTTCCGTCCGATTTCGGAACGGACATAGACGATTTTCACGTTGTTATCCACGGCGGAAGGACAGACACGGGAATAAACGCCGTTGAGTGGGCAAAGAGAGTTGAAAAGCTCGGGGCGGGAGAAATACTTCTTACCTCAATGGATACCGACGGAGTAAAAAAGGGATTTGATATCGAAATCACGAAAATCATCTCCGACGCGGTATCGATACCGGTAATCGCCTCGGGAGGATGCGGAAGTCTTGAAGATTTCCGCGATGTTTTCAGAGAAACGGACGCTTCCGCCGCACTTGCCGCGTCGCTTTTCCATTTCGGGGAGCTTTCGGTGCCTCAGGTTAAAAACTATCTGAAAGAACAGGAGATACCTGTAAGATGAGCTGGGAAGATAAGATTTTTTGCGGCAGAGAGCTTGTTCCCGCAATTATAACCGACTGTGAAAACGGCGAAGTGCTCATGCTTGCGTATATGAACAGAGAATCGTTTAAAAAGACTCTGGAAACCGGAAAAACATGGTTTTTTTCCCGTTCGAGAAACACTCTCTGGAACAAGGGAGAGACGAGCGGACACTGGCAATACGTTAAATCGGTAAAAAGCGACTGCGACAACGATACGCTGCTCATTTCCGTTAAGCAAATCGGTCCCGCATGCCATACGGGAGCGCGCAGCTGCTTTTTCAATATTATTACGGAGGGAAAATGAAAGACACGTTAAACGAACTTTACGAAGTTGTTCTGTCAAGAAAAAACGAAAAGGCGGAAGGGTCTTATACCTGCTACCTTTTTGAAAAAGGTCTTGACAAGATATTGAAAAAAGTGGGAGAAGAATGTTCCGAAACCATAATAGCGGCAAAAAACGCCGAAAACATCGACAATAATGAGAAAAAAGCGGACGTTATAGGCGAAATATGCGACCTTTTTTATCACGTTACCGTGATGATGGCGCAGCTCGGCGTTACTCCCGACGAGGTGAACGCGGAGCTTGAAAAGCGGTCGCTGAAAACGGGAAATCTCAAAACTTTTCATACGACAGACAAAAACACGTAACCAAACTCAAATTCGAAAAAATTGTAAAATCGGGAAGTTCGCTCTTGACAATGTCGATAAATGTGATATAATACGCACATATTAATTTTCGGAGCAGAAAATGAAAAGATTTCGTCTTTTTACAGCTGAATACTTCTTTTTCGGTTTTGCATTTTTCTTTAAGCAAAGCCCTGTTGTGTTTGGCTGAAAAGGTGTAAAGAATTTCGAGCGATCGCTCCTAACGACAATACACATTAAACTCACAGCTGAGCACAGGCTGTGAGCTTTTTATTTTTCGGAGGTTTATTATGATAGTACTTTTGAAGCCCAATCCGGACAAGGCGCAACTTGACAGTCTTATAAAATGGCTTGAATCAAAGGGCGTGGAAATCCATCCGACTGTGGGAACAACTCAGACGATACTCGGACTTGTAGGCGACACCTCGCATCTTGATATCGATCTGATTTCGGCGCTCGATATAGTTGCGGGCGTACGCAGAGTGCAGGAACCGTACAAAAATGCGAACAGAAAATTCCATCCCGACGATACGGTAATCAAAGTTGGAAACACTGTGATCGGCGGAGGAAATCTGACGCTTATTGCCGGTCCGTGCTCGGTTGAATCGGAAGAGCAGATATGCGCTATTGCGAAACAGGTAAAGGAAAGCGGCGCTACGCTTCTTCGCGGCGGCGCATTCAAGCCGAGGACTTCACCGTATTCTTTCCAGGGGCTGAGAGATGAAGGATTAAAGCTTCTTTCCGTTGCAAAAAAAATGACGGGACTTCCGATCGTTTCGGAGATAATGGATATTGCTCATCTCGAATCGTTCGACGACGTTGACGTGATACAGGTCGGAGCAAGAAATATGCAGAATTTTGAGCTCTTAAAGGCGCTCGGAACGATACGCAAGCCGATTTTGCTGAAAAGAGGTCTGTCGTCCACTTACGAAGAGCTTTTAATGAGCGCGGAATATATCATGGCGGGCGGCAACAACAATGTTATTCTCTGCGAGCGCGGAATAAGAACGTTTGAAACTTATACAAGAAACACTCTCGATATTTCCGCGATCCCTGTGCTGAAGCAGCTGAGCCATTTGCCCGTAATTATAGACCCGAGCCACGCATCGGGAAAATCGGCGCTTGTTGTCCCCCTCGCATGCGCAGCCGTTGCCACGGGAGCGGACGGACTTATCATAGAAGTACATAACGATCCCGAGCACGCGCTTTGCGACGGTCCGCAGTCAATACGGCCAGAAGCGTTTGACGCTCTCGTTAAAAAACTCGGTAAGATCTCAGCGGCCGTAAAGGAATAAAACAGTTTTTCGGGGAGACACGGAAATGAACAGAAGGACCGTAAGGATAAACGTCGGAAAAGGGTACGACGTTTATATAGAAAACGGAATACTTTCTCACTGCGGAGAATTATTTAAAAAATCCGCGGGAAATACTCGCGCCGCGATAATCACGGATTCGAACGTTGCTAATCTGTATCTTGAAAAAGTTGCTTCGTCCCTAAAAAACGAGGATATCCCCGTTGAAAGCTTTGTTTTTGAGGCGGGCGAAAAATCGAAAAACATAAATACTCTTACAAGTATCCTTGAATTTCTTGCCGAAAACAGGCTTACGAAAGCGGATACGGTTGTCGCTCTGGGCGGAGGGGTGACCGGCGATCTGGCAGGATTTGCAGCGTCGGTTTATTTTCGCGGTATAAATCTTATTCAAATGCCCACTACCCTTCTTTCCGCCGTCGATTCATCGGTCGGAGGAAAAACAGCCGTAAATCTCTCTTCCGGAAAAAATCTTGCCGGAACCTTCAAGCAGCCGAAAGCGGTTATCTGCGACCCCGAAACACTTTTAACCCTGCCCGACGGGGAATTTCGAAACGGTAAGGCGGAGGTTATAAAATACGGCATCCTTTTCAGCAAAGAGCTTTTTGACGGTTTTGCGGACGGTGCGAAAGGAAAAGATATCGGGGAAACAATCGAAAGCTGCGTCGCTTTCAAGGGGAAAACGGTGGAAAACGATGAATTTGACAGCGGAGAAAGAAAGCTGCTGAATCTCGGTCACACCGTAGGACACTCGATAGAAAAATGCAGTAATTTTACCGTTCCTCACGGTTTTGCCGTTGCCGCAGGGATAGCTATAGTTGCGAGAGCAGGCGAAAAAATCGGTATTACGCAAAACGGAACGGCGAAGGCGATCGAAAACGTACTTGAAAACAACGGACTTCCGATCGATTCCGAATTTTCCGTAAAAGACCTCGTATCTGCGGCGCTTTCGGACAAAAAACGTGACGGAGACAAAATAACGCTTGTTATTCCCCAAAAAATCGGTAAATGCATATTAAAAGACTTATCTGTAAACGATCTTGAAGATTTTATTGACAAAGGTAAAAAATACTGATGGACGCATGTATTACTCCCTCCCCTCTTTTCGGCAGAATAAACGCCGTCGGTTCTAAATCGGACATCCACAGACTGCTGATATGTTCTGCTTTTGCGGATAAAAAAACGGAGATTAGCGGTTTTTTTCTCTCCGATGATATTGCGGCAACCGTAAGATGTATAGAAGCGTTGGGAGCGTCGGTCGAAATTTACGACGAGAGATGCTTTGTAACCCCGATCGCGAATTATTCCGGAAATCCCTTTCTTGATTGCGGTGAAAGCGGGACAACGCTTCGGTTTATGCTTCCGACAGCATGTGCGGTATGCGAAAAAGCCGCTTTTTCCGGCAGCGGAAGATTGCCCGAACGCCCGATAGATGAACTTATAGTTGCGTTAAGCTTCGGCGGGGTTGATTTTTCAGGCAAAAAGCTGCCGTTTTCAACAAAAGGGAAGCTGAAATCCGGGGAATACCGGTTGCCGGGGAATATAAGCTCTCAGTATATATCGGGGCTTCTTACGGCGCTCTGTCTTATTGAAGGCAAGAGCGAAATAATGCTTACAACACCTCTCGAGTCTGCCGCATACGTTGATATGACCCTCGCTACGCTCTCTCTTTTCGGCGCGGAAATTATTGCTGAAAACGGGAAATACACGGTTTACGGCAAAGGAAAGCTCGTATCGCCCGAAAAGGCGGTCGCAGACGGCGACTGGTCTAACGCTCTCTTTTTTATGGTTGCGGGCGCAATAGGACAAAGCGTTGAAATAAACGGACTTTCACTGTCAAGCGTTCAGGGAGATAAGGCGGCGGCTGAGATATTAAAGCGTTTCGGCGCAGACGTTGCAGTTAAAAACAATACTGTTTACATTAAACACGATAATCTTTGCGGATGCGATATAGATATTTCGCAAATTCCCGATACGCTTCCCGCTCTTGCCGTTGCAGCTGCTTTTGCGAACGGAAAATCACTTTTTTTCGGCGGGAAACGGCTTAGGATGAAAGAGAGCGACAGAATTGCAACGACATGCGACATGATAAACTCGCTCGGAGGAAAAGCTGAGGAAACGGAAGACGGACTTACCGTATACGGCAATGGCGGTCTTTCGGGCGGGATCGCAAACGGTGAAAACGATCACAGAATAGTTATGGCTGCCGCAGCTGCGGCATCGGGTTGTAAAGACAAAGTAGCGATAAAAGGCGTTGAGGCGGTAAATAAATCATATCCGACATTTTTTTCGGATTTTAAAAAGCTCGGAGGGATAGCAGATGTCATCTGAATACGGAAAAATGCTGAAAATATCTGTTTTCGGTCAGTCTCACGGAAAAGCGGTCGGCGTAAATATCGACGGACTTCCCGCGGGAGAGGAAATTGACGAAGAAAAGCTTTGCGCTTTTATGCAAAGGCGCGCTCCGGGCAAAAACGCCGTTTCGACCGAAAGAAAAGAGGAGGACGCCCCGATTTTTCTGTCGGGGATCGTAAACGGCAGGACGTGCGGAAGTCCTATATGCGCGATTATCGAAAACAAAGACGTCCGCCCTGCCGATTACGAAGGATTTGCGGTAACGCCGCGCCCGGGGCATGCGGATTATACTGCAGTCGTTAAATACGGAAAAGGCGCAGACGTAAGAGGCGGCGGCCATTTTTCCGGAAGACTGACGGCGCCGATATGTATTGCGGGCGGATTAGCAAAGCAGATTCTTGAAAGAAGAGGCATTTACATCGGAGCGCATCTTGCGTCTGTTGGAAATGAAAAAGACGACGCATTTCCGATATACCCGACAAAAGAACTTTTTGAAGAGATCGAAAATAAGCCGCTTCCCGTAATAAACGGCGAAAGCGGAGAGAGAATGACAGAGGCTATAAAGTCCGCCGCGGCTCAGCTCGATTCTGTGGGAGGCACGGTGGAATGCGCAGTTATCGGTGTTAAGGCAGGCGTCGGCTCGCCGATGTTTGACGGGCTTGAAAACCGCATAGCCGCAGCGGTTTTCGGGATCCCTGCGGTAAAAGGGATAGAATTCGGCGCGGGGTTTGAATCGTCAAAAATGTTCGGATCGGAAAACAACGACGCTTTTGAGATAAAAGACGGTAAAGTTGCGACAAAAACGAATAACTGCGGGGGAATCCTCGGAGGGATATCAAACGGAATGCCGATAGTTTTTAGGGTTGCGTTTAAACCGACCCCGTCAATAGGGAAAGAACAGAAAACCGTAGATCTTGAAACGGTGACAGATACTGTAATAACGGTTAAAGGGAGACATGACCCGTGCGTTGCGGTAAGGGCCGTTCCCGCCGTTGAAGCGATAGCGGCGATAGTTATGCTTGATATTTTGCTGGAGGAAAACGATGGAATTATCCGAAATCAGGAAGAAAATTGACGAGACCGACGAAAAGCTTCTGCCTCTTTTTCTTGAAAGAATGAATCTTTCCGCGGAAGCGGTACGATATAAAGCGGAGCACTCGATGCCGATACTGAATAAATCAAGAGAAAGCGAAATACTTGAGCGCGTAATGCGAGAAAGCGGCGATATGGAGCAGTACGCCCACCGTCTTTATATGATGATTTTTGAGCTGAGCAGAGCATATCAGGCAACGCTGTCGCATAAAAATTCAAAAATTACGGAAGAGATAAAAAAGGCGATCGCCGATTCGGAGACATCTTTGCCTCAAAGAGCGGCGGTAGCGTGTCAGGGAGTTGAAGGAGCATACTCGGAAGAGGCGGCAACAAAGATGTTTCCGCGCGGAAATCTGATGTTTTTTAAATCGTTCGAAGCGGTTTTCGAAGCGGTTGAAAGCGGACTTTGCCGATACGGAACGGTGCCTGTCGAAAACAGTTCCAACGGTCCCGTAAAAGAGATATACGATCTTCTGCGCATAAAAAACGTGAAAATCGTAAAAAGCGACAGACTTTGCATACGCCACGAGCTGATCGGTCTGCCCGGAACGAAGCCCGAAGAAATAAAAGAGATACGCTCGCACAGGCAGGCGCTCGGTCAATGCAGCGAATATCTGAAAAAGCTGGGAGCGGACGTAACTATCGTCCCCTATCCCAACACCGCGATGGCGGCAAAGTCGGTGGCAGACGGGAAGGATAAGTCCGTTGCGGCAATAGCGTCGCATTCCGTATGCGAAATATACGGGCTTGAAACCGTTGAGGAAAACATCCAAAACAGCGATAACAATTATACGCGGTTTATATGTATTTCTCAAAAAGCGGAAATCTATCCCGGAGCGAACAGAATAAGCTTTGTTGTTGAATGTGAAAACAGACCAGGTGCGCTTTATTCCATAATTGCGAAGTTGGCGGCGCTCGGAATAGATATTTTGAAGCTTGAAAATTATCCGATAGTCGGACGCAATTTTGATTACGTATTCTTTTTTGATATCGCCGCGAGCGTTAAGGACGTAAAAACGCTGGCGATGCTTGAAAGCATTGAATATGAGTGTAAAAAGCTGATTTTCCTCGGAAACTACTCGGAGGGTTGAATGGAAGAAAAGATATACGGTCTTCTTGGAAGGAAGCTTGGACACAGCTATTCCGTCAACGTACACCGAAAGCTCGGAAACAACGCCTACAGACTTTACGAACTCGAACCCGACGGACTGGAAGCGTTTATCAGAAGCGAAAACGTCGGTGGGCTCAACGTGACGATCCCGTATAAAGTTGAAGCGATGAAATACTGCGACGTTATTTCGCCCGAAGCGGAAGAGATAGGCGCGGTAAACACGATCGTAAGAAAAAACGGCAAAATATTCGGATACAATTCGGATAAATACGGATTTATACATATGCTCGAAAAATGCGGGATCGACGTTTCGGGCAAAAAGGTAATCGTTCTTGGCAGCGGCGGAGCAAGCAAAACGGCATGTTACTGCGTTAAAAGCCTCGGGGCGAAAGAGCTTACGGTTATTTCAAGAAACGGAGAAAACAACTACGGGAATATAGACAAGCATTTCAACGCTGAAATAATAATAAACGCAACGCCCGTCGGGATGTATCCCGAAAACGGCAGTTCTCCCGTTGAGCTTGACAGATTTACGGCGTGTAAGGGCGTAGTTGACATGATCTACAATCCGCTTCGGACAAAACTGCTGCTTGACGCAGAAAGGCTCGGGATCAGATCTGCAGGCGGACTTTCGATGCTGACGGCGCAGGCAAAAAAGGCGGCAGAGTATTTTTTTGATACGGAATATCCCGATGGAATAACGGACGAAATAACGGACGAAATAATACGGGAATGCGAAAATATCGTAATTATCGGTATGCCGGGAAGCGGAAAAAGCGTTATCGGGACGGCGCTTGCGAAAATAACGGGAAGAGAGCTGTTTGATACCGACACCGAGATCGAAAAAAACACGGGGAAGAGCATTCCGCGAATTTTTGCCGAAGACGGCGAAAAAAAATTCAGGGAAGCGGAAAGTGAAACCGTTGAGTATCTCGGAAAGCAGTCCGGCAAAATAATAGTTACGGGCGGCGGTGCGGTGACGGTTGAAAAAAACTTCGGTTTTCTCAGACAAAACGGGCGTATTTATGAGATAAAACGCGATATCTCTCTTCTTTCGAGAGACGGGCGCCCACTTTCGCAGAGAGCGGATCTTGCTGAAATGTACGCCAAAAGACGGCCCATGTATGAAAAATTCAGAGACGTTTGCATAAATAACGACAAAACGCCCGAAGACGCGGCGGAGAAGATAAGGAGAGATTTTTATGAAAATTCTCGTTATTAACGGACCGAATATCAATATGCTCGGGATACGCGAACCCGAAATTTACGGGAAAGGGACATACGCGCAGCTGACGGAAGAGATCAGTAAAAAAGCGGATGAGCTGGGGGTCACGGTCGAGTTTTTTCAGTCCAACCATGAGGGCGACATCGTTGACAAAATACAGCAGGCATATGGTAATTTTGACGGAATAATCATAAATCCGGCGGCGTACACGCATACGAGCATCGCAATACCCGACGCGATCAAGGCGGTAGGCCTGCCGACGGTGGAAGTCCATATTTCCGACCCGGATATCAGGGAGGATTTCAGAAAGATATCGTACGTTAGACCCGTATGCAAGGCGACAGTAAAGGGCAAAGGGTTTGCGGGATATACCGAAGCGCTGCGTATTCTGAAAGAAAGATAAAATAAAATGCTTACCCGAAAAGGTAAGCATTATTTTTTTATCGGTCAGTCTTCAAGAGCTGGATCGTATTGTTTGTCGGATCGGACATGCTTTTTGTAATTGATAAAAAATGCGATAAGCTGGACGATAAACGTGACTGTCCAGGAAACGGCGTATGAAAGATAGAGGACCTCGGGCGTATGAAACTGTTCGAGGCGGAAGACGGAGAAAATCCAGACGATACGAAGTCCGCAAATGCCGAGAATAGATATTATCATCGGGGTAACGGACGAGCCCATGCCGCGAAGAGCGCCCGTTGTGACATCCATAAGTCCGCAGAGAAAATACGGAAGCGAGATAAAGGCAAGTCTGACGATCCCGGCGGAAATCGCCTCTGCGGAGTCTGTAATATAGATCGAGAGGAGCTGTTTTCCGAAGATATTTACGAGCGAGCCGTTGACTATGCCCACAACGGTTACGCATGCGAGGCAGATCCAGAGAGCTTTGACGGCGCGCTTATATTTTTTTGCGCCCGTGCACTGACCCGTAAAGTTGACGGCGGTTTGATGAAAAGCGTTGATGGTTACGTAAACGAAGCCCTCGATATTGCCTGCGGCGGCGTTTCCGGACATAAAAACGTCGCCGAAAGAGTTTATGGAAGACTGAATAATAACGTTGGAAATCGAAAACAGGGAGCCCTGTATTCCCGCCGGAAGTCCGATACGGACGATTTTGAGAAACTGCATTTTGTAAAAGCGCATTTTCGTAAGAAAAAGGCGGCAGGAATCTGTTCTGACCATTAACGCCCTTACAACGAGCACTGCGGAAACGCCCTGCGAGATGATAGTAGCCAGGGCAACGCCCGCAACGCTTAAATTGAAAACGGTAACAAAAATGATATTAAGTATAACGTTTACAACGCCGGCGATCGAAAGGTAAATCAGCGGGCCTCTTGTATCGCCTACCGCGCGGAGAATGGACGAGCAGAAATTATAGACCATTGAAAACGTCATTCCGCAAAAATAGATACTCATATATACCGTCGAAAGGCCGAGGACATTTTCAGGAGTGCCCATCATTTCAAGAAAAATCCTTGAAAATATAACTCCGATAAGCGTAAGGACAATTCCGCTGACGATAGCCGTTGGAAGCGCGGTATGAACCGTTTTGTGAACGGCGTTATCATCGTTTCCTCCGTAGGCGTGAGCGACGGTAACGCCAGCGCCGACAGAAAGACCGACAAAAAGATTTATTATCAGATTTGTAACCGAACCCGTGGCGCCGACGGCGGCAACGGTCAGGCTTCCGCAAAATCTGCCGACGACAACAAGATCGGCGGCATTGAAAAGAAGCTGCAAAACGCTTGTAAGAATGATCGGGATTGTATACTTTACGATATTCCAGAAAAGCGGACCTCGGAGTATCGCGTTATTGTTATTCATTTATTATACCTTCGTTTCTTCGATAACCCGAGTATTATAGCATATAATCAGGAATAATGCAATAACTTCGCGAAAATAAAATCAGTTGTCAAAAAACTGTCAATTTACAGGGGAGCCATGCTCTGTAAAATCAGAAAGCTTTACATGTTGGGATCGGCGTTCTTTTTTCTTCCGGATGAGATAAGCTCGCAGGCGAACTCTTCGGGGTGTTTGAGATAGTAATCCTGATGTTCTTCGCCCGCTTCCCAGAAAGATTTAAATGGTTCTGCGCTGACAAAAGCTTTTTTGCCTGCGCTTTTTTCAAGGTTGGCGATCTTCGATAGCGCAACGGTTTTTTCTTCGTCGTTCAAACAGTAAACGGCGAGCGTATAGGAACGTCCGCGGTCGATAAACTGTCCGCCCGAATCGAAAGGATCGACCTTTGAAAGGAAAATATCGAAAAGCTCTCCGAATGAAACGGAAGAGGGGTCGTAATCTATTTTTACAGTCTCGCGATGACCGGTTTTCTGACGTTTTACGTCTTCATACGTCGGGTTTGGCTCATCGCCGCCCGAAAAGCCGGCAGTGACGGAAATAACGCCGCTTTTTTCTTTAAAATCGGGCGTTATACACCAAAAGCATCCGCCCGCGAAATACGCCGATCTAACGGGATCGTTGACCGTGCTTTCCGAAAGACGCTCAAAAATCGCATGCTCGCCGAGGAGACGGACGGAGGCAAGCTCCTCCTTTCCGCGGACGGTCCAGACAAACTTGGGAGCGCGGAAAAATCGGGTGGTCAAAAATACGGGAAACGACTTTCTGCACTCTTTATTAAAGGCGATAAAATCGGGACGGGAGACGAAATTGAATGCCATCAGGGTAAGAAAAACCGTTATCGGATTGTATTTTTTCTGATCTTTGCAGACGTTTGTATAAAGCTGACCGGTGATAACGCCTTTAAGCAGTTTTTTTATCCTGCCGATGAGGAACGGATTGAAAGATTCGACGATATAAGGGCCGGAATACTCTTTTAAGACGGGAGCTGCCACGTCGCAAAGGGAGGTGTCAAGGTTTTCACCTTTAAGCTCAACGAGAATCGGTACTTTTCCGTCTATAAGAGACAAAACCTCGGTAAATTTCGGGATACGCTGATCAGTGCCCGAAAGACGGAGCGTTTCTATCTCTTTTGACGTCATTTTGCAGAGATTCTTGTCGACCCCCGTCATTCTTTTTGCGTTACTGTCGTGAAAAACGAATATTTCGCCGTCAGACGAAAGCTGAATATCAAGTTCAACTCCCACGCCCTCTTTTAGCGCGCGTTCAAAAGCCGCAAGCGAGTTTTCGGGGATATTATCGGAATAAAGTCCGCGGTGCGCGTATTCGCAAAGCAGTCCGTCAAAATCGGGAGTTTTGATCTTCGGTCGGACGAGGACGAAAACATAAAGTAAAAACAGCGCTGCGAGGACAGCGAGGATAATTATTGCCGCCTGCACGGTCAGTCACCCACGTCAAGATGCTCGAGAACGCTCTTTTTTTCGATCATCTTTGAGTCGCCGTGTTTAACGAAAAGCATTGTTGTAAACGAGAAAAGGACGAAAAGCACGCCGAACGGGAAAAAGACGTATCTCATGCCGATAATATCGTAAAGAAAGCCGGAAAGGATGGGCGCGACGATCTGAGCGGCCATGGAGGCGGTGTAGTAATACCCGGTGTATTTACCGGTATCGCCGTGTTTTGCAAGCTCAACGACCATGGGAAAGGAGTTTACGTTGATCGTAGCCCAGCCGACGCCGGCAAGAGCAAATACGGGATACATGATGATCTGAGGCGTTTCGGGGGTAATGAAAACGCCGATGAAAAACGCGGTGGCAAGGATAAGTACTCCGGCAAGAATAGTCTTTTTTCTGCCGAATTTCGATGAAATCAGCCCGACGGGGATATAGGAAACGATTGCCGCCGCCTGAGCTACGATAAGAGTTAAATTAAAGTCAAAACCGAGAATATTTGTTGCATAAACGGAATATTTGCTTGTAATGGAATTATAACCGATAAACCACAGCGCAACTGACGCGAGAATAAGGATAAGCGAGCGAAATTCTGCGGGAGAAAGCTTATGTTTTTCTCCGGGATTCTCGGGCTCGTCGGATATTCCGTATTCGGAGGACTGTTTTTCCATCTCCTCAGCCCACTTCTTTTCCCTGACGAAAACGAGGAAAATAACGAAACCGAGAAGCATCACTGCGCTGACTGCTCCGATATAGCCGATATAAGGCATATATGCGTTTTCTTTCTTTGACGTTGCGAAAACGATGCCGAGAATAAGTACGGTTATTCCGCCTGCGGAGCCCATAAGATTGATCACCGCATTCGCCTTGGAGCGCAGAGGTTTCGGGGTCACGTCGGGCATGAGAGCGACGGCGGGAGAGCGGAAAGTTGCCATAGCGACAAGAACGACAAGCAGAGTTGCAAGAAAACCTATAAGGGGCAGAGGATTGGAAAGAGTAAGCTCGTAAGTGGTCTTTAAAATAAATTCCTCCGTTCCCTCTTTTGCAAGCTCGGGGATGTTTTCCGCTATTACAAACGAGAGCTGATAATTATCGATAAATGAAAGAGCCATAAAAGAAACGGTCGCAATTATAGTACCGATAAAAATGAACGGTGTGCGTCTGCCGAACTTAGAGTTGACTTTATCGGATATCGCGCCGAAAATCGGGAGCATAAACACGGCGAGAATATTGTCAAGAGACATTATTACGCCGGAAAACGTCTGGGGAAGTCCGAAATGGTTTGTTAGAATAAGCGGGACTATGGCGTCGTATGCCTGCCAGAATGCGGAAATCAGGAAAAACGCCATTCCCACAAGGATAACTCGCTTGTAATTTAGCTTCATGATATCTTCCTTTCGTAAATACTTTATTTTGTTTATAGCATCAAATTTCCGTTTCCATGCCGTCGAAGGCGACGGAAACGCCGAACTGCCTCATTCTTTCGCAAAGCGTTTCATGGTCCGTATGAAGGGTGCGCGCCATATGGCTTATGCAAAACGAACCGACGTATTTTTCGAGCGATTTTTTCATTTCGAGAACCATATAAAGATTGTTATGCTCGAAAATGCGGTAATCGCCGTCTATAAAGCCGACAGTTGCGTCAAGAACGGCAAAATCGGGGCGCAACTGTTTTATTGCCTGAACCTCGGGGTATAAAAGCCATGCACCGTCAAGTCCGTAAAAAAGCGTTTTTTCCCCGTCTGATATAATGAAGTGGACGGGCGACTCAGCGGTGGAGTGATTTGCGGCGTATGCCCTGACGGTGTATTTTCCGACCGCTTTTTCTTCGTTTGCGGCAAACGGGATAAAGACAGCGCCGTTTTTTTCGAGCTTTGAAACCGTTTCTTCGCAGAAATGATCGGAATGAGGATGAGTATTTATAATATACCTGATATCCTGCGGATCGATTTTAAATTCGTCAAGCGCGTCAAAAACGCAGGGATTCGGGTCTATAAGAAGCGCTCTGTCTATAAGCGCGGATGAAAGTCTGCGATATTCTTTTGCGCCTTCCGGTTTTTTGGCGGGCCAGTCTGCGGCTCCCGTGCCTAAAAAAATTATTTTCATATTTTACCTTCCTGTATTTTTACGGATAAATCATTCTTCCGACTTTTTTTGCAAAAAAATTCGTTTCAGCGCATTATAAATAAGATAAATAAGCATTTCAACTGCGAAAAAGATTATAATATTCAGAAACGGCATGATATACACGGCTATGCTTTTATCGAAAATACCGAACGGGTCGCAAGTAACGAAAAACCAGTTGAAATCCGCAGAGTACTTGCCCGCCGCTCCGGTATAAAGCAGATTGCCGAGCAGCGCCCAAAGTGTCATGCCGACAAGGACGGCAAGGTCTTTGTGACACTTTTTGAAGGAAAGGCCTTCGCTGTCAAAAACGACGGTGAGAAAACCGTATGCTGTCATTATGCCGTGAAAAAGAAGCGTTTGTATTACGCGGTAGGTAAACGGATGGACGGCATGCCACATTACGCCCGCGGGATAAATAAGATAAACGAGGTTTGAAATAAACCCGAGAAGGGCGAAATTCGTTTTGTATTTTACGAAAAAGCGGGTATGTCTGCTTAAAAAGCACATAACGCACATCGCCGTGCAGATATGGAACGGAAGCTTTTCGATATCGATTTCTTCGTATGCAAACGGCATAAGGAAGAAATCCGCGATATAAAGCCCGAAAGCGACGGAAATAAAGGCGCTGCAGGTTTTTTCTCTGACGCCTGCGCTCTTTTTTGCAAGAAAAACGCAGACAATTGCGATAACGGCGAATATGAAAAGCATGAAACAGATATGAAAAAGTCCGAAACACGTAAAAATGTCGCCGCCCTTACGGTCGCAAAGAATTCCGTGAATGAAAGAATACAAATTATTTCCCCCTCCGATATCTTTTTCATTATTATATCAAAAAACAGTAAAAAAAGCAAGAGTAAAATAGCGATTCGGATATTTTCGGATAAAAGAAAAATCCTGCGGAAAGGCAGGATCGGAAAAGGACAAAATACAGATATGAATTCAACTTTACGGAGTGAATTCAGACAAAAAAAATCCGTCCTTTCGGACGGATTTTCTGGAGCGGGTGACGGGAATCGAACCCGCACAACTAGCTTGGAAGGCTAGGGTTCTACCACTGAACTACACCCGCAATGCTTAACTATTATATTACAAACGGCGGGAAATGTCAAGGTGTATTTTGTAAAATTTTCGTGAACACGAAAACAGTCCCGCAAAAAAACGGTCGAGATCAGTATTCGACTCCGTAATCGGCACGGTATTTTTTCATTGCGTCAAGATACTCCTCGCCTGGAACGGCTCCGCTTTCGATTGCTGCGATTATATCGTTTATGTTTACTATTGAATATACGTCAACGCCGAAATCACGCTTTGCGGACTGAACCGCGCTGAGATCGCCTTCAAGGGCTCTTTCCATACGGTCGACCGTAATAACCATACCGGCGATGTTTATATCCGCTGCCTGTCTGAGCTTGGGAAGGACTTCTCTGAGAGCTTTGCCGGAAGTCATAACGTCTTCGATAATAATAACGTTATCTCCGTTTTTAAGCTTTGTACCGACAAAATCTCCGCCTTCGCCGTGGTCCTTCGCCTCTTTGCGGTCGAAGCAGTATCCAACTTCAACGCCGTATTTGCCGTAAATAGCCTGAGCGGCGCAGACGGCGAGCGGGATGCCTTTATAAGCGGGGCCGAAAAGAACGTCTGCGGAAAGTCCGTTTTCGGTTATGCAGTCCGCATAAAAACCGCCGAGTTTTGCAAGCTGGGCGCCTGTGCGGTAATTTCCCGTATTGATAAAATACGGCGCTTTGCGTCCGCTTTTCAAAGTAAAGTCGCCGAATGTCAGAACGCCGCATTCGGTCATGAATTTTACGAATTGTTCTTTGTTTGTCATATTATACGTCTTTCCTGTTTTTCTTGCTTCGAGTATAACACAGCCCGAAGATTTTGTCAACCGTTTTTTTAAAGGGGCCGAATTTTTTGCGAAAAAGACAAGTTTATATTTTTTTAAATTATTTTTTATTTTTTCGGAACTTATTTGGATTATAATCGTCTAAGAAGACATAAAACGGAAATCATCAATAATTTTATCCGATCAAATGGAGGAAAAATATGAAACTGCATAAGAAAGCAGCGGCTTTAATGCTCGTTGCGGCAATGATCGGCACGTTAGCCACGGCGTGCGCGACCGTTTCCGAAGAACCGGAAAAAACGGTCGATGAGGAACCTGCCGATGAGACTGTTTTGAACCAAACCGCAGAAACCGCAGCGGCAACAAGCTCAAAGGGAAGCGTTACAGAATCGTCGGTAAACGTTGAAGAAGAAGTCAGGGAGGAGTTTGCCGAAGATATGGCATACGAAATAGTTGAAGAGCCTGCCGTAGGTATGGGATACCCGTCGGTGACATACCCGGGTTACGTTGCTTCAACGCCATCTACGGAAATAACGGATCAGGCGGAGCTTGACGCCAAGCTTGCGGAAATAACGCTTCTTGTAAGAAACACTGTAGATATCGGTGACGAATACACCACTTTCAACGGCAATTTTTCAGACAGCGTTACTCACCGTATGTGGTATCTTTACTGGTCCAACGATGAAAACGACATAAACGTGACTGCCGCCGAAGACGGAACGGTCATAAACTACAACAAGTATTATCATAAAAACAACGCAAATAAATACGGAACATACAACAGATTTTACAATCCGAAATTCCAGAAAACAACGAGAGACGAGGCAAAGGAAGCAGTTAAAAGTTTTGCACGCAGAGTATTAAGCGAAACGGAAAGCTATAATATTAAAGATTACGATTACGAAACTCTTTCTCCGCTTGAAGTTAATTCTTTTTATTTCAATGCCGTAATGACGGTAAACGGACTTGAAACCCCTGTCGGTCTCAACTTTACCGTTGACGCGGAAACGCTTGAAGTAACAAGGTTTTCACGCGGCGATTTCAATGATTCGTATTTCGGCTCCTACCCTTCTGCAAACCCGAATTATACCGATAAAAACGCATTTAACGCGCTTTCGGGCAAATTTGACAACACATTAAAATACTATATCGTTTATGACGAAAACGATACCGAGCATCTTTATCCGAAGGCGCAGCTTCAGTACAGATTCAGCCCGACCGGCGACTGGTATATGGATGCGCTTACGGGTGAGGTCATAGACAGAAATACGCTTTACAGCTCCGTTGACGGAAGAGGCGTAACGGTTACGACGAACGCCGTAGCGGAAGATGAAGTGGAAATGATGGAAATGCCGGCGGCGGAAGGCGGCATGAAATCATACACTCTTACGCAGGTAGAGCTTGACAATATCGAGAAAATGAAGGACGTTCTGGCTCCGGAAAAAATCGCTCTCAAAGTTACGGAAAAATATCCCGAATTCGGCCTTCAGTATTTTGAAATATCGTCTTCAAATTATTCAAGAAACCTTGAAACCGATGAAGTTACCGCAAACCTGTATTTTTCAAAACCTGTTGAATCGGGCGCGGAGATAGGAATGTCCGAAAAAGCGTTTACCGAAAACACCGCGGGACGAAAAAACGTATATTACATAAGAAAATACGTTACCGCGGACGGTAAAACAGGTGAGCTTTTAAGCTACAGCACCAATATGCCGTATATAAGCGATAAAGAATATGACGGTCTGGAAAGAACAACGGACACGGCGACGATCGGCGCGGACTTCCTGAAAAAGAATTTCCCCGAAGAATTCGGTCTGTCAGCATTGACATACACATACACAGACACAAACAATACATACGCAAATTATCAGTACACGCATACGGTAAACGGATATCCTCTCGACGCAAACTACCTTTACGTTACTGTAAACGCCATTGACGGAACGATCAACAGTTTCAACAGATGGTGGGTAGATAACGTTGAGTTTGAAAGTGCGGACGGTATAATTTCAGCGGAAAAAGCTCTTGAAATCTATACATCCGAATACGCTCCCGACCTCAGATACATAACCGTTCCCGTTGCGATCGACGACAAAGCGCCCGAATTTATACCCTATATCAACGCAGGCTGGGGCGGCGGATATGTTTACGCATTCAAGACGGCATATATGCTGAAGAGCGAAGGCCGCACCTATGCAGTAACGGCAAAAGACGGCGAACCGCTCAAATACGAATATGTTTCTTCCGAAGGATACACGAAATATACCGATATTGACGAGTGCGGAAATCCCGACAGGATAGAAAAGCTTGCGGCATACGGTATTACTTACGGCGGAACCGCTTTCGAACCGAAGAAAACATTAACGCAGTGCGACATGCTCGTATTCCTTCTCAACTCCATGGGCAGCCGCTACTCGGCTGAAAGCACCGATGAGAGCTACATCGAATCGATTTACAGTCAGGCCGTTTATTACGGATTTATCGACGAAAGCGAAAAAGCTCCCGATCAGAAAATGAAGAAGGAAGACGTTGCGAAAGCCATAATAAGAGCGACAGAATACGGCGCCGCGGCAAACCTTGCGGGACTTTTCAAAGCGGATTATAAAGACGCAGCGGATATTTCCGAAGGTCTCGCCCCCTATCTGCTTATCGCGGATGAAACGGGCATTATGGACGCGGACGGCGATAACAACATCAAACCGCAGGAATATATGACAAGAGAAGATCTCGCGGAAGTTGTATATGCATTTATGAACAGATAATTATCACTGCAGCACCTCCATGTAAAAAAACAGATGTCCGGCAAAAGCCGGGCATTCGTTTTTTATATAAAAAAAATCAGCAAACGGTATTGAAATAATACCGGTTTTATGATACAATAAAAGAAAGATCAACCGACCGGAGTTTGAAATGATACCGACAGCTGTTTTTATAGGGATACTGTTTTCGGCAATATGCTCGCTTGCCGTACCCATAGGCGTATGGATATACCTGATAAAAAAAGACAAAACAAAGAAGATAAACAGGTATATCCTGCTTGGTCTTTTCGGTTTTTTTGCGGCAGAGATAATAGTAAGAGAGCCGATTTTGATGATCCTCGGCGGCGAAGCGTGGTTTGCGGATTTTGCAAATTCGAACGGGGTTCTCTACAACCTGTTTCTTTCGTTTACCGTTGCCATAGCAGAGACGGCGGCAAGATTTCTTATACTGAAATTTGCGGTAAAGGACGAAATCGGCTTTACTGCCGGGCTGGGCACGGGATTCGGTCACGGAGCTTGTGAAACTATGGCGTATACGGGAATCGTAAGCGTTGTAAATCTTATGGTATGCATAATGATATACACAAATTCGCTCGGCAATACGGAAGCTTACGCGGATATTAAAAATACGCTGACGTCGCAGTCACCATCTGTATATTTTGCCGCGGGAGCGGAAAGAGTGCTTGCGATAATCATACATATCGGTCTTTCAGTAATACTTGCGTATTTCATAAAAAAGGGAATGGCGGCAGCCGGTTTTGCGGTATGTATGGGCGCGCACTGCGTTTATGATTTTTGCGTTAAGCTGACAGCGCAGTCGGGCGCTTCCGTATGGGTCACGATTGCCGCGATGACCGTTTTTGCGGCGGCTTTTGCCGCAGCGGCCGTATTTATAAGAAAAAAGGAAAACGCGGAAACGCCGAAGATCGTAAAATAGGGCCGAAAATAATAATGCAGTCCTTCGAATTATCGGAGGACTGCATTTTTTTACTTTTCAGTTTTTGTCTCTTGTTTTTTCGCGGACTATGATGTTTATGGGCGTACCGGTAAGTCCGAAAGTTTCGCGCAGCTGATTTTCGATATAGCGCTGATATGAGAAATGGAAAAGCTCCGGATCGTTGACGAAAATAACGAATGTGGGCGGTTTTATCGAAACCTGAGTAATATAAAGCAGTTTCAGGCGCTTGCCTTTATCGGTGGGCGGCTGAACTTTTGTTGTTGCCTCGACGAGAACGTCGTTTAAAACGCCGGTCGTTATCCTTCTGCAATGCTGTTCTTTGACGAACGTGATCATTTTAAATACGTTTTCAACGCGGAAACCCGTTTTGGCGGAAATGAAAACGATAGGCGCATAGGACATGAATTTAAGGTCTTCGACTATCTGCTTTCTTAATTTGTCCATGGTTTTATCGTCTTTTTCGACGGCGTCCCATTTATTTACGACTACAACGGACGCTTTGCCTTTTTCGTGGGCTATACCGGCGATCTTTGTATCCTGCTCGGTGACTCCGTCGTTTGCGTCTATCATTATAAGCACGACGTCGGCGCGGTCTACGGCCATATATGAGCGGAGAACGCTGTATTTTTCTATTTCGTCGTCAACCTTGCTTTTTTTGCGTAGACCGGCAGTATCAATAAAAACGAACTTGCCGAATTCGTTTTCGACCTCCGCGTCTACCGCATCTCTCGTTGTGCCGGGGATATCGGAAACTATGGTGCGTTCCGAGCCGAAAACGCGGTTTACAAAAGAGCTTTTGCCTACGTTCGGTTTACCGATAACCGCAACGTACGTTGAGTTTTCGTCCCTCACTTCTGCCGGACGGTCTTTCAGTCTGCCGACAACCTCGTCAAGAAGGTCGCCTGTGCCAAGGCCGTGAACTGCGGAAACGGGGAACGGATCGCCGAGACCGAGATTGTAAAACTCGTAAAGCTCGGGCGGAGGAGTACCGGGACGGTCAACTTTGTTTACGCAAAGAACGACATCTTTTTTTGCTTTTAAAAGCATATCGGCAACTTCGCTGTCCGCCGCGGTGACGCCCGTAGTTATATCCGTAACGAGTATCACGACGTCTGCGGTTTCTATTGCGATAAGCGCCTGAGCGCGCATCTGAGACAGAATAACGTCGTCGGAGTGAGGCTCTATGCCGCCGGTATCTATAAGCGTAAACGGAACACCGCCCCACTCGGCATCGCGGTAAAGCCGATCTCTCGTAACGCCAGGAGTGTCTTCTACGATAGACGGTCTGCCGCCGACTATTTTATTGAAAAGTGTGCTTTTGCCGACGTTCGGTCTGCCTACGACGGCAACGTATGAATTTGCCATATTATTCTCCAATCCGTCTTACGGCGGTTTTTAGGGTTCAGCTCAGGACGGAATGAACGAGCTTGAGTTTTTCGCGTATCTGAAGCTTCTGAGGACACTTCTTTTCGCACGCTCCGCATTCGACGCAGGAGGTAACAAGTCCTTCCTTGCCGTCCTTTTCAATATCTTCGCGGTATTTTTTGTATAACGCTTTTGCGTGGTCTTTAAGTCCGTAAACGTTATAAAGCGTATAAAGATAAAAAATCTGGGGAATATCGATATTTTTAACGCAGGGCATGCAGTACCGGCAGCCGGTGCAGTATAAATCCGAGAATTTTTTGAGGTCCTCAAGACTTTCTCTGATCTCCGCATTTTCTTTTTCGGTAAAAGGAATATCCGAGGACATTACCTTTGCGTTTTTTTCGACCTCTTCCGTACTTCTCATGCCCGAAAGAGCGCAGGAGATATTCGGATTGCCGAGAACGAAGCGCAAAGCGAGCTCGTATGTTGCTTTTGCAGAAACTGAGCCGATTTTATCTGCAAGCTCGGTGGGAGCAGCCAGACGTCCGCCGCCGACAGGTCCCATTGCGACGACGCCTCTGCCTGTTGACGCGACGTATTCGATACCCTTTTCGTTTGAACGGTCGAGAATATTATACTGAATAAGCATGGTTTCAAGCATCGGAGCTTTTGCGATGATATATTCAAGATCGTTCGGATCGCCGTGGAACGAAAACGATATATGTTTTATAAGCCCTTCTTCTTTGGCTTTCAGCGCCTCGTTAAGAAGGTCATATTTAAGCATTACGTCGTCAAACATCTGTTTGTTGATGCTCCAGAAATGGTAAAAATCGATATAGTCGGTATCGAGTTTTTTCAGAGATTTTTCAAGATAAGAGCGGTAATCGGACGTTGCCCCTACCCTGCTGACGGGAATTTTAGTTGAGATATTGATTTTATCCCTGAAAGGTTTCACCGCTTTGCCGAGCACGACTTCGCTGTTTCCGTTGCAGTAGAAAAATGCGGAATCGAAGTAGTTTACACCGAGCTCATACGCGCGGCGGAGCATGGGTACCGTTTTTTCTTCGTCTATATCCTGCGTACCCTCTATTGAAGGGAAGCGCATACATCCGAAGCCGAGAGTAGAAATATTAACTCCGGTAGATCCGAATTTGCGATACTGCATAAAACCTCCTTAATATCTTTCGGGGCAAACGTTTCTCAGTGAAGATCGGAAAGCACTTTTAAAGTGTTTTCGAGAAGAGAAACGTAAGACTGACGTTTTGTTTTTTCTTCTTCAACAACTTTTGCGGGCGCTTTTGCAATAAATCCGGGATTTGCGAGCTTTTTGTCTATGCGCTCGATCTCGCCTTCGAGACGGGCCTTTTCTTTTTCCAGACGGGCCTTCTCTTTTTCAATATCGACGAGCTCGCCCATAGGGATATATGCTTTTGCGTCGGGGCTGAGCGCCGTTGCGGTCTTTTCCGAAACAGCGTCTGCGTTGACCTTTATTTCGGAAGCGCCTGCAAGGCGTTTGAGAAATTCAACGCAGCGGGTATATTCGTCGGGATTTTCCGTTTCGATATAAAGACTTGTTTTCTTTGAGGCGGGAACGTTCATATCAAGACGGAGCTGTCTTATATTCTTTATGAGCGCCTTAACGTTTTCCATTGCCGCGGCGTCGGACGCAAACGAAAGCTTTTCACTGTATTCAGGATACGGAGCAATAACGAGCGCTTCGCCTTCGTGAGGCATTGTCTGCCAGATCTCTTCGGTAATAAACGGCATAAACGGATGAAGAAGGGCGAGAGTGCCGTTTATAACGTAGCAAAGAACGTTTTGCGCCGATTTTTTCGTTTCTTCGTTTGTATTCGTTTCGAAAAGACGCGGTTTTACGAGCTCTATATACCAGTCGCAAAGATCGTCCCAGACAAAATCGTAGAGTTTCTGAGCGGCAACTCCAAGCTCGAATTTATCGAGATTTTCGCGAACTTCCTTAACGCAGGAGTTGAACTCGGTCAGGATCCACTTGTCTTCGATTTCAAGCTTTTCGGGAATTTCGGCGCGGTCGATATCAAGGTAAGTGAGCGCGAAACGCGCGGCATTCCAGATCTTGTTTGCGAAATTCCTTGACGACTTGACGACTTCGTAGTAAAAACGCATATCGTTTCCGGGAGAGTTGCCGGTAACGAGAGTATATCTCAGCGCGTCTGCGCCGTATTCGTTGATAACCTCTATCGGATCGATGCCGTTGCCGAGAGATTTCGACATTTTTCTGCCCTGGGAGTCTCTGATAAGTCCGTGGAAAAGAACGTGTTCAAACGGCGGCTTGCCGGTATGTTCAAGCCCCGAAAAGATCATTCTCGATACCCAGAAGAAAATAATATCGTAACCGGTTACGAGAACGGACGTAGGATAGAAATAATCGAGATCTTCCGTTTTTTCGGGCCAGCCGAGCGTTGAGAAGGGCCAGAGGGCGGAGGAGAACCACGTATCGAGAACGTCTTCATCCTGTCTCATCTTTGCGCCGCATTTCGGGCAAACGTCTACGTCGGTTTTTGAAACGACCATTTCGCCGCATTTATCGCAGTAGTATGCGGGAATGCGGTGTCCCCACCAGAGCTGACGGGAAATACACCAGTCGTGAACGTTATCCATCCAGTTCATATATATCTTTTCGAGACGTTCTGGATGGAATTTTATCGTTTTATTTGCAACTACCTCTTTTGCGGGTTTTGCGAGAGGTTCCATTTTAACGAACCACTGATCGGAAGTAAGCGGTTCAACGGTAGTACCGCAGCGGTAGCACTGGCCCACGTTGTGAGAATGCTCCTCGACTTTTACGAGAAGTCCCGCTTTTTCGAGGTCTTCAACGATGCGTTTTCTGGCTTCGTAACGGTCAAGTCCCTCATAAACGCCGCCGTTTGAGTTGATAGTGGCGTCGTCGTTCATTACGCGGATCTGTTCAAGTCCGTGACGCTGACCGACGAGAAAGTCGTTCGGGTCGTGAGCGGGAGTAATTTTAACGCAGCCCGTGCCGAATTCCTTATCAACGTACTCGTCGGCAATAACGGGGATCTCTCTGCCGACAAGCGGAAGAATGAGGGTCTTGCCTACGAGATGAGCGTATCTTTTATCTTCGGGGTTGACCGCAACGGCGGTATCGCCGAGAAGGGTTTCGGGTCTTGTAGTGGCGATAACGACATATTCGTCTTTCGCGTCCTTTACAGGATAGCGGATATGCCAGAAATGACCGCCCTGCTCTTCATATTCGACCTCAGCATCGGAAAGCGCGGTCTTGCAGTGGGGACACCAGTTTATTATTCTGTGTCCGCGGTAAATAAGGCCTTTGTTGTAAAGATTTACAAAAACTTCCTTTACGGCTTTCGAGCAGCCCTCGTCCATGGTAAATCTTTCTCTTGACCAGTCGCACGATGAGCCGAGTTTTTTGAGCTGATTTATTATACGGTTGCCGTATTGGTCCTTCCACGCCCAGACTCTTTCGAGAAATTTTTCTCTGCCGAGATCGTAGCGGGTTATTCCTTCGTTTTTGCGGAGAAATTCTTCAACCTTTATCTGAGTGGCGATACCTGCGTGGTCCGTACCGGGAAGCCAGAGAGTTTCATAGCCGCACATGCGTTTATAACGGGTGAGGATATCCTGCAGCGTTTCGTCGAAAGCGTGGCCCATATGAAGCTGCCCCGTGACGTTTGGCGGGGGAATAACTATGGTGAACGGTTTTTTGTTTTTGTTTACGTTTGCTTTGAAATATCCGTTATCTACCCAAAAACCGTATATGCGGTCTTCAACGTCGCGCGGATTATAATTTTTTTCAAGTTCTTTTTTCATTTCAAACTACCTTTTGTTAGGATATCTATCCGTTATTTAACGATTATCTTGATAAACGATTTTTTGCCTTTTTTGACGATCGCTTCGTTTATATCGTCTTTTGCAAACGTCATGGTGGCGCTTTCGACAAGCTTATCGGCAACGAAAATGCCCTTTTGGTCTACAAGACGTCTCGCTTCGCCCTTTGACGGCGCCTGTTTTGTTTTTACAAGCAAATCGGCTATCGAAATACGGCCGTCGGCATTGAAATCGGCATCGGTAAGCTCGACTGTCGGAGCATCCGCTCCAGAGCCGCCGGAAAACAGCGATTTTGCGGTCTGCTGCGCATTCTGAGCTTCTTTTTCTCCGTGGACAAGACTTGTAAGCTCATATGCGAGTATTTCTTTTTTAGCGTTGATCTTATCGTCAGGCCAATTTTCCATTTCGTCGATCTGCTCGATGGGAAGGAAGGTAAGCATGCGGATGCATTTCATTACGTCCGCATCGTCAACGTTTCTCCAATACTGGTAGAAATCGTAGGGCGACGTTTTTTTAGGATCGAGCCAGACGGCGTTTCCTGCGGTCTTGCCCATTTTTTTGCCCTGAGAATCGGTAAGGAGCGTGATCGTCATGGCGTTTGCGTCCTTGCCAAGCTTGCGGCGGATAAGCTCTGTGCCTCCGAGCATATTGGACCACTGGTCATCGCCGCCGAACTGAAGATTGCAGCCGTAATTTTTGAAAAGATAGTAAAAATCGTATGACTGCATTATCATATAGTTGAATTCAAGGAAGGAAAGACCCTTTTCCATTCTCTGTTTATAGCATTCCGCGCGCAGCATATTGTTTACCGAAAAGCATGCGCCAACTTCGCGCAGAAGCCCGATATAGTTTAGATCGAGGAGCCAGTCGGCGTTGTTTATCATCATCGCCTTGCCTTCTCCGAACTCGATGAATTTTTCCATCTGAAGTCTGAAGCATTCGGCGTTGTGAGCTATGTCCTCTTTCGTAAGCATTTTTCTCATGTCGGTACGGCCCGAAGGGTCGCCGATCATGGTGGTGCCTCCACCGATAAGGGCTATGGGAGTGTTTCCCGCCATCTGAAGGCGTTTCATAAGCGTAAGCGCCATAAAATGACCTGCGGTAAGACTGTCCGCAGTGCAGTCAAAGCCGATATAGAATTTGGCTTTGCCGTTATTAACGAGATTTTTTATCTCTTCTTCATTTGTTACCTGAGCTATAAGTCCTCTTTTTCGGAGCTCTTCATAAATCTGCATGGTTTTTCTCCTTAAATGTGTACGTTTTTATAAATCGAGCATTTCGCGCGCGGTCTGCAAAAGAGCGGGAGTAATGCTGTCGCCGCCCATGATCCGCGCAAGCTCTTTTATCCTGTCTTCGCCCGAAACGGGAGTTACTTTTGTATACGTTCTGTCATTGCGGCTTTCTTTCGAGATCACGAAATGGGCGTCGCCCTTTGCCGCTATCTGGGCAAGGTGCGTAACGACGGCGACCTGACCCGATGAAGACATCTGTTTGAGCTTGACGGCGATTTTCTGCGCCGCACGTCCGCTGACGCCGGTATCTATTTCGTCGAAAACGAGCGTGCCCGCGCCGTTTTTGGGAAGAACGTTTTTCACGGCAAGCATTATTCTTGAAAGCTCGCCTCCCGAAGCGATCGACGAAAGCGGTTTTAAATCTTCGCCTATATTTGCGGAAATAAGGAATTCAACGCCGTCGGCGCCGTCTTTTTCCTGTTGTTTTTCTTTTATGTCAACGGCGAAACGCACGTTTGGCATATCGAGAAAAACGAGTTCGTCGGTAATGGCTTTTTCAAGGCGCTCCGCGGCTCTTTTTCTGCTTAAGGAAAGGCTTGCGGACACTTTGTCGAGTTCCTGTTTTGCGGCGGCAAGCTCTTTTTGAAGCGCTTTTATTTTTTCATCGGAAAACTCAATATTTTCAAGTTCTTCTTTTGCTTTATCGAGAAATTCAAGCATTTCCGCGACGGTATTGCCGTATTTTCTGCGAAAACTTCTAATGGTATCAAGTCTTGCTTCGACCGAATCAAGCTCGGAAATGTCATCGTCTATACCGTCTGCGAAACGCGATACCTCATCCGATATATCGTCAAGCTCGGCAAAAACGTCGTTCATCCGCTCCGAAAGCGCGGCTGCGTCTTCGTCAAAACGGGCAATATAGTTAAGCTCTCCGAGAGCGGCGGACGCAAGATCTCTTGCGTTTGTCTCTCCACCGCAAAGAGCTTCTTTTGCCGCGTAAAATCCGTTTATTACCTTTTCTCTGTTAGCAAGAGAAAGTCTGCGCTTTTCGAGGATTTCTTCCTCCCCAGCCGTGAGACGAGCGGCTTCGAGTTCGTTTATCTGATATCGGAGGATATCGGTGCGCATGGCTTTTTCGCGTTCGTTTACGGAAAGAGAATCTATCTGTTTAACTATGCTTTTGACCTTAGTGTATTTTTCGGAATACGCATTTCTTTCCGCATCGTTTTTTGCAAAGGAATCGAGATAGGAAAGATGCGTTGACGGATCGGAAAGAGCTATATTGTCGTGCTGACCGTGAATATTGATAAGGTTTTTGCCGAGTTCGCGGAGCATGGAAACGGTTATCTGTCTTCCGTTTGCCCGCGCCGTACTCCGTCCGTCCGAATTAATCTCACGGGAGATGATCAGTTCGCCGTCCTCGATATCTATACCCAATCCCGCGGCGATATCCAGAAGCGAGGCGTCCAGGTTTTCGAAAGAAGCCGAAACGTATGCTTTTTTGCAGCCGGTCCTTATCGAGTCCCTGCTTGTTCTGCCGCCGGTTATCATATTTATAGCGTCGATTATTATGCTTTTTCCTGCGCCCGTTTCGCCGGTAAGGACGTTAAGGCCTGCGGAAAAAGAAATATCGGCTGATTCGATGACCGCTATGTTTTCGATATGCAGCGATGTGAACATATTCAATCCTTCCGTCTTTCAAATCAGACTCCGAGGGTCTCTTTTATATTGTCTACAATCTTTTTTGCAACGGAATTGTCGCGGGTGGCAAGAAAAATAGTGTCGTCTCCGGCAATCGAGCCGATCACGCCTTCACGCTCGAGAGAATCGATGGCGGCGCATACGCCCTGAGCCATGCCCGAATAGCATTTAACCACTACTAGATTCTGCGCCTGTTCGACGGAAAGAAGTCCTTCGCGGATAATGCCGAGAAATTTTGACGGCAAAAGGGGCTGGGACGGAGCGGTTTTGGACGGAAGAGCGTATCTGTAGCGGTTTTCGCTCGTAAGAATTTTTACAAGCTGAAGCTCTTTGATATCGCGCGATACCGTTGCCTGCGTTGCGGAAAAGCCCTCTCTGTTAAGCTTTGCGGTAAGTTCGTCCTGAGTTTCGATCTGTTCGTTGCGGACGATTTCGATGATTTTTGAGTGTCTTCTGCTTTTTTGTTTCATTTCATCTGTTCCTCAATGTATTTTTTTTGAAAGAATATTGTAAAACGAGTTCGAAGAGAACCGTATTAGTTTAAGAGAAAACGGAGATCGTGAAATTGTGACGGAAGTATCGTTTGGAAGAGACACGCCCTCTCCTCCGTCTGCGTAAAGGCGGAGGGAATCGTTATCTCTGGAAGCGCCTCTGACGGAAAGAACGGCGCCGTCGTTGAAAATAACGGGACGGGAGCTTAGCGTATGGGCGCATATCGGGGTAACGATAACGGCTCGCAGAGCCGGGTCCGTAACGGGACCGCCGGCAGAAAGCGAATACGCCGTAGAGCCGGTAGGAGTGGCAAAAATAATGCCGTCGGCGCGGTAGTGAGCGATATCGTATCCGTCGCAGGAAAGCTCGATATCGGTAAGCTTCAGCACGGAGTCGTGAGTAACGACGATATCGTTAAGCGCGTAATACTCAGTTTCCGAACCGTTATTATTTACGCTTGCTTTGATCATCATCCTGTCTTCGAGAAAATAATCGCCCGTAACGAGTCGCGAAAGCTCGTCCGTGCCGTCGGGCTCGAGAGCGGCGAGGTAACCGAGATTACCCTTGTTTACTCCTATGACGGGGCAGCCCGCTCTTGCGGCGGTTTGCGCAACGGCAAGAATAGTGCCGTCGCCGCCTACGGTAACGGCGGCGCTGCAGTCGTTTACAACGCTTGAAAAGGCGGAGGGAGAAGATACGACCGCACATTCCGCGCCGAGAGAAGAAAGACTGAAAACGATCTTTTCCGTAACGGAAAGGTCGCTGTCGCGGTCTTTGTTTGTTAAAACTGCAAACCTCATAAAAATCTCCCGTTTATGATCATATTGATGCGGATTTTAAATAAAGAAGAAATTCCCTGTTGCCGTCGCCGCCGAGTATGGGAGACACGTCCGTTTTTACAACGAAAAAGCCCTCGCCTTCGGCAAACGCGATAAAATCCGCAAGCAGCTGTTTATGTATGCCTTCGTCTTTGATCACGCCGTTTTTGACCTTTTTTCCGTATTCAAACTGCGGTTTGAAAAGGCAGACGATATCGCTGCCTGGGTCTGTGAATTTTTTTATATGCGGCAAAACAAGTTTCAGCGAAATAAAAGATACGTCGCAGGTCACGATATCCGCCTTTCCGACGGTGTCGGTAGACAGAGAATTAATATGCGTGCCTTCAAGATCGATAACGCGCGGATCGTTTTTGAGCTTTTCGGCAAGCTGACCGTGACCGACATCGCAGGCAAACACTTTTGAAGCTCCGTTTTGCAAAAGACAGTCGGTAAACCCTCCGGTGGACGCGCCGATATCGAGCGCGACTTTTCCGCAGACGGAAATACCGAACGATTCAAGCGCCTTTTCAAGCTTCAATCCTCCCCTGCTTACGTAGCGAAGCGAGTCGTTTACGGAAATATCTTCGTTTCCGCTTACTTCAAATCCGGACTTCTTTACGGGAACGCCGTTTACGGAAACATCCCCGTTTTTTATAAGTGTTCTGGCATATTCTCTGCTTTTCAGAGAGAATTTGCCGAAAATAAAAATATCAAGACGCATTATTTTTTCTTTTTGGAATCCTGCATGCGTTCCGGAACGAAAACGCATATGACGCGTGAGATCGCATAAATAATTTTATCGCCGAAAACAACGGCGATATTCTTGCCGATCGCTTTCAGTCCGACGGTAAGCGACGCCGTGGTGGCAGTAAATATGAATACCGTAAAAAAAGAGTTGAAAGAGAAAAGCTCCGCAAATTTAAGAGCGAGGACGGAACAGGTAGTTCCGCTTATAACGCCGCAGATATCTCCGATAACGTCGTTGCAGAAATTTGATACGGCAGGAGCTTTTGAAATAAGAGAGAGCGCGGTTTTAGCGCCCTTGACCTTCTTTGCCGCCATGGAGTTGAAGGTTTTTGTTTCCGCCGCCATTACGGCGGTGCCGAGGATATCGAACGTTACGCCCAGAAGGATGAAGAAAACGAGGACAAAGAAAGCGATGACGATATTTACATCCGCAAGGACGCTTTCGGAAAGATATGACATACCGAACGAAATAATAAACGTAAGAGCAAGGATCCTGACAGTCCAGCTCCAGTTGACGATATGCTTTTTTTTGTCTTTTTCTTTTGATCTCTGTTTTTCTTTTTCGGCAGCAGGCTCCTTTTTCTCCTTTATATCGGGAGTATTATCGTCAGTCTGCTGCGATATTCGGGGTTTACCGTCCGATTCCATAAGTTACCTTTCTTTCGTAAATGCTGATATAATATATAATCTGTCGCAAATCCGATAAAATCGAAGCCGCGGCAGATAATTTCAAAAAAGTGATGATAACATTCAAAGTAAATCTTACGTCTTAGGTCAAGTAGGTTTCCCCGGGAGCTTCCTTCCGTCGCCGTGAAGGAGGTTTCCCTTTAAAGCTCGAGGTACAGCGTCGCCGACTGCACGACTTGATTGCCACTCAGCACGTACTGCAATCCTTTGAATGCAGAAATAAATTTCTCAGCCTAGAAGTTTTCCTTGACCTGATCAAAAAAGCTCTTAGTCTCTTTTGCAGCCCCGGTTTCAAACGCAAAAGACTATAAACCACGGCCATGGTTTACAGTCCGGCCGAAATCCGCCGAGCCCACTCAAGACAGGCTACGACTGCATACAGCACATTTTCCGCTTAGCTGAAACGTACCGCCTTGCAGGTTTAATCCTGAGCCGTAGCTTTTATCGTATTACTAAGCCACGAGAACAGGTCTCCAAGGACGACGGGTTCGCTTGCGCATGCCATTGCGGGCGCCCGGCTGTCCCAAGCCGCTATACTTGAGGGTATAGGAGCTTCCTTCCAGCACTCACCCCAGACTGGGCGTAAGAAGCAAGCACAAGAAGTTTCACAGATATGCCCTTCGGTGGATTTTTAGGCCCACCCTGGTAGCCTGATGATCGGACTAGGATACTGTATCATCTGAATTGTATTATAACACATTTATTCACTTTTTTCAAGTGGTTTTGCATAAAAAAGTGTATAGTTCGTTTTTATTTAATACTTTATAATATAAAAAGCGCCCAATAAATCAGCGCAACGGCAAGCCCGAGAAGACAACCGAAGAATATTTCGGTTTTTGTATGTCCCATAAGCTCCTTGAAGAGTTTTTCGCGTTCGACACGTTCGTCTATCATAATTATCTGATTTATTATCTTTGCCTGTTCTCCGACTGCGTAGCGGACGTTTGCGGCGTCGTAAGTAGTGATAAACCAGAAAACAGCCGTTATGGCAAATTCGGGAGAAGCGACACCGCAGGTAAGATAAACCATCGTTAAAACCGAGGTCACAAGAGAGCTGTGGCTAGAAGGCATGCCGCCTGAACCGAAAAACCTTTCAATAAGGATCTTACGTGCGCGGACGGATTCGATTATGCCTTTTATCGACTGCGCGAGAAACCACGAGATAACGCCGGTATTCAGAATATGATTTGAAATAATTAATTTAAAGAATTCAGCCATATTTGTTTACCCTTTTTTGACATTACGATTTTCTGTAAGCGAGATAATCGGCGAGAGAGCAGAGAAATTCGCTGCCTTTTATATCGGAAATCTCCTTTTTTGCGGACTCCGAAAGTGCCTCAACCTGCTTTTGAGAGGATTCGACGCCGAGTATATCGACGAAGGTCGTTTTCATCTCCGTTTTGTCCTTGCCGACGGTCTTTCCGAGCTCCGCGGTGCTGCCCGCGACATCGAGGATATCGTCTTTTATCTGAAAGGCGAGCCCGATA
The DNA here is from genome assembly GCA_017427285.1 of Clostridia bacterium. Lineage (GTDB taxonomy): Bacteria > Bacillota > Clostridia > Oscillospirales > UBA644 > HGM12619. The sequence continues at coordinate 79,290 of JAFRTE010000043.1, forward strand.
TTCTCCGCGTATCTTCTCGCTTTTTCCTTCTCTGCCGATCCGCAGTCCGAAGCAACGCAGCCCAGAACGGCGGCGGCTTCTATCATAGCGCTCGTTTTGAGCTTATGAATGCGCATAACTTCGTTTTCGCTGAGTCCCGGACGGTTTTTTAGATCAAGCATCTGGCCCGTGATTATGCCGTTTATCCCGGACGCATCGAGAAGGACCGAGATACCGGAGAGCTTTTGCGCGTCCGACAGAAGTTCGCTTTGGATGACCGTTTCGAAAGCCCTTGCGTAAAGACCGGCACCTGCCATAAGAGCGGTGCTTTCGCCGAATACCACATGATTTGTGGGCTTGCCTCGGCGCAGAGTATCGTTATCCATACAGGGAAGATCGTCGTAAATAAGAGAATATGTATGTATCATTTCGATTGCGCACGCAAACGGAAGCGCCCTTTCTATGTTGCCGCCGAAAAGTTCGCAGAAAGCGAGCACGAGCGCCGCGCGTATGCGCTTTCCGCCGGCAAACACGCTGTATCGCATCGCGCTTACCGCTTCTTCTCCGTTTTCGGGAATGGCTTCTTCGAGCGCGTCGTTTACGCAATTTCTGTATCGAGTAAGTTTTTCTTTAAAATCATCCATTTTCTTTTTCCCGTAGCAGCGTTATTTTTCTTTGGACGTCTTTTAATTTTTCATCGCAAAAAGCGGCGAGCTTAACGCCTTCTTCGTAAAGCGCAACAGATTCGTCTATACCGAGATTGCCATCCGAAAGGCGCGCTGTTATCTCTTCGATCCTGTCCATCGCCTGCTCGAAAGTTAATTTTACTTCATTTTCATTCTGCGACACAGTTTATTTCACCGTCTTTCATTTTTATGAGAAGTCTGTCGTTTTGTTTTGCGTCTTTTGCGGAAACAAGCGGTTTGCCGTTTTTATATACGACTGCGTAACCGCGTTTTATTACGGAAAGCGGATCGAGCGCGGAAAGAGAGGAAAGGGCGAGTGCAAAAGCGTTTTTCTTTTTTTCGATAAACGTATCGAACGAGGAGAAAAACGCAGTCCGCGCTTTATCGAGAATAAGCTCTTTATTATCCGTATAATGCTTTAGGTCAAGTTTGTTTTTTAAACTGTCGAGCTCCGCGCTTTTTACGTTCAGCGCAGAGATAAGTTCTTTTTTGAGGGTGTAGCGGAAATCGGCGATATATTCGGATATTTCCCTGATATCCGGAACGGCGAGTTCCGCGGCGGCGGACGGAGTGGGAGCGCGCATATCGGCGACGAAATCGAGGATAGTAAAATCCGTTTCATGTCCTACGGCGCTTATGACGGGAACGGGACATTGAGCAACAGCTCTTGCAAGAGGTTCGCTGTTAAATGAAGCGAGATCTTCGTAAGACCCGCCCCCTCTTGCTATCAGAAAGACGTCTGCGTCGTTTTTTTTCGAAAAATACTCGACCGCCTTGATCACACTTTCCGCCGATTCGGCGCCCTGGACAACGCAGGGATATATTTCTATTTCGGCGACCGGCCAACGTCTTGCCGTTACGGACAGGATATCCTGAAGTGCCGCTCCGGAAGGCGACGTTGCAACGGCGATCTTGGACGGATAACGGCAGAGAGGGCGTTTGCGGGATTCATCGAAAAGTCCTTCTTTTTCAAGCTTTTCTTTTAACTGTAAAAAAGCCGCCGTCAAAGCTCCGATGCCGTCGGGGATAATATCCGTAACGTAAAGCTGATATACACCGTCGCGCTCAAATACGGAAACGCGCGCGGCAACGACAACGCTCATGCCATCCTCGGGGACAAACGCGAGTCTCTGAGCTTCCGAGCGGAACATGACCGACTTTACGGACGACTGACCGTCCTTCAAAGTAAAATACATATGTCCGCTTTTTCTGTAAAGCGAGAAATCCGATATCTCGCCGCGGACGAGGACCGAACGAAGGATCTCATCGGAATCAATAAGCGAGCGTACATAAAAATTGAGCTGAGATACGGTAATTGCGGATTTAAGCATATTATGCCTTTCTTTCGGGGAATATGTTTTTCAGCGCAAGGTAGGCGACGCCGGAGGCATTGTCGGAAGAAAAACGCGGTTCGGCAAAAAATCTGTCTTTGCCGTCGAGAACGGTTTTTATTCTTTCGTTTGACATAACGCCGCCGACAAAAAGGACGGGCAGGTTTTCGGGATCGTATTGCTCGCACAGTTTTTTCAGCGTAAGAGCGACTGTTTCTGTGATGTAAAAAGCGATGTTTTCGGGAGAAACTCCGTTTTCAAGCATGGTTTTCGCTTTGTTTTCAAAACCCGAAAGCGAGCAGCGGCCGTCTCTGACGGTAATTTTCGGTTTTTCGGGCAGATTTCCGTTTTTTGCGAGATCTTCAAGATACGGTCCCGCAGGAAAAGGCAAACCGAGCATAACGCCCGCGCGGTCTATAAGCTGTCCGACGCTTATATCCGCCGTGCAAGCGGCGACAGAAATACCGTCGATGCCGTCAACGCGCAGAAGCTCGGTAGTCCCTCCGGAAGCGTGAAGGCACATAAAAGGTCTTGAGAGAAGCTCCTCTTTGCCCGAAGAATAGACCGCGGCGGCGATATGTCCCTGCTGATGGGAAAAACGGTAAACCGGAACGCCGAGCGCAGAGCCGAGCGCCTCGGCAACGGAAAGTCCGTAAATGAAGCAGGGCATATACGAGCCCTCAACGTTTCTGGGGCGGGACGACACGCCTATCGCGCGGATATCGGTATTTGAGATATCGAGGCGTGAAAAAACTTCGGGAAACTGTTTGACGTGGGCAAAGACGGCGTCGCTCTGCCGAAGTCCGACCGCGCCTTCGGGGACGGGAAGAAGTTTTTTTTCGCTTTTGCATTTCCCGTCGGTCATAACGACTGCGGCGGACGATGTATAGTTGCTCGTATCTATGCCGAGCGCACCGGAAACCCTATCCACGGCTTTTAACGTAAGAGCCGAGAACTCCGTTTATATACGACGCCGCCGCATTGTCAACGTCGTATTTTTTAACGAGCTCAACCGCCTCGTTTATCGCAACTGCGGGAGGTACGTCTTTTGAATTGTTGATTTCGTAGACCGCAATACGAAGGGCCGTGAGAGCGGTTTTTGAAAGACGGTTTATTGTTCTGGCAATAAGAAACGGCTTTATCTCGTTATCGATTTCTTTGATTTTCGAAAGAATGTCGGAAAAAGCATTTTCACAGTATTCGTCCGTTTCGTGCCCCATATTTTCCGCGGAAAGCGTTATTATCTTCTGCGGATCGGGATTTTCGGAAAAAGACGCCTCAAAAAGAAGAAGAAAGAGGCTTTCGCGGGATTCGCTGCGTTTCATTTAATCATTTTTCGCTTTCTTTTCGACTACGCCCGCTACGATGACGTTTGTTTTTATAACGTTGATGCCCGTCATATTTGCAACGGTGTCTTTTACGTTTGTCTGGACCGCAACGGATACGTCGGGGATCTTATATCCGTTCTTTACAACAATCTGTATTGTAAGCTCGAGACCCTCTTCAGTTCTGAGTATGGCTACGCCTTTACGGACGTTTTTTATATTGCCGACAACGCTTTTTGTGGAAGGAAGCACTTTTTGCATAACGCTCGATACGCCGTCAACTTCAAGAGCGGCGTTTATGGCTATGGTAGCAATGACTTCCTCGGAGATTTTAATGCTGCCGTTGTTTTGTTCTTCCATGATGATATTTTCCTTTCGTGTATTGTAATCTTAGGATGGCAGTATACATACTGCGACAAATATATTATAGCACATTTTTTTGATTTTGTCACTATTAAATTGAATAATTTTTTTAAAATCCTCAAAAAAGCGAATACCGCAAGGTTTTCGGCGCGAATTTCCCCTGACCTTACCGCCCCGTTTTGCGGTAAAAGTATTGAAATTTGAGTTATTATGTGATATAATAGCAAAAAAGCAACGGAGGAATAATATGAAATTCAAAAGAATAATCGCATTTTTTCTTGCCGCCGTAATCGCGCTGTCGTTTCTGACGTCCTGCGCAGACATGGATATTACGGGTATGATCCTGGAAGAAGTTGAAAAAGCGCTTGAAGAAGGGACCGCAACTGCGGATATGCCGGCAGATTATCAGATACCGGAAAACACGGGCGAGGAACAGAGCGAAGAGGCGATAGACGAAAACGGGTCTTATACGTCGAAGGACGACGTTGCGCTTTATATCCATACATACGGGAAGCTGCCCTCAAACTTCATAACGAAAGACGAGGCGAGAGCGCTCGGCTGGGACGGAGGAGGTCTTGAACCGTATGCCCCGGGGAAGTGCATAGGCGGAGATTATTTCGGCAATTACGAAGGATTGCTGCCTGAGAAAAAAGGAAGGAAATATACCGAATGCGACATTGACACGAGAGGAAAATCCTCTCGCGGCGAAAAAAGGATAATTTTTTCAAACGACGGTCTGATATACTATACTGACGACCATTATGAGTCGTTCACTCTGCTTTACGGCGAAGAATAACGGAGGGGAATAATATGATAGAAATAATTATTGACGGAAAAGACCTTTACACCAGACAGCAGGCGCATGAGTTTTTCTCCGCACAGGAAGGTTTTCCGGAAAAATACGGAAAAAATCTCGACGCTCTGTTTGACGTTTTAACGTCGATGCCCGAAGTAAAAGTAACAGTTAAAAACCCCCGCAATATAGTTGAAAATCTCGGAGAATACGGAAAAAAGCTTTTGCTTGTCATCAAGGACGCCTGCGACAGAAACCCCGGAGTTGCGCTGGAAGTTGAGGAAAACGACGAAGAGCGCGAATGTGAGGAATTCGGCTGCAAGGAATGCGACTGCGAAGAATGTAACTGCGAGACCGAAGAATGCTGTTGCGAAGAGTGCGGCTGCGAAGAGTGCGGCTGCGAAGAGTGCGGCTGCGAAGAGTGCGAAGAGGAATAAGCGACAAAAAGGATCCTGTTTAGTTTCAGTTTAGATTTACATTATATTATATTAAGATGTAAAATACTGAAGGCGAAGCGGATCTGAACGGGAAATATCCGTTTAAAGCTTTGTCGGAAAGGGCATTGCCTTGGATATTCGAACGATAGACGGAACTCTTTATACAAAAATGCTGCTCGGAGGAGCTGCGGTCCTTTCGGCGCATACGGACGAGCTCAACTCATTAAACGTATTTCCCGTTTCGGACGGCGATACGGGCTCGAATATGATGAAAACCGTGGAAGGCGGTCTTGCCGAAATAGGCCGTGAAAAATCGGACGCGGGGATAGACGCCGTTTCGTCATGTTTTGCAAGCGGAGCTCTGCTGAGCGCGCGCGGAAATTCCGGAGTTATTCTTTCACAGATCTTCGCGGGCATAAGCAAAGGTCTTAAAGGACATGAAAAAGCAGACGCTCTTACTCTGGCAAAAGCGTATGTATGCGGAATAGAATCCTCGTATTCGGCAGTAAGACACCCCGTTGAGGGCACGATACTTACCGTATTCCGCGAAAGCGCGGAATACGCTCTGAAAATGCTTGACGAAAGCTCTTCCGTTGCGGATTTTTACTCTTTTCACGTTGAAAAAGCGAGACAGTCGCTTGCAAAAACGCCCGAACTTCTCGAAGCTCTGAAAGAAGCGAACGTTGTTGACTCCGGCGCCGCGGGATATCTGTATATTGCGGAAGGAATGAGCGACATTATCGAAGGCAGGGAGCATTCGGCAGTTTTCAGCACTGAAACGAAGAAAAATACCGTTGACATTTCACGTTTTAAGAGAGACAGCGTATTTGAATTCGGATACTGTACGGAATTTCTGCTGAGACTTACCGACTCGAAAGTAAATCCCGACACTTTTGATATAAAAACGGTTCTTTCCGACCTTGAGGCCATGGGAGGAGAAAGCGTTGTGGCGTATAAGCAGGACGATATGGTAAAAGTCCACGTTCATACGTTTTACCCGGGGAAAATACTTGCAAAGATGCAGGATTACGGCGAGTTCCTGACCGTAAAGGTCGAAAACATGATGCTGGGGCACGAAGAAACCATCGTTAAGGCGAAGAAGGCTGACAAGCCGTATGCGGTCGTTGCGGCGGTGCCGGGAGAAGGAACAGCGAAGATTTTCGAAAATCTCGGCGCGGACGCTTTGATAATGCAGGAAAGTCCTTCGGCGGAAGATTTTCTTACCGCATACCGCAAATGCGAAAACGATAAGATAATAGTGCTGCCCAATCACAAGAATACGTTTCTTGTTGCGAAACAGGCGGCTGAGATGATGCCGGATTGCGACATACGGGTTATAGAAACGAAAAGCTGCATGCAGGGATACGGCGCGATCTCGGTGCTTACGCCGGGGATAACGGATACGGACGCGCTCGAAGAAAGCGCGAAAAGAGCTGCAGAGAGCGTTATCGACGGAGACGTCGCCTGTGCGGTAAAGGACGCTGAGATAGGCGGTTTTTCCGTTAAAAAGGGTGACTTTATCGCAAGAACGTGCGGGAACATCGTTGCCGTTGAAAAGAGTGCGGAAGACGCGCTTTTAAAGCTGCTCGAAAATACAGATACCGATCTTATCGAGCTGATAACCGTTTTTACCGGCAGAAACGTTGGGCAAGACAGGATAGATCTGATAAAGGTAAAGATAACGGAGCTTTATCCGGACTGTGAACTAACAGTCAACGACGGCGGTCAGGAAATATACGATTATCTGATCGCTCTTGAATGAACCGATAAAAAGGAGAAAAAAATATGAAAAAAACGCTGGCGCTGATAATGATCGCGGCGATCATGCTGACGGTTTGCGCATGTGCCTATGCCGGCCCGAAAGGCAAATATGAAGAGCCCGAGAGCGGCGCATCGATAACTTTTAACGGGAAAGAAGCGGTTTTTGTAGACAATAACGGAACGAATACGTTTCCCTATACCATGGACGGAGAAACGATAGTAATAGAACTTACGAACGGGAGACTTATCAAATTCTGTACTTACAGCGAAGAAGAAGACACCGTTTACCTGAATATCGACGACGGTTCGAAAGTATCGTTTTTAAAAGTTGACGAAGAAACAGGCGGGAGATAAAAATGGCAAAGATCAAAATAATGTGTACGTCTACCGGATGCATCGAATATGCGCCGGAACGTTACAGAAACCTCGGCATAGAGATAATAAGAATACATATTCTGTTTAACGGAAAAGAGTATAAGGAAGGACTCGATCTTGACCCGGTCGATTTTTACGATCAGCTCGAAACGATAGAGGATCCGAAAAACCACCTGCCCTCTACCGCGCTGCCCGACACGGAAGATATAAGAGCGGCGTTTGAAAAAGCGATCGCGGACGGATATGACGAAACTATCGTTTTCACGCTGTCCTCCGCGCTCGGAGGAACGTATAACAAAATCTGTCTTATCGCGCGCGAATATGAAGACAGAATAAAGATCAACGTTGTAGATACGAAAATAACATGTTTCGGAGAAGGACTTTTAGCGATAAAAGCGGCGGAATACGCCGAAAAAGGCATGAGTTCGGAGGAAATACTCAAAGAGATCGCATGGATGATGAAACGTCAGGTATTTATCGGTATAGACGGAAAGCTTGACTATCTGATATACAACGGCAGACTGAAGGGCGGCAAAGCGTTTATGGGACAGATGCTGAATATCTGCCCCGTGGTGCATTTTTCCGACGAGGGAGAAATAGTTGCGCTCGAAAGCGTTCGCACGCCGAAAAAAGCGCTTATGCGCACATGCGAAATAATGAAAGAAACGATAGGAAACCGGGATAAAAAGGATTATCTTCTCTGGCATGTATACACAGGGCCTTCGATGATAAAGGTGCTTCGGGAAATAGAAGGGAAATACGGAATAGAAACCAACCATGAAGCGGTCATAATGTCGCCGGTGAGCGGATGCCACAACGGCCCGTGGCTTGCCGGTTACGGTATGGCGTTTTTACGCCGTGACGACGAACCGCTGGAGAGCTGAAATGATCGAAGTCAGTGTTGTTAAGTCTCCCCGAGATATGAAGGAATTTATAGAATTCCCGCTCAGACTTTACGCAAACTGCCGGTATTTTGTTCCCCCTCTTTACGGAGACGAGAAAAAACTTCTCAAAAGCGGCGGAGTAACCGAAAACGCCGACTCGGTATTTTTACTTGCGAAGCGGGACGGAAAGACGGTTGGACGGCTGCAGGGCATTATCCAGAAACAGCACAACGAAAAACACTGCTGCGCCCAGATGCGTTTTACGCGGTTTGACAGCATTGACGACGGAGAGACAGCAAAAGCACTTTTTGAAGCAGCGGAAAAATGGGGAAAAGAGCGCGGAATGACCGAGATTTGCGGTCCTTTGGGATACACCGACCTTGACCGAGAGGGGCTGCTGGTTGAAGGGTTTGAAGAGAACTCGACGTTTGAAGAACAGTATAATTTCCCCTACTACGGCTCGCTTCTGGAAAACCTCGGATTTGCAAAAGACGTTGACTGGGTAGAATATGAGCTGAGAAAGCCCGAAAAGAGAAACGAAACGCTTGCGCGCGTTGCCGAGAGAGCGCTGAGGATGAACGGGCTTCACGTAGCGGATACTTCGCTTTCGAAAAGGGCGTATATAGAAAAATACCGCGACGGTTTTTTTGACTGTCTTGAAGAATGCTACCGCGATCTTTACGGAACGGTGCCAATAGAAAAAGCGGCGCAGGACGAGCTGATAAGCCAGTTTCTGCTGATAGTAAACAAGGAGTTTCTTGTTTTTATCTGCGATGAAAAAGATAACGTCGTCGGATTCGGGCTCTGCTTTCCGGGCATAGGCGACGCGGTAAAAAAGAGCGGAGGGAAGCTGACTCCCGCAACGCTTGCAAGAATACTCAAAACGGTCAAAAATCCGAAAACGATAGATCTGGGGCTTGTTGCGGTACGCCCCGAGTATCAGAAAAAAGGCGTGAATGCGGTTATTCTTAACGGACTTATGGAGATGCTCTCTTCGGGAAAAGTTGAGACATGCGAAACGAATCTTAATCTTGAAAGCAACGCTCCCGTCCAGGCGCAGTGGAAATATTTCAATTCAAGGCAGCATAAACGCCGCCGCTCCTATATAAAAAGAATAGACTAAAAAAAATACCGGGATCATCAAGGATCCCGGTATTTTTAAGTCAGGAATAATATTTTTATTTTTTTCCGAAAAGTCTCATTGCTTCTTTGAGACTTTCAACGGGAGGCATCAGCGGGCCGTATTCAAGTCCGCAGCAGCCGCTGTACCCCGCATTGTCAACGGCGTCAAAAATAAATTTATAATTGTTTTCGCCGTTCTGAAGCTCGTGTCTGCCGGGATGTCCCGCAGAATGAAGATGAGCTATTTTATCGAGATTATTGACGATATTGGGTATTATATTGCCTTCGCTTACCTGCTGATGATAAATATCGTAAACGACTTTTACAAATTCGCAGTCAACTTCTTTTATTATTTCGAATGCTTCAACTGCCGACCAGAGATAGTAGCCGCGGTGGTTTACGAGCGTATTGAGCGGTTCTATCATAACGGTAACGCCGCTTTGTTCGAGGATCGGACGCGCAAGGCGCAGAGTTGCAACGATGTTTTCATGCTGCTTTGCTCTTTCGGCGCCCGTATCCTGACCGACCTGGGTGATAAGTCTTTTTACACCGACTTTGTTTGCTGCTTCGCAGCTTTCTTTAAGGCCGTCAAGCCACGCCTGCCTGAAAGCGCTGTCGGTAAGACGAAATTCGGTCGTGCACATACTGATAAACTCAACGCCGTTTTCTTCGCAGGCGTTTTTTACCGCGGCAAGGTCGAGAGACTTCCAGTCGTATGTTTCGACAGCGTCAAATCCGAGACTGCGGATTTCTTTTATTGCGTCCGTAAACGGAATACCTCCGAAAAAGCACGGAACGGGAACGCATAAACGCATAATTCGGTCCTCCTCATTATTTAAAGTATATTACCTGACCCGATTCCATCGACTCATTTGCAGCGAAAACAAGCTCGTGAGTTTTAAGCGCGTCGGCATAGTCGGAACGGATGAGGGATCTGTCGCCTGTTTTTACGGCGTGAATAAACGCTTCGTCGAGATAATATGTATGGTCAAGACCTTCTCTCTTTACATCGTAGGTATAATCCGGCGTTTCGATGATAAGATTGTTTCTGAGTCTGTAATCGATGACCATATCTTCAAGAGTTATAACTATTCCGCAATGAGCTCTTCCGGCGCGGTGATAGCACGCGCTTACAAGGGTTGCGGTATAGTTGTTTTCAAAACGTATGACGGCGGTGGAATGATCGTCGGTGTCATATTCGGACGACGCGTTTACGCCCGGCTGGACTATGCCTCTCGAACACGTTGCGTAAACGGAAAGCGGTTCGCCGAAGAGGAAGCGAAGTTCGTCTGCAAGGTGAATATTCTGTTCAACGAGCTGTCCGCCGCAGGTGCTCTTTTTCTGCCACCACCATACGCCCGGGATGCCGCCGATCCATGAGCCGTAGACAAGTCCGCCCTGCTTATGTTTTTTCAGCTCGTCTCTGACCATATCGGTGAGTTTGAGATATCTGTCCTGAAAGCCGACGGAAGTGATAAGACCGGTTTCCGTAACTTTTTTTGATATCTCTCTCGCCTGATTAATATCCATTGTTACGGGTTTTTCAACGAGAAACGGGATACCCATTTCAACCGCTCTCGTTTCGGAGGAATCGTGCGCGGTAGGTTCGATGCAGATGACCACCGCGTCAAGAGTTTCCTTTGATTCGTTGTTGTAAAGCTCGGTATAATCGCGGTAAATTCTCGAACAACCGAACTGGTTCGCCGCGCCGACGCGCCTCTCCTCTATCGGATCCGCAACGGCAACGACTTTGACGCCCTCCATTTTAAGAAATGACTGTCTGTGGGCGTTTGAACGGCCCCCGCAGCCTATAAGACCTACTCTGACCTGATCCATGATCATTCTCCTTTTCCCGTTTTATTTAAATCCAGCGGCAAATTCCGCTATTTTTGCGTAATTGATGCTCGGCATTTCCCCGCCCGCTTTTTTTATTCTTTTAGCGGCGACCTTTGCAACGAATCGGTCGATGCCTTTCATTTCGTCAGCGTTCATTCTGCCTCCGAAACCGGCGCAGCAAACGGCCCTTTTAACGATAAGGGGCGGAAAGTTTTTTTCGATGTAGTCAACGCTGTGAGGAAAATCGGAACAGCAGACGAATATGCCCACATTCTTTTTCTGAATTTCGAGTTCGTTTGAAAAAACGAATTTTTTAAGCCTTGAAGGGATCATTCCCGCCCTTATGCCGCCCCCGAGGATTATATTGTCGAATTTAGGTATATCGCATGTATCGATTGCAAGATTCACGAGGGTCGATTCTGGTATCGCTTTGTAAAGTTCACGCGCGCATTCCGCAGAAGCGCCTGTTTTGGAAAAATAGATTATCGCTGTTTTCATCGTATCGCTCTTCCTTTTATAATCTTTACATCGGTATTATAGCATACTTTTATTGCAATTTCAAGCTGTAAAATATATTTATTTACGATATGCGTCTCAAACACGGGTTACACAATAATTTTTCAAATTACTTGCGCGGAAAAGTATTGACACGAAAGGGATTTACTGTTATAATTTAGTGTAATAAAACCGAAAACGGAGAATAACAATGAGGAATATTGATTACGTTAAATCTTTTGATCCGGAACTCGGCGACGCAATACAGGCTGAGCTTGAAAGGCAGAAAAGAAACATCGAGCTTATCGCTTCCGAAAACATAGTGTCAGAAACCGTTATGGCTGCTATGGGAACGATACTTACGAACAAATATGCCGAGGGATACCCCGGAAAAAGATATTACGGCGGATGCGAATGCGTAGACGTTGTTGAAAATATAGCGAGAGACCGCGCGTGCAAGCTTTTCGGCGCGGATCACGCAAACGTTCAGCCCCACAGCGGCGCGCAGGCGAATATGGCGGTTTATTTCGCATTTCTCAAGCCGGGCGATACGATAATGGGAATGAATCTCGCATGCGGCGGTCATCTTACGCACGGATCACCCGTTAATATGTCCGGATCGTACTTTAATATAGTCCCCTACGGCGTTGACGAAAAAACGCATTATATAAATTATGACGAAGTTGAACGCCTTGCAAAGGAAAACAAGCCGAAGATCATCGTTGCGGGCGCTTCTGCATATCCGAGAATAATAGACTTTGAAAGATTTGCACAGATCGCGCATTCCGTAGGAGCCCTTCTGATGGTGGATATGGCGCATATTGCGGGACTTGTTGCGGCGGGACTGCATCCGTCTCCGTTCCCCCATGCGGACATTGTAACGACGACCACGCACAAAACGCTCCGCGGTCCGAGAGGCGGAATGATCTTATGCAAGGAAGAGTTTGCAAAAGCGATAGACAAGGCGATATTCCCGGGAACTCAGGGCGGTCCGCTGCTGCACGTTATCGCAGCAAAGGCAGCCTGCTTCGGAGAAGCGCTGAAACCCGAATTTAAGGATTATCAGGCGCAGATAGTAAAAAATGCGAAGGTGCTTGCGGATTCGCTGACCGAAAAGGGTTTCGATCTCGTTTCGGGCGGAACTGACAACCATCTTATGCTCGTTGACCTGAGAAAATTCAACGTAACGGGCAAAGAGCTCGAGCATAATCTTGACGAGGTACGCATTACAGCGAACAAAAACGCGATCCCGAACGACCCGCAGTCTCCGTTTATAACTTCCGGTATACGTCTTGGAACGCCTGCGGTAACTTCGAGGGGATTTGTTGAGGAAGATATGAAGATAGTTGCGGACTGCATATACAATACCGCGGCACACTTTGAAAAAGCGGACGAAATAAGACAGACGGTCGCTTCGCTCTGCGAAAAATACCCCATTTACAGCGATATACAGTAACTTTTTCTTTCACGAAAGGAGTTTTTCAGAATGTCTGAGCGTGAAAACATCCGCGAGCTTATAAAATACTATGCGGAAAACCTTGCTTTTACGGAAAGAAGCAGAGAAATAGAAGAAAGATACAAAGATCTTAACGATCTTAAAATAGTGCGTCCCCCCGTACTGATTTTCGAGATCCCCTGGGGCGAGATAATTTCGGACGAGCTGAAAGTTGAAAACGAATCGTACAAAGGAACGGAGTATTCGCTGCGCTCTCAGATTTTCCAGCACAAATATTTCGGAGGAGACCACTGCTACGCTCCGTATTGGTCCGTCGGAGTGCGGATAAACAATACGGGAATCGGATATTCCGTTAAAGAGAAACAGATACCGTCAACGACAGGCGCATATATCGCCGCGCATGAATATGTTGACCAGCTTAAGTCCGAAGAAGACGTTGAGAAAATGAAGATACCCGAGATATCATACGACAGGGAAGCAACGGATAAAGCGGTATACGATACTCAGCAGCTTCTGGGCGACATAATGCCGGTAAGGAAAACGGGCGTAGGGCTGTATTTTACTTCGTGGGACAATTTTATGCGGCTTCACGGCATAGAAAACTGTTATGAAGATCTCGTTGAACGCCCCGAATTCGTTCACGCGGTAATGAAGAAATACACCGATATCCACAATCACGTTATAGACGAATATGAAAGACTGAACGTTTTGGAAACGGAGATCTATTATCTCCACTGCACCCCTGCCCTCTGCCACGATATGCCGCATAAGGATCTTGACACGGAAGTAATAAAGGCCTCGGACGTTTGGTGCAGAACCTCCGCTCAGGTGCTTGCCGTTGTTTCGCCCGCAATGCAGAGTGAATTTGACATTGACTACTCAAAAACCTATGCGAACAGATGCAAACGGACATATTACGGCTGCTGCGAACCTCTTCACAATAAAATAGATCAGCTCAAAGACATAACGAATTTAAGAAGAATCTCCATTACACCGTGGGCAAACGTTGACGAAGCGGCGGAAAAGATAGGCAAAGACTTTGTTATGTCCTATAAGCCGAACCCGGCGTTCGTTTCGGGCAAGACGTTTGAGCCGGAACAGGTGGAAAAAGAGATAACGCACGTGCTTGAAGCGTGCAAACGCAATTCCACGCCCTGCGAATTCGTTCTGAAAGATATAAGCACCATAGCGAATCGCTGGGAAAACCTGATGGAGTGGAATAAAACGGTCAACAAGGTCATAGACAGATATTTCGGATAAAGCGGAGGAAGAAATGGCTTCACCTCTTGCCGCAAGGATAAGACCGACGGAGCTTTCGGACTTTGTCGGACAGAAACACCTTGTCTCTGAAGGCAAACCCCTTTACAGGATAATAGAAAGCGGGAATATTCCGAATATGATATTCTGCGGTCCGTCCGGCGTCGGTAAAACGACGCTGGCTTCCATTATTGCGGCAAAAACGCAGAAAACGCTTCACAGATTAAACGCTACGACCGCCTCAACGGGCGATATAAAGACAATAATATCGTCGCTAAGCACTCTTGAAGGAACGAACGGAATACTTCTGTATCTGGATGAGATACAGTATTTCAACAAAAAGCAGCAGCAGATCCTTCTTGAATTTATAGAGGACGGCTCGATAACGCTTATAGCTTCCACAACGGAAAATCCGTATTTTTACGTTTACAACGCCATATTGAGCCGCTCGACGATATTTGAGTTTCGACCGGTTGAAAGCAAAGACGTATTGAAGGCGGTAAAAAGAGCTTTTGACGCGGTAAGGGAAGAGACGGGACTGAAAATAGAGACGGAAGACGGAACAGAAGAATATATTTCTCAAACTTGCGGCGGCGACGTAAGAAAAGCGATAAACGCCGTAGAGCTTCTGACGTCGGTAAAAGTAGGTCAGAAAGAGGTTTTTGTAACTCTTGAGAACGCAAAGCTCGTTTCTCAGCGCTCAAACATGAAATATGACAGAGACGGAGACGCGCATTACGATATTCTTTCAGCTTTTCAGAAATCGATACGAGGTTCGGATGAAAACGCCGCGCTGCACTATCTGGCAAGACTGATAGAAAGCGACGATCTGCCGTCGATATGCAGAAGACTGCTCGTTATTGCGGCGGAAGATATCGGTCTTGCGTATCCGAATGCGATAAGCATTACGAAAGCGTGCGTTGACAGCGCATTGCAGCTCGGTTTTCCGGAAGCGAGAATACCGCTTGCCGACGCCGTGATTCTGCTTGCTACAGCGCCGAAATCGAACAGCGGAGTTTGCGCAGTAGACGCGGCGCTTGAAAGGATAAGGACAGGCGAATACGGAGACGTGCCGGATATCCTGAAAGACTCGCATTATTCGGGTTCGGAAAAACTCGGGCACGGAACGGGTTACAAATATGCCCATATGTTCCCCGACCACTGGGTAAAGCAGCAGTATCTTCCGGACAAAATAAAAAACGACGTTTATTACGAATACGGCGACAACAAAACGGAACAGGCGGCAAAAGCATACTGGGATAAAATAAAGAAAAAGTAAAGACGAAGGTTTTTTCCTTCGTCTTTACCATTATTTCGGATCATTTTTCGATCGCCGCTTTTTTTGAGTTGATGGCGCAGATCCTTTCGGTATCGAATTTCGCTTTGCGCCAAAACGAATAAATACCGTTGCATTCCTGCATTACGTCCGTAAGCTGAGTATAGCAGAACGCGCACATTTTCGGGTTGGACAGAAGCGCATCGACAAGTCCTTCATATCTCGAATAAAATTCTTCGACGTTTTCCGGAGCTTTGCCGTAGCCCCAGCCCGAGGATTCGGTATCGTCGCATTTCCACCATGTGCCGCCGAACTCTGAAACGAAGAACGGCTGATCGGCGTATTGAGACATCTCCTTCGGATTTTTGAAGCGTTCTCCGTTGCCGTTTACAAGAGTTTCGTAATGCTCGGCAAATTTAACTGGATCCTGTTCGTAATCGTGAACGTCGTAAATATCGGTTTTCTTTGAGTGGATATATCCGCTGGTATCTATCACCGGTCTGAACGGGTCTATAGCTTTTGTAACGTCGTAGACCGTTTCGAGAATATCGGCCATACGGTGAGCGGAACCGAGCTCGTTAAACGGGCACCAGCCGACGATCGCTGGAGAGTTGTAGTCTCTTTCGAGCTCTTCGACCCATTCGGAGAGCATGCCGAGGAGTGCGGCTGGTCGGTCGGTATCGAGACCCCAGTTTGGATATTCGCCCCAGAGAAGGTAGCCGAGCTTGTCTGCCCAGTATATAAGACGGGGCTCGAAGATCTTCATATGAAGTCTTGCGCCGTTGAAGCCGGCTTTTTTTGAAAGGATTATATCGTTTTTAAGGTCGTCGTCTGTGGGCGCGGTATAGACCCCGTCCGGATAAAAGCCCTGGTCGAGAACGAGGCGCTGGAAAACGGGCTTGTTGTTGATCTCTATGGCATATCCGTTTAATGCAACTTTTCTCATACCGAAATAAGCGAGAGCTTCGTCGCTGCCGATTTTAAGCTTTAAATCGTAAAGAACGGGAGAATCGAGCGACCAGAGAGAAGGATTTTTGATATCGAGATAAGTTTCCGTTGATTTTCCGCTGACTTTATACTCTGTAAAGGCAACAGACTTGCCGTTGAGAAGCGCCTCCGCTGAAAACGTTTCTTTGCATTCCTTATTGAAGGTAGCTAAAATATAAAGCTTTTCGTTGTCGACATCGGGTGTGAGTTTCAGCTTTTTGAGGTAGACATCGGGAACGAATTCGAGCCAGACAGTCTGCCAGATGCCGGTCGTGCGGGTATACAGACAGCCGAAGTTTGCGTATTGCTGAGACTGTTTGCCTGAGGGCTGAAAAGGATCTTTAGTATCGTCAAATGCATTTACGACGACCGTGTTTGCGCCCTCTTTGCAAAGAGAGGTGATATCGAATGAAAACGGCGTATATCCGCCTTTATGAGTACCGGCGGATATTCCGTTTATCCAGACTTCGGCAAGATAGTCTACTGCGCCGAAATGAAGGATTATTCTGCCCGAAAAATCGGTTTTTGAAAGAGAAAACGTTTTTTTATACCATACGCTTTTCATAAAATCGGTATTTTCTATACCGGAAAGCTTCGTTTCGGGAGCGAAAGGAACGTTGATTTTCATATTGAAATCTGCGTTTTCGTAAAATCTGCGTTCTTTACCCGAACAGCCGTTATCGATAAGAAAATCCCATTCACCGTTAAGATTGCGCCACTTTTCGCGGACAAGGGAAGGACGCGGGTATTCAGGTCTCATCATAACAGTATCCTCCTAAAAAATATTTATCATTGAAGAGAATCGGCGAGTTTGTCGAGCCAGTCGCCGACGAAAAGCTCGATAAGTCCGTCGTCGCAGAGTTTTGCGACCGCGGGATCGACGGGGATGCGCGCTGTGTTTTCAACGCCGTATTGCTTTACGACCTCGGGAAGCTTGCTTTCGCCGAAAATGCTTATCTTCTTCCCGCAGTCGGGGCAGAGAAGATAACTGTAATTTTCAACGACCGCTTTGATGGGGATATTCATCTGTTTCGCCATATTTACCGCTTTGCCTACGATCATTGTTACAAGGTCCTGAGGCGAAGTGACGACTACCGTGCCGTCTACGGGTATAGACTGGAATACCGTTAAAGGAACGTCGCCCGTTCCCGGGGGCATATCTATAAACATATAGTCAATATCGCCCCAGATAACGTCCGTCCAGAACTGTTTTACCGCGCCCGCGATGACGGGGCCTCTCCAGATGACGGGAGAGTCGGGATTATCGACAAGTAAATTCAGCGACATTATTTTAATGCCGGTTTTTGTTTCAACGGGGAAAAGACCTGTTTCGTCGCCCGTCGCGCGTTCTTTTATGCCGAAGATTTTCGGTATGGACGGACCTGTTATATCCGCGTCGAGAATTGCGGTTTTAAATCCCCTTCTCTGCATCGTTACGGCAAGAAGCGAGGTTACGAGGCTTTTGCCTACCCCTCCTTTGCCTGAAACAACGCCTATCACATTTTTTATGCTGCTCATTGCGTGTGGCGCTTCAAGGAAATCGGTTTTATCCTTTTTTGCGCAGTCTGAACCGCACGTTTTGCAGTTATGAGTGCATTCTTCTGCCACTTTATCTGTCTCCTTTTGGAATAATTTCAATCATCCCATAAATTATATCACATAAGGAAAGGTATATCAAGGAAAAAATTGCGAATAAAGTGTTAAATCGGCTTATATAAATTATATAAAGCATTGACAAAGGGAGGAAAATAGTTTAATATTATAGATATAATAAATGCGGGAGGCCGCAAATGAAGAAGATAAACCTGGCAGTCTGTCTGATACTTCTGATAGCATTAATTTCGGGCTGTACCTCTGCGGAATTGCCCGAAGAAGAGCACAATCTGACGGAAATAACGCTTGAAAGCAATCCGGGAAAAGCATACAACGCAGTTTGTGAATATCTTCCTTTTCGCAAGACAAACCGCGATGTAAATACGGTTTACCGTCCGCAATACGTAACTTTTGACGGGCTTGACGCAGAATATGTTTTGAGTCTTGCGTTTGCAACACTTCCCGAAAAAGAAAGAGAAACGGTTACTGCAGACGCGGGCGTTTATTCTCCGTACGGATATGTAAACGGAGAAGTTATTACGGAAAATATAGAATATACCGTTTATACGCTCGAAGAAATCGACGGTGCGGTAGAAGCTCTGTTCGGCAACGGTGCGAAAGTTGAATATAAAGACTTTTATCCTGTTGACGGCACTGCATTTAAATTTGACGGCGACAGATTTCTGCGCTGGAATGCTATCGGCGACGGTGACTTCGGAATTTCGGGATACAGTGTTTTTCTGAAAACAGAGACGGAAAGCGACGGAAGCTTTGTATACGTTTACGACAAATTCATTTCCTTTGAATATGAAACCGCAGAAACATATTATATGTATATCAGTGCTGCATACTCGGACGGTGCAAGGACGGATCTGATCTGCAAAGGTGACGGAATACCGTATGAATACACAGCTGACGCGACAAAGAATTTCAGTGACAGTTTTACGGGAAAGCGCGGGGAGGATCTGTTTTCGGGACGGTTTGACTATGATGTTTTCGGAAATCTGATGAAGACATACAAACATACATTTGCGCTTGCGGAAAACGGGACATATTACTGGGTTTCGAGCGAACCCGTTGATAACGGATAAAAACGGTGCATTAAAGGCGTAACTGTTTGAAAAAATCGTAAAAATTTTGCGAAATCTGACAGTTTTTTATTGACAGAACGGCAGTGAATATGATAATATATATAGTTGTGATATTCATTAACCGAAAGGACAGATAAATACTTATGATCTGCGAAAATCTCAGGAACGTTGCTATAATTGCCCACGTTGACCACGGCAAGACGACGCTTGTAAACGAAATGCTCAAGCAGGGCGGCGTTTTCAGAGAAAATCAGGTAGTCGTCGACAGAGTAATGGACTCAAATGACCTTGAACGCGAGCGCGGAATTACGATCCTTGCGAAAAACACCGCGGTCCATTACAAAGATACGAAAATAAACATTGTTGATACTCCGGGCCACGCGGACTTCGGAGGAGAGGTTGAACGCATACTTAAAATGGTAAACGGCGTTCTTTTGCTTGTTGACGCATTTGAAGGACCGATGCCGCAGACAAGATTTGTTTTGCAGAAAGCTCTTGATCTCGGGCATAAAATAATAATCGTTGTAAACAAGATAGACAGACCGGACGCACGTCCCGACGAGGTCGTAAACGAGATACTCGAACTGCTTTTAGACCTTGACGCAACGGAAGAACAGCTTGAATCTCCCGTTATATTCGCATCTGCAAGAGCAGGAACAGCTTCGCTTTCGCCCGACGGACAGGAAAAGGACCTCAGAGTGCTCTTCGACACGATAGTAGACTACATAGACCCGCCTTCCGGCGACGAAAACGGCCCTCTTCAGATGCTCGTTTCCTCCATAGATTACAGCGACTACGTTGGAAGAATCGCCGTAGGAAGAGTTGAAAGAGGAACGATCAAGCAGGGCATGGATATCGTGCTTACCGACTGGCACAAGCAGCGTACCGACACGAAGGCGAAAGCGGTAAACATATATACTTTTGACGGACTTTCGAGAAAACCGGTTGCGGAAAGCTCGGTAGGAGATATTATCTGCGTTTCGGGCATTGAAAACGTCAATATAGGCGACACGATCTGCTCGCCGGCATGCGTTGAAGCACTGCCGTTTGTCAAAATAACCGAGCCGACGATGGAAATGACCTTTATGGTAAACGATTCTCCGTTTGCCGGCCGCGAAGGAAAATTCGTAACTTCAAGAAACCTCAGAGAACGTCTTTTCAGGGAGCTGCTGAAAGATGTTTCTCTGCGCGTTGAAGAAACGGACACGACGGAAGCGTTTAAGGTATGCGGAAGGGGCGAAATGCATCTTTCGATACTGATAGAAAACATGCGCCGCGAAGGATACGAATTTCAGGTATCCACGCCGAGAGTGCTTTACAAGGAAGTAGACGGCGTAATGTGCGAGCCGGTAGAAAGAGTAATAATGGATATTCCCGAGACCGCAATGGGCGCGGTAATGGAAAAAATGGGAATAAGAAAAGGCGAATTTCAGCATATGTCGTCTATCGGGGGAAGGACGCGTCTTGAATTTGTAATCCCGTCAAGAGGACTTTTCGGATATCGTTCGGATTTCCTCACCGATACGAGAGGCGAAGGAATACTGAACTCGATTTTTGAGGGTTACGCTCCGTTTAAAGGCGATATTCCGAGAAGAGACAAAGCGTCGCTTGTTGCGTATGAAACGGGCGAAGCGACGACATACGGCATATTTAACGTTCAGGTGCTCGGAACGATGTTTATCGATCCGCAGGATATGGTTTATGCAGGTCAGATAGTAGGAGAAGCGCTGAAAAACGACGAAATAACCGTTAACGTATGCAAGAAAAAGCATATGACGGCAATACGTTCGGCAGGCAAGGACGAAGCGCTGCGACTTGTCCCTCCGCGCAAAATGAGTCTTGAACAGGCGCTTGAATTCATTGCGGACGACGAACTTGTTGAAGTTACGCCGAAATCGATGCGTTTGAGAAAGAAGATACTCAATCACGATATCCGTATGAAACAGCTCATGAAATCGAGAGAAAAATAAATCAAGTGGTTTTGACACATTTTATTTACAAAAAACATCGTTAAAACCTATTGACAAAAAGCATTGAATCTGATATAATATTCAAGCACGCAGGAGTGGCGGAATTGGCAGACGCACTACTTTGAGGTGGTAGCGAGCGGAAGCTTGTGTGGGTTCAAGTCCCGTCTCCTGCACCATAAAAAAGGATTTACCTGTTGGTAAATCCTTTTTTTATTGATACATAAAACGACGCAGAACCTGAGTTTTGCCGCGAAGGGGCAAAAACTCGGGCATTTGTTAAGACCGACTTTAAATTACCGTTTCAATACGGCAAATGCCATTCAAGTTGGCCCGTCGACTGCAAGGAACGATGTGTTCCGCTTACACGGAACGTGATGTTTGCTTCGCAAGCGATGTGCTCGAGCAAACAATACATTAATCAGGAATACTGTTTGAAAGGATGCCTACCATGGCTGTTGAAAACAAATTTGCGCGATTTATGAGAAATACAGGACCGGCGAGGTTTTTTGTGCCGTTCGGACTTATTCTCGTTATATTCGGAATTATAATTTTAGGAATCAATACAGACAATTATACAGAAACCGTAGGAACGGTAACGAAAGTTGAGCAGATCTCTACTTTTTCGGACGAACCGGACGAATATGAAGTATCTTTTACATATACCGTTGACGGAAAAGAATACGACAGTTATTTCAACATGTCCGAAAAACCGAACGTCGGCGAGGATATAACCGTTTTTTACGATCCCGAAAAACCCGAAACGGTTGCGGGCAACAGAACGAACAGAGTAATCCCCGTAATAATGATCGTTGTCGGCGCAGCAGCCCTGGGATACGGAATATTCAAAACCGTAAAATTCTTCCGTAAAAGCAAAGAGCTTGACAGCGAAGCAAGCAGTTTTCCCGAGGCTGAATTTGAGGGATTTAAAAACGGTTTTGACGTTAAGGAATACTACGTACGTTTCGACGGCGTGACCCTGAAACCCGGATATATAGTTGAAGATGCTGAAAGAAACGTTATTTTTGAAGGAAAAATGGCTAAAAATTCGCTCGTGGGCCCGCGGACTTTCGAATTCAACAACCATATAACGGGCAGCGTTAAGGAGCACGAAGTAGGTCATACTGTAACGAGTCAGTTTGACAGCGGAATGTTTTCGGAATCATCGTGGTTTAAATTTGACGGCAAAAACATCTGGGATCTGCTGCATGAGCGCGGAATACGCATACAGACGGATATTCGGACGAAATTCCCGTTCCCCGCATACAACGTTGCAAAAGACGGAAGAGCGTTTGCAAGAATTGAAACGACGGGGATGTACGTCCATGAAGACGACGCCGCGCAGCACACGGTCAATCCCCCTGCAAGAATGCATTTCCGTTTCTGGACGGAATCGGCAGATATTGACACTGTTTTTCTCACGGTATTTGCAATTTCCGAAGCTGAACAGACTGTTGTGGAATAATTGGGACTGCAGATAATTCTGTTTTAGACCCGTTCATTTTTGAAAGACTATAAAACGAAGTTTGATTTTACATCGAAAACTTTTTGATATAATTCCAACCGAAGTTAAACCGCGATTTTTCCCCGGAATACATATTCTGATATTATGAAAGGCGTGTAATTATTTTGAAAAGAGTATTGGCTTTGTTGATACCGTTGTTCATTATTTATACGTTGATAAGCTCGTGCGCTGCTCATCAGGAAGAGATCGTACCCGAGTATACTTTTATTGCGGATGACTCCGATCTGGGCGGTCTGGCTGTCAACTGGGGCTTTTCCATGAGCCGATATATGAATAACGTGGAAAACATATTCGGCTTTATTCCCGGAACGACGTTTGCCGACCAGGCGTTTGACAGGCTAAAGCAGATACAGTCCGATTACAACTGCAGCATCGGCGTTGACAATAATTCGAATTCAACAATAATCGGCGACAGAATGCAGGCATCCCTCGTTTCGGGATCGCATCTTTACGACATCGTTACGTGCGATACGAGTATTCTGAGGAATTTTTCGCGATCGGGCGGACTGACGGGGCTTTCCGATCTGATAGACGTTAAAAACACCGAAAAATACGGAACGCCAAAAATGCTGGAACTCATGCTGTGGGACGACGATCTTTACGGAGTAGTTCCCTTTGCCTGGCCAAATCTTTTATACAGCACAACATATTCGATTATTGCGGTAAACGAAACGCTCGTTTCTCATCTCGCAATGCCCGATCCCCGCGAATACCTTGATAGCTTAACGTGGACGTGGGATAAGTTTGAAGAAGTCCTCGCAGCGTATACCTTCAACGATTCGGGAAGAACGGTTTACGGAATGCACTGCCACGATGCTGATTTTGCCGTAAACATGCTTTATTCTAACGGCGTTTCATATACAATGTATGAAAACGGCGAGATCAAATGCGGAATATATACGGAAGCGGGGCGCCGCGCCCTTGCAAGAGCGCAGGATATATACGATTTCACATGCAAAGATTATATATATCCCGACGCGTCTACAAATACGGGGACATATCTTATCAACGGCGACGTGGTAATGTCAGTTCTTGACAATGTTGATGTTATCGGAACGACAGATGCGATTATGTTTCATATGGATAACGTAGGAATCCTGCCTTTTCCGCAGGGACCTGACGCCGTACCGGGGCAGTATTCAAGCGGATATTCCCAGATGGCGTATACGACGAGCGTGCCGATAAACAATGCGGATGTTGACGGATCGGTGGCGATTCTTGCGGCGATGTTCGAGCCGTTTGAAGGGCTTGAAACGAAAGACGACATTGCGGAGTATATGGCAGATCAGATATTCTTTGATAAAAGAGACGCAGAAGTATTTATAAATACCGTTAAAAACGCAAATTACGGCTATTTCTGGGAAGGCGGCAGAGACGCAGTAAGCGCAGCGGTAAGATCTTTCGATGCCGTTTCATCTATACTTGAACGTTATGAAGAACAATACGATAAACTTATAGAAGACTATCTTTCACATCACTATGCCGGAAGACTCGCGGTTTACGGAGAATGATTAACGGCGCCGGAAAATCGCTTTACAGCGTATGATCTTCAATAAACAGCAATATTCGAAGCTGCGGGGAAACAGCTACCGATCTATGGAGGTATTATTAAATGATAAACACCTCTCTTGACGAAGAAAAACTCTCAAAGAGATGGCTTGAATTCTGGAACAGAGAAAACGAAGACCGCCCGTTTCTTTCAACGGCCGTATCGAAAGAGAATGCGCGCCGCTCCCCTGCCCCGATCGCACCGCAAGATATAAAAGACAGATGGCTCGATACGGAATTTCAGGTGAAATGCGCAAGATACGGCGCGGAAAACACCTTATATCTCGGCGAGTCATTCCCGATATACTCTCCTAATCTCGGTCCCGATTTTATCGGCGCAGTCTGCGGGTGCGACCTTAAATTTTCGCCTTCTACAAGCTGGTCCGAGCCGTGCATTGAAGATTATGGAAAGTATCCCGACATCGTTTTTGACGAAAATAATCCGTGGTGGAAAAAAATGGTCGAAATGACGAAAGCCGCGGTTGACGACGCAAACGGGGATTATCTTGTGGGGATAACCGATATACATCCCGGCGCTGACGCAGTAGTGTCGCTCAGGGGCGCAGCGGCTGCGGCGATGGACCTTTATCTTGAACCGGACGAGTTTAAAAAAAGAGTCTGGCAGATATTTGACGTTTTTAAAGAAGTGACGGAAAGGCTTCACAGAATTATTTCCGAAAAGCAGAAGGGTTCTTCAAACTGGATGTGTCTTTACCACCCCGAAAAGCTCTGGTATGTTACGAGCTGCGACTTTTCGTATATGATCTCATCGGAGCATTTCAGTGAATTCATACTTCCCGAGCTTGTCGCGGAAGCGGAATGGCTGCCGGCGACGGTTTATCACCTTGACGGTATAGGTTCGTTAACGCATCTTGATACGCTGCTCGGCGTTGACAGAATAAACGGTATTCAGTGGGTGCCCGGAGAGGGAAAAGCTCCGGCGCGCGAATGGGTTGAAGTGCTGAAAAGGATACAGCGCGCCGGGAAATGCATTGTAATGAGCTGCAGCCCGAAGGATATCATACCTCTTTGCGAAGTTCTCGATCCGCGCGGTGTGTTTTTCTCATTCGGCGGACTTGACAGAGACTCTGCGGAAAGTCTGATAAAAGAAGCGGAGCGCGTATGCCGTAAAAAAAGGGCAGCGTTTGCCGTATAACGGAAATTTGATAAAGAAATGCGAAAGGACGGCGAAATGCCGTCCTTTTAATTAAATAAAATTGCAAATAACGAAAAATCCCCCTGTTTTGCATTGACAAATGCGGAATTATATGGTATTATACAGATAATATCACGAATAGTGATTTAAATCTGAATATGGGGGATATTAATGACATTAAAAGAAAAGCTTGGAACACTTATTTCATCAAGGCAGGTAACGCTCGGGCAGATCTCCGCAAAGACGGGGGTGACGCCAAGGACGCTTCAGAACTATGCAAAGGGACGGACGGTTCCGAAAACGCATGAAAAATACCTGTTTATGTGCGAAATGATCGACGAGCTTTGCGAAACATGTCCGAAAAAACGCGAAAAGAAATGGTATATGAAATACATTCGGGGGAAGAGGAAGGGAGTATAGCAAAAAAACGAAATATAAAGAAAACATCCTCTGTCAAAAAAGAGGATGTTTTTATAATCGGATTGTCCCCAAAAGCCCTGTTTTGATGTATTTACATGAAAACCATACGAACTTATCGGATTCAGCAAACCAATTTTTCAGAATAGCTTTTCAGTTATAATACTTTTCTTCAAACGCTCCATCCGAATTGATAACATAAGCAGAAATCGGGGTCAGATTATCATCAAAGCTGAAAAGCCTCGTAGTTACGCCGCCATACTTGATCTCCTGAGGTGCAGATATAGCTATCACGCTTGCAATTTCATTATTTTTAAGAAGATGCATAAATTCGCATCGACATTTTTCTTCGTCATTTCCGTTATTTGCAGCTACGGTTGCCGTGTCCTCAGAAAAACTGTATTCGATTATTTCTGCTTCCCCGTTTTCATATGCTACAATTATTTTTCCGCTGTCTCCCCATGTGGCCCAACTGGCTATGTCAAGTCCCATAAAATATAAAATTATGTTGCTTTCATCTTTTATAAGTGTAAACGGACAGGTGTCATAGGAGAAGAAGGTATTATAAATTACGGTTTTTCCGTCCTTTTTATATTTTTCAACCACATACCTGAATCTGTCAACCATACCGTCAGTTTCAAAACAGCATAAAGATATATAGGTAGAATCTCCGATTGCCAAAATATCGTTTTCATAACGTTGACTGTTTTCAGCTTCTTCTGTATTTGCATTGTTTTTCAACCATTTTTCTGCTTCAGATGCTTTTGACTGAAAATCTGCCGAGTTGTATGTTGTTATTGTAACATTACCTGATTTACCGGTCAGAAGACTGTCATCGGAACTTTGTTGTGCACATCCATAACAAAAAGGTACAAGCACTATTAAAACAATAATTAAACAAATCAATTTTTTCTTCATTGTTATGACCTCCATACTATCAGTTCGCAATATACGACTGAACAGTTGAAGACGACATTGAACTATTCCATGATATATAGCCAGCCCAAACGCACTGTGAAACAAAATT
Source organism: Clostridia bacterium (assembly GCA_017427285.1). GTDB lineage: Bacteria > Bacillota > Clostridia > Oscillospirales > UBA644 > HGM12619. The sequence continues at coordinate 105,977 of JAFRTE010000043.1, forward strand.
GTCGCAGTCCGCAGTTAGCGTTGCAAATAAGGGATTATTATTAAGAGCATATGTATCGGCATATGATGCCGCAGAAGTAGAATTATATGCGGTAGAAACTGAGGTCTGTGATCTCAAAGACGGGGTACTGTCTCCCTTATCTTCACTTTCAATATCATTGTCAACGTTGTTCAGCGTTTGCAAGGCATTATTCAACTTTTCATAATCAAACTCGTATTCAAGATCGGGGATTTTAATATCAGGATAATTCGATCGCATTTTGAGTGCATTGTCAGCTCTTAATTTAAGCCATTGTTCAACCGCATCGTCAACAGCAGTTCTGTCGGAAATATCGGAGCCGTTCATAATAACAATGTCAGCTATTTCGTTTTCTGAAACAGAATAAAACAAATCTGATGTTGTAACTCTGTCGATATAGTATTTATTGTCAGACTTTATAATTGAAAATGTATATTTAATGTTTGCTTTTTCACAGAATATATCCGGAGGATTTGCTATTGAGTGAGTTTTTATACTTACATAACATTCAATAATCATTCTTCCATCCGTTACCTGCGTTTTTTTGCTTTCTATTTTGTAAGAATAAGAGTCCGAATAATCCAAGAGCCAAAGTGCTGCTTTTGTGTAGCTTTCTAATGCCTTGGCATGTAGATAATTCTCCGAATTATCTGTGAATATATCATCTCTATCCGAGAAGTCTAATTGGGTAACAGCTCTTCCCTGCCATTCAAAATACTTATCAGGAAGTGAAGATACCATCTCACTTTCATCCTTCATAGCAAAAATGGTAAAAGAGATCGTTAACAAGCATATTGTAATTACGGTTATTAATAATATTTTTTTCATTTGGAACTCCTTTCTATTGTTTGTTAAAAAATAATTCTCTTCAATCGTATAACTAAGTATACAAAAAAAGATTCGTGTCCGGTGTGCGCATTAATTATCCATACAAAGAAACTTTCATTTTCGTATCAGCAGATTCATATTCTTACAATGAGTATTTATTTCAATTTACACAATGAAATAAATAATAGATTATTATCTTCTTTCAAAGAAATTAGAAAGATGAATACTCGATTCGGCTATCTGCCTGAACAGAAACAGTTATAGTAGCAATGGTTGCAATAACAGAAAATACTGCAATTGTCTTTTGAACTCTTTTGTTGTCCACATCCTTTCTATCCTTAATATCCCTTGGAACCAAACCGAAACAAAATTCTCAGTCTTGCTCGGAAAATTATATTCGGAATCGGTTTCAGCTGTTGTCAACGGTACCGTTGTTTTCAGAAACATCCGTCCGCGCCATATCCGCATTATATGAGCTCTCGGTTTTCGTTTCGTTTTGCGCGCAGGAAACGGAATCGTATACAATCCGAATGGGGGGTTGACAAGGGCTTCTGTATATAGTATAATACAAAAAAGAAGAATGTCAATACCCACTTTATCGAAAGTGTCCCATTTTACAAAAAAAGAGCTTGTATGAAAAAAAAAGATCGCAGACGGAAATAAAAATCATAAAAGCCGTTTTTTCACTTGTTGAGAAAGATCCTGCTAAGCCAATTTATACAAGGACAATATGCGAAGAAGCAGGCGTTTCAAAAACACCTTCTACCACTGTTTTTCGGGAGAGCAGGATATTTTCAAAGGGGCAATCACTTATGCAGAAGAATTAGTGGCGAATGAATTCATTTCGGGGAAAAAACCGTTTAACGAACAGTTTTTTGAACCACTTCTGACAAGATTATATAAAAAGCGCACCGTTTATGATATTTTGACAAGACAAATCAATTCTTTTCCGGTCACTCATTTCTTTTACGATTATTTTTCGAAATCGTGCGGAGCGCTCTCATTAAATCCGGGATATCAGATGAAATGGAAATACAATATCGATTCTTGTAT